>NZ_JARXYJ010000001.1:3768000-4396000 GCF_029894425.1 Streptomyces sp. SAI-127
GTGCGCGGCCGCTTCGGCTCCAAGGGTCTGTCGCTGGCGGTGGCGGTCACCGGCATCCTCGCGACCATGCCGTACATCGCGCTCCAACTGGTCGGTATCCAGGCGGTCCTCGACGTGATGGGGGTCGGCGGCGGCGAGAACACGAACTGGTTCGTCAAGGACCTCCCGCTGCTGATCGCCTTCGGTGTCCTCGCGGCCTACACGTACTCCTCCGGACTCCGGGCCCCCGCCCTGATCGCGTTCGTGAAGGACACGCTGATCTACATCGTCATCGCGGTGGCGATCATCTACATCCCGATCAAACTGGGCGGGTTCGACGACGTCTTCGGCGCGGCGAGCGAGAAGTACACGGCGGCCAAGGCCGGTGGCCTCGTCCCGCTGGAGGCGGGCCAGTGGACGTACGCCACGCTGGCGCTGGGCTCCGCACTCGCGCTCTTCATGTACCCGCACTCGATCACCGCGACGCTCTCCTCCCGCAGCCGTGAGGTGATCCGCCGCAACACCACGATCCTGCCGCTGTACTCGCTGATGCTGGGCCTGCTCGCGCTGCTCGGCTTCATGGCGATCGCGGCCGGAGTCAAGGTCACCAACCCGCAGTTGGCGATCCCGCAGCTCTTCGAGGACATGTTCCCGTCCTGGTTCGCGGGCGTGGCCTTCGCGGCGATAGGCATCGGCGCGCTGGTCCCGGCGGCCATCATGTCGATCGCGGCCGCGAACCTGTTCACCCGCAACATCTACAAGGACTTCATCAAGCCGGACGCCACGCCCGCGCAGGAGACCAAGGTCTCCAAGCTGGTGTCCCTGCTGGTGAAGGTGGGCGCGCTGGTCTTCGTCCTCACGATGGACAAGACGGTCGCCATCAACTTCCAGCTGCTGGGCGGCATCTGGATCCTCCAGACCTTCCCGGCCCTGGTCGGCGGCCTCTTCACCCGCTGGTTCCACCGCTGGGCCCTGCTCGCCGGCTGGGCGGTCGGCATGATCTACGGCACGGTCGCCGCGTACGGCGTCGCCTCCCCGACCCAGAAGCACTTCGGCGGCTCGGCGAAGGAGATCCCGGGCATCGGCGAGATCGGCTACATCGGCCTGACGGCGTTCGTGCTCAACGTCGTCGTGACGGTGGTCCTGACCTTCGTCCTGAAGGCGGCCAACGTTCCCGACGGCGTGGACGAGACCAGCCCGGAGGACTACACGGCGGACGCGGGCGACCCCGGGGTCGAGGTGGAGCTTCCGCCGGCGACTGCGGGTACGGCCCACTAGTCACGGTGCGCACGGGCCGTCGGAGTTCTCGTCCGGCGGCCCGTTGTCGTATCCGTCGGGCACACTCACCCGCATGGACATCCTGATCCGCCCCGCGGTACCCGCCGACTACGAACCCCTCGGCGAGATCACCGCCCAGGCCTACCTCCAGGACGGCCTTCTCCTGTTCGGTGAGAGCGACTGGTACCTCGAAGAACTCAAGGACGTGGCCAAGAGGGCGTCCGCCGCGGACGTCCTGGTGGCCACGGAGAACGACGACATCCTCGGCGGGGTCACCTTCGTCCCCTCCGGTGGCCCCCTGGCCGACCTCGCCCGCCCCGGAGAAGCAGAGATCCGCATGCTCGCGGTGGCGCACGCGGCCCGGGGCAGAGGCATCGGACAGGCCCTCGTTCAGGCCTGTGTCGACCGCGCGAGCGGCACGGCCACCGGCGTCGTCCTGTGCACCCAGCCCACGATGCACACCGCTCACCACATCTACGAACGCCTCGGCTTCACCCGCGCCCCCGAGCGCGACTGGAACCCGATACCCGGCGACGACTTCACGCTTCTCACTTACCAGTTGACGCTCTGAAGTCACCGCGACACAACATATGGGCCTGCTTTCCTCACCCAGCACAAGATGTATGCTCATGCTCGCTGTCGCCGCAGGGGAATCCGGTGCGAATCCGGAACTGTCCCGCAACGGTGTACTCATGCGTGCATCAGCACATATGAGAGTCAGTCCGAGGACCTGTCGACAGCACGCCCGTGCCATACCGGCCCGGGTGTCCTGCCGTCCGGGCCTCGTGGAGTGGGCCGGTGGGCGCGACGCCGCGTGCGCTCGTGTGCTGCCCCCTGCCCTCCGCAAGGCCCCGTGCCCAGCGAGGGAGAGCCCCACGTGACCATCGCGCCAGCCGAACCGGCTTCAGCGGCCACGACCACCCCTGTGGACGAAGACGGTCCCGGAACCGCCCTGTTGCGGACCCTGACCGAGCTGACCGCCGACCTCCCCGACGCCGACCCCGGACGGGTCGCCGCCGCCACGCTCCGCGGCCGGTCCGCCCGGGCGGACGTGACGGAGCTGCGCGAGCTGGCCACCGAGGCGGCGGCCGGCCTCATCTCCGAGGACCCCGCCTACTCGCGGCTGGCCGCCCGGCTGCTGACGATCAGCATCGCCGCGGAGGCCGCCTCGCAGGGCGTCACGTCGTTCACCGGATCGGTCGCCGTCGGACACCGCGAGGGCCTCATCGCCGACCGCACCGCCGAGTTCGTGCGGATCCACGCCGAGCGGCTCGACGCTCTGGTCGACACCGACGCCGACGACCGCTTCGGCTACTTCGGCCTCCGGACCCTCCACAGCCGGTACCTCCTCAGGCACCCGCTCACCCGCAAGGTGATCGAGACGCCCCAGCACTTCCTGCTCCGGGTGGCGTCCGGCCTCGCCGAGGACGACACGGTCAGGGCACTGGACGAAGTCGCCGCGCTCTACGCGCTCATGAGCCGCCTGGACTACCTGCCCTCCTCCCCCACCCTCTTCAACTCCGGCACCCGGCACCCCCAGATGTCGTCCTGCTACCTCCTCGACTCCCCGAAGGACGAGCTCGACTCCATCTACGACCGCTACCACCAGGTCGCCAACCTCTCGAAGCACGCCGGCGGCATCGGTCTGTCGTACTCCCGTATCCGCAGCCGTGGTTCGCTGATCCGCGGCACCAACGGACACTCCAACGGCATCGTCCCGTTCCTGAAGACGCTCGACGCCTCGGTCGCCGCCGTGAACCAGGGAGGCCGGCGCAAGGGCGCGGCCGCGGTCTACCTGGAGACCTGGCACTCCGACATCGAGGAGTTCCTGGAGCTCAGGGACAACACCGGTGAGGACGCCCGCCGTACGCACAACCTGAACCTCGCGCACTGGGTTCCGGACGAGTTCATGCGCCGGGTGAACGCGGACGCCGAGTGGTCCCTCTTCTCCCCCGCCGACGTGCCCGAGCTGGTCGACCTGTGGGGCGAGGAGTTCGACGCCGCGTACCGGAAGGCCGAGGCGGACGGGCTCGCCCGCAAGACCATCTCCGCCCGTGACCTCTACGGCCGCATGATGCGCACCCTCGCGCAGACCGGCAACGGCTGGATGACCTTCAAGGACGCCGCCAACCGCACGGCCAACCAGACGGCCACCCCGGGCCATGTCGTCCACTCCTCCAACCTCTGCACGGAGATCCTGGAGGTCACGGACGACGGGGAGACGGCGGTGTGCAACCTGGGGTCCGTGAACCTGGGCGCGTTCGTCACCGGCGACGGCATCGACTGGGAGCGGCTGGACGCCACCGTCCGCACCGCCGTGACCTTCCTCGACCGGGTCGTCGACATCAACTTCTACCCGACCGAGCAGGCCGGACGGTCCAACGCCAAGTGGCGCCCGGTCGGCCTAGGCGCGATGGGCCTCCAGGACGTCTTCTTCAAGCTGCGGCTCCCCTTCGACTCCCCCGAGGCGAAGGAACTCTCCACCCGGATCGCCGAGCGCGTCATGCTCGCCGCCTACGAGGCCTCCGCCGACCTCGCCGAGCGCGGCGGCCCGCTGCCGGCCTGGGAGAAGACCCGTACCGCCCAGGGCGTCCTGCACCCCGACCACTACGGCGTCGAACTCACCTGGCCCGAGCGGTGGGCGGCCCTGCGCGACCGTATCGCCGTCACCGGACTGCGCAACTCCCTGCTCCTCGCCATCGCGCCCACCGCCACCATCGCGTCGATCGCCGGTGTGTACGAGTGCATCGAGCCGCAGGTCTCCAACCTGTTCAAGCGCGAGACGCTGTCCGGGGAGTTCCTCCAGGTCAACTCGTACCTGGTGGCCGAGTTGAAGCAGCTCGGTGTCTGGGACGCCCGCACCCGTGAGGCGCTGCGCGACGCGAACGGCTCGGTGCAGGGCTTCGCGTGGATCCCCGAGGACGTACGGGCGCTGTACCGCACGGCGTGGGAGATCCCGCAGCGCGGTCTGATCGACATGGCCGCGGCGCGGACCCCGTTCCTCGACCAGTCCCAGTCCCTGAACCTGTTCCTGGAGACGCCGACCATCGGCAAGCTCTCCTCGATGTACGCGTACGCCTGGAAGTCCGGGCTGAAGACGACGTACTACCTGCGCTCGCGCCCGGCGACCCGTATCGCCCGTGCCGCACAGGCGACGGTCCCCGTACAGCAGCCGGCCCCCGAAGAAGCGGTCGCCTGCTCCCTTGAGAACCCCGAGTCCTGCGAGGCCTGCCAGTAATTCCCACCCGCCACCCGACCACCACCCCTGGAGGACGGCGCTTCGCGCCGACTGTTATGACTGCCCAGAACCTGCTCGACCCCGGCTTCGAGCTGACTCTGCGCCCCATGCGCTACCCCGACTTCTACGAGCGCTACCGGGATGCCATCAAGAACACCTGGACCGTCGAGGAGGTCGACCTCCACTCGGACGTCTCCGACCTGGCGAAGCTCAGCCCCACCGAACAGCACCTCATCGGCCGCCTGGTGGCCTTCTTCGCGACGGGCGACTCGATCGTCGCGAACAACCTGGTGCTGACGCTGTACAAGCACATCAACTCCCCCGAGGCGCGGCTCTATCTGAGCCGCCAGCTCTTCGAGGAGGCCGTCCACGTCCAGTTCTACTTGACGCTCCTCGACACCTACCTCCCCGACCCGGAGGACCGGGCCGCGGCCTTCGACGCCGTCGAGAGCATCCCCTCGATCCGCGAGAAGGCGGAGTTCTGCTTCAGGTGGATCAACGAGGTCGAGAAGCTGGACAGTCTGCAGACCCAGTCCGACCGCCGCCGCTTCCTTCTCAACCTGATCTGCTTCGCCGCGTGCATCGAGGGCCTGTTCTTCTACGGCGCCTTCGCGTACGTCTACTGGTTCCGCAGCCGGGGCCTGCTGCACGGTCTCGCCACCGGCACCAACTGGGTGTTCCGCGACGAGACCATGCACATGTCCTTCGCCTTCGACGTGGTCGACACCGTCCGCAAGGAGGAGCCGGAGCTGTTCGACGACCGGCTCCGGCAGCAGGTGACCGACATGCTGGCGGAGGCCGTCGAGGCGGAGCTGCAGTTCGCGCGCGACCTGTGCGGCGACGGGCTGCCGGGCATGAACACCGAGTCGATGCGGCAGTACCTGGAGTGCGTCGCCGACCAGCGCCTGACGCGCCTCGGCTTCGCCCCGGTGTACGGCTCGGAGAACCCGTTCTCCTTCATGGAGCTCCAGGGCGTCCAGGAGCTGACCAACTTCTTCGAGCGGCGTCCGTCCGCGTATCAGGTGGCGGTGGAGGGCACGGTCGACCTGGACGAGGACTTCTGACGGGACACCTTCAAGAATCAGTGGATCCGGGTACGCGTGCGGCACGTCTCATCGACGAGGAGGCCACCCCATGCGCCCTACGACCCACCGCACCGCCCTCGCCTCGGCGGCACTGACACTGCTGCTCGCGGGGTGCGGGACCCAGGCCGGAAACGAAGGGGGCGGCAGCGACACCGTGTCGCCGCCGCCCTCGTCGTCACCCTCGTCGCCGTCGCCCTCGTCGCCGTCGCCCTCGTCGCCGGACTGCACGTCCGCCTCGGAGCTCGACGCGGCCGACAGCGGCAGTACGGTCTGCCTCGCGGTGGGCGACACGATCCGGATCTCACTGGACGGGACGAAGAGCCGCCCCTGGAAGCCGGTCGCCGTCGACGGCAGTGGCCTGGAGGCCACCAACAGCGGCATCGTCCTGCTGCCCGGCGACGCGAGTTCCGCGTACAAGGCGGTCTCGGCGGGACAGGTGCGGCTGAGTTCACAGCGCCCCCTGTGCGCCACCGAGACCGGCCGGGTCTCGTGCAAGGGAATTCAGGAGTGGTGGGTCGCCGTGCTGGTCACCTGAGTGTGACCGCGTCCCCGGCCGACACCTTCAACGAGGTCGTCGTGGTGCCGGGGAAGTACCAGCGCCAGTTGCCCGCCGACGTGGCGGTCACCTTGGTGCTGAGCCGCCCCACGTTGTCCGTCTTCACGGTCTTGACGGTGCTGTAGTGGGCGGCGCCGGCCGCGCGGAACTGCAGCTTGACCGTCTGGCCCGGGTAGCCGTGGTACTTCAGGTCCTCCCAGTTGGCCCGGGAGAGCTTGCCCTTGACGGTGAGCTGGGAGCCCTTGGCGACGGGTTCGGGGGTCGCGTCCGTGGTGAGCTTGGCGGCGCGCTTGACCTTGTACTGGGCGATGTCGTCGTAGATCCAGTAGTCGCCGTCGTTGGCCTTGACGATGGCGGCGACCGCCCAGACACCGGCGAGCTTGTTGCTGTCGATGTCGTCGCTGTCGGCGATCCATGCGGGGTCGACCGTCATCGTGCCGGTGCACACCGACGTCGTCGAGCTCTGCCTCACACAGGAAGAGTCGCCGTTCCAACTGAAGAAGCCGTAGGGGGTGGACTTGTTGAACGTACTGAGATGCGTGATCTTCTTGGCGCCCGAGTCGTCCTTGATGGTGACGGCTATCGGGAACGTGATGGTCTGCGCCGTACCGACGATGACGTTGTTGCCCTTGTTGACGACGGTCTTGGTGACCCTGATGTCACCCTCGCCCTCGGCATGGGCCGCGGTGGCCGTGAGCAGGGTCAGGGCTGCCGCCCCGCCTGCCACGGCCCACAGTCTGTGTCTCATGTTCCTCCCCTGTTGTTGATCCAGGAGAGATTAGACCGTTCGGGTCGCCCCGTGTGCGGTCCGGTACTCGTGCGCCTGCCTGATCTGACGGTCGACCCGCTTGTCGTGCAGGATCCCGATCACCGACGGGAGGACCAGGAGGACGAAGATGGCGAACACGGTCAACATGGCGATCAGTCCTTCTGTCTGCGCTGAAGTCATGTCACTACTGTCGCGCCGCAGACTCCTTACGAACAGTGGCAGGACTGCCGTGGACCCTCGATTTACTGCCACTTCTGAGGCACACTGGCAGCATGCTGAAGAACGTGGCCGCCGTCGTCCTGGACGGTGTGAATCCCTTCGAACTCGGTGTCGTCTGCGAGGTCTTCGGCACTGACCGCAGCGACGACGGACTGCCCGTGTACGACTTCGCGGTCGCCTCGGCCGAGGGCCCGACGCTGACCTCGCGGGCGGGCTTCGCCGTACACGTCGAGCATGGCCTGGAGCGGCTGGAGTCGGCCGACCTGATCGCCGTGCCGGCCTGCGCCCGCTACGAGACGCGGGACTTCCCGCCCGAGCTGCTCGAGGCCCTGCGCAACGCGGTCGACCGCGGGGCACGGGTGCTCAGCGTGTGCTCCGGTGTCTTCGTGCTCGCCGCGGCCGGACTGCTCGACGGCCGGCGCTGCGCCGTGCACTGGCACCACGCGGAGGAGCTCGCGCTCGCGTATCCGCGGCTGACGGTCGAGCCGGACGTCCTGTACGTCGACGAGGACCCGGTGATCACCTCCGCGGGCACCGCCGCCGGTATCGACGCCTGTCTGCACATCGTGCGCAAGGAGCAGGGCACCGAGGTCGCCAACAAGATCGCCCGGCGCATGGTCGTACCACCGCACCGGGACGGCGGGCAGGCGCAGTACATCGAGCGGCCGCTGCCCCGGTCGCAGTGCGACACCGTGGGTGAGGTGCTCGTGTGGATGGAGCGGCATCTCGACGAGGAGGTCACCGTCGAGCAGCTCGCCGAGCGCGCGCACATGTCCCCGCGCACCTTCGCCCGCCGCTTCCAGCAGGAGACGGGTACGACTCCCTACCGCTGGATCCTGCGCCAGCGGGTGCTGCTGGCCCAGCGGCTGCTGGAGGCGACGGACGAGACGGTGGACGCGATCGCCGGCCGGGCGGGTTTCGGCACCGCGGCCGCGCTGCGTCACCAGTTCCTGCGCGCGGTGGGCACCACCCCGAACGCCTACCGGCGCACCTTCCAGGGCCCGGAGGCGGCCGCCTGACCTACCTCCGCGGCACGGGTTTCAGCAACAGCCCGGCCGGCTTCAGTGTGATGCCCACCCGTGGCGTGTCGTCGGATCCGGGCACCTGCTCGAAGCGGTACTTCCGGGCCAGCGACGCCGTGATCAGCGTCAGCTGGGCCATCGAGAAATGGTCGCTCGGGCACTTCCGGTTACCCGTGCTGAACGGACTCATGGCGTGTTTCGGCACGGACTTGGCCCGCTCGGGACTCCAGCGCAGGGGATCGAACTCCTCGCTGTCGTCGTACGACTTCGGATCGCGCTGGATCGCATACGGGCTGTACACGATGTCGGCCCCGGCCGGAATGCGACAGCCACCGAGTTCCGTGTCCCGCACCGCCCGCCGCGTCAATATCCACACGGCGGGCCGTAAACGCATGACCTCGATCACCAGATAGTTCGTGTACGTGAGCGCCCGGACGTCCTCGAATGCCACGGGACGTCCGCCGGTGACCGATTCGACTTCCGCGCAGATCTTGTCCGCATGTTCCGGGTGTGCGGCGAGAGCCTGGAGCAACCACATGACCGTGGCCGCGACGGTTTCGCTGCCGGGGGTGAGTATCGCGACGACCTGGTCGTGCACCTCCTGTTCCCCGATGGGCTCGCCATTCTCGTCCTTCGCCTCCAGCAATGCCGTCAGCAAATCGTCCGGCTTTTGACCGGATGCCCTGCGCTCGGCGACGATCTCGTCGACGAGGAGATGCAAATCGGCCAGCGCTCGATTGAATTTTCGGTTGGGCGGCAGGGGCAGCCGGTACAGCGGCCCCGCGGGTATCACCATCCGCCGGTACATGCCCCGGAAGACGGTGGCGAGCGCGACGCACAGCCGTTCGGCGCGCTCGTCCATGAAGTCCCCGCGCAGCAGACAGCGGGCCGCGACCCGCACGGCGACCCGGAAGGCCTCGGAGGTGCAGTCGACGGTCTCACCGGGCCGCCAGCGCTCGGCGAGCGCATGCGCCTCCTCTTCCATGATCGGCCCGTACGCCGGGATGGCGTCGAGCCGGAAGGCGGGCTGGATGACGCGCCGCTGCCGCCGGTGCTGGGGGCCGTTGGCGGTGGCCACGCCCTCCTTGCCGACCAGTCCCTCCAGGGACTCCCACAGCGGCCCGGCGATGATGAAGTCCGGGTTGAGCGCCACCGCTCCGGTCAGTTCCGGGGTGGTGGGCGCGTACACCGTCTTGGGGCCGAGCCTGAGGCGTACGACATCGCCGTGCCGCCGGAGCCCGGACATGAAGCTCAGCGGATCGCGGACCATCCGCCAGCCGTGGCCGAGGACGGGGACGCGCCCGCCCGCGAACGGCGGCTCACGCAACTCGGGAGCCACCGTGGCTTCGGGTTTCACGGATTCGACGGTCATTTCTCACCTGCCGCTTCGTTGTTGACGTACGGGGGCGTGGACCGGTCGTCCCAGCTGTCGACCATGTAACGGCCGGACTCGTGGTGGAACCAGTAGACGGTGCTGAACCAGTTGCGCATATTGCGGACGCAGGCCCGGACGGCGGCGCTCAGTTCCTTTCCCCGCACGGTGCCGTCGTCGAGGCCGTCGGCGAAACGGAGGGCGTCGGCCTCGGCGACGAGGAATGCGTCCACGCATTTCTCGACCAGCCGCCGCATTTCCCGGATCGCCTCTTCGAGGGTCAGCCCCTCGTGTTTGATGAGACTGATGCCGAGATTGTGGACCTCGTCTCCCGCGATTTCCTTGGGCAGCGAACAGAGGTCGTTGTACCAGGCGGCGAATTCCTGGCTCAACAGCGCCGCCCGCCGGTACGCCGGGTGTTTCCTTATCCCGTCCGGCAGTTCACGTCCCGCGCACGGCTCCAGCAGATCCGTCCAGATCCAGTGCGCGAAGGTGAGGCGGCGCAGTGCCAGGTATTCACCGACCGGGGGGATGATTCCTCTGGTGCGATTGTGGAATTCCCGGTCGTAGGCCTCGATCACCTCGTGGAAGTGCCCGGCGAACCTGGTGTTCCATGCCCTCGGCAGGAACGAGTACAGCCGCACCATGCTGTCGGCGAAGGCGGCGACCAGCGGGTCCTCGTGGTGCAGATGACGCCGTGGGGAGTCGAGCGCCGCGTGCAACCGGAACCTCAGCCGCCGCCACGCGCGCGGACGGCGGTGGACGATGTCGCGGTCGTGCCGGTCGTCCCAGACGAAGAACCACGCACTGAAGTCCGCTATCGCCTGGAGGACCGCGTCCGGGGCGCCGAGGTAGTACCCCGCCATGAGGTCCGTGTAGCACAGTCCGTCGGCATATTCCGCCACCTTGTCCGCCGGCATGAGCCGATTTTCCAGAAGCCAGGCACGGGTGTTCTCCTGGAGCCTGGGCCAATACGGATGCAGTTGCCTGGGAAACGCTGCCTCGATCACCGGGAGAGAGAGCGACGGTGGAACCGCGATCGCCGTCGGCGTCGATGTGGTGCTGTGTGGGAAAGCAGGCACGAACAAACCCCTTCCAGCCGCCAGTTGACGCATGCCCCTGCCGCTGAACCGGGCGTGCGCCGTTGCGTATCCCCGCACTTCCCATTCAGCACCACAACTGACCATTCTGGGAACGGATTTGCTTCATTCACTACCCCGCAGTGTCGGGATTCTCCCTATGTGTGACTCGAATTGGATCACTATGTGAGCACATCCGATCGAACGTGCGACGCACATGCGAACGGCGCCTGTTCGGGGAGTGATTCCTGAACAGGCGCCGTGCGGGCGGGAGTCGTGGGACGTCAGTCGTTCGCGACCACGGGGTAGCGGGGCTCGCTCTCGGCCATCTGCCGCAGCGCGTCCTTGCGTTCGCGCTTGGAGAGCCGGTCGATGTAGAGGTAGCCGTACAGATGGTCGGTCTCGTGCTGCAGACACCGGGCGAAGTAGCCGGTGCCACGGACCTTGACCGGGTTGCCCTTCTCGTCCTGCCCGGTGACCTCGGCGTAGTCGGGGCGGGCGAGCGGCGCGTACGCGGTGGGCACCGACAGACAGCCCTCGTTGCTGTCGTCGAGGCGGCGCTTGTCCGCGGGCAGGTCCACGAGCTTCGGGTTGCACACGACACCCACGTGCCGCCGCCCCTCGTCGTCCTGGCAGTCGTACACGAAGACCTTCAGGTCGACGCCGATCTGGTTGGCGGCGAGGCCGACACCCTCGGCGGTGCGCTGGCTGGCGAACATGTCCGCGACCAGCTGGTCGAGCTCCTCACCGAACTCGGTGACGTCCTTGCACTCCTTGTGCAGCACGGGGTTCCCGACGACGGTGATGGGCCGCGAGGTGCCGCGCTCACGCCAGGCGTTCTCCCGCTCCTCCGTGTCCTCGGTGTCGATGACGAACCCGTCGTCGTCGACGGGGAGCACGCCCGCGTGCTGCTGATCGGTGTCCTGCTGGGCCATGACCTACGGATCGCCTTCCTGCACAAACAAAGAACAAAGAGGGTGTGACGCTGATACAGGGTACGGCGAACGGTCAGCAGACCTCTTCGAGATCCCGCCAGTCCCTGGAGTCCGGGCTGTCCGCGACCCACCCGTCGAGCAGTCCCCGAACCAGCGAGGCCGGCGCAGCCACCCCGCACTCCCGCTCCGGCACCCACAGCTGACCGTCCGTGCGGTGCCCCAGCGGCCCGGGGTGTCCCGGTTCGCTGTGGTCATGGGGGTCCAGGTGCTCCCCGTCGCCCTCGTCCGACGGCATCCGCGACTCGGAGCACATCCGGCACAGCAACCGCACCGACGACGACCAGTCCTCCGCCGCGAACCCGGCGTCCGCCGCGAGCTGCTCCAGCGCGTCCCGGTCCGCCTCGGTGGCCGCCTCCAGGAGGACCACCCAGGTGGGGACGGGTGAGGGAGCCCACAGCTCGATCTCGTCGAACACGGGATAGGCATGCCCGGACGCCGTGGTCCGCTCGCCGTGCGGGACCCCGTCGTGCAGCGCGACCTCGCCCCAGCGCCGCCCGGAGGACGGCAGCGGAATGGACAGCACCTCGATCCGGGCCGGGTCGAGCCGCCGCCCCCAGACCACCTCGGCCTCCCCCTCGGGAGACAGCCGTACGGCCGCGCTGCCGAGGTCCATGCCGAGCGGCTCACCGGCCGCGGTCGCCCCACCGGGCACCCGCAGCCCGTACGCCTGCCAGGCCCGCCGCGCCAGCGACCAGTCCTGGAGCGCGGTCGCGGCGATGCCGACGTTCCACCAGTCGGGCGCCCCGGTCTCCCGGTCGAGCAGCGCCACGGCCCTGAGGCCCGCGGCCCGCGCCTGCTCCCAGTCGTGCCGGAACTTGTGGAGCAGGGCGAGGTTGAACCAGGACTCGGACAGCCACGGCTCCAGGTCCGCGGCACGTGTCAGCAGCGCGCCCGCGTCCTCGTACCGACCGTCGCCGATCAGCGTGAACGCGCGGTCCGTGGCCTGCCGCCAGGAGGCGGAGGGCCGGTGCCGTCCCTTGCCGAAGATCCTCACGATTCCCGCCTGCCAGTTCCGTCGATTGGGCTGGCTGTGCCCCCGGACACCCTCTCTCTCGCATCCAACCACGTGTGCTTGGAAGGGCGCTCATTACCCATGGGTTACCCCGTCACGGGGGAGGTCAGACAGTCTCTCGACAGCACCCTGGCCAGCGCCTCCACGACCTCCGGAGCGTAGTCCCCCGCGGTGCCCAGGCGCAGCTCCTCGAGCGCGGTCAGTGGCCCGCCCGGTCCGGCGTCACGCGCCTTCTCCTCGTACGCGTTCACGGCCCGCACGATCCGCGCGGCCAGCGGCTGCTCCCGGCAGGGGTCGGCCTGCCGCTCCACGACCACGGCGACGGCCGCGTCCACACCCGTCTGACGTACGACGGCCCCGCCGAGGAGCGCGATACGGCGCTGTTCGGCCAGGGGCAGGCCCGCGGTGGCACCCGCGGGCACCGGGTCGACGAGGCTCAGCTGGCCGATGTCGTGCATGAGGGCGGCGTACTCCAGGACGGTGAGCTCGGGCCGGGACAGTCCCAGGTCCCGCCCGACCTCCCGGCTGAGCGCGGCGACCCTGCGGGCGTGCCCGGCGGGCGTGTACCCGGCTATCTCGGTGGCACGGGCGAGGGAGGCGATGGTCTGCCGATAGGTGGAGCGGACGGCGGCGTACCGGCGGACGGAGAGCTGGGTGAGCAGCAGGGGCACGGAGAAGACGGGCAGTGCCCACAGTCCCGCGACGGCGACCGCGAGCGCCATCACGGCGCCGGTGGCCACGACGGCGGACCCGATGCCGAGCAGGGCCCGCAGCTCGTCCCTGAGCAGCGGGCCGAAGGGCCAGCGGGTGCGGGAGTGCGCCAGGGCGGCCGCGAGCACGGCGTCGCACAGCGCGGTGAGCGAGAGCAGGGCGAGCAGGAGCAGGGCGTACGCGGGACCGCTCCACTGCGCGAAGGTCCCCTGGTTGTACAGGGGTTGGAAGCACACGGCGGCGAATCCGACGGTCAGGACGCGGCGGGCGAGCTGGTCGGCGGTGGGGCCCTGTCCGCGTCCGACGTGCGGCACGCTGCCGACGAGTGAGGCGGCGAGGACGACGGTGACGACCTGGGCGGCGCCGTGCTGCGTGGGCGCACCGGCGTTCTCGCCGAGCAGGGCGTAGGACAGCGCCCCGGCGGCACCGAGGGGCGCGGCCTCCCTGACATGGGGTCCGCTGCGCCGGTTGAGCTTGCCGACCGTGATCAGCACCCCGAAGGCGAGGGCGGTGCCGCGCTCCTCGAGCCCGGTCCAGAGGACGAAGGCGAGCGAGCCGGTGGCGAGGAGAGCGGCGGAGGTGTGGACCAGGATGAGGAGGGGCGGCACCCGGCAGGGCGTCTTCGGCGCGCTCCGGGCGCTCACCGGCGCACCCCCGACCGCCCGGTGACCTCCGGACGAGGACGCGGCACACCCGGCTCGTCGGCCGTGACCGCCGGATGCCAGCCGTGCCGGGACAGGGCGCGGACGAGGGCGGTCACCATCCGTGGGTCGAACTGGCTGCCCGCGCACCGCTCCAGCTCCTCCAGCGCGGCGCCGACGGGCCGGGCCCGCCGGTAGGACCGGGTGGACGTCATGGCGTCGAAGGCGTCGGCCACGGCCACCACCCGCGCGGACTCCGGGATCTGACCCCCCATCAGCCCGTAGGGGTATCCGCTCCCGTCCAGCCGCTCGTGGTGGTGCAGTACGGCGGCCCGGGCCTCCCCGAGGAAGGAGATGCCCCGGACCATCTCGTGCCCGTACTCGGGATGCAGCTCGATGATCCGGCGCTCCTCCGGCGTCAGCGGGCCGTCCTTCCTGAGCAACCGCGTCGGCACCCCGAGCTTCCCGACGTCGTGCAGGATCCCGGCGAACCGCAGCACCTCGATGCGGGCGTCGTCCATGCCGAGCTCCCGCGCGATCATCATCGACGCCTGCCCGACCCGCTCGCTGTGCCCGCGCGTGTACTCATCCTTGATGTCGACGGCCTGCACCAGCGCCCGGATGGTGGCCTGGTGGGCGGCGCGCTCCCGGTGGTACTGCGCGAACACCCACCACGACACACACATCGGCAGCAGCACGAGCAACGCGGCGACGGGACCGTAGGGACTACGCCACAGGACGGCCATCATGAGCCCGGCCAGCCCGTGTACGGCGACGGGAGCGAGGGAGCGGAGGAACAGACCGCGCCAGGCCCGCCGTACGGGAATCCTCCCCCACTGCCCGAAAGGCGTGGGAGGTGCCCCCACGGCGAGCGCCAGGATCCCCCCGTCCAGCAGGCTCAGCACCAGGCAGAAGACGAGCACCGCGGCCCCGGCCGGGACCAGCGCGTACGGGAAGTCGGAGGCCACGACCGCGTCCCGGCCGCCCGTCGCCCCGTGCACCCGTGCGGCCGCCCACACACCCACCATGAGCTGCGCGGCCCGCCAGAGGCGGCGCAGCCCCCGCGGGCGCTGCTCGGCCGGGGACAGCAGCGCCCCCGGCAGGGCCACGAGGGCGGCGGCAGGGGGCGGCAGCAGAAAGGCGCCGGCGAGCAGGACGGGATAGAAGGTGCCGGCGAACCGCCGGCGGGCGGCGACCTGCTCACATCCGGCGGAGAGCGCGGCGAGCAGCGCGACCTCCCACCAGGGGGTGCGTACGGCCGGCAGCGGCAGCAGACAGAGCAGTGCGGCTACGGCGACACAGGCGACGTACGCACGCGCGCGTGCCGGCACCGCCTCCATCTCGCCCCTCCAGCCCCAGGTCCGCACAGTTGCGAGGAGCCTAGGACGGCGAGGGGAGGCGGCGTGGGCTGATCACCTGCCGATTAGCACGTTCGAGTGAACGACCGGACTGCTCAGGACTCCTGCGGTGTCGCCGGCGAGGCCGTCACGTCGTGCTCGGGCACGGCCTGTCCGGAGCGGATCAGGTCGAGCCGCCCCAGCACCTTGGAGCGCAGGTCGGTCGGCACGTCGTCATGGCCGCAGCACCGCTTGACGAGCTTCTTCACGGCCTCTTCGAGACCGTACTTCTCCAGGCACGGAGAGCACTCGTTGAAGTGCTGCTTGAACTTGACGCGATCGACGTCCGGCATCTCACTGTCGAGGAACTCGTAGAGATGATCGAGGACCTCACTGCAGTCCGTCTCGTGCGGCTCTCCGCAGCTCATGAGCCCGAGCCTTTCGCTTCGTTCGACTCTCCGGCACCGGCCGGGACGAGCCCGCGCTCACGGGCGTAGTCCTCGAGCATGCCGCGCAGTTGACGGCGGCCCCGGTGCAGTCGGGACATCACCGTTCCGATGGGTGTCCCCATGATGTCCGCGATCTCCTTGTACGCAAAGCCCTCTACGTCAGCGAGGTAGACGGCGATGCGGAATTCCTCGGGGATCGCCTGGAGCGCTTCCTTCACGTCCGAGTCGGGCAGGTGGTCGAGCGCCTGCGACTCGGCGGAGCGCAGACCGGTCGACATGTGCGACTCGGCGCGGGCGAGCTGCCAGTCCTCGATCTCCTCGGCCGCGGAGCGCTGGGGTTCGCGCTGCTTCTTGCGGTACGAGTTGATGAACGTGTTGGTGAGGATCCGGTACAGCCACGCCTTGAGGTTGGTCCCCTCACGGAACTGGTGGAAGGACGCGTACGCCTTGGCGTACGTCTCCTGCACCAGGTCTTCGGCGTCGGCCGGGTTGCGCGTCATGCGCAGAGCGGCCGAGTACATCTGGTCGAGGAATTCGAGCGCGTCCCGCTCGAAGCGCGCGGTGCGCTCCGCAGTCGACTCCGTGCTCGCGCCCTGGCCCTCGGGCTGCTCCGCCTGACCGTTGTCGGTCCCTGCGTCGATCCCAGTGACCGGACCCACCTCCTCAAGATTCCGGGCAGCACCGAAACCGGTACCACCGGAATTGGAGGATAGACGACTACCCGTCCCGGCCGCCCCTCGAATGGGAGTGGTCTTGGCCGCATGCAGCACCGTCCAGTCCAGGTCAGCGCGGCTGCTGCGGCTCGGGCAGAAGGTCGAACCCATGCGGCGGACTTCCTCTCCTACGACGGTCTGCGCTGCTCTTCAGCGCTTCTGTCCGCCTCAACAGAGGTCTGCGGCTCAGCATTCCCGGGCTTTCACCGCAGTGACCCGACCCACTTCACCACCGCGTCCGTGATGACCGTCACGGCCTCCTCCGGAGTGATCGGCGCCCGCTTCGGCACGGCGAAGCCATGATCGCCGTAGGGCACCTCGGCCAGTTCGAAGGATCCGTCCGGGAACTCCTCCGGCTTCCCGAACGGGTCGTTGCCGCCCTGTACGACCAGGGTGGGCACCCCGGATCCGAGCAGCTCCCCGGCACGGGACTTCTCCGGCTTGCCGGGCGGGTGCAGCGGGAAGCTCAGGGCGAGGACGGCGGCGGCGCCCAGCTCGACGGCCGTACGGCAGGCGACCCGGGCCCCGGCACTGCGCCCGCCGGAGATCACCGGCAGGCCGGGCGTCACGAGGGAGGGCCAGACGCCCCGCCATCCCACGTCCAGCGTCTTCGGCGCGGGCGCGACCTTCTTTCCGGCCACCCGCCAGGGCTGCTCGACCAGAGCGACGCTCACGCCATGGCCGGGGAGCACCTGGGCGAGCGCCTGCAGGTCCCGTGCCTCGATGCCGCCGCCGGCGCCATGGCTCACGGCCAGCAGGAGCCGCGCCTTCCGCGCCGGGTGCCAGGTGATGCGGGCGTCCCCGGCCTCGGTGCTGATGATCTCGGTCTTCACACCAGAAGGTTAGAAGAGAGTGCCCTCTTCCGGCCCCTCCAGCTCCTTGAGCAGCTCCGGCCCGTTGTTGCGGACGTTGCTGACGGCCGTGCTCACCGGATAGGCCCGCATCAGCCCCTCGGGCGGCGGCGCGAGCAGGGAGCGCAGGTCGTCGAGGTCGGTGCGGGACGGGTCGAGCCAGGTGTCCCAGCGGTCCGGGGTCAGCATCAGCGGCATCCGGGGGTGGATGTCGACGAGCGAGCGCGGGCCGTCGGCCGGGGAGACGGCCAGCGGGCCCGTCTCCGCCTCGGTGGTGATCACGGAGCAGGTCGTCCACCAGGCCTGCGGATGGTCGTCGGGCAGGGTCTTGTCGCGCCAGAACTCGTACAGTCCGGCCATCGCGAACACCGAACCGTCGGCGGGCAGCACGAAGTAGGGCTGCTTGCGCGGCCGCTTCTTCTTCCCCTCGACCTCCAGCTCCCGCTCGCCGGACCCGGTGACCCACTCGTAGTAGCCGTCGGCCGGGATGATGCAACGGCGGGTGGCGAAGGCCCTCTTGTACGACGGCTTCTCGTGCACGGTCTCCGCTCGCGCGTTGATCATCCGGGCAGAACCCTCGGGGGTCTTGGACCAGCTCGGGACCAGCCCCCACTTCAGCTTCCGCAGCTGCCGAACCGGTCGCGGGTCCTCGACGTCCTTGAGAGGGCGGTCGAGGACGGCGTAAACCTCCTTGGTCGGGGCCACGTTGTAGTCGGGCTCCAGGGTCTCCTCGGGCTCCCACTTCTCGATCTCAAAGATTCCTGCGAGATCCTCGGGCCTACGACTCGCTGCATACCGTCCGCACATACGTGCCACACTGCCAGACTCCGTACGAGGAGAGGGAGCCACCGGGAAACATGGACAGCACCGCATCGACCGCGCTGCCCGACCTCTGGGACCGCCTCGTCGGCCTGCAGCCCGACCCCGACCTGTGGGTGGTGCTGGCCACCATGGTGGCGGCGCTCGCCATAGTCGTCCCGCACACGCTGTGGCGGCTCTCGCGCAATGCCATCACCATCGCCCACGAGGGCGGCCACGGCCTGGTCGCCCTGCTCACGGGACGTCAGCTCACCGGGATACGACTGCACTCCGACACCAGCGGACTGACGGTCAGCCGGGGCAAGCCGCACGGGATCGGCATGATCCTCACGGCGGCGGCCGGTTACACCGCTCCCCCGCTGCTCGGCCTCGGCGGCGCCGCCCTGCTGGCCGCCGGCCGGATCACCCTGCTGCTGTGGGCGGCGACGGCCCTGCTGGTCGTGATGCTGGTGATGATCCGCAACGCGTACGGGGCGCTGACGGTGGTGCTCACGGGCGGCACCTTCGTGGTGGTGTCCTGGCTCGCCGGGCCCCAGGTGCAGGCGGCTTTCGCGTACGCGGTGGTGTGGTTCCTGCTGCTCGGCGGGGTGCGTCCGGCCTTCGAGCTCCAGGCGAAGCGGGCGCGCGGCGGGGCGGGCGACTCGGACGCGGACCAGCTCTCCCGCCTCACGAACGTCCCGGCGGGGCTGTGGCTGTTCCTGTTCCACGCGGTGAGCCTGTGCTCCCTGATAGGCGGCGGAAGGTGGTTGCTGGAGGTGTGACCAGCCGGCTCAGGTGTGCGGGGCCGGCTCCGCCGCGGGGCGCGACCAGCCACGATGGCGCGGCCCCAACGGACGGCCCCCCACTAAAGTGGACCCCATGGCCTCGAACCCCGCAGACACCGCCCTCTGGCCCGCCCCCCACGCGAGCGCAGCCGTCGACGCGACGGTCCACGTGCCGGGGTCGAAGTCAGTCACCAACCGAGCCCTCGTGCTGGCCGCCCTCGCCTCCGAGCCCGGCTGGCTGCGCCGCCCGCTGCGTTCCCGGGACACCCTGCTGATGGCGGGCGCCCTGCGGGCGATGGGCGTGGCGATCGAGGAGGGCGTGGGCCCGGACGGCTCGGGCGAGGCCTGGCGGGTGCTTCCGACGGGCCTCGCCGGGCCGGCCACGGTCGATGTCGGCAACGCCGGCACGGTGATGCGCTTCCTGCCACCGGTCGCCGCGCTCGCCGACGGCCCGATCCGCTTCGACGGCGACCCGAGGTCGTACGAACGCCCTCTGAACGGTGTGATCGACGCCCTGCGCGTACTCGGCGCCCGGATCGACGACGACGGCCGCGGCGCACTGCCGCTCACGGTGCACGGCGGGGGCGCACTGGACGGCGGCCCGGTCGAGATCGACGCGTCCTCGTCGTCCCAGTTCGTGTCGGCGCTCCTGCTGTCCGGTCCGCGCTTCAACCAGGGCGTCGAGGTCCGCCACGTCGGCTCCGCCCTCCCGTCGATGCCGCACATCCGGATGACCGTGGACATGCTGCGCGCGGTGGGCGCCCAGGTGGACACCCCGGAGTCGGGCGGCGAGCCGAACGTCTGGCGGGTCACGCCGGGGGCCCTGCTGGGCCGGGACCTCACCGTCGAACCCGACCTCTCCAATGCCCAGCCGTTCCTGGCGGCGGCGCTGGTGACCGGCGGCAAGGTCGTCGTCCCGGACTGGCCGCATCACACCACCCAGCCGGGTGACCGGCTGCGCGAGATCTTCACCGAGATGGGCGGTTCCTGCGAACTCACCGAGTACGGCCTGGTGTTCACCGGTTCGGGTGCGATCCACGGCATCGATGTCGACCTCGGCGAGGTCGGCGAGCTGACCCCCGGCATCGCAGCCGTGGCGGCCCTCGCGGACTCCCCCTCCGCCCTGCGCGGGGTGTCCCATCTGCGCCTGCACGAGACGGACCGGCTGGCCGCGCTCACCAAGGAGATCAACGAACTCGGCGGTGACGTCACCGAGACGGCCGACGGGCTGCACATCCGCCCGCGCCGGCTGCACGGCGGGATCTTCCACACCTACGAGGACCACCGCATGGCCACGGCCGGAGCGATCATCGGCCTCGCGGTCGAGGGCGTACAGATCGAGAACGTCGCGACGACGGCCAAGACGCTGCCGGACTTCCCGGAGATGTGGAGCGGGATGCTCGGGAGCCAGAAGGCGTAGGGGACTCACGCCATGCGCCGCTACGGCAAGCACACCGACGAGGACGACATCCGCAGCCGCCCGAACCGCAAGGGCAACCGTCCGCGTACGAACATCCGCCCCAAGCACGAGGAAGCGGTCGAGGGCATGGTCCTCACCGTCGACCGGGGCCGGCTGACCTGTCTGGTCGACGGCACGGTCGTCATGGCGATGAAGGCCCGCGAACTGGGCCGCAAGGCCGCGGTCGTCGGAGACCGGGTGGCCATCGTCGGCGACCTCTCCGGCGAGAAGGACACCCTGGCCCGCATCGTCCGCATCGCGCCGCGCACCTCGGTCCTGCGGCGCACGGCGGACGACGACGATCCCTACGAGCGTGTGGTCGTCGCCAACGCCGACCAGCTCGCCATCGTCACGGCCCTCGCCGACCCGGAACCCCGCCCGCGTCTGATCGACCGCTGCCTGGTGGCTGCCTTCGACGGCGGCCTGACCCCCCTCCTGGTCCTGACGAAGTCGGACCTGGCCCAGCCCGACAAGCTGCTGGAGCTGTACGGCCACCTGGACATCCCGTACGTCGTCACCAGCCGCGAGGAGCTGGAGAACGGCGGTGCGGCGGACGTGGTGCGCGAGCATCTCGACGGCAAGATCACGGCCTTCGTCGGCCACTCGGGCGTGGGCAAGACGACACTGGTCAACACGCTGGTCCCGGTGGAGCAGCGCCGTGTGACGGGCCATGTGAACGCGGTGACCGGGCGGGGCCGCCACACCACGACCTCGGCGCTGGCGCTTCCCCTGGCGGGCGACGCGGGCTGGGTGGTCGACACCCCGGGCGTACGGTCGTTCGGCCTCCACCACGTGGACCCCTCCCGCGTGATCCTCGCGTTTCCCGACCTGGTACCGGGAACCGAGGGCTGTCCGCGCGCGTGCAGTCATGATGAGCCGGACTGCGCGCTGGACGCGTGGGTGGCCGAGGGTCACGCCGATCCGGCCCGGCTGTACTCCCTGCGGCGGCTGCTCTCGACGCGGGAGCGGACCGAAGGGGACTGACGGAGAGGGCCGGGGGACTGACCTCCGCATTGTTTGGGTGTACGCGAGTTCGGTAAGTGCATACTCGCACCGAGCTGGACATACGGGAGGACAGCACATGGCGTGGCTGCTGGTGGTGGTGGCCGGGTTGCTCGAGACCGGTTTCGCCGTGTGCCTGAAGCTCTCTCACGGTTTCACCCGGCTGTGGCCGACGATCGCGTTCTGCATCTTCGCCCTCGGCAGCTTCGGCCTGCTGACCCTGTCCCTGAAGAAGCTGGACGTCGGCCCCGCGTACGCGGTGTGGACCGGCATCGGCGCGGCGGGCACCGCGATCTACGGAATGATCTTCTTCGACGACATCGTCTCGACCCTGAAGATCGTCTCGATCAGCATGGTGATCATCGGCGTGATCGGACTCCAGCTGTCGGGGTCCTCGCACTAGGACCCTTCACCCCCCACTGGAGCTCTTCACACCGGCTGCCGGTGCAGCGCGCTGCGGACCAGGTCCCCGACGCCGCCCTCGCCCGGCGGGGCCGCCACGCAGGACAGGGCGAGCCGGACGGCCAGTTCGCAGGAGCGGGCGAGGTCGGGGACGTCCGACTTGTGCACACCGGGTCCGGAGAGGACGGACACGGCACGGTCACGCACCAGTGCCACGAAGTCACCGGGGGACGGAAGTGGTCCGTCGGCCCGGCGCTGCGCCGGCACCGCGGAGGAGGACGGCACCGGGGAGAGCGTCGGCGAGGGGAGCCGCTCGCTCCAGCAGCCGGTGAGCATGGCCCGTACCAGCGCGTTCTCCCGGGCGGAGGCGGTGGTCCACTCGGCGGTCGCGGTCAGCCGCTCCCGGACGTCGCCGTGCACGGTGAGTGCCCGGTCGACGCCGACGAGATACCCGTCGGCCTCTCGTCTGACCAGCGCGCGGGCCAGCCCTTCCTTGCTCCCGAACTCGTTGTACAGCGTCTGCCGGGACACCCCGGCCGTCGCCGCGACATCCACCATCCTCACGGCGGACCACGGCCGACGCGCCAACGCCGTATAAGCGGCATCCAGCAGCGATTCCCGCGCAGCAGGCATCAGCGCCTCCCAGGGAGCAAGCAGCTCTGCGCCCAGATTTGACGCGCACGGGAGCACTGTCAAGGGTTCGCGGGGACACGAAGGGGCGCGCGCGGCGGCGCCTCACGAGCGGGGGCGAGCGGAACCCGGCCCCTGTCCGGCCCGAACCCCCGCACTGTCCACACACCGGTCCCGCTGGCCCCGTACCGACACCGACAGATAGCGTTCGCCACATGCCCGACTACCTCGACGACCTCAGCCTCGCCCATGTCCTCGCGGACGCGGCCGACGCGACCACCATGGCCCGCTTCAAGGCACTGGACCTCAAGGTCGAGACAAAGCCGGACATGACCCCGGTCAGTGAGGCGGACAAGGCGGCGGAAGAACTCATCCGCGGCCACCTCAAGCGCGCCCGTCCCCGCGACGCCATCCTCGGCGAGGAGTTCGGCATCGAGGGCACCGGCCCCCGCCGCTGGGTCATCGACCCCATCGACGGCACCAAGAACTATGTGCGGGGCGTTCCCGTCTGGGCCACCCTGATCTCCCTGATGGAGGCGGCGGAGGGCGGCTACCAGCCGGTCGTCGGGGTGGTCTCCGCCCCCGCCCTCGGCCGCCGCTGGTGGGCCGCGAAGGGGCACGGCGCCTACACCGGCCGCAGCCTCTCCGCCGCCACCCGCCTGCGCGTCTCCCAGATCGGCAAGCTCTCGGACGCCTCGTTCGCGTACTCCTCCCTCACCGGCTGGGAGGACCAGGGGCGCCTCGGCGGCTTCCTGGACCTGACCCGCGAGGTGTGGCGTACGCGCGCGTACGGCGACTTCTGGCCGTACATGATGGTCGCCGAGGGCTCGATCGACCTCTGCGCGGAGCCGGAGCTCTCCCTCTGGGACATGGCCGCGAACGCGATCGTCGTCACGGAGGCCGGCGGCACCTTCACCGGACTCGACGGCCGTCCCGGCCCGCACAGCGGCAACGCGGCCGCTTCCAACGGCCTGCTCCACGACGAGTTCCTGGGCTATCTCAACGAGCGCTACTAGAGACCCACTGCCGGCGATCCGCTGGCAGGGACCGAGGAACGCTTCCGAGGAGCACATCTGAGCACGCACGCCCTCAATCGGCGACGTGCGCCCTCTTGTTGACCCTCGCTTTACCTGCGACTCTGAGAGGACCCTCATTTGTGAACTTGTGAACCGGTGAACTAACGCACCGGTCCCCAGGAGGTGACTGCGAACCCATGCTCGTCCGCGACGCCATGAGCACGGTGGTCCTCACCATCGGCCCCGCCCACACTCTCCGCCAGGCCGCCGCCCTGATGTCCGCCCGCCGGGTGGGCGCGGCCGTGGTCCTCGATCCCGACGGCACCGGTATCGGCATACTGACCGAGCGCGACATTCTCAACTCCGTGGGCCTCGGCCAGAGCCCGGACGCGGAGTACGCCCACGCCCACACCACCACCGACGTCGTCTTCGCCGCCCCGACCTGGACCCTCGAGGAGGCGGCGCACGCGATGACCCACGGCGGCTTCCGGCACCTCATCGTCCTGGACCACGGGGAGCCCGCGGGCATCGTCTCGGTCCGCGACATCATCCGCTGCTGGGCCCCTGTCCGACAGCGCGCGTACCGGCCCGCTCCTGATCTGGACTCGATCCAAGTCCAGTAGCCATCCAAACTCACACCCATTCGGATTCTGGTCCCCGGCTGTTAGGCTGGGACGCATGAGCGACCTTTTGGAACGACTGCGCGGCCGCGGCTGGCGGATGACCGCGCAGCGGCGCGTCGTGGCCGAGGTCCTCGACGGCGAACACGTCCACCTGACGGCCGACGAGGTCCACGCGCGCGCCGTGGCCAAGCTCCCGGAGATCTCCCGGGCGACCGTCTACAACACGCTGGGCGAGCTGGTCAGCCTCGGCGAGGTGCTCGAGGTCGCCACCGACAAGCGCGCCAAGAGGTACGACCCGAACGCCCACCGACCGCACCACCACCTGGTCTGCGCCCAGTGCGGCGCCATCCGGGACGTCCACCCCACGGGCGACCCGCTGACGGAGCTTCCCGACTCGGAGCGCTTCGGCTTCACCGTCTCGGGCGTCGAGGTGACGTACCGGGGCGTCTGCCCGAACTGCGCGGCGGCGTAACAGCCTTCACCGCAGCACGAAGCCCCGGCATCCCTCGCGGACGCCGGGGCTTTGTGCTGCCCACGGGGTTCCTGAATCTGACGGACCGTCATATCGTCGTGCGGCCACCCCCTCTCCGTACCGAACTCCGCAAGGAGCAACCGTGGGAGATCCGCACCCTGAACCCACCGCGGGAGAACCGCACCCCCAACCCACCGCGGGAGAACCGCCACCACAGCCCATCCTGGACCGTCCGCGCCCCAAACTCCACGCCACCGCCCTGACCCGCACCTTCGGCCGCCCGCCCCGCTCCGTCGAGGCCCTCGGCCCGCTCGACCTCACCGTCGACGCGGGCGAGTTCGTCTGCCTGGTCGGCCCCTCGGGCTGCGGCAAGTCGACGCTGCTGCGCATCGCGGCGGGCCTGCTCCGCCCGAGCACGGGCACCCTGGAGATCCGCACGACCGCACCGCGCCCGGCCGCCATGATCTTCCAGGACTACGGCATCTACGACTGGAAGTCCGTCCGCGCCAACGTCCGCTTCGGCCTGGACATCCAGCGCGTCCCACGCCGCGAGGCGAACACGCGTGCCGACGAGTGGCTGGCCCGCATGGGCCTGTCGGACTTCGCCGACGCGTACCCGGCGACCCTCTCGGGAGGCATGCGCCAGCGTGTCGCGATAGCGCGCGCCCTCGCCGTAGGACCCGAACTGCTCCTGATGGACGAGCCGTTCGCGGCCCTGGACGCCCAACTCCGCATGATCCTTCAGGACGAGTTGCTGGAGATCACGCAGACCCTGCGCACCACCACCCTCTTCATCACCCACAGCCTGGAGGAGGCGATCGTCCTCGGCGACCGCGTCCTGGTGATGTCCGCCCGCCCGGGCCGTCTGATCGCCGAACGCCGCCCGCCCTTCCCGCGCCCGCGCACCGGCGACATCCGCTCGGCGCCCCAATTCACGTCCCTCAAGAGCGAGTTGTGGGACCTGCTGCGCAAGGAGGCGATACCGGCATGACGACCGTGGCTCCCGAGAAGGTCTCCGTACTCGTACGCCGCCCGGGCCCGGAAGAGCTGCACCCGGTACGCACCCACCGCCGCAGACGAGCCCTGGAACTGACCCTGGCGACAGCGGTCCCCCTGCTCCTGGTCCTGCTGTGGCAGCTGGCCGCCACCCAGGCCTGGCTGGACGACCGCGTCTACCCCGCCCCTTCCACGATCCTCGCGGACGGCTGGGACCGCGCGGCGGCCGGCGACCTGTGGCCGGACGTGTGGGCGACCACGAAGCGCGTCCTGGCGGGCTACGCGATCGGCACGGCCACGGGCTACGCGCTGGGCCTTCTGATGGGCTCGCTGTCCCTGGTGAGGGCGGCCCTGGAACCCCTGCTGGACGCCCTGTACGTCGTCCCGAAACTGGCCCTGCTGCCCGTCTTCCTGAACATGTTCGGCCTGGGCGAGGGCCCCCAGATCGCCCTGGTGGCGGCGACGGTCTTCTTCTTCGTATGGATCCAGACGATGTCGGCGGTGATCTCGATCCCCTCCGGCCACCGCGACGCGGGCCAGGTCTTCGGCGCCTCACCGTGGCAGATGTTCCGCCACGTCCTGCTCCCCGCCTCCCTCCCGTCCGTCCTGGTCGGCGCCAGGATCGCGGCGGGCGTGGCGGTCCTGGTGATCGTCGCCTCGGAACAGATCGCCGCGACGAACGGCCTGGGCCACCTGATCTTCGACTCGCGCGCCCTGTTCCAGAACGACTTGATGTTCGTCGGCATCGTCTGCGTGGCCGCCCTGGGAGTCCTCTTCTCCGAACTGGTCCGCATCGTGGGCCGCCTGCTCACCCCGTGGGCACCCAGGGACCGCGGAAGGGGCCAGTCGTGAAAACACGGTTCTACGGCGCACTACTGACCGCAGCCGTCCTGCTGACGTCCCCGGCCTGCACGGCGTCACATGATTCGACGAGCTCGGAGTCGAAGCCGGGCGGGGGTGGGACACGGACCGTCCGCCCGGTGACGGGCTGCGGCGCGAACTCCTGGACGGACCCCGCCGACCTCGCCCCGACCCGTACCCCGGCCCGCTGCGAGCCCGGCACCCCCGCCCCCGCACCTCTCCCCGAGCCCCACAGGCTCACGATCGCGACGGGCACACTGAGCGCGGAGTACGTGGCCCCGCTCCAAGTGGCGCTGGACAAGGGTGAGTTCAAGAAGGAGGGCCTGGACGTCACCCTGAAGGTGCTGCCGACCCCCGACTCGCTCCCTCTCCTCGCCAAGGGCGACATCGACGCGCTGTGGGCGGCCCCCGAGGCGGCGGTCATGAACGGCGTCCGGGGCGGTTTCGACATCCGCTGGGTCGCCGCGAACTTCTCGCCCGACCCGAAGTCGAAGAGCGGCCTGTGGGTACGGCTGAAGGACGGCGAGACCGGCGACCAGGTGAAGATGGCCGGCCGCAGGATGGGCACGATGATCGGCAAGGGCTCGGTGATCGCGTACCCGATGGAGAAGGCCCTCGAGAAGCACGGCGGCGGCCTCGACGAGATCCAGTACCAGCAACTCGGTTCGGCCGACGTCCTCACGGCCCTGCAGAACGGCGGCGTCGACTCGGCCTGGCTCCTGGACCCGGTCTGGCGCAGGGTCGACGGGGAGCCCGGCTACGCCTTCCTCGGCGGCCAGCCGCTCGGCGAGCCCCTGGGCGGCATGCTCTACGGTCCCGGCCTGCTGAACGACGACGTGGACGCCGGGGTCGCCCTGCTGCGGGCGTACATCCGCACGGTGAACACCTACTTCGCGGCCGACTACAAGTCGGATGCGACCTTCGTCACCTACCTGGCGAAACTCCTGAAGACCGACGAGGCGATCCTCAGGTCCACCCCGTCCCTGCGCATGGACTGGGAAATCAGGTCCGGCACGACGGACCGGCTGCAGGCGGCGTACACGTCACAGGGCGTGGCGGAGGGCGAGCCGCTGCCGGAATCGAAGACGGTGAACAGAACCCTGTACGAGGAGGCGGTGGGCCACCGCCCCTGAGAAACACCGAGGGCCGGAACCCTTTCGGATTCCGGCCCTCGATCGTCAGTAGCGGGGACAGGATTTGAACCTGCGACCTCTGGGTTATGAGCCCAGCGAGCTACCGAGCTGCTCCACCCCGCGGCGATGAATGCAACGTTACGTGAAGGAGGAGGCCAGAGGCAAATCGCTTCCAGCGCTCCGCCGCGGATCGCTACGCCGACAGCTCCTCACGCAACGCGTCCCGCAGCCGAGCAGCCCGCTCGGCCACCTCGGCCGGTCCCAGGGCCACCGCTCTGTCGGCCCACCGCTGTCCCTCGGCCAGCTCTCCCCGACGCGCGTAGACCAGGGCCAGCCGCAACGCCGCCCGCCCGTGCCCCGCGTCGGCCGCCCGGGTCCACCACACGGCGGCCTCCGGGTCGCTCCCCTCCCTGGCGAGCAGCAGCCCCAGATTGAAGGCTCCGTTCCGGGACCCCGCCTCCGCGGCCTCCCGGTACCACCGGGCCGCCTCCACGACATCACCCCGAGCGGCGGCGAGCATGCCCACCCGCACCTGAGCGCGCCGGTGCCCCTGGGAGGCCGCCCGCTCGTACCACTCCTCGCACTCGCTCTTCTCCGTGTGCACCGGCTCGCCGAGCGAGTGCGCGGGCACCGGCGGCCGCCGGGCGTCCAGCACGGTCGCCAGCCGGTACGCGGCCTCCGCGCTGCCGCCCCCCGCCGCACACCGGAGATGCCGCTCTGCCTCGGCCTCGTCCCCGTCCCGCAGCCGGGCGATGCCCACCTGAAGTGCGGCCTCGGTGTGTCCGGCGGCGGCCGCCCGCTCGTACCACCGCAGAGCGACGGCCTCCTCGTCCCGCCCGGCGAACAGGATCCCGAGGTTGAACGCGGCGTCCACGCTCCCGGCCTCCGCGGCCTTGGAGAACCAGGGCTCCGCCCCGGCCGTGTCCCCGCCCTGGAGCAGCAGAATGGCGAGCGCGTTGGCCGCCTCCCGGTGCCCCGCGTACGCGGCCCGCCGGTACCACTGCTCGGCCTGTGCGGTCCGCCCCTGCTCGGCGCAGAGCAGCCCCAGGTTGTAGGCGCCGTTGTCGTCGCCGGCGTCCATCGCCGCCCGGTACCAGCGCTCGGCCGTCTGCGACTCGCCACGCTCGGCGTGCAGGGCGCCCAGCGCGTTGGCCGCGTTGCCGTCCCCGTCCTGGGCCGCGCGCAGCCACCACACGGCGGCGCTCTCGGTGTCACCGGCGTCCCGCAGCAGGAACCCGAGGGCGCAGGCGGCCCGCGCCTCCCCGTCCTTGGCGGAGGTCAGATACCAGCGCCCGGCCTCCTTGAGCGCACCGCGCCTCTCCAGTATCGCCCCGAGATGCAGCGCCGCCCGGCGGTGTCCCCGCGCGGCGGCCTGCCGGTACCACTGCTCGGCCTCGGCCCCGGCACCGTGGTCGTCCCCGACGTCCCCCTCGGGGCCCAGCCGGCGGTCGAGCGCGCGGGCCAGCCGGTAGGCAGCCTCCCGGTGCCCCCGCTCGGCGGCGATCCGCATCCACTGCTCGGCGCCCGTGTCCCCGCGGTGCTCCAGCAGGTCGGCGAGCGCGTAGGCGCCCAGCGCGTGCCCCTGCTCGGCGGACTGGCGCAGCCAGTACTCGGCGGCGGGCTCGTCGCCCCGCTCACGGTGGTGGCGTCCCAGTGCGTGCGCGGCCGCGGCGGATCCGGCGACGGCGGCGATCCGCCACCAGCCGGCGGCGTCCTCGGCGTAGCCGCGCTGGTGCAGCAGGACGCCCAGGTTGTTGGCGGCGGCCCGGTCGCCCGCGGCGGTGGCGGCACGCAGATGGGGCTCGGCTCCGTCGAGGTCACCGCGGCGCAGCAGGAGGGCGCCGAGGACGCTCATCGCCTCGACGTCACCGCTCTGCGCGGCAAGACGCTGACGTGCCTCCTCCGCAGCCTCCCCGGTTTCGTCCCGGTCCATGGGCTGCGACAAGTCGCCCGTCGACTCCGAAAAATCGGCAGGCTGCACAAAACGCCCTGTCTCCAACAGAGTTGCCTTGTCCCCCATAACGTCCATCGTCGCACCACCTGCAACCTGGGTACACCTGGTATACCGCAGCCATTGAGGTCACTTCAGCGTTTTGTCGACATGCCCACAGAGAGACAAGTCAAACACAGTCGTCCCCAACTCCCCGAGGCGGCACGGCCGTCCCATCGGTCGGCACATGCGTTCGCACACCACGAAGGCCCGGATCCTCAAGAGGATCCGGGCCTTCGCTTTCAGTAGCGGGGACAGGATTTGAACCTGCGACCTCTGGGTTATGAGCCCAGCGAGCTACCGAGCTGCTCCACCCCGCGCCGTTGTGTCGCAACCGTATCACGGTACGGGGGTGGGCATTTGACCAGCGGCTGCTCAGCCGCTGGGACTGCTGCTCGGACTACTTCGGGGACTGCTGCTGGGACTGCTCCTGGGACTCGGGCTGCTACTGGGCTTCGCGCTGCTGCCGCCGCTCTTGTCCGCCGCGGCCTGCGCGTCCTCGGCCCGCTTGAGCGCGTCCTCCAGATCCTCCTGGGCCCGGCCGTACGCCTCCCAGTCGCCCTTCTTCAGGGCTTCCTGGCCGGCGTCGAAGGCCTTCTGGGCGTCGTCCAGCGCCTGTTGGACCGTCGGGTTGCTGGAGGTCGGCGGCGGCTTGGTGGTCCCGCCGTCGTCGTCCGGTGGCGGAGTCGTCGAAGCGTCCGCTCCGAAGACCTTGTTCAGGGCTTCGTCGAGGGTGTCCTCGAAGGCGGTGTTGCCGCCGTAGGTCACCAGCACCTTCCGCAGCAGTGGGTACTTGAGTCCACCACCGCGTACGTAGACCGGCTCCACATAGAGCAGTCCTCCGTCGAGCGGCACCGTCAGGAGATTGCCGTACTCCACATTGGAGTCGCCTCTGTTGAGGAGGCTGATGGTCTCGGCGATGTCCTGTTCGGAGTTGAACTGGCTCTGCACCTGTTTGGGCCCGTTGACCGTGGTGTTGGTCGGCAGTTTCAGGATTCTGATCTTGCCGTAGTCGCTGGTGCCCGCCTCGGCGTCGACCGACATGAACGCACTGAGGTTGTCCCGGCCGTTGGGTGTGAACGTCGTCGTGAGCGAGAACGCCTGTGCCGACTGGTCGGGCATCTTCATGCTCAGGTAGTACGGCGGCACCGCGTCGCCCGACTTGTTGGTCGGGTCGTCCGGCACCTGCCACACCTCGCTGCCGCTGAGGAAGGTGTCCGCGTCCTCGACGTGGTAGCGGGCCAGCAGCTCACGCTGGACCTTGAACAGGTCCTGCGGATACCGCAGATGAGCCATCAGGTCGGTGGAGATGTCCTTCTTCGGCTCCACCGTGCCCGGGAACGCCTTCATCCAGGTCTTGAGGACCGGGTCCTTGGTGTCCCACTGGTAGAGCTTGACCTCGCCGGTGTACGCGTCGACGGTCGCCTTCACCGAGTTGCGGATGTAGTTGACCTGGTTCTGCTGGGCCACCACCGCGCGGGAGTTGTTGGTCGCGGTCAGCGAGTCGGCCGTCGTGTCGCCCAGGGTCGTACGGGAGGCGTACGGGTAGCCGTTCGTCGTCGTGTACGCGTCGACGATCCACTGGATCTTGCCGTTCACCACCGCCGGATAGGCGTCGCCGTCGATGGTCAGCCAGGGGGCGACCGCCTCGACGCGCTGCTTGGGCGTGCGGTTGTACAGGATCCTCGAGCCCTCGCCGATCGCTCCGGAGTAGAGGATCTGCGGCTCGCTGAACGCCACCGCGTACGCGGCCCGGTTGACCGGGTTGGAGAGGTTGACCCCGCTCTTGTCCTTGTAGCTGTAGGTCTTCTCGCCGTTGTCGTCGGAGTAGTCGATCTCCTTCTGGGGACCGCCGACGATCGAGTACTCGGTGGTCTTCTCGCCGTAGTAGACGCGCTGCTGGTACGTCCCGAGGTCGCCCTGGGACGGCAGGTTGGACTCGGTGAAGACCGGGCGGCCCTCGGCGTCGGCCTCGGTGCCCTTCGCGGCGACCACGCCGTAACCGTGGGTGTAGCGGAAGTGGTCGTTGATCCAGTTGTTCTTCGGGATACCGGCGAGGTTCAGCTCGCGCAGACCGATGACCGTGTCCTGGTCCTTGCCGTCCTTGCTGTACCGGTCGACGTCCAGGTTGGTCGGGAACGCGTAGTAGTTCCGCATCTGCTGGAGCTGCTGGAACGTCGGCGAGACCACGTTGGGGTCCACGACCCGGATGCTCGCCGTGGCGTCGACGTCGTCGCGCAGCTTGGTCTTGTCCGTGGTGGTGGGCTTGCCGTCGTACTCCTTCACGGAGGCGTCGTCGATGCCGTACGCCTCACGCGTCGCCTTGAGGTTCTTCTCGACGTACGGCGCTTCCTTGGCCTGCTCGTTCGGCTGGACCTGGAACTTCTGGACGATCGCGGGGTAGAGCCCGCCGATCAGGATCGCCGAGAGCACCATCAGACCGAAGCCGATCACGGGCAGCTGCCAGGTGCGCCGCCACAGGGTGGCGAAGAACAGCAGGGCGCAGATCACGGCGATGCAGAACAGGATCGTCTTGGCCGGCAGATAGGCGTTCGCGTCGACGTACCTGAGGCCCGTCCAGCTGTCGGTCGCCTTGAAGTCGCTGGACTTGACCGCGAGGCCGTACCGGTCCAGCCAGTACGCGACCGCCTTCAGGGCGACGAAGAGGCCGAGCAGCACCGACAGGTGCCCGGTCGCGGCGGCCGTGGCCCGCGCGCCCGGGGAGGTGATCCTGAGACCGCCGTACAGGTAGTGAGTGAGCGCGGCGGCGATCACCGAGAGGATCGCTGCGGCGAAGCCGAAGCCGAGCAGGAACCGGTACCAGGGCAGGTCGAAGGTGTAGAAGGAGATGTCGAGGTGGAACTGCGGGTCCTTCTGGCCGAAGGAGACGCCGTTGACCCACATCAGCCAGGTCCGCCACTGACTGGAGGCGGAGGCGCCGGCGATCAGGCCGACCAGGGAGACGATCCCCAGCAGCAGCCACCTCTTGTAGGGCGCGATGCCCATCCGGTAGCGATCGAGGTTCTGCTGCTCCATGGACATGGCGCTCAGCGGCGGGCGCAGCCGGTGGGCCAGCCAGATGTTGAAGCCGACCGCGAGGGCCATCAGCAGACCGAAGACGAAGAACAGCCCGATCTTGGTCCACAGCGTGGTGGTGAACACGGACGAGTAGTTCACCGAGCGGTACCAGAGCCAGTCCGTCCAGAAGCCCGCGAACATGGTGAACGCCATGCCGAGAACGGCAAGGACGCCCAGCGTCATGAGCAGGGTCCGGGCGCGCCGGGACGGGCGGCCCACTCTCATCCGCGGCCCCGTCGGGCCTCCGCCGCGGTCCGGCATCTGGAAAGCCAAGGTGCGCACCTCGAAGTTCGCTGTCGATCCGTCAGGCCCCCGTGTTCGCGAGCCCCTCCAGAGCCCCCGTGATCGCGGGCCCACACCTATGCAACTTACTCACCGTTTACTCGGTTCCCGATTCCGGTCACGAACGAGGCAGGATTGTGACCATGTCCAACACTCCCATGGCAGCGAGCCCGCTCACCCGGGCCGTACTCGAGATCGACGAGTACGCCTCCGGCCTCGGCTGGGACCAGCCCGCTCGCCTCTTCGCCCTCGTAGACACCGCACAGCTGCGAGCTCAGGAACCCGCTCTCGCGAGCCAGCTCGGTCTGGAGGACGCGCAGGAGTCCTCGGGTCTGACCCCCATCGAGCAGGACGAGATTCCCGCGGGCAAGCCGCTCGACGAGTTCCTCGGCACCATCGCCTGGCCCGGCGCGGTCGTCGGCTGCGCGCTCACCGTGGAGCGCCTGATGCTGCCGCCGTCCGCCGAGGCGTCCGTCCCGCAGGGGCTGAGCGAGGCCCGGTTGGCGAAGTGGGTCGCCGAGCACCCGGCACGCCAGGAGGTCCGTATGACGGTCGCGGTCCTGCGCGACGGCACCCGCGACTCGGCCCTGCGCCTGCGCGAGAAGGACACCCCGACGGAGGTCCTCACGGGCCGCGACCTGGTTCCCGGCCTGGCGGAGGCCCTGTCGGCGACGTTCGCGGACTGAGGTCTTCCAGGTCTTCAAGTTCTTCCAGGTCTGCAAGTTCTTCCGGTACGACGACGGGGGCGCCCTCGGTGTGAGGGGCGCCCCCGTCGTCGTACACGCGCGTGCCGGTCAGCTCTTGGTCGTGCACTTCGGCAGGTCGGACGTCCTGCCCTCGCGGATGTCCTTGAGGGCGCCGAGGGCGTCGTCGATGGTGTTCACCTTGACCAGGGTGAGTCCGCCGGGGGTGTCCTTGGCGGCGGCCGCGCAGTTGTCGGCGGGGGTCAGGAAGTACTGGGCGCCCTTGTCGCGCGCGCCGACCGTCTTCATCTCGATGCCGCCGATCGGGCCGACCTTGCCGTCGTCGTCGATCGTCCCGGTGCCGGCGACGAACTTGCCGCCGGTCAGGCTGCCCGGGGTGAGCTTGTCGTAGATGCCGAGCGCGAACATCAGACCGGCGCTCGGGCCGCCGACGTCGGCGAGCTTGATGTCGACGGTGAACGGGAAGGTGTGGTCGGTCCCGGCGGCGATCCCGACGATGGCGCGCTTCTCGCCCTCGTCGTCGGACGTCCTGGTCGTGATCGTGATCTTCTCGGTCTTCGTCGCCGTCCGGTGCGCCTTCTCGGCGGCGGCCTGCTCCTTCGCCGGGACGATCGTGAACACGACGTCCTCGCCGGGCTTGTGCTTGGTCACCAGCTTGGCGACGTCGTCCGGCTCCTTCACCGTCGTACCGTCGACGGCCTTGATCACGTCACCGGCGTGCAGTCTGCCCTCGGCCGGGGAGTCCTTCACGACGGTGGAGACGATCACCCAGGCCTGCACCGGGACGTCCAGTTCCTTCAGGGCGGCGACCTTGGCGCTCTCCTGGGACTGGCTGAACTCCTCGGCGTTCTCCTGGGTGGACTGCTCCTCGGTCTTGCCGTCCGGATAGAGGGTGTCGTGCGGTACGACCTTGTTGTCGTGCGCGAGCCAGCCGTAGACGGCCTCGACGAGGTTCATCTTGTAGTCGGCGCTGGTGACCCGGACGGTGGTCATGTTCAGGTGACCGCTCGTCGGATACGTCTTGCGCCCGGAGATCTGCAGCACCGGCTCGCCGCCGTGGTCACCGAGGGTGTTCACCGTGGGGCCCGGTGACATCTCGGCGTAGGGCACTTTGATGAAGACTCCCGCGCACAGGAGCGCGATCAGCATCAGGGTGGAGGCGAGCATCGTCGCGGTGCGGCGTGGCATGGCACGACAGTACGGGACGCTCCTGTCAGACCATCGTCAGGGCGCCGTCGTCACCCGGTCGTCAGGTGCCGGAGTGGACTTCTCCATCGCGGCGCGGAAACGGGCGTAACCGTCGAGCTCGGGGCCGTCGCTGCGCATCCTCCGGGTCCGGTTGGCCCAGCTGCCCCACAACCCGGCGGCGACCGCGGCCACGAACGGAATCAACAACCAGATGAGCGCCCCCATGCCGACCTCCCGACCCCACGCTGAGCGACCGCGAAAACTGACTGATCAGCAGATTAACCATCCGCACTGACAACGCTCACGCCAGGGGTGCGGTTACGCAACCGGAGGGGTGAAGGAAGGGTTCAGCAGGCGCCGACCCATTCCTCCGTACCGTCGGAGAACGTCTGGTGCTTCCAGATGGGCACTTCGTGCTTGAGATCGTCGATCAGCTTCCTGCAGGCCTCGAAGGCCTCTCCCCTGTGAGGGCAGGAAACGGCGACGACGACGGCGAGATCCCCGACCCCGAGGTCCCCGACCCGATGCACGGCGGCAAGGGCCCGCACCGGAAACTCGGCGACGACCTTTTCGGCGATGCGCCGCATCTCGGCCTCGGCACTGGGGTGACACGAATACCCGAGCTTGTCGACGTCGGCTCCCCCGTCGTGATTCCTGACGGTCCCGACGAACAGGGCGGTCCCCCCGGCGGAGTCGTCCCCGACGGCCCGGAAGACCTCGTCGAGGGAGAGCGGGGTCTCACGGATCGCGATCAGCTTGATCGGCTCATCGGCGGCCTGCTCACCGGGGTGGTCGTAAGTGGGTGCCATGCGTCCATCGTGCCGCACTCCTGAGACCACGGGAAATAGCGCTATCACCCGGCACACGCGTGTGTGCGTTTGGAGGCTCGTACAGGGGGCGCGCCCCGCAGGGGCGCGGGGCTGTATCGATCTGCGGCTCCGCCGCGTGGGCGCGACCAGCCGCAGCGAACCCGCGGCCGCCGGTCAACCTCGCGCGGCACCGGGGCGCTCCGGTCAGATCCGCCGCCGCGCCTTCCTGGCCCGTCGCACCACAGCCGCCGCACCGAGCAGCGCCACCGTCGCCCCCGCGGCCCCCGCAGCCGTCGCGTCCTTCCGCCCCAGCCGCCGCCCGGCGACCGTGTGCCGCCCGGCGACCTCCTCCAGCAGCTCCGCGAGCACCTCCTCGTTGGTCCACTGCGGCCGCCACCCGGCGTCATGCAGCCGGCTCCCGCTCACCACCCAGGGGTACATCGTGTACGCGAGATCGCCCGCGGGAGACGGTGTCAGCCCGATCCGGTGCAGCCGGGCCGCCGCCCCGAGCGCGACCGCCGACGGCAACTCCATCCGGCGGATCCCGCTGAGCTCCTCGATCTCCTCCTGCTCCAGCCACCCGTCACACCCGACGGCCAGCTCCCCGTCGACCTTCTCCAGGACGGCGTGTTCCAGAGCGCTGCACAGATCCTCGACATGGCAGAACTGCCAGGCGGGCCGGGACCCGGCCACGACCAGCAGCCGCGGGGACTCGAAGTACCGGGTCAGAGCGGTGTCGGTGCCTCCGCCGACCAGCACGGCGGGCCGCACGACGGTGACATTGAGCCCGGGATGCGCCCGAGGGGCGCGCCGCGCGAGCCGCTCGATCTCCAGCAGGTCCCCGACCCCGGTCGCCTCCGCGGTGGCCCGTAGCTCGGCGTCCTCCGAGAGGGGCAGTTCGTTGTCCGGAAGCGCCCCGTAGACCATGGCGGAGGTGCACAGCACGACCCGGTGGACGCCGGCGGCCGCCGCGGCGGTCAGCACGGTCTGCGTCCCCCGGACGTTGTACGCCGTACGCGCGGCCGGGTCCGTCTCCAGATCGAGGTCGAGCGCCAGATGCACCACGACGTCGGCCCCGCGCAGCTTCTCGGCGATGGCCGGATCCCGCACATCCAGGATGTGCCACTGCGCCGCGGCGCACTCACCACGCCGCTCGTCCAGCGCGATGACCTGCTTGATCTCCTCCGAGGCGGCCAGCCGCTCGGTCAGCAGCGCTCCGACGCCGGACGCGGCGCCGGTGACCGCGACGACTGGCCGGCGCGCGGCGGGGTTGGTTGACTGGTTTCGCGCTGCGCGAACCTGCGGATCAGGGGAACTCACCGGGCGTCTCCAGCGGTTGTCTTCAGTAGGAACGCGAGTGACGCGTACGTACCAGGTGGCATCCATCCTGCCGCAGGCGGAGAGTCGGCGGAGCACCGAGGCCCGAACGGCCGTCGGTGTCTACGCTGGGTGGTGTTATCGGGCAGCCGCGCCGCCGGAGGCAACCGGTGGCCTTACCAGCCGAGGAATCCCGTGAGTGACACCCCATTCGGATTCGGCCTTCCGCCGGAGGAGCCGGACGACGGCGACGAGGGCAAGAAGAAGGACCAGGAGAGCGGTGGTGGTCAGGGACCGGCCAACCCGTTCGGTTTCGGCGGTCTGCCCGGAGCCGGAGGCTTTGGCGGCCCCGGTGCGGACAATCCGCTCGCAGCCATGTTCGGTTCACTGAATCCCAACGACCTGGGCGCCGCCTTCCAGCAGCTGGGCCAGATGCTCTCGTACGAGGGCGGCCCCGTGAACTGGGACATGGCCAAGCAGATCGCCCGCCAGACGGTGTCCCAGGGCACCGCGGACGGCACCAAGGACGCGAGCATCGGCCCGGCCGAGCGCACCGCGGTTCAGGAGGCCGTACGCCTGGCGGACCTGTGGCTCGACGACGCGACGTCGCTGCCGTCCGGCGCGGGCTCCGCCGTGGCGTGGTCCCGCGCGGAGTGGGTCGAGGCGACCCTGCCCGCGTGGAAGGAGCTCGTCGACCCGGTCGCCGAGCGCGTGGGCAACGCCATGGGTGATGTCCTGCCGGAGGAGATGCAGGCCATGGCGGGCCCGCTGATCGGCATGATGCGCTCGATGGGCGGGGCCATGTTCGGCACCCAGATCGGGCAGGCCGTCGGCGTGCTCGCGGGCGAGGTCGTCGGCTCCACCGACATCGGCCTGCCGCTCGGCCCGGCCGGCAAGGCCGCGCTGCTGCCGGCGAACATCGAGGCCTTCGGCAAGGACCTCGGCGTGCCCAAGGACGAGGTGCGACTGTATCTCGCCCTGCGCGAGGCCGCCCACCAGCGCCTCTTCGCACACGTGCCGTGGCTGCGCTCGCACCTGTACGGCGCGGTCGACGGCTACGCGCGCGGGATCAAGGTCGACACCGCCAAGCTGGAGGACGTGGTCGGCCAGTTCGACCCGCAGAACCCCGAGCAGCTCCAGGACGCCCTCCAGCAGGGGATGTTCCAGCCGGAGGACACCCCGGAGCAGAAGGCGGCCCTGGCCCGTCTGGAGACCGCTCTGGCTCTCGTGGAGGGCTGGGTGGACGCGGTGGTCCACGCGGCCGCGAAGCCGCGTCTGTCGTCCGCCGACGCGCTGCGCGAGACCCTGCGCCGCCGCCGCGCCTCGGGCGGTCCGGCCGAGCAGACGTTCGCCACGCTGATCGGGCTGGAGCTGCGTCCGCGCCGCCTGCGGGACGCCTCCCGTCTGTGGGCCTCGCTCACCGACGCGCGCGGTGTCGACGGCCGTGACGGCCTGTGGTCCCACCCGGACATGCTGCCGACCGCGTCCGACCTGGACGACCCGGACGGCTTCGTGCACCGCGAGCAGCTGGACTTCTCCGAGCTGGACAAGATGCTCGGCGAGGCCGCGGAGAAGCCCGACCTCAAGAAGAAGGACGACTCCGCCGAGGACGGCAGCGCAGAGTGACCCTCCATGACGACGCCGCCCTGGTCCTCAAGGGTTACGAGGACCAGGCGGATCTTCGCCAGGCCTACCTGGACCATCTGGCGGTACACCCGGACGGCATGTGGAAGGCTTGCGAGGAGGGCCACATCACGGCGAGTGCCCTGATCGTCGACCCGGAGCGCGGACGGGCTCTGCTGACCCTCCACAAGAAGCTGGGCATGTGGCTGCAGATGGGCGGCCACTGCGAACCGGCCGACACCTCCCTGGAGGCGGCGGCCCTGCGCGAGGCGACGGAGGAGTCGGGCATCCCCGGCCTGGCACTGCTGCCGGGCGGCCCGGTGCGCCTGGACCGGCATCCGATTCCGCCGCCGTGCCACTGCCACTTCGACGTCCAGTACGCGGCGCTCGCTCCGTCGGGGGCCGTGGAGACGGTCAGCGACGAATCGCTCGACGTGCGGTGGTTCGCCTACGACGAGGTGGCGGCCGTGGCGGACGATTCGGTCGTACGACTGCTGGAAGCGACCCGCGCGAGGCTGTGAGCCCACGGGTAAGGGGCGCCAGGCAATGGCAGGCGCCCCTTACGCATGGCTAGCTGTTGCTGCCCCCGAGGGAGTTGCCGCGCATGCCGAACTGACCGAGCATCCCGCCGTTGCGCAGGCCCTGCGGCGGCAGCAGTTCGCTGGGCTGGACCAGGACGTGGCCCGTGCCGCCGAAGTGCATCTCCCAGCCTTCGCCGGTGGTCCCCCGGCGGCGCCACACTCCGGAGGTGGAGGTGGGCGCCTGGAGCTGGGTGCGCAGGGACGTGGACCAGGCGATGACGGCGTCGGAGTCGACGCAGACGTTCTTGTCCGGTCCCACCTCCAGCACCAGGGGCTCGCCGGAGGTCATGAGGACGACCTGGCCGGAGCCGGACAGCTCCAGGTTGTAGGCGCCCGCGGCGGCCACCTCGACGGCGCTGTCCACCGCGACGATGCCGACACCGAGGGAGCCGTCGAAGGCCAGGACGGAGGAGCTGTCGACCGTGATGCCCCTGCCGACCTCCATGATGTGCAGGTGCTGGGCGAGGTTGGCCAGGTAGACGACGCCGTTGCCCTTGCAGCGCATGAGTTCGAGGCGCTCGCCGGTCATCCGCTCGACGTTGCGCCAACTGCGGTTGCGGTACTGGCTGTCGAACTCGACCTGGCCCTCGAAGGCCACCATTGCGCCCTGCCGGGCGAGAACGGCGCTGCTGCCCTGGGTGACGTCGGTCTTCAGGAGCTGCGGGTTCTGCAGGGTGTAGCGCCCGGTCGACTCGACCGGGACATGTGCGAAGAGTGTGCTGTGCATGATGTGCCTGGTGCTCCCCTCAGCCCCGGATCTTGAATCGGTCGCCGGTGTCCTCGCTCGGCTGGACGACGACGAAGCCCTGCCCCTTGAAGCCGATCTGGAAGGCCTCGCCGCTGCCGCGGCCGATGAGGGCACTCGCCTTGATGGTGCGGCGGGCCTTCATCTCCAGGCCGGTCGTCCAGGCGACGAGGGCGTCCGGGTCGACGTACGTCTCACGTTCGGCGCAGTCCAGGGCCATCGGGATGCCCCGGCTGACCAGGGCGACCCAGCCGGTGCCCTTGATGACGAGGTTGGTCAGGCCCGAGCCGGACAGCTTGGCGAGTCCCTTGACCGGCTCGATGGCCAGTTCCAGCGAGGCGTCGCAGGCCAGCAGCGTGGCGCCGTTGACCGACAGGGCCTCGCCGTTGAGGTGCAGGACGAGGATGTCGCCGCCGTAGTCGGCCAGGTAGAGATCGCCGTCGCCGCGCGCCAGCATCAGCTTGCCGCCCTCGCCGGTGACCATCTCCTCCGCCGAGCGGCGCAGGCTCGCGGGCGCCCCGTCGAACTGCACATAACCGTCGTACGCGATCATCGAGCCGGCCTTGGCGATCAGGTCCTGCCCGGTGACCATGGTGACCTTGAGCGTCTTGGAGCTGTGCACACTCATGCGGACGCCGGTCGCGGCGACGCGGTGCGCGGTCAGAGTCTGGGAGTCCATGGCCTCACACCTCGAAGGGCTGTACGACGACGAAGTTGCCGGGGGCGCCGCGGAACTGGAGGTTCACGGCCTCGGTGGTCTGCCGGGCGTACCCGGAGCGGCGCAGCCTGAGCGAGGTCGTGGTGACCGCCTGCGCACCGGCGGACCAGGCGATGACGGCGTTGCCGTCGACGTAGGTGGCCGCGCCGACGGGAAGGACGACGGGCACGCCGCGTGTCTTGACGACAACCGCTCCCGTGCCGGAGAAGAGCATGCTGAAGAAGCCCCCGCCGGGCAGTCCCGCGCCCTCGATGCGGCGGACCTCGGTCTCCAGGGACTCGTCGAAGGCGAGCACACCCTGGGCGCTGGTGTAGATCTGCTCGCCCTGGAGACGGATGACGAAGACGCGGCTGGCCTCGTCGGCGAGGAACACCTCGCCGTTGCCCGTACAGCGCATCAGGGACATGCCCTGGCCGGTGAGCGCCCCGGTGAGCTTGCCGAGCAGGCCCGAGCCCTTGTGGGCGAAGTCGATGTCGCCCTGGTAGGCGACCATGCTGCCCTGCTTGGCGAGGATGGGGGCGTCCTTGGTGAGGGTGGCCCGCACCAGGTTCGTGTTCTGCTCGGTCCAGCGGTCACCGACGGGGGCTTCCGCGTACTTCGTCAGGACGACCCGGACGTTGGCCTCGGGCGGCACGGGGGCGAGCTGGGTGCCGCCGCCGAAGGGCTGCGCCTGGCCGGGGAAGGCTCCGGGGGCACCGGGGGGTGCGAACTGGCCGGCGACGGCGCCCGGAGGCGTGAACTGGCCCGCCGGTGCGCCGGGGGGCGCGTACTGTCCCGCCGGAGGTGCGCCGGGCGGCGTGAAGGTCTGCCCCGGCGGAGTGAACGTCTGCGGGCTCGTCGGCGCGGCGGGCGCGGGCGGAGTGGCCCCGGCGGCCGGCGGAGCGGCGGGCGCGGGCGGCGCCTGAGCGGGGGCCGGCGGCGCGCCGAACGAAGGTGCCGGCGCGGCGGCCTGCGGGGGCGGGGCGAAGGCCGGCGCCTGGGACTGGGCCGGGACGGCGGGCTGCTGGGGCGCGGCCTCGGGCTCCTCCTCGGCGACCTCGCCGCCGAAGTTCTTCAGCAGCGCGTCGAGGCCGCCGTCGAAGCCCTGGCCGACCGCGGCGAACCGCCAGACGTCCTTCAGGTACAGGTCGCCCACCATCACGGCACGCTCGGTGGAGAACTCGCTGCCGTCGAAGGAGTACCGGGCCACTTCCTCGCCACCGGCGACGATCCGGAGATAGCCGGGGGCGATCTGCGACATCTGGCCGTCGCCGTCGATCGTCGCCGTGAACGACAGCTTCTGGATCTGCGACGGAATCTGATCGAGCGTGACCCGGAACGACTCCGTGTCGCCCGACTGCGCGCCCAGGAGCTGGATGGAGTCCTCGGGAGACTTCGGCTGGTTGAAGAAGATGAAGTACCGGTCGTCCGAGAGCCGTTCATCGGCGTCGAGGCCGAAGCAGCTGATGTCGAAGGTCAGTCCGGGGCCGGAGATCTGCACACCTACGTACAGATCCGTGCCCGCGGTCAGGTCACTGATCTTGGCCTTGTGGCCGCGTTGGAATTCCCTGGCCATGCGTAACGACCGTCCCCCATCCCGAATACGAGTGCGTCGCGACAGGCTAACGGCAAACTCGGACACCGGTGCAGGTCGGTACAGATCCGGTACAAAAACCCGTTCGGGCCGGCGGTCACTCTCCGCGGACGTCCGGAAGGTGCGGCAACCGGTCCGCGGCGACCACGCCTTCGAGATAGCCCTTGGCCCGCTCGGTGCGCGGATAGGCCTCCAGCAACCGCCAGAAACGGGGCCCGTGTCCGGGCACCAGCAGATGCGCGAGCTCATGGAGCAGGACGTAGTCGACGACGTACTCCGGCATGCCCTGGAGGCGGTGCGAGAGCCGGATGCTGCCCTCTGACGGGGTGCACGAGCCCCAGCGGGTGTTCTGGTTGGTGACCCAGCGGACCGACGCGGGCCGTGCCCGGCCATCGAAGTACTGGGCCGAAAGCCGCTGGGCGCGCTCGGAGAGCTCGGTGTCGCCGAGGACCCGTTTGCTCTCCTGAGCGGCCAGCTTGTCGAGCATGACGCTCACCCAGCGCTGCTCCTCCGCCTCGGACATCCGGGCAGGGATGAGCACGACGGTGCGATCGCCCTCGCGGTACGCGGAGACCGTCCGGCGGCGACGGCTGCTCCTGCGCACCTCGATCGCGCTCGCCCCCGAGCCGCTCGGCGGCTGGCTCGTCGTACTGCGCTGTGGCTTTCCGGCGCTGTGCAGTGGGTCGGCGGGCACGCCCTGACGTTACCCGCTGCACACGGGTGAAGTCCCGACTCCGGGACGGTTCGGTTCCGATCGCCCGCCATGCGTCTGATTTGTACGACGAATGGCCCTCACCTGTGGACAACTTTCGGCACGTGACGGCCGGGTCCGGGCATGCTGGCACCGCCGCCTGAGCCGCGACCGACCGTCGCCCGGGCTCCGGCGACGGACGGGGACGTTCTACGAGGGCTACGGGGGCCTGTCATGCAAGCAGTGGTTCCGCTCGAGCAAACAATGGTTCCGCAGATGAAACCCGCGCTCCGGCGGGGCTGGCGCGATCTCAACACCGTGCAGTTCGGGATGACCCCGGCGCACGCGCTGACGCTGGGTCCGATGGACACGGCGACGGGCAGCTTCCTCGACCTGCTCAACGGCACACGCGGTCTCGCGCTGCTGCGCGAGGAGGGACGCCGTATGGATCTGCCCGAGGGCCGTGTCGACACGCTCGTGGGGCGGCTCGCGCGAGCCGGGCTCGTCGACGACGCGAGGGGCGGCGGGCCGGACGCGGACGCGCTGCGAGGGAAGAAGGAGGTCCTCGACCGGCTGGCGCCCGACCTGGCGTCCCTCTCGCTGACCACGTCGGAGCCGGGTGACGCGATGAGACTCCTGGCCGCCCGCCGTTCACTGCGTGTGCAGGTCAGAGGTGCCGGCCGGGTGGGTGTGGTGCTGGCCGCGCTGCTCTCGGGCGCCGGCGTCGGGGAGGTCGACGTGCGGGACAGCGGGCAGGTCGAGCCCTGGGACGTGGCGCCGGGTGGGCTGCCCGCCGGCTCCGTCGGCGACCGCAGGGACACGGCCGCACGCCGGGCGGTGTCCGCGGCGGCGCCGGGGCGCCCGCCCCGCAGTGGCTCCCGGGCCTCGGCCGGGGCGGACGACCCCGGGTTCTCCCTGGTGGTCCTGGCCCCGCGGGACGACATCGACGTGCACGCGCCCGCCCCGGCCACCGGCGAGCCCCTCGTCCGGTCCGGCACACCTCATCTGTACGCCGGTGTGGTCGAGGCCACAGGAGTGGTCGGCCCTCTCGTCCTGCCGGGCGAGACGGGCTGCGCGGGCTGTCTGCACGAGACACGGACCGACCGCGACCAGGCCTGGCCCCGGCTGGTCGCCCAGTGGCGTTCGGGCAGCAGACGGATTTCGGCGCGGCCCTGTGACCTGGCACTGGCCACTACAGTCGCCGGACTTGCGGCCGCGCACGCGCTCGCTTTCCTGGACGGCCGCCTCCCGTCGAGCGCGGGCGCCCGCTGGGAGGTCTCGCTGCCCGGTCTGAGCTGGCACGCGCGGCCGGTGTGGCCGCATCCCGCATGTCCGTGCGGGGCCGCGGAGAAAGGTAAGGGAGAACACACCTCCAAGGAGGAGGCTGCGCACGAGACAATGACGGAGCAAGGGTCGTCGGAGGAGTTGTGCCGGAAGGCAACCGCGCCACGGCCTGCTGGGACCTGGAGGGCGCATGTCTGATCTTCCCCGGAAGGCGGTCACCCGGACCGCCAAGCTCGCCGCGCTCCCGCTCGGCTTCGCCGGGCGGGCCACCTGGGGACTCGGCAAGCGGATCGTGGGCGAGTCCGCGGAGATCGTCGGCCGCGAGCTGCAACAGCGCACCGCCGACCAGTTGTTCAAGGTGCTCGGGGAGCTCAAGGGCGGTGCCATGAAGTTCGGCCAGGCCCTGTCCGTCTTCGAGTCGGCGCTCCCCGAGGAGGTCGCCGGCCCCTATCGCGCGGCCCTGACGAAGCTGCAGGAGGCGGCGCCCCCGATGCCGACCCGCACCGTGCACACCGTGCTCGAGGAGCGGCTGGGCGAGGACTGGCGGGAGCTGTTCGCCGAGTTCGACGACAAGCCCTCCGCGGCGGCGTCCATCGGCCAGGTGCACCGGGCCGTGTGGCACGACGGGCGCGAGGTGGCGGTCAAGGTCCAGTACCCGGGAGCCGGCGAGGCCTTGCTGTCCGACCTGAACCAACTGGGCCGCTTCGCCCGTCTGCTGGGGCCCCTGGTCCCGGGGATCGACATCAAGCCGCTCATCGCCGAGCTGCGCGACCGGGTCTCGGAGGAACTCGACTACGGCCTGGAGGCACAGGCCCAGCAGGCCCATGCGGAGGAGTTCGCGGGCGATCCGGACGTCGTGGTCCCGGCCGTGGTCCACCAGAGCGACCAGGTCCTGATCACGGAGTGGATCGACGGTGTGCCCCTGTCGGAGGTGATCTCCGACGGCACCCAGGAGCAGCGCGACCGCGCCGGACAACTCCTGGCCCGTTTCCTCTTCTCCGGCCCCGCCCGCACCGGCCTGTTGCACGCCGACCCGCACCCGGGCAACTTCCGGCTCCTGCCAGGCGGTCCGGGCGGCGAGGAGGACTGGCGCCTGGGCGTCCTGGACTTCGGCACGGTCGACCGGCTCCCGGGCGGGCTGCCGGACACCATCGGCACCTCCCTGCGCATGACGCTGGACGGCGAGGCGGAAGCGGTCTACGAACTCCTCCGCGTGGAGGGCTTCGTCAAGGAGTCGATAGAGCTGGACCCCGACGCGGTCCTCGACTACCTGCTGCCGATCATCGAACCGGCCGAGGTCGACGAGTTCACTTTCACCCGCGGCTGGATGCGCAGCCAGGCCGCCCGGATCGCAGACCCCCGCTCCCCCGCCCACCAACTGGGCAAGCAGCTCAACCTCCCCCCGGCGTACCTCCTGATACACAGGGTCACCCTGAGCACCATCGGCGTCCTGTGCCAGCTGGGCGCGGCCGTCCGGCTGCGCGAGGAACTGGAGGAGTGGCTGCCCGGGTTCGTGCCGGAGGAGTACCTGGACGAGGAGGGTTCCGCGGCGGAGGCGTGAACGGGTCTTCGTCACCACGCACAACGCAGCGCGGGGGCCGGTCCGTTCGGACGGACCGGCCCCCGCGGGGGAGAGCTTTCGCCTCCCGGTGAGCTCAGTTCTGCTCGCTTCGGGAGACCACCGCTTCAGGTGTGGGTCGGGATCTACTGCATGACGGCGATGGCGAGCGCACGGCGAGCACGCAGGGAGGCGCGCTCGGCCCGGCGCTGCATCCGGCGGGCGGTCGCCAGGCGGATCGCCCGGCGTTCCTGCTCGGCCTCATGCAGTCGGTCGTGCATATGCGCACGAGCCAGGGCTTCTGGGATGAGTTGCATCTCTCGGGTCCTGTTCTGACGCGAGTCGGACGCGTCGGTGGTGGTGAAATCCGGGATCGCGGAGCCGGCGGGCTCGCTGGTGGACGGCTTCATCGGGGCCTGCTTCGTGGGGTCGTTCGTGAGGGGACGGTCGATCGTTCCTGTGGTGTTCATGCCGTGACCGGGTTCTTGCGCGGGCGGCCACGCGGCCGCTTCCGGGCGACGACGACACCCTGGACGAACAGCTCGCCACCCCAGACGCCCCAGGGCTCACGCCGCTCCTTGGCGCCGGCGAGGCAGGCCTCCATCAGCGGGCAGGTGCGGCAGAGGGACTTGGCGTACTCGACGTCGGCCGGCGACTCGGCGAAGAAGACCTCCGGGTCGTAGGAACGGCAGGGGACGGGTACGCCGAGGTTCTCGATGGCGTCGTCGAGCGCGGTGAGCGCGGTGAGCGGAGTCAAGGCGGAGTCCTCCGTGAGGCCGGGCGGGGGGATCGTTTCGGAAGGCGGTACGGACGGGGCGTGCGCTTCGAGTTGCACGGGTTGTCTTCCTCGTCTGTTCGGTCCGGCCCTGTTGGACCGGTAGTCGCTAGGTACCGGGTTCTTTTCTTGTCCCGAGGCCCCTTCGCTCCGCTCTCCCCGTTCGGGGAAAACAGAAGGGCCGCGGATCCCGGATGGGGTTCCGCGGCCCTGAAGGCGCCGGCCTGATCGACGATCAGGCTGGATCACTCCAGGGTTCTGGCCCACGGAAGGCCCACATCAGGTGGTGCTGGGTCGTCTGCTTCCGGAATCCGGCACCGGCCGCGGCAAAGGCATAGACATGCGCCTGTGCCACTACTGCTTCCAGTGCCTTGGTCGGTCGCTCATTGCGCTCACGGACCGGAAGGACCGAGAGAGACACGGAGGACGCCGGACGCGCGGCAGGAATGCCGGACAGACCGGTGCCCAGGTTCGAAACGCCGAGCATGCACGCGGAGACGACCGAGCGATCGGTCATTTTGGCCGAGCTGATGGCCGTGCTGCTGTTGATGCTGATCACTTCAATCGCCTCCTCTCGGCGTCTCTGGGGACGGCGGCGCGAGCCGCTGTCCGACGGAAATGCAAGTAGAACACGGAATCGGGGCCTCCGAGAAGGCCTCCGTCCCCGTGGCTAAGAACCTATGGGGATTGCTGGGGCATGCGCAAACTATTTTTCCGACGAGTTGGGATCAGTCCTCGTCTTCTTCCTCCGAAACGTCCTGGCCTGCACAGATGGTCAGCACATCGGCTCCGTACCGGTTGAGCTTGCGCATGCCGACGCCAGGGATCCGCGCGAGCTCGTGCTCGTCGTCGGGCACGGCCTCGGCGATCGCCATCAGGGTCTTGTCCGTGAAGACGCAGAAGGCAGGCTGTCCGCTGCGTTGCGCCTGCACCGCACGCCATTCGCGCAAGCGCTCGTAGAGTCCCTCGTCCATGTCGGAGGGACAGTCCTCGCAGCGCATGAGCTTCATCTCGCCCGCGTCGGTGAGCGTGCGCCCGCACACCCGGCAGCGCGCCGGGGTGCGCTGGGTGCGTCGGGGAGCGGCGCCGACGGGGCGCGTGAAGCCGCGCTCGACGCCTCCGGAACCGCCACCCGCAGTCCGCCCCGCGGTGGCGGTGGAGCCGGGGCGCAGTCCGTCGAGGAAGCGGCTGGGGCGGCGGTTTGGGCGGCCGCCGGGCGAGCGGGACAGCGACCAGGAGACGTGAAGGCGCTCGCGGGCGCGGGTGACGCCGACATAGAGGAGCCGGCGCTCCTCCTCGATCTGCTCGTCCGTCTTCGCGTAGCTGATCGGCATCATGCCCTCGGCGACACCGACCAGGAACACGGCGTCCCACTCCAGACCCTTGGCCGAGTGCAGGGAGGCGAGGGTGACGCCCTCGACGGTCGGGGCGTGCTGGGCAGTGGCCCGCTCGTCGAGTTCGGCCACGAGGTCGTTCAGAGTGGCGCCGGCTCCCGCGGCGGCGAAGTCCTGGGCGAGGTTCACCAGGGCGGCCAGCGATTCCCAGCGCTCCCTGACGGCCCCGGAGCCGGCCGGCGGCACGGTGGTCCAGCCCTCGCCCGACAAGACGGCACGCACCTGCGAGGGCAGGTCGACGGCGTCGTCCAACCGCGAGTCGTTGCCGCCGAAGCGGGCCGCACCCCGGAGGTTGACGATGGCCCTGCGAACCTCGGGACGGTCGAAGAACCGCTCGGCGCCGCGCAGCTGGTAGGGCACTCCGGCGTCGGCGAGGGCCTGCTCATAGGTCTCGGACTGCGAGTTGGTGCGAAACAGGATGGCGATCTCGCTGGCCCGGACGCCCGCGTCCATGAGCTCCCGGATGCGGCGGGCGGCTCCCTCGGCCTCGGCGGGCTCGTCGGTGTACTCGGTGTAGACGGGCTCGGGGCCGGCCCGGCGCTGGGAGATCAGTTCCAGCCGGTGGTCGGCGGCGCGGCCGCGGGCCTGGGCGAGCAGGCCGTTGGCGAGATGGACGACCTGGGGCGTGGAGCGGTAGTCGCGGACCAGCTTGACGACGGTGGCGCCGGGGTGGCGGACACGGAAGTCGAGGAGATGGTCGGGAGTTGCGCCAGTGAAGGAGTAGATCGTCTGGCTGGCGTCGCCGACGACGCACAGGCTGTCGCGGCGCCCGAGCCACAGATCGAGCAGGCGCTGCTGAAGGGGGCTGACGTCCTGGTACTCGTCGACGACGAAGTGCTGGTACTGGGAACGGACCTGTTCGGCGATGTCGTGCCGGTCCTGGAGGATGGCGACGGTCAGCAGCAGGACGTCCTCGAAGTCGATGACGGCGCGATCGCGCTTGAGGTCCTCGTAGGCGGAGTAGAGCTGTGCGATCTCGGCCGCGGCGCGCGGGGTCTCGCGGCCGGCCTTCGCTGCCGCGAGGGCGTAGTCGGACGGAACGGTCTGGGTGACCTTGGACCATTCGATCTCGCCGGTGACGTCCCTCAGCTCGCCCCGGTCGAGGCGGATGCGGCAGGCGGCGGCCGCGTCGGCGACGAGCTGGATCTTGCGGTCGACGAGCCGGGGCATGGACCCACCGACGGCTTTCGGCCAGAAGTACTGGAGCTGGCGCAGGGCCGCCGAGTGGAACGTACGCGCCTGGACGCCCGCGGCGCCGAGCTGGCGCAGTCGCCCCCGCATCTCTCCGGCGGCGCGGTTGGTGAAGGTGACGGCGAGCACGCTGGAGGGCTGGAGGATTCCGGCCCGCACCCCGTAGGCGATGCGGTGGGTGATCGCCCGGGTCTTGCCGGTACCGGCGCCCGCCAGCACGCACACCGGCCCGTGCAGGGCGGTGGCCACCTCGCGCTGCTCGGGATCAAGCCCTTCGAGCACCGCGTCGGCCGAGTCCGGTGTGCGCGGGAAGAGCGTGGAGTGCGTTGCTGCTGTCACACGGCCATGCTGCCAGGTCGGCGGTGACGGGTGAGCCGGTTGTCCACAGGCAGGTAGCCGCAGTCGTACTAATGCGGCAGGTGTCACCTGGCCGGGGACCCGCGGGCCGGGAATGGCGCACCGGTCGCATACGTTCCCTCAACGGACGAGCTCTTCCCCCGAGCCACCGAAGGAGCGCGCGAGACATGCAGGGCACTGTGACGATGTACAGCACCACTTGGTGCGGTTACTGCCAGCGGCTGAAGAAGCAGCTGGACCGCGAAGGCATCGCGTACACCGAGATCAACATCGAGCAGGACCCGGCGTCCGCGGCTTTCGTGGAGAAGGCGAACGGCGGGAATCAGACGGTTCCGACCGTGCTCTTCGCCGACGGCTCGACGCTGACGAACCCGTCGCTGGCGCAGGTGAAGCAGAAGGTCGGCGCGTAACACTGTGGGAGATCGGCGGTTCCTGAGGCAGCTCAGGAACCGCCTTTTTGTGGTTTGTCCCACACCGCCGTGTAGCGCCACAGCAGTCGGCGCCGGTAGCGGCAGCCGGGCAGAAGGCGGCGGGCAGCCCTGCGGGCCTCGCCCCAGTTCAAGGTCGAGTCCTCCATGGGCATGCCGGCCGGCGCCCGCTTGCCGCCCCGTCGCCGTCTGAGGAGCAGCGACACGGGTACGCCACAGCCGCTGATCACCCAGTCCAGCGCCGTTCTGTTGTACGCCATCCCGACGATCACCAGCCGTCCGCCGGGGGCCAGCAGCCGGACCAGGCCCTCGACCGCGTCCTCGAAGGGCGCGTGGTGCAGCACGGCGACCGCGCTGATGAAGTCGTACTTGCCCTCGGGCAGGGCGGCGCCGTCCAGGTAGTCCGCCTCCAGGAACGTGATGTTCCCGGAGGCGGTCGCGCGCGCCTGCCGGATCATCTCCGGTGAGCGGTCCACGCCCGTGACGAACGCGGCCTTCCCGGCCAGCTTGCGGGCGAGCAGCCCGTCACCGCACCCCACGTCCAGGGCCTCGCGACAGCCGTCCGGTACGGCGTCGAGCACCAGTCGGTGGTAGTGGACGTTGTGGTTCCAGTACGGGTCGGGCACGCCCGTCCTCTCAGACGAAACTCCTCGTCGGCAGCGGCTTGCCGTACCAGAGCTCGATCAGACGGGCCGCGATCGAGATGCCGTACGGCGGGAGGACCTCTCCGGTCTCGAAGGCGGCGCCCAGTTCGTCGCGGGAGAACCAGCGGGCCTCATGGATCTCGTCCCCGTCGACATTGATCTCGGTGGAGGTGGCACGGGCCATGAAGCCGAGCATGAGGCTGGAGGGGAACGGCCAGGGCTGGCTGGCCACGTACTCGACCGGGCCGACGGTGATCCCGGCCTCTTCGAAGACCTCGCGGCGCACCGACTGCTCGATGGACTCGCCCGGCTCGACGAATCCGGCGAGGGTCGAGAAGCGGCCCTCCGGCCAGTGCACCTGGCGGCCGAGCAGGATGCGGTCCTCGTCGTCCGTCACGGCCATGATCACGGCAGGGTCGGTGCGCGGGTAGTGCTCGGCTCCGCAGGCCTGGCAGCGGCGGATGTGGCCGGCCGCGGCGATGACGGTGCGCTCGCCGCAGCGGGAGCAGAAGCGGTGGGTCCGCTGCCAGTTCTCCAGGCCGACCGCGTGCACCATCAGGCCCGCCTCGCGCGCGGACAGCAGCAGGCCGGCCTCGCGCAGACCGGCCGCACGCGCGGACTGGTCGATGCGGCCCGGCAGGGCGTCCTTCTGGAGGGCGAAGTAGCGCACGCCTTCCTCGTCGATGCCGAGGAAGTAGCGGTGCGCCTCGGTGAGCGGGGCCTCGAAGGACGGGGTCATGACGAGTTCGGTACGGCCGTCAGCCGTCTCGTCGATCAGGACCTGACCGCCGGACACCACGAAGCAGCGGGTTGTGGGGTGGCTCCACGCTGCCGCGAGCCAGGCCTCGTCGAGCCGGTGGTGCGCGGCGCGGTCGATGCCGCTGGGGGCGGTGAGCGAGACGGGACGGTCGGCGGTGTGGTCGGTCCAGGTGGTCACGGGTGCTTCCAACTCCCCCGGTGCAGCGGATTGTTTCGGCGAACGGTTCGGCGGGACGTACGTCGGAGGGCGACCGGGTCCGGCGGGGCTTCGCGGTACGGGGCGGCCCTTTCAGGGTGCCCCATGCGCTGCCGGGCCGACGGGCGCGGGACAGTCAGGGCGCGTGGCTCCAGTGCTCGGCGAGATCACCCCACAGGTAGGCGGAGGCCTCGACGCCCTTGAGCAGCAGTTCGAGCTCGACTTTCTCGTTCGGCGCGTGCCAGCCGTCGGAGGGGACGGAGATGCCGAGGAACAGCACGGGTGCGCCGAGGACGTCCTGGAGGTCGGCGGCGGGGCCGGAGCCACCCTCGCGGGTGAAGCGGACCGAGCTCTCGAAGGCGCGACTCAGGGCGCGGACCACGGACTGCAGCGCAGGGTGGTCGAGCGGGGTCAGGCACGGGCGCGTGGCGGGCGAGAAGGTGATCTCGTGCCGGATCCCGGCCGGCACCTGCTCGGTGGCCCAGGTGCGGACGGCCTTCTCGATGTGATCGGGGTCCTGGCCGGCGACCAGACGGAACGACAGCTTCACCATGGCCGACGACGGGATGATCGTCTTGCTCCCGGGCCCCTGGTAGCCGCCGCCGATGCCGTTGACCTCGGCGGTGGGACGGGTCCAGATCCGCTCCAGGGTGGTGTGTCCTGACTCGCCGTGGGTGGCGTGCGACTTGGCCGTGTGCAGCCACTGCTCCTCGTCGAAGGGCAGCTCGGCGAAGAGTTCACGCTCACGACCGGTCAGTTCGACGATGCCGTCGTAGAAGCCGGGGACGGTCACGCGTGCGTGCTCGTCGTGCAGGGCGGCGACCAGACGGGCGACCGCCGTGGCCGGGTTGGGCACAGCGCCGCCGAAGGCGCCCGAGTGGATGTCCTGGTCGGGGCCGTACAGCCGGATCTCGCACTCGGCGAGGCCGCGCATGCCGGTGCACACGGTGGGGGTGTTCTCATCCCACATGCTGGTGTCGGAGACGATCACGGCGTCGGCGGCGAGCCGGTGCGTGTGCTCCTCGACGAGGGCACGGAAGTGGGGTGAGCCGGACTCCTCCTCGCCCTCGATCAGCAGCTTCAGGTTCACCGCGGGGGCGGTGCGGCCGGTGGCGGCGAGGTGGGCGCGGACGCCGAGGGCGTGGAAGAGGACCTGGCCCTTGTCGTCGGCGGCCCCGCGCGCGTAGAGGCGGTTGTCGCGGACGACCGGCTCGAACGGGTCGCTGTTCCAGCCGTCCTCGCGGGCGGCGGGCTGTACGTCGTGGTGGCCGTAGACGAGGACCGTGGGCGCCGTCGGGTCCTCGGCGGGCCACTCGGCGAAGACGGCGGGCGCGCCCGGGGTCTCCCAGACCTCGGCCGTGGGGAACCCGGTCTCCTTGAGCTTGGCAGCGAGCCAGTCGGCACTGCGGCGTACATCGGGGCCGTGGTCGGGCTGCGCCGAGACGGACGGGATGCGCAGCCATTCGGCGAGGTCGTCGAGGAAGGCGGCGCGGTGCTGCTCGATGTACGTACGGACGGCGCTGACGGCACTGTCAACGGGTTGGCTCATGGTCATGAGCCTATCGGCCCGCACCGACATCCTCGGTGGGCGGTTCCTCACAGTGTGCTCGCGCGGAACCGTTCGACTGCCCTCCCGGTCCCTGGGTGAGCAGCCGCTCCAGTGCTGCCCGGCCGGGCAGGTCCTTGGGGCGTACGACGTCTCCGGTACGGACGTAGAGGAACGCGGCCGTGACCGATTCCACAGGGACGCCCTGCCGCTCGGCCCAGGCCAACCGGTACACGGCGAGCTGGAGGGGGTCGGCGGTGCGGGTGCGGCCGGTCTTCCAGTCGACGATCTCGTACGTCGTCGTGTCCCCGTGGCTGTGTCGGTAGACGGCGTCGATACGGCCCCGGATCACGCGGCCCGCGAGGGCGAGCTGGAAGGGCGTCTCGATCCGGTAGGGGGTGCGGTGGGCGTACTCGCTGCGCTCGAAGGCGTCCTTGAGGGCTTCCAGGTCGCGTTCGTCGGCGATCTCGGCGTCGCTGCCGGGCAGGTCGTCCGGCTCCAGCATGGGCAGGGTCAGGGCTTCGAAGCGGGCTTCGACCCAGGCGTGGAACCGGGTGCCCTGGCGGGCGGCGGGTTGCGGGGGGCGCGGCATGGGGCGCGCGAGCTCCTGTGCGAGCCCGTCCGGGTCGCCGGCCAGACGCAGGACCTGGGACGCGGTGAGTGACGCGGGCAGGGGCACGTCGGTGACGGCTTGCCGTGTGCGCAGGAGCTCCCCGGCCAGGGCGTCGAGATCGCGGTCCCAGGAGGCGATGGTGCGGGCTTCCTCGGGGGTGAGCCGGGGGTGCGTGGGAGTCTGCTGGGCGCGTGGACGCTTGGGCGGGCGCTCCGGAGCGTGGGCGCGCGGCTCTTGAGGCTCACGCTCCTCGGGATGGCTGCGCGGGCCCTCGCCGGGGCCGGGGGGCTCGTCGCCGTCCGGGGCCGTGGCCTGGTGCGGGACGGCCGCGCGGATCGTCGTCCAGGTGTCCCAGTCGGCGGGGTCCTCCGGGAGGGGCTCGTCCTCGGCGTCCGTGAAGTCTTCCAGGTCCGGTTCTGCGAAGTCCCGGTCCGCGAAGTCCCGGTCGTCGAAGTCCGGCTCCCCGTCATCCGGTGGCGGGGGCCAGTCCGGGTCGTCGTAGGTGTCCGGGTCGTGAGCGACCGCGGGATGGCCGTCCGGGTGGGAGGCGAGGTTCTCCAGATGGGCCAGCACCGTCTCGGCGGCGGCGCGGCGGCGCGCGAGGGCGGTGTCGTCGAGGGGCAGTGGCCAGACCTGGTCGGCGCTCTGTCCGTGCAGGGCCGGGTTCTCCGCATCCTCGGCGGGTTCGTCGGCCCAGGCCTCGATCTCGCCGTGGCCGGCCGTGCAGTGGTCGGACAGGGCCTTGAGGAAGTCGGACGGTCCTCGGGGCTTCTTCTGTGTCGGTCCCCACCAGTGGCCGGAGCCGAGGAGGAGGGAGCGGGGGCGGGTGAAGGTGACGTAGCCGAGGCGGAGTTCCTCGGTGTGCTGGTGGTCCTTCATGGCCTCGTGGAAGGCCTTCATGCCGCGTGAGTCCCAGGAGTCGACGTCGGGCAGGGTGTCGGTGTCGCCACGCAGCGCGTGTGGCAGCACCTTGCCCTGGGCGGTCCACTTCTCACGGCCCTGGGTGCTCGGGAAGGTCCCGGTGACCAGGCCGGGGACAGCGACGACATCCCACTCCAGGCCCTTGGACTTGTGCGCGGTGAGCACCTTGACGGTGTTCTCGCCGCCGGGCAGGGCGTTGTCGAGGCCCTTCTCGTACTGGGCGGCGGTGCGCAGGAAGCCGAGGAAGGCGAGGAGGGTCGCCTCGTTGTCGCCGGCCGCGAACGAGGCGGCGATGTCGAGGAAGTTGGACAGGGTCTCGCGGCGGCGGGCGGCCAACGCGTGCGGGGAAGCCGACAGTTCGACCTCCAGGCCGGTGACGGCCAGGACGCGGTGCAGGACGTCCATCAGGGGATCGGCGAGCGAGCGGCGGAGGTCGCGCAGTTCGGCGGCCAGGCGCGCGAACCGCACGCGCGCGTCCGGCGAGAAGGGCAGCCCGTCGTCGTCCTCGTCGTCGCTGTAGAGGGGCGTCTCCAGGAAGGTTTCCAGGGCGTCGGCGAGCGATATCACCTCGGCGGGGTCGACCCCCTCGACGGCCTCGGCGAGCCGGCGGTCGGGGTCGTCGTCGCCGTCCGCGCGCGCGTGCGACACGAGCCGCCGGGCACGCCGGCCGAGGAGGGCGAGGTCGCGCGGGCCGATGCGCCAGCGCGGGCCGGTCAGCAGGCGGACCAGGGCGGCGTTGGCACCGGGGTCCTGGAGGACCTCGCAGACGGCGACCAGGTCGGCGACCTCGGGCAGGTGCAGCAGGCCCGAGAGTCCCACCACCTCCACGGGGACGTCCCGTTCGACGAGGGCGCGCTGGATCTCGGCGAAGTCGGTCGCCGTGCGGCACAGGACGGCGATCTCACCGGGCTCCTTCCCGGTCCGTACGAGATGGGCGATCGAGTCCCCTAGCCAGTCGATCTCCTCGGCGTGGGTGGGCAGGAGGGCGCAGCGCACCATGCCGTCGCGCTCGGCGCCGGGGGCGGGGCGGAGGGCCTCCACGCCCGCGTGCATGGCGCGCAGCGGCTCGGCGAGGCCGTTGGCGAGATCGAGGAGCCGGCCGCCGCTGCGGCGGTTCTCGCTGAGCGCCTGACGCGTGGCGGGCCGGCCGTCGGGATGGGCGAAGTGCTCGGGGAAGTCGTCGAGGTTGGCGACGGAGGCGCCGCGCCAGCCGTAGATGGCCTGGCAGGGGTCGCCGACGGCGGTGACCGGATGGCCGGTGCCGCCGCCGAACAGGCCTGCCAGCAGGACCCGCTGGGCGACCGAGGTGTCCTGGTACTCGTCGAGCAGCACCACCTTGAACTCGTCGCGCAGGATGCGGCCCACCTCCGGGGCCCCCGCGAGGCGTGCGGACAGGGCGATCTGGTCGCCGAAGTCGAGCAGGTCGCGTTCGCGTTTGGCGGCGCGGTAGCGGGCGACCAGCTCGGCGAGTTCACGGCGGGCGGCAGCCGTCTCGGGGACTTTGCGCAGAGCGTCGTTGGTGAGCTTGGCGCCTTGCAGGGCGCGCAGCAGTTCGGCGTCGTACGCGCGCAGGCGCTCGGGGTGTACGAGGTGCTCGGCGAGTTCTGCGTCGAGGGTGAGGAGGTCGCTGACGAGGTCGGCGAAGGAGCGGGTCAGTGCCGGGTAGGGGCCGGGGGCCTCGCGCAGTACGCGCGCGGCGAGCTGGTAGCGGGTGGCGTCGGCGAGCAGCCTGGAGGTGGGTTCGAGCCCGATGCGCAGGCCGTGGTCGGTCAGCAGGCGGCCCGCGAAGGCGTGGTAGGTGGAGATCACGGGTTCGCCCGGCGGGTTGTCCGGATCGATGATGTCGGGGTCGGTGACGCCCGCCTTGATGAGCGCCTTGCGGACGCGCTCGGCGAGTTCTCCGGCGGCCTTGTTGGTGAAGGTGAGGCCGAGGACCTGTTCGGGGGCGACCTGGCCGGTGCCGACCAGCCAGACCACGCGCGCCGCCATCACCGTCGTCTTGCCCGAGCCGGCTCCGGCCACGATCACCTGCGGGGCGGGCGGCGCGGTGATGCAGGCCGTCTGCTCCGGGGTGAACGGGATGCCGAGGAGCTCCTTGAGCTGATCGGGATCGGTGATACGAGCGGGCATGTCGCAGAGGCTAGCGGCGCGCACTGACAACGGAGGACGAATCACCCCTACGGGCCGGAAGAAGCGCAGGTCAGCACACGTGGTGCGACTGATCACACCGGCGTGCCCGACTCACTCCACGATCTGCCGTCCTTCCGGTTGAGCGCTGCACGAGGCCCGGAAGGCGCAATGGGAGCAGTGCTGCCCCGCGTTCGGTGTGAACCGTTCGTCGAGGACCTTCCCCGCAGCCGTGGCGAGCAGATCTCCGACCCACTCCCCCTCCAGCGGTTCCTGCGCCTGCACCTTGGGGAGGGTCTCGCCGCCGTCCCGCTTGGGTGCGCCCTGGCGCAGCTGGACGAGCTCGGCGCCGCCCGGCTCCGGCCGTACGCCGTCGAAGGCCTCGTCGACGGCGCCCTCGCGGACGGCGAGCTGGTAGACGGCGAGCTGGGGGTGGCGTTCGACCTCGGCGGAACTCACCGGCTGCTTGCCGGTCTTGAAGTCGACGACATACGCGCGGCCCTCGCCGTCGGCCTCCACACGGTCCATCTGGCCGCGGATGCGGACCTCGACCTCGCCCGCCTCCAGGGTGACGTCGAAGTCGTGCTCGCTGGTCACCGGCGTGCGACCGGTGCGGTCCATGACGTGCCACTTCAGGAAGCGTTCGAGCGCCACGCGCGCGTTCTCCTTCTCCTGCGCCGACTTCCAGGGCGCGTCGAAGGCGAGCGCGTTCCACACGGAGTCGAGACGCTCCATGAGGACGTCGAGGTCGGCGGGGGTGTGTCCGGAGGCGACCTCGTCGGCGAGGACGTGCACGACGTTGCCGAAGCCCTGGGCGACCGTCGCGGGCGCGTCGGCCTTCACCTCGCGGCCCAGGAACCACTGGAGGGCGCAGGTGTTGGCGAGCTGGTCGAGGGCGCTGCCGGAGAGCACGACGGGCTCGTCGCGGTTGCGCAGCGGCACCTTGGACTCGGTCGGCTCGAACATCCCCCACCAGCGATAGGGATGGGCGGAGGGGACGAGCGGGCGGCCGTCCTCGTCGGCGAGGGCGGCGAGCCGGGCCAGTCGGCGGGCGGCGGCCTCCCTCAGGGTGTCGGAGACGCGTGGGTCGACGGTGGTGGCGCGGAGTTCGGCGACCAGGGCGGCGACGGACAGCGGGCGGCGGGGACGCCCCGTCACGTCTTTGGGTTCGACGCCGAGTTCGGTCAGGAAACGGGAGGGCTGGTCGCCGTCGTCCGCCGGTGCCTTCACCGCCGTGACCACGAGTCGCTCACGCGCACGCGTGGCGGCCACGTAGAACAGGCGGCGCTCCTCGGCCAGCAGGGCGCCGGGGGTGAGCGGTTCGGCGAGTCCGTCGCGGCCGATGCGGTCGGCCTCCAGGAGGGAGCCGCGGCGGCGCAGGTCCGGCCACAGTCCCTCCTGGACGCCCGCGACGACGACCAGGCGCCACTCCAGCCCCTTGGACCGGTGCGCGGTCATCAGACGGACGGCGTCGGGGCGTACGGCACGCCGGGTGAGGGTGTCGGCGGCGATGTCCTCGGCGTCGATCTCCTCCAGGAAGTTCAGGGCGCCGCGGCCTCCGGTGCGCTCCTCCGCGCGCGCGGCGGTCGCGAACAGCGCGCACACGGCGTCGAGATCACGGTCGGCGTTGCGCCCCGCGGCGCCGCCGCGCCGCGCGGCCCGCTCGAGGCGCCCGGGCCACGGTGTGCCCTCCCACAGGTCCCACAGCGCCTCCTCGGCGCTGCCGCCGTTCGCGAGGCGCTCGCGGGCCTTGCCGAGCAGCGCGCCGAGCCGCTGGGCTCCGCGCGCGTACGCGGGGTCGTGCACGGCCAGCCGTTCGGGCTCGGCGAGCGCCCGCGCGAGCAGCACGTCGGACGGCGGCGGCAGGGCGTTGCCCGCGGCCCGCTCCTCGTCCCGCAGGGCACGCCCGAGGCGGCGAAGGTCGGCGGCGTCCATCCCGGCGAGGGGGGAGGCGAGCAGGGTGAGGGCGGTCTCGGTGTCGAGCCACGAGGTGTCCGACGGCGGTTCCGCGGAGGGGGGCTGCGGCTCGTCGGCCGAGTCCTGCTGCGGCTCATCGTCTGACACGGACTGCGGCTCGTCGTCGGACACCGACTGCGGCTCGTCGTCGGACACCGACTGCGGCTCGTCGGCCGAGTCCTGCTGCGGCTCATCGTCGGACACCGACTGCGACTCGTCGTCGGACACCGACTGCGACTCGTCGGCCGAGTCCTGCTGCGGCTCCTCGCTTGACACCGACCGCGGCTCACCGGCCGAGTCCTGCCGCGCCGCCTCCTCGGGCACCGACCGCGCCTCGCCGGAAGCGTCGCCCTCCTCAAGCCGTACGACGCCCTCCGCCGCCTCCGCCGTGGCCACTGCCCGCAGCGCCGTCAGCAGCGGCGCCACCGCCGGTTCGTGTCGCAGGGCCAGGTCGTCGCCGTCGATGTCGAGGGGGACTCCGGCCGCTGTGAGAGCGCGCCGGACCGTCGGAATGGTGCGGGATCCCGCGCGCACCAGCACCGCCATCTCGCCCCAAGGGACGCCGTCCTCCAGATGCGCCCGGCGCAGGATGTCCGCGATGTTGTCCAGTTCGGTGCCGGACGTCGGGTATGTGTACACCTCCACGCGTCCCCCGTCCCGGACCGGGGCGAGCTCGCGGTGGGCGCGGACCTTCTCCGCCGGCAGCCGGGTCAGCGGCATGCGCTGGGTCACCAGGCGGGTCGCGGCCAGCAGGGCGGCCCCGGAGCGGCGGGAGGTGCGCAGGACCTCGACGGGGGCCGTCCGGCCGTCCGCGCGCGGGAAGGCGTACGGGAAGTCGAGGATGCCGTTGACGTCCGCGCCTCGGAACGCGTAGATCGACTGGTCGGGATCGCCGAAGGCGACGAGGGTGCGGCCACCCCCGGCGAGCACCTGCAGCAGCCGTACCTGGGCCGGGTCGGTGTCCTGGTATTCGTCGACGAACACGGCGTCGTACTGGGCGGCGAGTCGCTCGGCGACCTCGGGGCGGCGAGCGAGGAGCACCGCGCGGTGGACGAGTTCGGCGTAGTCGAGGACGCCCTGCAGGTCGAGGACGTCGAGGTACTCGGCGAGGAAAGCGGCCGCGGCCCGCCAGTCGGGGCGGCCGATGCGGCGGGCGAAGGCGTCCAGGGCGCCCGGTCCGAGGCCCAGTTCGCGGCTGCGGGCGAGGACCGCGCGGACTTCGTCGGCGAAGCCGCGGGTGGTCAGACAGGCGCGCAGTTCGTCCGGCCAGCGCACGTGCGCGAGGCCGAGCCGCTCCAGGTCGGGCTGACCGGCGAGCAGTTCGCGTACTGCCACGTCCTGCTCGGGTCCCGACAGCAGCCGCAGCGGTTCCACGAACAGGTCGCTGTCCTGGTGGGCGCGGACCAGGGCGTAGCAGAACGAGTGGAAGGTGGTCGCCTGCGGCGCGCGCGCCGCTCCTATGCGCAGCGCCATGCGGTCGCGCAGCTCGACGGCCGCCTTGCGGCTGAACGTCAGCACGAGCACGCGCGCGGGGTCCCCTCCACGAGCGATTCGTGAGGCCACCGACTCGACGAGCGTGGTCGTCTTCCCGGTGCCCGGACCTGCAAGAACGAGCAAAGGGCCGCTTCCGTACTCAACCACGGCGCGCTGCGCGGCGTCCAGACGAGGGGGATCCACCCGGGCCGGCGGGGTACGCACCAGTCGGTAAGCGCCACGGGTCCCCTGTCGCACCGGGGAGTGCGACAGACGCCTGGTGGAGGAAGAGGAGCTCACGTGGTTCGCCGGTCCTGGTGGGTGTGCTGTTGGGCGGCCCGCCGCGCGTGGAGGGCGGTGGACGGGGGGTGAGGGGGACGCGTGCAGGCGACGCTACGCCGACGCCGAGTGCGGAAGCAGGACTTCCGCTTCTTCCCGCGGGACCCATGCGGCCCACGCGACACGTACGTCCCTCACCCCACGAACGTACGGCATGCCACGGACGTGCCCTGTTTCCCCCGTACGGGCCTCAGGGTGTCCCGGGGCCCGCGGGATGGCGGAAGCTGTCAGGTGTGACCCTCCGCACGATCGCCGCCGTCCCAGCGCGCTCGTCTCATGTCGAGGCGTGGCAGATGGTTCTCGGCGGCCCTGCTCGCCTCCTTCAGGGGCGTGCCCTCGGCGCGGTAGTGGCCGAGGGCCCGCAGTTCGTGCCCGGGAAGCAGGACGCCGTCCGAGCGGACGACACGCCACCACGGCACGGCTCCGCCGTACAGGGCCATGACCCGGCCCACCTGCCGGGGGCCGCCCTCCTCCAGCCACTCGGCGACGTCGCCGTACGTCATGACGCGCCCGGGCGGAATGCGTTCGGCGACGTCGAGGACCCGCTCGGCGTACTCCGGCAGGGTGTCCGCGTACTCCGGGTGGGCGTCCCGAGGAAGGCTCTGCTCGCTCATCCGCCCCATCCTGCCCCACCCCACCGACAATGTGACGGGCTCGCGACGGTGCGTATCCCTCGCCCAGGGACAGCGCTTCCGGCAGACTGTGCGCCCCCGCATGTGCACCCTGACGCCCCCGTGTGTCGGTGGGGCATGCCACCATCGTGCGGGCGGTGACTGGTGATACGAGATCAAGAAGAGACGATGAAGCCACAGGGTGTGCACCCGGAGGACGCCGAGAGCACCTCTGACGCTTCGTCGCGCCCCGACACCGCCGACACGGACGGCAAGGACACCGACGACTGCGTCGAGGAGGTGCACGTCGACGAGGTCGAGAGCGACGAACCGTTGCTTCCCGCGCGCGTGCACCGGCCCTCCGACCTCATGCGACTGCTGGTCGGTGTGCTGGCCGTCGTCGTGCTGCTCGCGATCGCCGCGTTCGCGCACGGCACCACCTCCGGCCTCGAACAGGACATCAACAAGGGCACCGGGCAGGCGCCCGACCTGCTCATCAAGATCGCCGGTCTCGCCTCCAGCATCGCGATCCTCCTCGTCCCGGTCGCCTTCGCGATCGAACGGCTGATCAAGCGCGACGGACTGCGGATCGCCGACGGCGTGCTCGCCGCGGTCCTCGCCCACGGTGTGACTCTCGCCACCGACCTGTGGGTCGCCAAGGCCGCCCCGGGCTCGATCCAGGAGGCGCTCACCCAGCCTTCCCCCGGCGACATCCATGCCCTCACCGACCCGGTGCACGGTTATCTGGCGCCCGTCATCGCCTATATGACGGCCGTCGGCATGTCCCGCAGGCCGCGCTGGCGGTCGGTGCTGTGGATCGTGCTGATGCTCGACGCGTTCTCGATGCTCGTCACCGGCTACACCACACCGTTCTCGATCATCCTGACGGTGCTGATCGGCTGGACGGTCGCCTACGGGACGCTGTACGCGGTCGGCTCGCCCAATGTCCGGCCCACCGGGCGGACGCTGATCGCGGGCCTCAGGACCGTCGGCTTCCACCCGGTCAGCGCGGCCCGCGAGGAGGCCTCGGAGACCGCGGAGAACAGCGACCGCGGCCGGCGCTACTTCGTCACCCTGGAGGACGGCCCCCCGCTGGATGTGACGGTGGTCGACCGGGAGCAGCAGGCGCAGGGCTTCTTCTACCGCGTGTGGCGCAATCTCACGCTGCGCGGCTTCGCCACCCGCAGCAGCCTCCAGTCGCTCAGGCAGGCGCTGGAGCAGGAGGCGCTGCTCGCCTATGCGGCCATCGCGGCCGGTGCCAACGCGCCCAAGCTGATCGCCACCTCCGAGCTCGGCCCCGACGCCGTGATGCTGGTCTACGAGCACACCGGCGGGCGCACGCTCGAGTCACTGGCCGAGGAGGAGATCACCGACGAACTGCTGCGCAACACCTGGCGTCAGGTGCAGGCGCTGCAGTCGCGGCGTATCGCGCACCGCAGGCTCGCGGGTGACGCGATCTTGGTGGATCGTTCCGGTGCGGTGATCCTCACCGATCTTCGTGGCGGCGAGATCGCGGCCAGCACCCTGCTGCTGCGCATGGACGTCGCCCAGCTGGTGACGACCCTGGGACTGCTGGCCGGCGCGGAGCGCGCGGTGGCCTCGGCGGTCAGCATCCTCGGCCCGGACGCCGTGGCCGACTGTCTGCCGATGCTGCAGCCCATCGCGCTGACGCGCTCCACGCGCGCGACGCTGCGCAGACTGGCCCGGGAACGGGCCCAGCGCGAGCGTGAGGCGGTCCTGGACGCGGCCCAGCAGGCCAAGCAGGCCCATTTGGAGGAGACGCCGGAGGACGCCAGACCCGTACTCGAGAAGCCCGACAAGAAGACCGTCAAGGCGGAGGCGCGGGCCGAGAAGCGGGCCATCGACGAGGCCATCGAGGAGGCGCGCGAGGAGGACCTGCTGACGCAGATCCGCCACCAGGTGCTGCTGATCAGGCCACAGGCACCGGTCGAACCGGCCCGCCTGGAGCGGGTGAAGCCGCGAACTCTGATCAGCTTCATCGCGGGTGCCATCGGCGCGTACTTCCTGCTGACGCAGCTCACCCACATCGAGTTCGGGCCGCTCGTCGCCAACGCCGAGTGGGGCTGGGTCGCGGCTGCCGTGCTGTTCTCGGCGTGCAGCTACTTCGCCGCGGCCATGGCGCTGCTGGGCTTCGTGCCCGAGCGGGTGGGGTTCCTGCGGACGGTCGCGGCCCAGGTCGCCGGTTCGTTCGTGAAGATCGTCGCGCCGGCCGCGGTCGGCGGTGTGGCTCTCAACACGCGCTTCCTGCAACGCCAGGGGGTGCGGCCGGGGCTCGCGGTGGCGAGTGTCGGCGCCTCGCAGTTGTTCGGGCTCGGCTGCCACATCCTGATGCTGCTGTCCTTCGGCTATCTGACCGGTACCGAGAAGACGCCGTCGCTGTCGCCGTCCCGAACGGTCATCGCGGGTCTGCTGACGGTGGCGGTGCTCGTGCTCGTGGTCACCTCGGTGCCGTTCCTCAGGAAATTCGTCGTCACGCGCGTGAGGTCGCTGTTCGCGGGTGTCGTGCCGCGCATGCTGGACGTGCTCCAGCGGCCGCAGAAGCTGGTCACCGGCATCGGCGGCATGCTGCTGCTGACGGCCTGCTTCGTGATGTGCCTGGACGCCTCGATCCGCGCCTTCGGCCAAGAGGGGACGTCGCTCAGCATCGCCAGCGTCGCCGTCGTCTTCCTCGCCGGCAACGCGCTCGGGTCGGCGGCTCCGACACCGGGTGGTGTGGGGGCCGTGGAAGCCACTTTGACGGTCGGTCTGATCGCCGTGGGGCTCCCCAAGGAAGTCGCTGCCCCGGCCGTCCTGCTGTTCCGTCTGCTGACGCTGTGGCTGCCGGTGCTGCCGGGCTGGCTGGCCTTCAACCAGCTGTCCCGCAAGGGCGCGCTGTAGTCTGTACCGCCGAGCCGGGACAGCTACCTCTTACGGCTCGCGCCCCGAGCGTGCCCGCGCGCGCGAGCGCAGGATGGGGTCATGCCGAACCCCCTTCGACTGCGCGCCGCCGCCCTGACCGCCACCGCCCTTCTGCTGACCTCCGTGCTGGCGGGCTGCGGCGACGACTCCCAGGACGAGGACCTGTCGGCTCAGAAGCTGAGTTGGAAGGACTGCCCGGCACCCTCCCGGGCCGAGGGCGGCGGTGACGCCCCTTCCCCGCTGCCGGGCGACGAGGAGTGGCAGTGCACCACCCTCAAGGCCCCTCTCGACTGGGCGAAGCCCAAGGGCGACACGATCGGCCTCGCCCTGATCCGGGCGAAGGCCAGTGGCGCCGAGGACAAGCGCATCGGCTCGCTCGTCTTCAACTTCGGCGGGCCCGGCGGCTCGGGTGTCACCACGCTCCCCGCCTTCGGCACGGACTACGCGAAACTGCGCACCCGCTACGACCTGGTGAGCTTCGACCCCCGGGGGGTCGGCCGCAGCGTCCCCGTGGAGTGCCTGAACGACCCCCAGCTCGACGTGTACTTCGAGCAGGACTGGACCCCTGACGACGAGGCCGAGCGCGCCTCGCTGCTCGACAACACCAAGGAGTTCAACGCGGCCTGCGAGGAGAACTCCAGGAAGATGCTGCCGCATGTGCGCACGACCGACGCGGCCCGCGACATGGACCTGATGCGCCAGGTCCTCGGCGACGACAAGCTGTACTACTTCGGCATCTCGTACGGCACGGAACTCGGCGGTGTCTACGCCCATCTGTTCCCGAAGCACGTGGGGCGCGCGGTCTTCGACGCGGTCGTCGACCCTACGCAGAGCAGCGAACAGGGTTCGCTCGGACAAGCCGAGGGATTCCAGCTCGCGCTCGACAACTTCGCCGAGGACTGCACCTCGCAGCCCACGGACTGCCCCGTGGGCGACACCGCGCAGGACGTCAAGAACCGCATCGCCGCTCTGCTGGCCGAGCTCGACAAGAAGCCGATCCCCGGCCTCGGGCAGCGGGTGCTGACCCAGACCGCCGCGACCAACGGCATCGTGCAGGCGCTGTACTCGAAGGACTTCTGGGAGTACCTCACCGAGGGCCTGGAGCAGGCGTACGACGGTGACGGGAGCATCCTGATGCTGCTGTCCGACTCGCTGAACGGGCGCAGCGAGAACGGCGAGTACAGCAACATCGCCGCGGCCAACATCTCCATCAACTGCGCCGACGACAAGTCCCGGTACACCTCCGCCGAAGTCGAGCGGAAGCTGCCCGAGTTCCGCGCCGCGTCCCCTCTGTTCGGCGACTTCATGGCCTGGTCGATGGTGAACTGCACCGACTGGGCCGTGGCGGGCGCCGCCGACCATCCCGACGTGAGCGCCACCGGCTCGGCACCGATCCTGGTCGTGGGCAACACCGGGGACCCGGCGACCCCGTACGAGGGCGCGCGCAGGATGGCGGAGGCGCTCGGAGCGGGCGTCGGGGTCGAGCTGACGTACAAGGGGCAGGGGCACGGAGCGTACGACAGCAAGAACAAGTGCGTTCAGGATGCCGTGGACGGCTATCTCCTGAACGGCAAGGTGCCGACAGCCGGGACCGTCTGCTCCTAGCGCCACCGCAGCCTCCGAGCATCCAGTGAAATCGCTGGTCAGAGGGTTATCCACAGGCCCCGACGGGTGTCACGTGATCGGCCTACCATGGCCGGACCGACGTTCGTGGCTCGGCACGGACGGTTTGGGAGGGGGACTGGAATGGGGCGTTTCGTACGGTGGGCGGCTGTGACCGCCGCGGCCGCACTGCTGGCAGCGGGCTGCAGCGGCGGCTCGTCCGGCGGCGGTGAGGAGGACGAGCGGTCGGGCAGCGCGAGGCCCACCACCACGGGCGGGAAAGGGCTGCCCGCCGCGCTGACCTCGCAGAAGCTCGAGTGGGAGCGCTGCAAGGCCACCGCGGACTCCTCGCCACCCGGCAGAGACTGGCAATGCGCGACGTTGAAGGTGCCGCTCGACTGGTCGAAGCCGGACGGCGGGACGATCGACCTCGCGCTGATCCGCTCCAAGGCCCGCGGCGGCGACCGCATCGGCTCGCTCCTGTTCAACTTCGGCGGCCCCGGCGCGTCGGGCGTCGCCGGAATGCCCGGGTACGCCGCCACGGTCTCCCTGCTGCGCGAGCGGTACGACCTGGTGAGCTGGGACCCGCGTGGGGTCGGCGCCAGCGAAGGCGTCCGTTGCCGTGGCGACAAGGAGACCCAGGCCGCAGAGGCGGTGGACGCCACCCCGGACACCCCAGCCGAGGAACGGGCGTACCTCCGCGACGCCACCGACTTCGCCCAGGGCTGCGAGAAGGGCGTGGGCAGACTGCTGGCGCATGTCTCGACCACCGACACCGCGCGGGACATGGACCTGATGCGCCAGGTCCTCGGCGACAGCGAGCTGCACTACTTCGGCATCTCGTACGGCACCGAACTCGGCGGCGTCTACGCCCACCTGTTCCCCGGGAATGTCGGGCGGCTGGTGCTGGACGCGGTCGTCGATCCGACCGCCGACCTGGTGGACCACCGCAAGAACCAGGCCCAGGGCTTCCAGCGCGCCCTCGACAACTACCTCGAATCCACCGGACAGGACCCGGAGAAGGGCACCCGGAAGATCGCGGACCTGCTGGAGCGGATCGATGCGGACCCGCTGGACACGTATTCCGGGCGGAAGCTGACGCAGGTGCTGGCGTTCACCGGCATCGTCTGGCCGTTGTACCGCCAGGACAGCTGGCCCTCGCTGACCAGCGCTCTCGACACGGCCGAGCAGGGGGACGGCTCCGAACTGCTGGCGCTCGCCGACGGCTACAACGAACGGGATGTCTCGGGCCGTTACGGCCTGCTGACGCAGTCACAACGAGTCATATCGTGCGTGGACGACAAGCAGCGGCCCACGCTCGCGGAGACGAAGAAGCTGCTGCCCGAGTTCGAGAGGATCTCGCCCGTGTTCGGCCCCTTCCTCGGCTGGGACGCGGCCGGCTGGTGCCACGACTGGCCGGTGCCCGGGCAGTACGAGACCCCGGAGGTGAGCGCACCCGGTGCGGCACCGGTCCTGGTGATCGGCAACACGGGCGACCCGGCGACCCCGTACGAGGGGGCCCGCAGGATGGCGGACGAGTTGGGCAAGGGGGTCGGCGTGGAGCTCACCTGGAAAGGCGAGGGACACGGGGCGTACGGGAACGGGAGCGACTGTGTGAACTCCACGGTGAACGCGTATCTGCTGAAGGGCACGGTGCCGAAGGACGGCAAGGTCTGCGGCCGCCAGTAGCGGAAAGGGGCCCGGCACACCTGGTGCCGAGCCCCTCCCGGGAAGACATGTGCCTAGTAGACCGGCTTGTCCGGCTCGATCTGGTTGACCCAGCCGATCACACCGCCGCCGACGTGCACGGCGTCGGAGAAGCCCGCGGACTTCAGGACCGCGAGGACTTCCGCACTGCGGACACCCGTCTTGCAGTGCAGGACGATCTTCTTGTCCTGCGGGAGGCCCTCCAGGGCGGTGCCCATGAGGAACTCGTTCTTCGGGATCAGCTTGGCGCCCGGGATCGAGACGATCTCGTACTCGTTGATCTCACGGACGTCGATGATCTCGATGTTCTCGCCGTCGTCGATCCACTCCTTGAGCTGCTTCGGAGTGATCGTCGAACCGGCGGCCGCCTCCTGGGCCTCCTCGGAGACGACGCCGCAGAAGGCCTCGTAGTCGATGAGCTCGGTGACGGTCGGGTTCTCGCCGCAGACCGCGCAGTCCGGGTCCTTGCGGACCTTGACCTGGCGGTACTGCATCTCGAGGGCGTCGTAGATCATCAGGCGGCCGACGAGCGGCTCGCCGACGCCCGTGAGGACCTTGATCGCCTCGGTGACCTGGATGGAGCCGATGGACGCGCACAGCACGCCCAGCACGCCGCCCTCGGCGCAGGAGGGGACCATGCCGGGGGGCGGGGGCTCCGGGTAGAGGCAGCGGTAGCAGGGGCCGTGCTCGGACCAGAACACGGAGGCCTGGCCGTCGAAGCGGTAGATCGAGCCCCAGACGTACGGCTTGTTCAGCAGCACGCACGCGTCGTTGACCAGGTAGCGGGTCGCGAAGTTGTCGGTTCCGTCGACGATCAGGTCGTACTGGCTGAAGATCTCCATCACGTTCTCGGCCTCGAGCCGCTCTTCGTGAAGGATCACGTTCACGTACGGGTTGATGCCGAGGACCGAGTCGCGCGCGGACTCGGCCTTGGAGCGGCCGATGTCGGCCTGGCTGTGGATGATCTGGCGCTGCAGGTTCGACTCGTCGACCTCGTCGAACTCCACGATGCCGAGCGTGCCGACGCCCGCCGCGGCCAGGTACATCAGCGCCGGCGAGCCCAGGCCGCCGGCGCCCACACAGAGCACCTTGGCGTTCTTCAGCCGCTTCTGCCCGTCCATCCCGACGTCGGGGATGATCAGGTGGCGGGAGTACCTGCGGACCTCGTCTACGGTGAGCTCGGAGGCGGGCTCGACCAGGGGTGGCAGCGACACGGGGACTCCGTTGGTCGGTCAATCACTACAGTTGTTCTCCCCGTAACACTGCCATGGGCTTCTTCATTCCGAGACACCCGTTCCGATCCGCGAGACGATTTCGTCCCAGTAGCCGGGCATGGTCTCCCAGGGGTCGACGCGGCCGCCGCGGTCCGTGCGGTCGGTGAACCAGATCGTCGAGGCACCCTGCCAGCGCGCGATCCGCAGGGCCTCCTCGAGGTGCGGGCCCGGCACTCCGTGGACGAAGTGGCAGAAGCGGTCGGGCGGGTAGTCGGCGGTCCACTCGGCCACCTGCGACCAGCGGTAGTCGCTCCAGGGGCCGGAGAAGGTGACCAACTGGTCGGCGTTCTCGGCATAACCGGGGTGGGGATGGGTGCCGTGGCCGAGGACGATGTGGGCATCGTCACGGATCGCGCGGAGCGCGGTGACGGTGCGGCGGACTTCGGGGAGCGCGGCGTGTTCGGCCGGGCAGTGGTCCAGGAAGAAGCCGTCGGCCTGGTACCAGTCGACGTAGCGGTGCGCCTCGGGGACCAGCTCGCCGCAGGTGCGGACCCCGGAGGTGTCGAGGTGGCCGAGGACGCGGACGCCCGCGTTGCGCAGCCGGCCGGCCGCTTCGAGGCAGTGCGGGTCGGGACGGGCACCGGGTCCGTCGGCGACGTTGAGGACGGCCCAGTCCAGTGGGGTGCCGGGACGGGTGAGTTCGGCCCATTCGGCAGGGGCGACCAAGGGATGGGCGAAGCCGGGGGCACCGAAGCCGACGCGCAGGTCGGTGCTCGGCGTGTTTGTCTTCGTGCTGGTCAGATGCGGCATGCCGCCTCCATCCAGATGTCGGCGAGGGACTCTTCGAGGTTGATCCGGGGGCGCCAGCCGAGCCGGTCGCGTGCGGTGCGCACGTCGGCCTGCTGCCAGCTGCCGCAGCCGTCGGGGTACGGGTACGCGACGGGTCCGGCGTGCTCCGATTCGGAGCGGGGGTGCCCGATGGTCGCCCTCAGCTGGCCGGGGGGACCGTCGAGTTCATGGAGGGCGCCGCCGTATCCGGCGACCCGGGCCAGGACGGCGGCGGCGTCGCGGAGGCGGACGGCACGGCCCGATCCGATGTTGATGACGCCCTGTGCGGCGGAGAGCGAGGCCGCGTGGACGGCGCGGGCAACGTCGCGGACGTCGACGAAGTCGCGCTGGGCGCCGAGGCCGGCGAGTTTCAGTTCGCCGTCGCCGGACTGCATGGCGCGGCGCATGGCCTCGGCGAGACGGCCGAGCGGGGAGCCCGCGGGAGTGCCGGGGCCCGCCGGTGAGAAGACCCGCAGGACGACCGCGTCCAGGCCCGACCCGAGGACCAGTTCGGTGGCGGCGAGTTTGCTGACGCCGTACGGGCCGCCGGGGCGGGGGACGGCGTCCTCGGCCGTGGAGGAGCCGGGCTGGCTGGGGCCGTACTCCGCGCCGCAGCCGATCTGCACCAGGCGGGCAGCGCAGCGGCTGCGCCGCATGGCCTCGCAGACGGTGGCGACCGCGACCGTGTTGTGGCGGGTGAGTTCGCGGGCACCGCCGCGGGTGGCGCCGGCGCAGTTGACGACGACGCCCGGGGTGGACCGCGTCGAGGAAGCGGGTGAGGGCGCCGGGGCTGCCGGACGCGAGGTCGAAGCGGACGTCGGCGTCGTCGCCGCGGCCGAGCGCGGTGAGCTGGACGGCGGGGTCGGCGAGCAGGCGGTCGGCGACGAAGCGGCCGAGGTAGCCGTTGGCTCCGATCAGCAGGACTCTCATCGGGCTGCTCCCGGGGCCTTGGGGGCAGGTCGGGAGGTGGTCATTGCGGGTTCTCCTTCGGGAGGGGCTTGCGAATTGCTTCGGCGGTAAGGCCGGGGTGCCTGCGGCGGCCTGTGCGGGTTCAGCGGGGCGGTTGCGCCCACGGCGGGCGGGTGGTCGCGTCTACGGCGGGTGTGTCGCTCGGGGCCGGGTCAGCACGGGTCCTCCAGCTGGGCGTGGGCCGATGCCCTGGTCAGCCTGCGGATCCCGTGGATCAGCAGGGCCAGGGCGCCGATCCCGCAGGAGAGGGTCTGGATGCCGCCCACGCCCCAGAGGTCCACGAGGGCTTCCACCGGAGCGGTCAGGAAGCCGCAGCCGGGCAGGCGGGAGGCGAAGGCCGCGGCCAGGGTCGTCGCCTGGGCTGTCGCGGCGGCGATGAGCACCACCGCGGGGGCGTGGGTGAAGCCGTGGACGGTGAGGAGGCGGGCGAGAAAGAGGAGGGCGCCCAGGGCGATGACTTGTGGGTGCGCGGACGGTTCGTCCAGGGCGGCGCCGGACAGGGCCGAGAGAGCCGTCAGGGCGCACAGATACAGGGCGAACGTGCCGAGCAGCAGAGGACGTACGGAGGCCGCGAAGTCCTCCAGGCCTCGGCTGACGGTCAGTTTGCTGCGGGCGCGCGCCGCGAACAGGTGGGCGCACCAGGCCGCCGGAGCGCAGGACAGGGCCAGGGCGAGGACGGGAGCCGTGGCCATGGGCCAGGGGGCGTCGGCGGCGCCGGTGGGCAGGGCGTCGGGACCGCCGGTCACGGCCGCCGTGAGGAGTCCGTCGCCTAGGGCTGCGTAAGTGAGGAGCCAGTACGTCCAGGTGGAGGTGCCGGTGGTGGGTGCGCGGTCGGGGATGCCGAGGGGGCCGCGGGACAGGGCCGCGCGCATGGCCATGGACACGGCCAGGAAGCCCACCAGGGCGGCGACCAGGCGGGACTGGCCGTCGGTGAGGCGGATCCCGGCCACCGTGGCCGCGCAGAGGGCGCCGGGGAGGAGCGTGAGCAGGGCCCAGTCGGCACGGGCACGAGGTGCCTGCTCCGCCGTGGGGGGCGGGGGCGTCTCGCCGTCCCTCGGGACGCGGGCGTACATCTCCTCGGCGAGGGAGAAGACGTCCCGGTGCCGGAAGCGGACGGCGGTGCGGTCGGTGACGCCGTGCGCCTCGAGACCCGCGGCGATCTCCAGGGGGTCGACGGCCCGGTCGCACAGCTCGCGGTGACGGTGCATCAGGGCTTTCACCGGGTCGGCCGGTGAACGGCGGACGGGGCCGGGGGTGGGCTTGCGGCCGGTGGAGGCCTCGGGGGCGCGGGGGGCGGCTGCCGAGGGGGTATGCGAGTCCGCGCCCTCGGAAGCGTCGGGGGTGTGTGCGCCAGTGCCCTCCGAGGACACCGGGGTGTGCGCTCCGGCGTCTCCTGAGGACTCGGGGGTGCGCGCGCGGGTGTCTCCCGAGGTCACGGGCGTGTGTGCGGCGGCACCCCCAGCGGACTCAGGGGCGTGCGCGGCGGCGCCCCCGGAAGCCTCATCGGTGAGCGGCTCCGGCCCACCGGTGAGTATGTCGGCGACGCCCGGCTCACCCCTTTCGGACTCTCCGGACGCCTTGGAGGCCGTGGAGGCCTTGGACGCTCCGGATCCTCCGAACTCCTCGGAACCTCCGGACTCCTCGGAACCTCCGGACTCCTCGGAACCTCCGGACTCCTCGGAACCCCCGGACTCCTCGGAACCCCCGAACTCCTCGGAACCCCCGAACTCCTCGGAACCCCCGAACTCCTCGGACTTCTCGCGGCTCTCCACGGCTCGCGGCTCCGAAGTTCCCGACGTTCCCGATGCCCCAACGCCCCCCGTGCCGCCATCCGCCCTGTGCTCGCCCGCCCCCCGCCCGCCCGCCATGGACGTCTCCCGCGTCAGCCACTCCTCGGACTCCGTGTCCCACGCAGCCGAGCTGCCCGGGGTGCCGGGGCGGTCGAGTCCCACGTCGCTCATCCGGACGCTCCTTCCGTGGCGGCGAGGGGAGGCGTCGCGCGGACCGGGGGTCCCGCGGCCCAGCCGGGGCCGCCGCGGGCCACGACGCGGTTGCTCAGCTCGGTCCAGTGGCCGGGGACATGGGCCTCCGCGGGGGCGGCGAACGGGAGGGGCTCGCCGGTGTCGTCCAGCACGACCCGGCGGACCGGCGTGTGCGAGACGATCTCCAGGTAAATGCTGTGAAATGCCGTGATGTTCTGCTCCACGGTGAACAGTTCGAGTGCGCGGGCGCGCGCGGCGGCGCCGAGGCGCTCACGACGCTCCGGGTCGCGCAGCAGCGTCACGCACGCCTCCGCGAGCGCCTTCGGATTGCGCGGCGGGACGACCAGTCCCGTGCCGCCGATGACCTCCACGACCGCGCCGACGTCGGTGGACACGGTGGCCCGGCCGCAGAACATGGCCTCGACGAGACTGATCGGGAAGCCCTCGACGACGCTGGACAGGACGGTGACCGCGCCCGAGGCGTAGGCGTCGGCGAGGGTCGGCACCTCGGGACCGCCGATCTCCTCGAAGGAGACGGGGTTGTCGCCGACGGCGTGCAGCCCCTCCGCCTCGTCCGGGAAGAGCTGCGCGGCCAGCGCCTTGCAGTGCCCCAGATACGCCGCGCCCTCGGGGCCGGTGGGCGCGCCGACGATTCTCAGCCGTGTCTTGGGCTCCTCCTTGCGGATCTCCGCGAAGGCGTGGAGGAGGGAGATCAGGTCCTTGGCGGGTTCGACACGGCCCACCCAGACCAGCCTGTCCGGGTCCCCGCACTCCGCGGACTCCCCCACCTCCGTGAAGCGGGCGGCGTCCATACCGGAGTAGACCGTGCGCAGCTTCTCGCGGTCGGCGCCGCAACGCTCCTGCCAGCGGCGGGCGTGGGTGTTGCCGGGCGTGACGACCGCGGCCCGTCGGTAGGTCTCGGTGGCCAGCCGACCGTGGAAGGCGGCGAGCAGGGCCCGTACGGCGGGCGCGGACTCGGTGTCCGCCAGGTAGTGCGTGCGCAGCCGCACGCCGTACTCGGTCACCAGCAGCGGGACGCCGCAGAAGTGGTGCGCGAGGAGACCGGGCAGGGCGGCCGAGCCGCCGGAGGCCGCGTGGCACAGGTCGACCGCGCCGAGGCCGTCGTCCTCGTACCAGTCGAGCGAGAGGGGGCGCAGGGCGCGCTCAAGGTGCGCGGCGACGGCCAGCAGATCCGGTACGCGCGCCTCGCGCGCCGTCTGCCGGGCGCCGGGGGCGCGACAGGCGCGCTCCAGGGTGCGTACGGCGGTCTCGGAGCGGAGCGCCCCCACCAGTCCGCCCTCGTCGCGGGCGAGTTCGGCGAGCCCGTACAGGGCGCTGGCGAAACGGTCCGCCTCAGCGGCCGACGACTCCCCCGAGGCGTCGCCGACCCCCCCTACGCTCAGCGCCGCCACCAACTCGCCGTAGGACTCGGCGAACCGACGGCGCGCCCGCCTGCCGTACACCACCCCGTCGTCCGCCGCGGTCCACAGCGGGGCCGTGATGACCCGGCCGACCTGCGGCGGCAGCTGGACCCAGCCCTCGTCCTCCTGGCGCTCGCTGCGACTGAGCGCGTAGATGTCGAACTCGTGCTGCTCGAGGCCGCGCACGAGTCGGTCGCACCAGAGCCTGGCGTCACCGCTCACATACGGATAGCCACCCTCCGTAAGCAGTCCTATGCGCACGAGTGCGCCCCCGATCTCCCGTGTCGAGAGCCGCCGTTGGCCCGGCGGCTCGCAGCGGGACGAACGTATGCGGACAAGGCGGTGGCGCGACGGACGGTTGTCCATCGCGCCACCAAAAGGGGGTGAACGGTCGTAACTTTCGCGCGCGGATCGCGTTCGGTCGCGCTAGGAGATCATGTGGACACGGAACGTCAGGTCACGGCCACTTCCCGGCGCTCCGCCCTTCGCCGGGCCGCGATCCGCGGATCGAGCGCCGGTACGGCGGCCAGGAGCTGCTTGGTGTATAGGTCCCGAGGGTTGTCGTACACCTCGTCGGCGGGCCCGGTCTCGACGATCCGGCCGCGCCGCATCACGGCGACCCGGTCGCTGACCTGGCGTACGACGGCCAGGTCGTGCGCGACGAAGACGAGCGCGAGTCCGAGTTCCCGCTGCAACTCACCGAGCAGGGCGACCACCTGGGCCTGGGTGGTGACGTCGAGCGCGGAGACCGGCTCGTCGCAGACGATGACGCGCGGGTCGGCCGCGAGCGCCCGCGCGATGCCCACGCGCTGGCGCTGGCCGCCGCTGAACTCGTGCGGGTAGCGGTCGTAATGCGCCCCTTCGAGCCCCACGCGCTCCAGGAGTTCCGTCACGCGCGCCCTGATCCGCTTCTCGTCCCGTTCACCACGGGCGCGGAGCGGGTCGGCGATCGACTCGCCCACGCCGCGGCGTGGGTTCAAGGAGGAGACGGGGTCCTGGAAGACCATCTGCACGGCCGGGTTCAGGCCCGCGCGCGCGTGGCCGTCGTGACGGACCTCGCCCGCCGTCGGCTCCAGCAGCCCGACCAGCATCCGTCCCAGCGTCGTCTTGCCGCTGCCGCTCTCGCCGACGACGCCGAGGGTCTCGCCCCGGTGGACCGTCAGCGAGACGTCGTCGACCGCCGCGAAGGCCTTCTTGCCGCGCCCGAACTCGCGCCGCAGGCTCTTCGCTTCAAGAACCACCTCGCCGGAGGCCTGGGAAGGTGTCCGCGGCGCGTCCACGCGCGGTACCGCGGCGAGCAGTTCACGCGTGTACGCCTCCGCGGGCGCCCCGAGCACCGCGCCGACCGGCCCCTGCTCGACCGCGCGACCGTGCCGCATGACGAGCACGTCGTCGACGCTCTCGGCGGCGACGCCCACGTCGTGCGTGACGAGCAGCAGGCCCATGCCGGTCTCCTGGCGCAGGCTGTGCAGCAGGTCGAGGATCTGGGCCTGGACGGTCACGTCGAGCGCGGTCGTGGGCTCGTCGGCGATCAGCAGCTCGGGCTCGCAGGCCAGCGCCATCGCGATGAGGGCGCGCTGACGCATACCGCCGCTGAACTCGTGCGGACGGGCCCGGGATCGCCGTACGGCGTCCGGAATGCCGACCCGGTCCAGCACCTCCACGGCACGCGCGCGTGCCGCTCGTCGCGACACACGCGTGTGCACGCGGTACACCTCGGCGATCTGGTCGCCGATCGCGTAGTACGGGTCCAGGGACGACAGCGGGTCCTGGAAGACCATCGCCGCCTTCGCGCCCCGCAGCCGCCGCAGGTCGTCGTCCGACGCCTGCTGTACGTCCGCCCCGGCGACCTCGACCGAGCCGCCCACGCGGGCGCCCGTGCCCCGGTGCAGCCCGAGCAGGGCCGAGGCGACGGTGGACTTGCCGGAGCCGGACTCGCCGACCAGGGCGAGGGCGGCGCCCTCCTCCAGGCGGAAGGAGAGGCCGTCGACGGCACGCAGGTCGCCGAACTCGACGGTCAGGTCCGTGACATGGACGAGGCTCATACGAGCACCACCCGTCGGTCGGCCACCGCGTACAGGACATCCGCGACGGCATTGGCGAGCACCACGAAGAAGCCGATGACCAGGACCATGCCGACGACGACCGGGAGGTCGACGACGGTGACGGCGTGGACCAGTTCCTGGCCGATGCCGGGCAGGCCGAACAGTGACTCGACGAGGACGGCCCCGCCCATCGCGCTGCCGAAGTCGTTGGCGTTCAGGGCGATGATCGGTGCCAGGGCCCCGCGCAGGGCGTGCCGGCCGACGATCGACCGCTCGCCGACGCCGTAGGCCCGGAAGGTGCGGATGTGGTCCTCGGCGAGCGTCTCGAGCATCGACGCACGGGTCAGCCGCGCGAAGTAGGCCGCCTCGGCGAGGGCGAGCGTGACCCAGGGCAGCAGCAGGCCCCACATCCACTGCTCGGGGTCGTCGGAGAAGGAGACGTACTCCGGGAAGGGCAGTATCTCCAGCTGCCCGCAGACCACGATCATCAGGACGAGGCCGATGACGAAGACGGGTGTGGCGACTCCCGCGAGGGTGAGGCCGGTCAGCGCGCGCTCGGTGAAGCGGCCGCGCCGCCAGGCGGACAGCACACCGGTGCCGACGCCCAGCAGCAGCCAGAGCACCATCGCGCCGACCACCAGCGACAGGCTGACGGGCAGCTTGTCCAGGATGATCTGCGTGACCTGCTGGTCGCTCTGGTACGACAGCCCGAGGCAGGGCGCCGGGCAGTGCTCGACCGAGGTGCCGGTGGAGTAGTCGTGGCCTGCGACGATGCCCTGGAGGAAGTGCCAGTAGCGCAGGTACAGCGGGTCGTCGAGCCGGAGTTGCTGGGCGACCTGGTGCACCTGTTCCGGCGAGCAGCGCGGACCGCAGGAGATCTGGGCGACGTTGCCGGGAGTGGCGTAGAAGACCACGTAGATGATGACCGAGAGGGCGAGCAGGGTGAGTACGGCGCTCACGGTCCGGCGCAGGGCGAATCCGGTGAAGCCGCTCATGCGGTGCCCTCCTTTCCGGCCTTGGACTCCTGCTTGCGGCCCGTGCCGATGCGCAGGCGGGAGGCCGCGCGCGGGTCGAGGGCGGTGCGGACGCCGTCGCCGAGGACGGTGAGCGCGAGGACGGTGAGGAACAGCGCGGCCGCGGGCAGCAGCAGGTACTGCGGGGCCGCCTGGTACCAGACGTCGGCCGAGGAGAGCATCTGTCCCCAGGACGGGGTGGGCGGCTTCACGCCGACGCCGAGGAAGGACAAGGAGGCCTCGATGGTGATGTTCGCCGGCACCATCAGTGCCGCGTAGGTGATGACGGGCGCGCCGAGGCCGGGCAGCAGTTCCCGGCGGGCGATCCGCAAGGTGCCCCAACCGCTCAGCCGGGCGGCGGCCACGTAGTCGAGTTCCTTGAGGGTGAGTGTCTGGGCGCGCGCGATCTTGCCGATCGTTCCCCAGGCGACGAAGCCGATGATGAGCGCGACCAGGACCGGCCTCGGGAAGCTGCTCGGCACGATGGCCAGCAGCGCCAAAGCCATGATCATCAACGGCATGGCCACGATGATGTCGGTGATCCGGCTCAACAGTTGATCAACCCATCGGTTGCCGAGCGCGGCCGCGACGCCCACGACGACGCCGAGGAAGACCTGTACGGCGGTCGCGGTCAGCGCGACGCCCAGGGAGACCCGGGCGCCGTACAGCAGACGCGCGAACAGGTCGCGTCCGGTCTGCGGTTCGACGCCGAGCCAGTGGTCCGCACTGATGCCTCCGAAGGACCCGATGGGCACGCCACCGCGCGCGGAGTCCACCAGGGAGGGGTGGTAGGTGGTCGGGTCCTGGCCCTCCAGCGCGGTGAGCAGGGGCGCCGCGAGCGCCACCAGGACGAGCAGGGCGACGACGAGCGCCGCGACCATGGCGGCGCGCTGCGCCCGCAGCCGCCGCCAGAACTGACGGGCCCCCGAGGCCCCCGGGACGGAAGCCTCGGGAACCTCGGTGGCGACAAGTGCCTCGCTCATCGGGTTACTTGACCGCGACCTGCGAGATGTCCAGCACACCGGTCCAGTCGCTGATCACGACGTTCTTGATGTCCTTGCCGTACAGACGCTTGTAGACCGGGTGGAACAGCGGCACGGTCAGTGCCTGCTCGCCGATCTTCTTGTCCAGTGCACCCCACCGCTTGGCGGCAGCGTCAAGATCGGTCAACTTGTTGATCGCGTCAATCTCGTCATTGACCGACTTGTCATTGAGCAGGCCCGTGTTGAAGTTCGCGCCGTCCTTGACGATCTGACGGCCGTCGAAGATCGGGGCGAGGAAGGGTCCGCCGGAGGGCCAGTCGGCACCCCAGTGGGCGAGGAAGAAGCCGGGCTCGGTCTTCACACTGTGGATCTTGTCCGAGTAGTCGTTGTCCTCCAGGCCCTGGAGCTTGACCGTGATGCCGGCCTTCTTGAGCGCGTCCTGGATCGCGGTCGCGATCTCGGGGCTGGTCTCGAAGTCCTTGGCGTTGGAGTGGGTGAGCGTGACCGTGAGCCCGTTCGGGTGTCCGGCCTCCTTGAGCAGCTCCTTGGCCTTCGCCGCGTTGCCCGTCGCACCGGCCGGGAAGAGGTCGTACGGCTCGTAGCCGAAGGACTTCTGGTTCGGCAGGAAGGTGGTGGCGGACTCGGCGAGCGCGCTGCCGCCGGCCGCGTTCACCACGGAGGACCGGTCGATGGCGTACGAGATGGCCTGCCGCACCTTGACGTTGTCGAACGGCTTGACCGTCGGGTTGAACGCTATGTAGTTGGTGTAGCCGAAGTGCCCGGTGCCGACGCGGGAGGCGAGTTCCTTGTCGCCCGTCACCTTGGCGAGTTCGGCCGGGCCGAGGTTGGTGTCCGTGGTGACCGCGGCGGTGTCCGCACCCTGGGACGCCGACAGCCGCTGGTTGATCACCGATGAGTCGAGCCCCGACTTGACGTCGATCCTGTCCGGGTACGCCTTTCGCTCGGCGTCCGTGGAAGTGGACCAGTACGTGTTGCGCTCCAGGACGAGGTGCTCACCGTCGTTGTCGTTCGTGACGACCTTGTACGGGCCGGACGAGACGGGGTGCTCCTCGTACTTCGTACCGGTGTCCTTGGCCTTCGGGACGGGCGTGAACTGCGTCTGCGTGGCCAGGAAGGGGAACTCGCCCTCGGGCTTGTTCAGATGGAAGACGATGGTGCGGGCGTCCGGCGTCCCGATGGCCGCGAGACCCTTCTTGTCCTTGTACGGCCCCTGGTAGTCCGCCGCGCCGACCAGCCAGTCCCGCAGGTAGGGGGCGCCGCCGGAGAGTTCGGGCGCGAAGGAGCGCTCGATGCCGTACTTGATGTCGGCCGAGGTGATCGCGGTGCCGTCCTCGTACTTGAGTCCGGCCTTCAGCGTGTACGTCCACACGGTCGCGTCCTTGTTGGGGCGCCCGGTGTCGGTGGCGAGGTCGGGGACGACCTCGGCCCCGGCGGCGCCGTTCTCGCGGTTGCGGGTGGTGAGGGTGCGGAAGACGAGCGAGGGCACGTTGCCGCCGCCGGAGGTGTACAGGCGGGCGGGGTCGAAGTCCTGCTGCGGGTTGGAGTTCAGCACCGTGAGGGTGCCGCCCTTGTGGGGCGTGGAGTCGCCACCGGAGCTCTTGGCATCGTTGTCCTCAGGTCCGCAGGCGGCGGCGCCCGCTGCCAGAACCAGGCTTACGGATACCGCTGCCACACGGCGCGTGGTGAGGGACGGTGGACGCATCGGAGACGACCTCTCGAATGATGGGTCTCGAATGGCGAGACAGATTGACGAAGGATGAGACGAAAGTGGACAGACGTCTGCCCCGGCGTCGGGTCGTCGAAAGAGCCGTGACTCAGGTCACGGAGAAAATGCGGGATTCGCGACGCGCGCGCCTGAGGGCGGGCGTCAGCGACAGAGAATGTCGGCCACGCAGAGCGGGGTCACACCGATGAGCGCCAGCTGGATGGCGGCGCTGCTCTCGACGGCATGACTAGACCACATGCGCAGCAATATGTACGACCGAATCAACCCATGTCAATGTGACATGGGCGCCATCCATCAACTCCCGGGGTACGGCCAGGCGTTGGCCCGGCAGTGGATCCCGTCGTGGTCGAGGAACTTGGTCTGCTGCTGCATCACCGGCGCGAGCTCGCCGTTCTTGTCGCAGGTGACATGGGAGTAGCCGAGGCGGTGACCGACTTCGTGGTTGATCAACATTTGACGGTAGGCATGGATCTGGTCACCGTATGTACTTGATCCCTGCGCCCATCGATACGCGTTGATCATCACGCGTTCGGTGGCGGCCGAGTCGCACGAGACGTTGTCCTCGGTGGTGTCGAGACCGGACTTGGCGCACCAGTCGGCCGTGGTGCCGGGACTGGCGAGCGTGATCACGAAGTCGGGTTTGCCCGAGTAGACGCGCTCGAAGGTCCGGGCGCCGCCGTGGGCCCAGCTGCGGTCGTCGTTGAGCGTCTTCTGCACGGCCTCGGCGAAGAGTGCGCCGTCGAGTCCGAGACCCTGCTCCACGTCCACGCGGTAGGTGTACTTCTGTCCCTTGCCGGGCGCCTTGTCGACCCCCTGGATCGCGTCGAACTTCCCCGAGCCGTCGAGCTTGGCGCTGAGCGGGTACTTGGTGGCCATCGCCTGTTCGTACGTCAGCGTCGCCACGCTCGCCGAGGAGGACGGCGTCGGCTGCCCCTCCGCGCCCGTGACGGTGTCGCGGGCGTCCCGGGCCTGGTCGGTCGCGGACTGCGTGCCCACGGCGGTGTCGCGCCCGTCGGTGACCTGTCCTGCCACGACGACGGCGAGCACCGTGACGACGGCGGCGGCCGCGATGCCGGTGAACGCCCGGCCCTTGCCGCCCTTGGCCACCGGCGGCGCGTCGTCAGGGTCGGGCCGGGCGCCCTCGTCGGTGTCGGTGTCGTCGGGCCAGTCGGTGACCGAGCCGTACGGGCCGGAGGCGTGCGCGGCGACGGGCGCGCCGGCTCCCGGGACGGGACCGTTCGCGGGAGCGGTGCTGCTGGGCCCACCAGGGCCACGCGGGCCGCCGGGCGCGAAGACGTCGACCTCGTCGGTGAACGCGTCGACGTAATCCTGTCGTGGCCCCGACCTCGATCCCGACGGGCCCTGCCGCTGCCGCGGAGGAGCGGCTCCCGGTCCGGCGGCGGCGTGCCCGTCCGGCCCCCGATCGCTCGACTCCCCCCAGCCGCCCCCGGATTCACGCTGCTCGGGATGGCCGCCACGGACCCGGGGGACACCATGGGCCGGGGTGCCGTCGGCCTGCCGCGGGAAACCGTGCGGGGGCGTCCCGTCCGGGAACCGCCGCACACCTTGGCCCGACGGACCGTCGGACACCCGAGGGACTCCACGCGCCGGCGTGCCGTCGGGCAGCCGAGGAAAGCCGTGCGCGGGCGTCCCGTCCGGGAGCCGCGGAAACCCGTGCGCAGGCGTCCCGTCCGGAACCCGGGGAAAGCCGTGCGCGGGCGTCCCATCCGCAAGCCGAGGAATGCCACGCGCAGGGGCGCCGTCCGCAAGCCGAGGAAACCCGTGCGCAGGCGTCCCGTCCGGAACCCGGGGAAAGCCGTGCGCGGGCGTCCCATCCGCAAGCCGAGGAATGCCACGCGCAGGGGCGCCGTCCGCAAGCCGAGGAAACCCGTGCCCGGGCGTCCCGTCCTGAACCCGCGGAAACCCGTGCGCAGGCGTCCCCTCCGCAGCCCGGGGAACGCCACGCCCAGGCGTACCGTCCCCAAGCCGAGGAAAACCGTGTGCAGGCGTGCCATCCGGAAGCCGCGGGCCGCCCTGCGCAGGCACCCGATACCCGGCAGCGTCGACCGCGGGTCCAGCCCCGGGTCCAGCCCCGGGTCCAGCCCCGGGTGCGCCGCGGTCGGCCCCCCGGCCGCCCGGCGCCGTCTGTCGAGCAGTCTGCGGCGCCGGAGCGGGAGAAGTCGGCATCCGTCCCCGGCCCGTCGCCTCCGCGCCGAGACCCTTGGCGCCCCGCGCCCCCTCGGCACCCGCCCGGCCCGTAGCCTCCGTACCGAGACCCTTGCCGCCCCGCACTCCCTCGGCGCCCGCCCGGCCCGCATCGCCCTGGTCGGAACTGCCCTTGTCGGGCCCCTTCTTGGGAGCGGGCCCGCGTCGACTGTGGCGTCCCACGCCCCGCCTCAGCTCCCCACAGTCGTGGCGTCGGCCCCGTCACCGGAGGCCGTCGCGGCATCGCCCCCGTCACCCGAGGCCCCCTCAGCGGAGGCACCCACGGAGCGCCTGTCAGAGCCTCCCACGGAACCGTCAGAAGTCGCCCCGTCCGCGGCGAACTCCCGGAACGCCCCCGCCACCGTCTCCGGGTACTCCATCATCGCCACGTGCCCCGCCTCCGGCAGGGTCAGCAGCCGGGAGTCGCGGAAGGTTCGGGCCGCCTTCTGGGCCATGCGGAAGCCGACGAGCTGGTCGCGGCCGCCGTAGACGAGGAGCGTGGGCGCGAGAACACGCTCGGCCTGGCGCCACAGCGCGTGCTGGCCACCCAGTGTGTACGCGTTCACCAGCCCGCGCGCGGAACGCGTCATCGCGTCCCAGAAGTACGGCAGTTGCAGCCGCCGCTCCATCTCCTCCACCGCGTTCCGGAAGCCCTCCGGAGTGACCCGTCCGGGGTCGCCGTAGCACAGGGCCGTGACCCCGCGGACGCGCTGCTCGGCCGTCCAGTTCTTGCTGTACCGGGTGAACAGACCGGCCACGCCGGGCACCGCCAGCAGCCCCGTGGGCACGGCGGTGCGCTGGACGCGGATCTCCGGGAGGGCCGGCGAAACGAGGGTGAGGGTGCGCACCAGGTCGGGCCGCACCGCCGCCACGCGCGTGGACACCGCGCCGCCGAGGGAGTTCCCGAAGAGGTGGACCGGACCGCGGCCGGACGCGTCGAGAAAGCGGATCACCGCGCGCGCGTGCCCGGTGATCGAGTAGTTGCCGTCGTCCGGCGGCGGGGAGTCACCGAAGCCCGGCAGATCGACGGCCTCGCCGTCGACGTCGCCCTCCAGCTGCTCCATCAGCGCCGACCAGTTCTGCGAGGAACCGCCCAGGCCATGGACGTACAAGGCGGGCGGCAGCCCCTCGCGCGCGGGCGGTCTCGAACGCACCGCCAGGGTGATCCCCGGCAGCCCCACCGACCTGATCCGCTCGCCCTCACCGACCCTGACGGGCGCCACTTTGGGAAGGACGGTGGCGGGCGGCACGAAGGGCAGCTCGGACGAAGACATGCGGCAATGTTACGAGACGATCACGCAGTGGTTCATGTGTTCGCCATCACAGAGCACATGTACGAGGTGTGCGCGGCGGCGGCACGCACATCGCATGGCATCCAGATCGTGTGTCTCCTAGGCTCGTACGCAGGGCACCCGAATGTGGCCCCCTGTGTACATCAGGGACGTTCTAGGAAGGGAGCCCACCATGGCCTACGACCCCACCGACCCCGAGGCCTTCACCGACTCCGAGTCCTTCGAGGAGGAGGACGTCGTCGAGCTCGACGTCGAGGCCCCCGAGGTCGACGCGGCCGAGCAGCACACCGACATCGCGCCCGACCGCGACGACCCCCTGACCGGCGTGGACCCCGACCGGGCCAACGAGGCCGACCTCGTCGAACAGGCCAGGGTCGTCTCGCTCGACGAGGACGACTATCGGTGACGTCGGTCCGGCGCCGAGTGGCCGACAACGCACTCATCAGGGAATTCCCGAGCAGGAGCGGGACGGCCGATGCCCACTAGATGACTGTTTGAAACCTTTGGGCGGTTTTCGTCACCGTCCGGTCCGTGAAATTCTGCGTTCGTACCGCGCACAGCACGGTTACCGAAAAGTACGATGGCGGCGCGGCGCACACCGCATGTGGACGACATTGGGAGGCGGCGTGACAGCCATCGAGCAGACAGAGGCGGCACGCCCGCGCGGGACGCGCCTGCCGCGCCGTGCCCGACGGAACCAGCTGCTGGGCGCCGCGCAGGAAGTCTTCGTGGCACAGGGCTACCACGCGGCCGCGATGGACGACATCGCCGAGCGCGCCGGCGTCAGCAAGCCGGTGCTCTACCAGCACTTCCCGGGCAAGCTCGACCTCTATCTCGCGCTGCTGGACCAGCACTGCGAGTCCCTGATCCTGGCGGTACGCACCGCGCTCGCGTCGACGACCGACAACAAGCAGCGCGTACGGGCGACCATGGACGCCTATTTCGCGTACGTCGAGGACGACGGCGGAGCCTTCCGCCTGGTCTTCGAGTCGGACCTGACGAACGAGCCCGCGGTGCGCGAGCGCGTCGACAAGGTCACCGTCGAGTGCGCCGAGGCGATCTCCGAGGTCATCGCGGAGGACACCGGCCTCTCGCGCGCGGAGTCGATGCTGCTCGCCTCGGGCCTCGGTGGGCTCGCCCAGGTGGTGGCCCGGTCCTGGCTGCACAGCGACCGCAGCGTCCCGCGCGACCAGGCGGTCCAGCTGCTGACGTCACTGGCGTGGCGGGGCATCGCCGGATTCCCGCTGCACGGCATGGAGAACCACTGAAAGCAGCACTGGGACCACCACTTCGACCCGCACGCGCGCGTGCGGGTCGTTTGTTCCCGTCCGTTGTTCGCTGTTGGCGTTCTTGCGCGGAACGTGGACGTCCCCTCACCGGGCTAATGTGTGCTGGGTACGGCGCGGAAGGTCGCGCACTTCACTGACCGTCGGAGGGACATAGCCGTGGAGGTCAAGATCGGCGTGCAGCACGCGCCCCGCGAGATCGTTCTGGAGAGCGGTCAGAGCGCCGAGGAGGTCGAGCGGGCGGTGGCGGAGGCCCTGGCCGGCAAGTCTCAGCTGCTGAGCCTGGTGGACGAGCACGGCCGCAAGGTCCTCGTCCCGGCCGACCGTCTGGCGTACGTCGAGCTCGGTGAGCCGGCTCCGCGCAAGGTGGGCTTCGGCGCGCTGTAGCCACACAGACGAAGAGGGGCCCGGCGACCGGAAGTCGCCGGGCCCCTCTTCGTGCCGCGGGCAAGATTCTTCTCTCCACGTATGGAGCACGGGGACCACCCGGAGGAGGATTGCATTCCGCAGGTCACGGGTATGACGGGCTACGACCGTGATGCGCAGTGTGGCCGTGGGAGGGACCCCATGATGTTGATCGAAGCGCTCGGCTCCGCTCTGCTCGGTCTCGTACTGGCGGGGGTGGCGGTTCACCGCCTCGCCCACCGCCTGCCGACCCGCTCCCTGGTCCTCGCCACGGGCACCGCGGGAGCACTCTTCGGCGCCTTCGTGACCCACACCGCGCTGGACCCGGGCAACATCCTGCTGATCCTCCTGGGCGCGGCAGTGGTCTCGGTGGCGTCGCTGTCCCTGCTCCTGCGGCCGAACGGCAGACTGCGCCGATCAGCGCCGGCGTAGGGGAACTGCGCGACCAGCCACAACGAACCCGCAGCCGCCGACAGAGCACAGCCCCCGAGCTGCCGGGCGCTAAGCCGCCAGGCCCAGCGCAGCCATCCGCTTCGTGTGCGCCTCGGTGATCCGCGAGAACATCCGCCCCACCTCGGCGAGATCGAACCCGTCGGCGACCCCACCCACGAGCATCGTCGACAACGCGTCCCGGTCGGCGACGACCCGCTGCGACTGCGACAGCGCCTCCCCCATCAAGCGCCGCGCCCACAGGGCCAGTCGGCCGCCCACCCGCGGGTCCGCGTCGATCGCCGCCCGCACCTTCTCGACGGCGAACCCGGCGTGCCCGGTGTCGTCGAGGACGGCCAGCACCAGCTCGCGCGAGTCCGCGTCGAGCCGCGCCGCGACCTCACGGTAGAAGTCACTGGCGATCGAGTCGCCGACGTACGCCTTGACGAGCCCCTCCAGCCAGTCCGAGGGCGCCGTCTGCCGGTGGAAGCCGTCGAGTGCCGCGACGAACGGCTCCATCGCGAGCGTCGGCTCCTCGCCGATCTCGGCCAGCCGGTCACGCAGCTTCTCGTAGTGGTGGAACTCGGCCGACGCCATCTTCGCCAGCTCCGCCTTGTCCGCCAGCGTCGGCGCCAGCTTCGCGTCCTCCGCGAGCCGCTCGAAGGCCGCCAGTTCGCCGTACGCGAGCGCGCCGAGCAGGTCGACGACCGCGGCTCGGTACTGCGGGTCGGCGGAGGCCTTCGTCCAGTCCTGGGCGGCGACTCCGGTGGGTTCGGCAGGGGTCTCGGAGGCGTTGTCGGGCTTGTCAGAGGTCGTCATGAAGCGCACAATAGCCCGCTCTCCGGACGGCGGAAGGCCCTGGTCAATCAGTGTGACGACGACTACGTGACCAAATCGGCCATCGCATGTGCACGATTCCGGGGTATGGTGGTAATGCGCCTGCTGGTACGACGGCACTTCATGAGTGCACCGAACCTCGACAGGCCGCACGTATGAGGATGCCCGGTCGGTGGCCCGATCGGCTCCGACCCGACAGCCCTCCTCGCCCGTACGGCACTGTGCGTACGGAGTTCGGAGGGGGACCCTCAGCGGTACGAGCGCTAGAGCGTCGGCAGTGGTCCCGTGTCATTACGGCTTAGCCCGTAAGGCAGCCGACGTCCCCAGCACGGTAGACGACCCCCTGCGCTCGCCTCGCACCGCGCACACAGAAGAGGCAGCACCCTGACTACGACCTTCCGCGATCTCGGGATTCTCACCGAGACGGCCGAGGCCCTCGAAGCCGTCGGCATCATCAACCCGTTCCCCATCCAGCAGATGACGCTCCCGGTCGCCCTCTCCGGCTCCGACGTCATCGGCCAGGCCAAGACCGGCACCGGCAAGACGCTGGGCTTCGGCCTTCCGCTCCTCGAGCGCGTCACCGTCCCCGCCGACGTCGAGGCCGGCCGCGCCAAGCCCGAGGACCTCACCGACGCCCCGCAGGCGCTCGTCGTCGTCCCCACGCGCGAGCTGTGCACCCAGGTCACCAACGACCTGCTGACCGCGGGCAAGGTGCGCAACGTACGCGTCCTCGCCATCTACGGCGGCCGCGCCTACGAGCCTCAGGTCGAGGCCCTCAAGAAGGGCGTCGACGTCGTCGTCGGCACCCCGGGCCGACTGCTGGACCTCGCGGGCCAGAAGAAGCTCAACCTCGGCCACATCAGGGCGCTCGTCCTCGACGAGGCCGACGAGATGCTCGACCTGGGCTTCCTGCCCGACGTCGAGAAGATCATCAACATGCTGCCGGCCCGCCGCCAGACGATGCTGTTCTCGGCGACCATGCCGGGCGCGGTCATCGGTCTCGCGCGCCGCTACATGTCGCAGCCCACGCACATCAACGCCACCTCGCCCGACGACGCGGGCAGGACGGTCGCGAACACCAAGCAGCACGTGTACCGCGCGCACAACATGGACAAGCCCGAGATGGTCGCGCGCATACTGCAGGCCGACGGCCGGGGACTGGTCATGGTCTTCTGCCGCACCAAGCGCACCGCGGCCGACCTGGCCGACCAGCTCCAGCAGCGCGGCTTCGCCGCCGGCGCGGTCCACGGCGACCTGGGCCAGGGCGCCCGTGAGCAGGCGCTGCGCGCCTTCCGCAACGGCAAGGTGGACGTCCTCGTCTGCACCGACGTCGCCGCCCGCGGCATCGACGTCGAGGGCGTCACGCACGTCATCAACTACCAGTCTCCCGAAGAGGAGAAGACGTACCTGCACCGCATCGGCCGTACCGGTCGCGCGGGTGCCAAGGGCATCGCGATCACCCTCGTCGACTGGGACGACATCCCGCGCTGGCAGCTGATCAACAAGGCGCTCGAGCTCAACTTCAACGATCCGCCGGAGACGTACTCCACCTCCCCGCACTTCTACGAGGAGTTGAGCATCCCCGCGGGCACCAAGGGTGTCCTGCCGCGGGGCGAGCGCACGCGCGCGGGGCTCGCCGCGGAGGAGCTGGAGGACCTGGGCGAGCCGGGCGGACGCGGTGCACGCGGCCGTGGTGACCGTGACCGGGGCCGCGGGCGTGGTGGCCGGGACGAGTCCCGCTCCGCCGACCGCGAGCGCTCGGAGCGTACGCCGCGCCGTCGCCGTCGTACCCGTGGTGGGACGGCGCCGGACGTGACGGCCCCCGCCGAGGCGGTCGCCCCGTCGGAGACCACCGCGGTCGAGGACACCACCGCGACCCGCACCCCGCGCCGTCGCCGCCGCACCCGCGGCGGGGCGTCCGACTCGGCGCCGGCCACGGCGACCGCGGCAGCGGCGGCGGTCGAACCCGCCGTGTCCGAGGCCGCGGAGTCCGCCGTCACGGCGGCGGAGGGCCCGTCCCTCGGCACCGAGACCCCGGCCAAGCCGCGCCGCCGCCGGACCCGCAGGTCGGCGGAGACGCCGGCCGCGGTGGAGACGGTCGTCGAGACCACGCCGGTCACGGATGCCGCTCCGGCCACCGAGGCCGCTCCGGAGGCGGAGGCTCCGGCCACGAAGCCGCGCCGTACGCGCAAGACGGCGGTTGCGGCTCCGGCCGCGGAGACCGCCGTTGACACGGCCGAAGCCACCGAGGCCAAGCCCCGCCGCACCCGCAAGGCAGCCGCCACTCCCGCCGCCGAGACGGCAGTGGACACCGCGGAAGGCACGGCCACCAAGCCGCGCCGCACCCGCAAGACCACGACCGCGACCGCGACCGCGACGACGGAGGCCACCGCCGACACGGCGGAGACCGCGGAGGCCAAGCCCCGGCGCACCCGCAAGGCCGCAGCCCCGGCTACGACCGCCGCCGAGACCGCGGTGGACACGGCGGAGGCCGTGGAGGCCAAGCCGCGCCGCACCCGCAAGGCAGCCGCCACTCCGGCCGCGGAGGCCACCGTGGATACGGCAGAGGCCACCGAGGCCAAGCCGCGCCGCACCCGCAAGGCCGCAGCCCCGGCTACGACCGCCGCCGAGACCGCGGTGGACACGGCCGAAGCCACCGAGGCCAAGCCCCGCCGCACCCGCAAGGCAGCCGCCACTCCGGCCGCGGAAGCCGCGGTGGACACGGCCGAGGCGACGGAAGCCAAGCCGCGCCGCCGCACCCGCAAGGCCGCCGAGCCCGCCGTGACCGCCGACATCCCGGCCCAGGCGGTCCAGGAGCCGGAGGCGGTCGAGGTGGCCAACCCGCGACGTACGCGAAAGACGGCGAGCTCGGCGAAGGCGGCCGAGACGGCAGTGGACACCGCGGAAGGCACGGCCACCAAGCCGCGCCGCACCCGCAAGACCACGACCGCGACCGCGACCGCGACGACGGAGGCCACCGCCGACACGGCGGAGACCGCGGAGGCCAAGCCCCGGCGCACGCGCAAGACCGCGGCCACCGCCGAGGTCGTCGCGGACACGGTCGAGGCCAAGCCCCGTCGGCGTACCACCCGCAAGGCCGCCGAGCCCGTCCTGACCGCCGACATCCCGGCCCAGGCGGACCAGGAGCCGAAGGTTGCCGCACCGCGCCGCCGGACCCGCAAGACGGCCGCCGCGGAGCCCGCGGACAGCTGAACCCAGACTGACGGCCCGGCCCCTTCACCTGGGGCCGGGCCGTCGGCGTACCCGCACCGCACCGGCCCGCAGCAGCCGGCGCCGACCACACCCATCACGACCAGGCCGGCGCCCCGCGGCCCCCTACGACGCCGGCCCCTCACCCCCGCCGGATACCCTCACCCCGTGAGCACCCGAGCCGTCTTCACCCCGCCCCCCGGCGCCCGTGCCTACCCCCTGCGCACCGACCGCGGTGAGTTCGCGGCCGTGGACTCGGCCGTGCCCCCCGGTGTCGCCGAGAAGGGCACCGCGCTGCTGCTGCCCGGGTTCACGGGGAGCAAGGAGGACTTCACGCTCCTCCACGAGCCGCTCACGGCGCGCGGATACCGGGTCGTGGCCGTGGACGGGCGGGGACAGTTCGAGTCGGACGGCCCGGAGACCGACGAATCCGCCTACACGCGAGGCGAGTTGGCACGGGACGTGCTCGCCCAGGCCGCCGCGCTCGACGCACCCCTGCACCTGCTCGGACATTCCCTGGGCGGTCAGATCGCGCGCGCTGCCGTACTGCTCGACCACTCCCCCTTCCTGTCCTTCACCCTCGTCTCCTCGGGCCCCGCGCAGATCTCCGACTCCCAGCAGCAGCGGGTGAAGCTGCTGCGGGACGCGCTCGGTGTGATGACGATGACCGAGGTGTGGGACGCGATCCTGGCCATGGGCCCGCCGGAGGAGGTGGGCGGCCCCGCCAAGGGCATCGGGGACGTCGAACAGCTCCGCCGCCGCTGGCTCGGCAACAAGCCCGCCCAACTCCTCGCGACGGGCCGCCAGTTGTGCACCGAGCCGGACCGGGTCGGCGAACTCGCCGCCGTCCCGCTGCCGTTCCACGTCCTGTCCGGATCGCAGGACGACACCTGGCCGGTGCCTCTCCTCGACGACATGGCCGTACGACTGGGCGCCCGCCGCACGGTGATCCCGGGAGCCGAACACTCCCCCAACGCCGACCAGCCCCTCCCCATGGCCCACGCCCTGGCCGACTTCTGGGACGGCGTCGGCCGTTGAGCGGGGCGAGTGGTCAGTACTGCCCCTGCAAGTGCTCCCAGAACCCGTCCCGCAGTGACCGTCGCAGATCCGCCTGCCCCCGCAGTGAGTACTGGAGAAGCACCTCCGCCTCCACCAGCAGGTCCTGGTCCACCGAGCCCGGCAGATACGGATGGCCGGGCAGCAGCTCCTGCAGCGCCGCCCTCCCCCGCTCCGCAAGCCACTTCGCGGCGATCTGCGCGCCCACGAAACGGACGTCGTCGCGAGTGGGCCGGGTGGTCGTCGCCTCGTAGGGCACGGCCGCCCGCCGGGAGACGTACGGCTTGAAGAAGTCGAGGTCGAGGGTGCGCTGGCTGTCGACCTCCCAGAGGAGGGGTTCCGCCTGGTTGCGGCCCTCCGGTGCCTCGATGCCCCACAGGTGCACGCGGGCGCCGTAACCCTGAGCCGCCTCGACCGCCGAGACCAGGTCCTCGTCTCCGCCCAGCAGTGCCGCGTCGCTGATGGCGCGGTGCCGGGCCAGGGACTCCAGGTCGGAGCGGATCAGCGAGTCGACGCCCTTCTGCTGGTTGTTGGCGTTGAGGTTGCCCAACCGGACCTTCACGTCCGGGAGTTCGGCGATGGACTGCTGTTCCGACGTGTGGATGCGGCGTCTCGCGCCGTCGTACCAGTAGACCCTCAGCAGTCTGCTGTCCGCGAAGATGGTGCGGGCCCGGTCGATGAGGGCCTCGATGAGGCCCTCGGCGTCGAGGTCGAAGGCGCGACGGTCCTCGGTGCCGGCGACGAGTCGTCCCGCGGCCGCGTAGAGGTATCCCGCGTCGACGAAGATCGCATGTGTCGAGGGCGTCTTCGCGACCTCGGCGAGCATGCGCGTGAGCAGCTCGTTGGTGCGGTCGATGCGGGCGCTCAGGGGCGCCAGGTCGTCGTTCATCGCACCCATTGTCCCGGCGGTCACGCTGCGAACACAACCGGTCCCAAGGAGTCTCCGGAGACTCACTTACCGGTCAGTAGTTAGCCGTTCGAAAAATTTCTTTAGCGTAGGGAATGTTTGTAACACGAACCCCGTTGACTACTCACGTACGCAGTAATTCTCCGCAGGAGGATGACCAGACGAAGGGAGAAGCCATGCGCTTCGAAATCATGCGACTCGACGACGTCGACGGCACGCCCGTGGACAGTACTGTCGTGGACGCCGCCTCCGTCAACCGGATCGTTCAGCAGGCCGCCGCCATAGGACAGCGGCTCTGGATCCGTCCGGCCGACACCTCGGCCTCGTAACAGACGCGGATCACCGCCGAAGCTTCAGAGCCCCCGCCAGGCATCGACGCCGGGCGGGGGCTCTGCGCATACCCATGGCCGCCGTACCCATGGCCGCCATATTCATGGCCGCTCAGCTCGCCTGGACCACCTGGGTGATCCCGTTGATGATCTGCTGCACGGCGATCGCGGAGAGCATCATCCCCGCGAGCCGTGTCACCAGCACGACCCCGCCGTCCTTGATGACCCGGATGATCAGCAGCGAGTACCGCATCACCAGCCACAGCACGACATGGATGGCGAGGATCGCCGTCCACACCGAGACCTGCGTGGCGACACTGTGGGCCTTCTGCACGGCGAGGATGACGGAGACGATCGCACCCGGGCCCGCCAGCAGCGGCATGCCCAGGGGGACGAGCGCCACGTTCACGTCCTTGGTCTGCTTCGGCTCGTCGGTCTTGCCGGTGAGCAGGTCGAGCGCGATCAGCAGGAGCAGCAGCCCGCCCGCGATCATCAGCGCGGGCACGGAGACATGCAGGTAGTTCAGGATCTGGTGGCCCAGGAGCCCGAAGACGGCGATGACACCGCCCGCGACACAGACGGCCTGGAAGGCCATCCGCTTCTGCACCTTGCCGGGCCGGCCGGCGGTCAGCGCGAGGAAGATCGGGGTGATCCCGGGGGGATCCATGATGACGAACAGGGTGAGGAAGAGCGAGCCGAAGACGGCGACGTCGAACATGACGGAACTGGCCTTACCGAAGGGGGTGGAACAAGGAGCCGGGCACGGCCCGGCGCCGGGTGACGGGAAGCGGGGTCGAGCCTCAGATTCCGCCGGCCCCCGGAACGGGAAACGCGCCCGTCGCCCGTCGCGTGATCTCCCCGTACACCTCGGGGTCGGTCGTGTACTCGCCGAGGGCGACCGTCTTGCGGCTGCCGTGGTAGTCGCTGGAGCCGGTGGTCAGCAGCCCCAGTTCCTTGGCGAGCCCGCGCAGCCGTACGCGCGTGTCCTCGTCGTGGTCCATGTGGTCGACCTCGATGCCGTCGAGCCCCGCGGCGGCCATGTCGGCGATCGCGGACTCCGGAACGGTGAGACCGCGCTTGCTCGCGCCCGGGTGGGCGAACACCGTGACCCCGCCGGCCCCCTTGACCAGCCGGATCGCCTCGAAGGGGTCGGTCTCGTGCTTCTCCACGTGGGCCCGCCCGCCGTCGGCCAGCCAGTCCTCGGTGAAGGCTTCGTCCACGCTCCGTACGACCCCGAGCTCGACGAGCGCGGTGGCGACATGCGGCCGCCCGACGGATCCGTCACCGGCGATGCGCGCCACCTGCTCCCAGGTGACCGGCACGCCCAGCTCCTGAAGCCTGGCCACCATCCCGCGGGCCCGGGGCACCCGGTCGTCCCGCACCAGCTCCCGCTCGGCGAGCAGCGCAGGCTCCTCGGGATCGAAGAGGTAGGCCAGCATGTGCATGGACACCCCGCCGATCCGGCAGGACAGCTCGGCCCCGGTGACGAGGGTCAGTCCCACGGGCAGCGCGGCAACGGCCGCGCCGTACCCGCGAGTCGTGTCGTGATCGGTGAGGGCGACGACGTCCAGCCCCGCAGCGGCGGCGTTCCGCACCAGCTCGGCGGGCGTGTCGGTCCCGTCGGAGGCCGTGGAGTGGCAGTGCAGATCGATGCGCACGACGCGGACTCCAGACACTGACGGAACAGAAGAGGACGCTCAAGGATAACCAGATCATCCAGCTCCTCTGTCACACCCGCTGCACGGGTGCGCCCCCTACAGTCAGGGTTTCAGCAGCCGGGGCGACAGCGCCCCGCAGGGCACCAGTTCCACTTCCGCCCCCGCGTCCCGCAGATCCGTGAGCACCAGCTCGTCATACATCAGCAACCCGGACTGCTCGGGCCAGACGACCGCCCACAGCCACATCCCGAGCGCCTCCCCCGCGAACACCGCCCGGTCGTCCGGCGCCCCGGCGACATGCCACAGCGGAGTCGGCCGGCCGGCAGCGAGCACCTTCGCCTGCGCCGGCTTCTCCACGCTCATGTACGGTCCCGGATCCGGCCCGTCGATGCCCGCGTAACGCGCCCCGAGCCCGACCCCGAGCTCCTCGGCCACGAGAATCAGCTCGCCGACACCCCCGAGCGGCCCGGGTCCCGTGCAGGCCACCGCCGTGGCGCGGCCGCCGCTGCGGTCGTCACCGGCGCAGGTCACGCCCGTGAACAGCCAGCCGACCGGCAGCGGCCAGGGCATCCACACCGGCACCTGCGTGCGATGCACCACGACCTCGAGGGCCTCGACGCTGGGCGGGATCACGGGCTGCAGCGGATGCACGGTCCCGTGCACGTCGCACTGCCAGGAATCGGCGAAGAGTCCGGGAGCCCTGACCCGGCCACCACACTTCGGGCAACTGGGTTCGCCCCTCATAGGGCCCCACGGTCCTACCCTCGCTCCCTCACGTCAAGGACGATCACCCGTCCGGACGGAAGCGGTTCACCAGCACATATAGATGTAGCTTGCATTAGTTAGCTGCTCTAACTTACTATGTGCATATACCAACTATCTCCGTGAGGAGTGGAGGAACGACCATGGACCCCTTCGATGCGGGAGCCGGCGGCATCCTGCGCCAGCCGAAGGCCGTGTGGGCGACGGCGGGTGCCTCCGTCGTCGCCTTCATGGGCATCGGACTCGTGGACCCGATCCTGCCGTCGATCGCACAGGGCCTGGACGCCACGGCGAGCCAGGTCTCCCTCCTGTTCACCTCGTACTTCCTGATCACCGCGATCGCGATGCTGGTCACCGGCTTCGTCTCCAGCCGCATCGGCGGCAAGAAGACCCTGCTGCTCGGCCTCGCCCTCGTCGTGGTCTTCGCGGGGCTCGCGGGCACCTCGGGCTCGGTCCAGGAGCTGGTCGGCTTCCGGGCCGGCTGGGGCCTGGGCAACGCGCTGTTCGTCTCCACGGCCCTCGCCGTCATCGTCGGCGCGGCGGCGGGCGGCAGCGCGGCGGCGATCCTGCTGTACGAGTCCGCCCTCGGCCTCGGCATGGCCTGCGGCCCGCTCCTGGGCGCGCTGCTCGGTGACGCCAGCTGGCGCTACCCGTTCTTCGGTACGGCCTTCCTGATGGCGATCGGCTTCCTGTGCATCACGGTGTTCCTGAAGGAACAGCCCAAGCCGGCCCGGAAGACGTCCCTGCTCGACCCGATCAAGGCGCTCGGCCACGGCGGGCTCGCCTCGGCCGCGGTGTCGTCCTTCTTCTACAACTACACGTTCTTCACCGTGCTGGCCTTCACGCCCTTCGTGCTCGACATGACCCCGTACAAGTCGGGTGCCGTGTTCTTCGCCTGGGGCGTGCTGCTCGCGGTCTTCTCGGTGTTCGCCGCGCCGCGCCTCCAGGAGAGGTTCGGTTCGCTCAAGGTGCTCGGCGGCTCGCTCGTCCTGCTCGCCCTCGACGTGCTCGTCCTCGGCTACGGCAACCACACGGCGGCCATCGTCTGCACGATCCTGTCCGGCGCCTTCATCGGCGTGAACAACACCGTCTACACAGAGCTGGCGCTCGGCGTCTCGGACGCCCCGCGGCCCGTGGCGAGCGCGGGCTACAACTTCGTGCGCTGGTTCGCGGCGGCCGCGGCGCCCTACTTCGCGCCGAAGATCGAGGAGTGGACCGACATCCACATCCCGTTCGTGGTGGCCGCGGTGACGGCGGTGCTGGGCGCGCTCGTGGTCGTCGTACGGCGCAACGCGCTCACCGACGAGGCGGAGGAGCTGGAGCCGAGGCACGCGACCGAGGACAGTGTCGCCGTCTTCGCCAACTGACAGCTTCCGGCCACGACTTGGTGACCTTGCTCACTCCAGCGGGACGGACTTCCGGGACGGATCCCTGAGGTCCGTCCCGATCGTCAGCCAGCGCTCCTGCAGAGCCTGGGCGCCGTGGACGCGCTTCCAGGCGGCCTCGTTCGGCGTCATGGGGAGCAAGGGCAGGAAGTGGACCGGGTCGAGGGGCTCGTCGAGTTCCAGGTCCTGGACCAGTCCGCCCGGCTCGGCCACCAGGACCGAGGTGAACGGGGCGCCGGGCCACAGGGGTTCACCCACGTCGAGTGAGGCGCCCGGAGCCACGACCACGCCCTCGACCTGCGGGGACGCGGCGAGCACGGCGAGCGGGCGGAGCACCTTGTCGGTGTCGGCCAGCCCTGACCGTACGGACATCAGCAGTTCGGCGCGCGGGCCCTTGACCGGGTCGGCGAGCATCGCGGTGGGGTCGCCCATCGGCTGGGCGGACATGCCGAGGGTGGCGTAGCGGACGACGTCCCCGTCGGTGAAGCGGAGCACCTCGATGCGGTCCGTGCCGAGGAAGGTGACCGCCGCGCGCGCGTCCGGCTCGCCCAGCGCGCTGCGCAACCGGGCCTCGACCAGAGGAAGAACATCTGCCATGTGGCGAGCATAGAACTCGTCAGTACCGGGCAAAGCAGCGCCTTGACACTTGGGTCGGCTGATAGTCTTGCCCGGTCGCCGGGGCAGCACGCAGAAGCGTCGCGCATCGAGTCCCGACGCCAGTGAGACTCCCTTACGGGAATGGATCGTCCCTTACGAGGGACCGGCCGGAGGAGGTGGGGCTGTCATGGATCGAAGTCGACCTGGTAGTACCACTCGTTCTTCCGGCCGCTGATGCAGCTCTGTGACTTTCGGCAACCGCCGCCTCTCACGTTCGCGTCTTCGTGCGGAAGAGCACTTCGTTCGTTTTGCCTGATCTGTCTGATCTGCAGCAGTAGCTGAATCAGTAGCGAAGCTCGCCACCGCGATGGTGCGGTGCTCCCCGCTTTGTGGACGTGCCAAACACCCACAGCAGGACGTCCCCATTCCGGGTAGTTCCATCCCTCGCCGGCGCCCTTTGTTGCCCGTCACGAAGGAGCCTGCCATGTCGATGATCCGTGACCTGCGTGCCGCCGTGCGGCCGTCGCGCCCCTCGCTGCGCAAGGACACCGGCGCGTACGACGCGACGCGCGACCCCTCGACGCCCTCCGCCGTCGTCGACTGCGCCGTCTACCGCGACGGCCGGCGCGTGGAGACCGACCAGCAGCTGAGCCCGCACGAGGCGATGCGCCAGGTGCGCCGCGACGGCGGGTTCGTCTGGATCGGTCTGCACGAGCCGAGCGAGGCCGAATTCTCCGGTATCGCCGGTGAGTTCGGGCTGCACCCGCTCGCCGTCGAGGACGCCGTGCAGGCCCACCAGCGGCCCAAGCTGGAGCGCTACGACGACTCCCTGTTCACCGTCTTCAAGACCATCCACTACGTCGAGCACGACGAGCTCACCGCCAACAGCGAGATCGTCGAGACCGGCGAGGTCATGTGCTTCACCGGCCGGGACTTCTTCATCACCGTCCGGCACGGCGGCCAGGGCTCGCTCAGGGCGCTGCGCCACCGGCTCCAGGACGACCCCGAGTTGCTCGCCAAGGGCCCCTCGGCGGTGCTGCACTCCATCGCCGACCATGTCGTCGACGGCTATGTCGCGGTCGCCGACGCGGTGCAGGACGACATCGACGAGGTCGAGACCGAGGTGTTCACCCCGGGGCGCGGCGGCAAGGTCTCGCGCGGTGTCGACTCGGCGCGGATCTACCAGCTCAAGCGTGAGGTGCTGGAGTTCAAGCGGGCCGTCGCCCCGCTGCTGCGGCCCATGCAGCTGCTCAGCGAGCGGCCGATGCGGCTCGTCGACCCCGACATCCAGAAGTACTTCCGGGACGTCGCCGACCACCTCGCCCGCGTCCAGGAGCAGGTCCTCGGCTTCGACGAGCTCCTCAACTCGATCCTCCAGGCCAACCTCGCGCAGGCGTCCGTCGCCCAGAACGAGGACATGCGCAAGATCACGTCCTGGGCCGCGATCATCGCCGTACCGACGATGGTGTGCGGTGTCTACGGCATGAACTTCGACTACATGCCGGAGACCCACTGGAAGCTCGGCTATCCGGTGATCATGGCGATCACCGGTGTCATCTGCCTGGGCATCCACCGCACCCTCAAGCGCAACGGCTGGCTCTAGGGTGGGCCCCATGACAAGTGAGCTGCTCGACCGGGCCCTCGTCGAGGAGGCCACGAAGAAGTCCGGCCTCATCTGGGTCGCGGGACCCGGCGGCCCGGCCCGCGCCCTGTGGCACGTGTGGCACGAAGGAGCCCGCGTGCCTGGTCGGTGACGGGCCCGGGGAGCAGCCGCTGCCGGGGCTGAGCGACGGGGGCGCCGCCGAGGTGACCGTCCGGAGCAAGGACAAGGGCGGTCGGCTGGTCTCCTGGGCGGCGAAGGTCGTGGAACTGGCGCCCGGATCCGAGGCGTGGGAGGCGGCGGTCGCCGAGCTCAAGGGGAAACGGCTGAACGCCCCCGACGGCGAGGCGATGACGGACCGTTGGTCCCGCGAATGCCGGGTGCTCCGCCTCGAACCGACGGGGATCACTGGACCGCTCCCCGACGGCGACCTGGCCGAACCGCCGCTGCCGACACCGGCGACCACGCGTGAGCCGATTCCCGCAGGGCTTCCGAGGCTGCTGATGAAACGGCGCAAACGCTAGGACGTCGGCAGCTGCTTGCCGTAGTCCACCGTCTCGTCCTTGCCCGGTTCGGTCAGCGAGAAGTTCTTGCCCCAGGCCGAGAAGGTCAGCGTGCCCGCGCCGCCCGCCCGGGCCAGGCGCAGGGGGTACGGCTTGCCCTCCAGGGAGACGTCCAGCGTGCCGCCGTCGCCTTTGTCACCCGTGATGCGAATCGTGCGGGTACCCGCCTGCTCATGGTGGCCGTCGGTGTCCAGGCTGCCGTGCAGCGTCAGAAGTCCGTCGAGGAGAACGTCCTTGTCCGTGAAACCGCTGAACTTCTTGTACGCCGGGTCGCCCGACGGCACCTTCACGTACTTGCCGTCGAGCTTGTCGGCGGCCGCGTCCGAGTCCGAACCGTCGCCCTTGCCGTCCTCCTGGGTCCAGAAGTCGGCGTCCGCCTTCAGGTACAGCTCCTTGCCGATCCGCAGCAGCTGGAAGGTGGCCCCCTCCGCGGTGACCGATCCGGAGCCGCCGTCGGAGTTCAGGCGCATGTCGAGTGTGTATGTACGCCCGCTGGTGACCACGTTCCCCGACAGGCGCAGCGCGTCGGCGGACCCTGCCGCCGCCCGGGTCCTGGACTGGATCTGGTCGGCGGGCAGTTTGCCGACCCCGTTGGTGCCCTCGTCGGGGTCCTCGCTGCACCCCGTCAGCCCCGTTCCCGTCACGACCAGGGCGCAGATCGCGCTCACCAGTACGGCCCTGCGGGCACGGCCCTGGGGAATCGCAGTCACAGGTGGGGCTGCCTTTCTGACGAGGGTCCTTCAGCGGCGTACGGCAGCGTACCGGGACCCCGGGCCCCGGGCGGAGCCAGACCGTCCGCACCCCTCACCAGGGCGTATCCGATCGGTACGGGCTAGCCTTAAGCCCTCCCGAGCGGGCAATCCGGACAACGAACGACGAACGCAACACCCCGTACGCAGCCTCGTATGCAAAGGAAGCACAGCCATGGCAGCGGGAGCCCCCCGGATCTTCGTCTCGCATCTCGCCGGGGTCGCCGTCTTCGATCCCAATGGCGACCAGGTGGGCCGCGTGCGCGATCTGGTCGTCGTGCTGCGCGTCGGGCGCCGGCCGCCCCGCGTTCTCGGGCTGGTCGTCGAACTCTCCACCCGTCGCCGCATCTTCCTGCCCATGACCCGCGTCACGAGCATCGAGTCCGGACAGGTCATCACCACCGGCGTGCTCAACGTCCGCCGCTTCGAGCAACGGCCCACCGAACGCCTGGTCTTCGGTGAGCTCCTCGACCGGCGCGTCACGCTCGTGGAGACGGACGAACAGGTCACCGTCCTCGACGCCTCGGTGCACCACCTGCCGGCCCGCCGGGACTGGGAGATCGACCGTGTCTTCGTGCGCAAGGGCGGCAAGGGCGGGGCGTTCCGGCGCAAGGGCGAGGCGCTGACCGTCGAGTGGTCCGCCGTTACCGGCTTCACGCTGGAGGAGCACGGACAGGGCGCCGAGAGCCTCCTCGCCACCTTCGAGCAGCTGCGCGCGGCCGACCTCGCCAACGTCCTGCACCACCTCTCCCCCAAGCGGCGCGCCGAGGTGGCCGCGGCTCTCGACGACGACCGCCTGGCCGACGTACTGGAAGAGCTCCCCGAGGACGACCAGATCGAGATCCTCGGCAAGCTGAAGCAGGAGCGGGCCGCCGACGTCCTGGAGGCCATGGACCCCGACGACGCGGCCGACCTGCTCTCCGAGCTCCCCACGGAGGAGCAGGAGCGGCTGCTGAGCCTGATGCAGCCGGGGGACGCGGCCGACATGCGGCGCCTGATGGCGTACGAGGAGCACACGGCCGGCGGTCTCATGACGACGGAACCGATCGTCCTACGGCCTGACGCGACCGTCGCCGACGCGCTCGCCCGCGTCCGCAACGCCGACCTCTCCCCGGCCCTGGCCGCCCAGGTCTACGTGTGCCGCGCGCCCGACGAGACGCCGACCGGCAAGTACCTCGGCACGGTCCACTTCCAGCGGCTGCTGCGCGACCCGCCGTACACCCTCGTCAGCTCCATGCTCGACGACGACCTGCAGGCCCTCGATCCGGACGCGACCCTGCCGGTCGTCGCCGGGTTCTTCGCGACGTACGACATGGTCGCGGCACCCGTGGTCGACGATTCGGGCTCGCTGCTCGGCGCGGTGACCGTGGACGACGTACTGGACCACATGCTGCCGGAGGACTGGCGGGAGACGGAGTTCGACTCCGAGGAGGAGACCCGTCATGGCGCCTGAGCGCGACACCTCGGCCCGTGAGCGCGGCCCGGCCGGGGCCACGGCGGCCACCCGCCCCCGCACCCGGCTCGACCAGCCGCGGTCGCCGCGCCGCCGGCTGCTGCCCGAGTGGGACCCGGAGGCGTTCGGGCGGCTGTCGGAGCGGATCGCGCGGTTCCTCGGCACCGGGCGGTTCATCGTCTGGATGACGGTCGTCATCATCGTGTGGGTGCTGTGGAACATCTTCGCGCCCCGCGATCTGCGCTTCGACCACTACCCGTTCATCTTCCTCACCCTGATGCTGTCCCTCCAGGCCTCCTACGCGGCCCCGCTGATCCTGCTCGCGCAGAACCGGCAGGACGACCGGGACCGGGTCAACCTCGAACAGGACCGCAAGCAGAACGAGCGGTCGATCGCGGACACCGAGTATCTGACCCGCGAGATCGCCGCGCTCAGGATCGGCCTCGGGGAGGTGGCGACCCGCGACTGGATCCGCTCGGAGCTCCAGGACCTGATGAAGGAACTGGAGGCACGGCAGCACGACGGGCATGTCGTATTCCCGGCAGAACGGTCGGATCGACGGTCGGGACGTGACGTAGACGACCGTTGAGAGCCGTACAGGGGTTCCTGTACGGCGCCGTACCATCGTCTGTATGGCTAGCGAAGACGCGGTGCGCGAGGCACTGGCGACGGTGAACGACCCCGAGATCAACCGGCCCATCACCGAGCTCGGGATGGTGAAGTCGGTGGAGATCGGGGCCGACGGGGCGGTCGCGGTGACCGTGTACCTGACGGTCTCCGGCTGCCCGATGCGCGAGACGATCACGCAACGCGTCACCGACGCGGTCGCGGCCGTCGAGGGCGTCACCCGCGTCGACGTCACGCTCGACGTGATGAGCGACGAACAGCGCAAGGAGCTGGCGACCGCGCTGCGCGGCGGCCAGACCGAGCGCGAGGTCCCCTTCGCGAAACCGGGGTCTTTGACGCGTGTCTACGCGGTCGCCTCCGGCAAGGGCGGTGTCGGCAAGTCCTCGGTGACGGTGAACCTGGCGGCGGCGATGGCGGCCGACGGCCTCAAGGTGGGCGTGGTCGACGCCGACATCTACGGCCACTCGGTGCCGCGCATGCTGGGCGCCGACGGCACCCCCACCCAGGTCGAGAACATGATCATGCCGCCGTCGGCGCACGGCGTGAAGGTCATCTCGATCGGCATGTTCACGCCGGGCAACGCGCCGGTGGTGTGGCGTGGACCGATGCTCCACCGTGCCCTCCAGCAGTTCCTGGCGGACGTGTACTGGGGCGACCTGGACGTACTGCTCCTGGACCTCCCCCCGGGCACGGGCGACATCGCGATCTCCGTGGCCCAGCTGGTCCCGAACGCGGAGATCCTGGTCGTGACGACCCCGCAGCAGGCGGCGGCGGAGGTCGCCGAGCGCGCCGGCTCCATCGCCGTCCAGACCCACCAGAAGATCGTCGGCGTCGTCGAGAACATGTCCGGCCTGCCGTGCCCGCACTGCGGCGAGATGGTGGACGTCTTCGGCACGGGTGGCGGTCAGACGGTGGCGGACGGCCTCACCCGCACGACGGGCGCGACGGTCCCGGTCCTCGGCTCCATCCCGATCGACGTCCGCCTCCGCGAGGGCGGCGACGACGGCAAGCCGGTCGTCCTGACCGACCCGGACTCTCCGGCGGGGGCGGCTCTGCGGGGGATCGCGGGGAAGCTCGGGGGGCGGCAGCGGGGGCTTTCGGGGCTGTCGCTGGGGATCACGCCGAAGAACAAGTTCTGAGACGCACGTGACAGAAGGCATTCCAAGGGCCCGGTAAGGTCCGTGGAATGCCGAGAGTCAAAGTCAGCGTCATCGTTCCCGTCTACAACACCGGGAAGTACGTCGACGAGTGTGCCCCCTCGCTGCTCGGGCAGAGTCTGCCCGCCGACGAGTACGAGGTCATCTACGTCGACGACGGGTCGACGGACGACACGCTGGAGCGGCTGGAGAAGATCGCCGCCGGGCATCCGAACGTCCAGGTGCACACCCGGCCGAACTCGGGCTGGCCGGGCGCACCCCGCAACCTCGGCATGCGGCACGCCAAGGGCGAGTACATCCAGTTCGTCGACCATGACGACATGCTCGGGCCCGAGGCCCTGGAGCGGCTGTACGAGCACGCCGAGCGCAATGACGCCGACGTGGTGCTCGGCAAGATGTCCAGCACGATGGTGCGTCCCCGGCGGCTGTTCCGGCACACGGTGGACGCCTGCACGATCGAGAACGACGAGCTCATGCAGAGCATGTCGCCGCACAAGATGTTCCGGCGCGCCTTCATCGAGGAGCACGGTCTGCTGTTCCCCGAGGGGCCCTGGATCCTGGAGGACCTGGCCTTCGTCAGCGCCGCCTATCTGAAGGCCGAGCGGATCTCGGTCCTGGCCGACTACCCCTGCTACTACTGGATGAAGCGGGACGACGGCGGCAACAACACCCAGCATCGCTTCAACCCGCGTCACGGCTTCTGGTCCAACTGCCGCACCATCGTGCGGCAGATCAAGGACGGCACACCTCCGTCCGACGACGTCGACGCGCTCCAGAACCGCCTGCTGCACCGCCTCTACCACGTCGAGATCCTCTCCCGGACCCGGGAGCCAGAGATCCTCCGCGAGGAGCCGGCTGAACAGCGGGAGCGCTTCGAGGCGGCCCGGAAGCTGGCGCTCGAGGAGTTCCCGCCGGCCGTACGCGAAGGGCTCCCCACCGTGTCCCGCCTCCGCGCCGAACTCCTCGAACGCGGTGACTTCGACGGCGCCGTGACCCTCGCGGAGCGCATCCGTGAGGTCAAGGCCCGCAGTACGGTCGGCGGACTGCGGTGGGAGGGTGGTCGGCTGGTCGCCGACGTCACCCTCGACCTGTTGCGCGGGGACGGCGAGCCGCTGGTGCTGGTCGAGCGGGACGGGAAGTGGTGGCTCGACCCGGAGCTGCTCGCCGGGGTACCGGGGACCGAGGACGGCTGGGAGGTCCGCGATCCGTTCCGGCTGGCGTACGCCGAACTGGTCGTCAAAGACCGCGACCGCGAGGACTGGTGGTACCCCGAGGGCGACCTGGACGTGCGGCTCGAGCCCTTCGGCCAGGGGCGGTCGCGGCTCGTGGCGTCCGGGCGGCTGCGACTCGATCCCGAACAGCTCGCGGGCGGGCGGCCGTTGGAGCGCGGCGTGCACGACGTGTGGGCGTTCGTCCAGCTGCTGGGCGTCGACCGCATGGTCCGCCTGACCGGCGACGGCACCCCGGGCGCCCCGGCCGCGGGCCCGGCGCTGACCGGCGGGCGGCTCGCGCTGCCGTACTGGACGGGCAGCGGCCAGCTCGCCCTCGACGTGGACCAGCGTCAGCGACGGCTCGGTTCCGACACGGCCGGTGCGGCCGCGGCGAACACGGCGCGCGGCGAGCGGTCGCTCCCGCTGCCGTACCTGGCGGCGACCGCGGCCAGTGGCCCGGCCCGCCTGAAGGTCACCGTGTCCGCCCTGACGGTGGACGCCGAGCTGATCGCCGGTGACGACGGGACGACGGCACGGCTGAGGCTGCCCGCTCGCCTCCGGCTCCCGGACGGACGCCACCCGGTCGCCCTCCCGAAGTCCGATGCCCCTCTCGCGTATGCCGTCGTCCGCGACGGCGCCCTGTTGCGGCTCGAGGGCCCGGCCCACGAGTCCGGTACCGGACGCCGGTTCCTCGACGCGGTCGCCGACCACCGCCAGGTCCGGCGGGTACGGCGACGACTGGGCCGATAGGACGGTTGTGGGGCACCGCACGGGCCTGCGGTGCCCCCGAACGCGCTAGGCGTACGCCGAGATGTCCTTGATCATCGCGAACCCGAGCCCGTAGGCGCTCATGCCTCTCCCGTACGCCCCCACGTGCACGCCCTCCTGCGTGGAGCCCGCGAGCACCCAGCCGAACTCCGACTCCCGGTAGTGGAAGGGCGTGGGCACCCCGTCCACCGGCAGGGACAGCGTGGACCAGTCGGCTCCTTCGAGGTCGTCCGCCAGGACCCAGGCCGTCTCGGTCTGCTGGTCGAGCCAGTCGTCCCGCAGGGAGTGGTCCATCTGGCCGGGCCAGGTGAACGACAGCAGGCCCACTCCGGCCAGCCAGGCGGCGGAGGAGACGGACGTGGCCTCCAGCAGCCCCGTGCCGTCCGCGCTCCTGCGGGAGGGGTTCGCGGCGACGGTCACGACCACCGCGAACTTCTCCTTCGGCTCCGCCGTGGAACCCACCTCGTTCTTCACCGAGGGCTCGTCACCGTGCCCGATCGACCCGTGCTCGACGGCCCCGTCGGCCGACGTGCCGACCTGCATCAGCCAGCGCGGTCCCGTGAAGGCCTCGTCGAGGCCGTACCAGGGGAAGGGCGCCTGAAGGTAGCCGTCGACCGTGCGCCGGGCGGAGGAAACCTGCTGGCCACCCTCCGCGGCCGGCGCCTGCGCGACCGCCCCACTCGTCGTCTCCATGTGCCGGACGCCTCCTACTAGCTCTCGTCGGACCGGACCGGCCCGCCCCCCTTCGGGCGGCGTCGCTGGTTCGCGTACGGCCCGCACAACAACTCGGCAGCATAGCCACACCGCTCCGAGCTGCCGGGAAACCGCCCGGCGCGCGGGGCGCACGGGTGGTGCGTTCAGGCCGTACGAGGTGAGAGCAGGGTATGAAACGCGTCACGTACGACGGGAAAAGGCGCCCGCGAGCCGAACCGCTCGACAGGCGCCTTCCGGTGGGCCGTATGGCTCAGGTGGCGTCCGCGTCGAAGGGCGGGCGGTTGTCCTCGCCGGGCTCCTCGGGCTTCTTGGTCATGTCGATCCGGCCACCCGAGGAGGACTGCGCGGGGGTGTCCGAGCTGTGCACCGCGTCGGTGACCTCGGCCATCTCCTTCTTCAGGTCGAAGCCGTTCCGGATCTCCTTGAGCCCCAGCTCGTCGTTGTCCAGCTGCTTGCGGATGAACGTCTTGGGGTTGAGGTCCTCGAACTCGAAGTCCTTGAACTCCGGGCCGAGCTCCGAGCGGATGTCCTGCTTGGCGCTCTCCGAGAACTCGCGGATCTTGCGCACGGTCCGCATGACGTCCTGGATGACCTTCGGGAGCTTGTCCGGACCGAAGACGAGCACGGCGAGGACAACGAGCGTGATCAGCTCGAGCGGTCCTATGTCATTGAACACCTGAAGCTCCTTGCGATGTCCTCGGTCCTCGGCCCTCGGTGGTCTGTGCGGTCTTCCGTGGTCCGGGCCGGGTCCACGGTACCTGCCGTTCCCGTACGACCGGTACTGTCCCGAGGGCTCCGAGTGCGGGCGGATGGGCTGTTTTCCGGGTTGTTGGCCTTGTGCAGCGCGGTTTGGGGCCGCCTCTGTGAGGTTTCTGTTAATCGGTCCTCTGACGGTTCTCTTCCGATTCTCTTAGTCGCCGTCCGAGGACCCGAGCACCAGTGAGAAGGACTTTTCCCTGCCGTCACGCTCGACCGTGAGCTCGAGGCGGTCGCCGGGGCGGTGGGCGCGGGTCTTCACGATGAGTTCGTCGCCGGAGTGGATACGGCGGCCGTCCACCTCGGTGATGACATCGCCCGCTTCGAGCCCGGCCCTGTCGCCCGGGCCACCCTCGGTCACGGCGGGTCCGCCGTCACTGCTCTTCGTCCCGACGCGGGCGCCGTCGCCGGTGTAGTCCATGTCGAGGGTGACGCCGATGACCGGGTGGGTCGCCTTGCCCGTGTTGATCAGTTCTTCGGCGACCCGCTTGGCCTGGTTGACGGGGATCGCGAAGCCGAGACCTATCGAGCCGGCCTGTCCGGTCTCGGAACCGGATCCGCCGTCGGCTGAACGGATGGCGGAGTTGATGCCGACGACCCGGGCCCGGGAGTCGAGGAGCGGGCCGCCGGAGTTGCCGGGGTTGATGGGGGCGTCGGTCTGCAGGGCGTCGACGTACGACACATCGCTGCCGCCCCCGCTCTCGCCTCCGGCGGTGATGGGCCGTTCCTTCGCGCTGATGATGCCGGAGGTGACGGTGCCCTCCAGGTCGAAGGGGGCGCCGATGGCGACGACCGGGTCGCCGACCTGGACGTTGTCGGAGTTGCCGAGGGTCATGGGCTTCAGCCCGCTGACATCGCTCACCTCGACGACGGCGAGGTCGTACCCGCTGTCCCGTCCCACGACGGTGGCCTTGGCGGTGTCCCCGCTGTGAAAGGTCACCGATATCTCGCCGTCGGTCCCGGCCGGCTCCACGACGTGGTTGTTGGTCAGGATGTGCCCGCGATCGTCCAGCACGAAGCCGGTACCGGTACCGGACTCCCCGGCCCCGCTCACATGCAGGGTCACGACGCTGGGCAGGGCCCGTGCGGCGATCCCGGCGACACTGTCGGGAGCCCGCCCCCTGGGCTCCTCCGCAGCCTGCGGCAACTCCACGACGTCCCCTCCCGCACCGTTGCGCTCGAGATACGCCCCTACGATCCCGCCGACACCGCCTGCGACGAGCGCGAGCAGGAGAGCACCGGCGAGGAGCGCTCGCCGGGTCCGGCGACGCGGCGTGTCCAAGGCGGCGCCCGTTTGCTGGAGGGGGGCGGGGACGGGGGCCCAGGGGTCGTAGTTCTGCCAGGGGGTGCGTGTGGAGGTGCCCGGGGTCGGGGGTGGGAAGGGGAGGGGCGGGGCCGGAAGGGCGTCATCGCCCGCCGGGACCGACGAGGGCACCGGTGAGCTGTGGGAAGGCGTTCGGGGTGCTTCCAGTGGGGTGGGCGTGGGTGAGCCGTCGTCTTCTCGCGCCCCGGAAGTGACCATGTCCCGGGCCACAGGCATGCCGTAGGCGGGCGACGGAGGCGGTGCGGGCGCAGATGAGCCCTGCGGCTCGGGCACGGCCACGCCACCGTCCTCCGGCGGCCCGGAAGTGACCGCGCCCCGGGCCACAGGCATGCCGTAGGCGGGCGACGGAGGCGGTGCGGGCGCAGATGAGCCCTGCGGCTCGGGCACGGCCACGCCACCGTCCTCCGGCGGCCCGGAAGTGACCGTGCCCCGGGCCACAGGCGTGCCGTGGGCGGGCGACGGAGGCGGTGTGGGTATCGCTGTGCCGGGTGGGGGTGCGGTCGCCGGATGCTGGACCGGCGGGGCGGGGGCCCAGGGGCCCGGCACGCCGTACGGCGGGGTGCTGGTGGAGTCGGAGACGTGCGCAGGCTCGGGACGGTCCGTGGCGGGCTCGGCAGGCGCCTGGCCGACGGCGTCGACCGGCTCGGTGGACCGGTCGTCGACGGTAGTGTCCGTCGCAGGGGCCTCCGTCGGCAGCGCAGCCGCCGACACCGGCCGCGCCAACGCGAACTCCCCGTCCGCGGCGGACGAGTCCCGCGGCGCCGTGAGCTCGTAGTCCCCCTCCTCGACGGACAAGCCGCTCGGGGCCGGGAGCTCGTAGTCCCCCTCCGCGTTCGCCCCGCCGAGCGGAGCCCTCAACTCGAAGTCGCCCTCGTCCCGGATCGCCGACACATCTGTCCCCGCACCGGCAACCCGATCCCTGGAAGCCGCCCCGAGCTCAGAGTCCACCCCAACCCTCGGCACACCAGCCCCCGCACCGTCGGCCGCATCCCCCCGAGCCGCAAGCTCGAAGTCGCCCTCGACCCCTGGCACAACAGACCCAGGCACCCCATCCTCCGGAGCCCTCAACACGAAGTCGCCGTCGGATGGTGTCGTGGCAGGTGTCGGCGTGTCGCTCTCGCCCGGCCCGGAAACCCCCCGTGGCCTGGGTCGGCTCCACCATTTCGACTTCGTGGGCTTCCCCTCGTCCATGCTCTCCCCACAGCTGACCGGCCGCGGTGCGCGGCACGTCGACCTACCTGTGGATTCAACCAGGTTCACGCGCCGCGGAGCAGGGCGCCGGTCAGCGGGAGGTGCTGGGAGGCGTGGGCGCGGACATGCTGTGGGGGACGGGCGCGGCGGGGAGGCCGGAGGCGGAGAGGTCCGGGGTCGCGGACCAGGACGTCAGGGTGAGCGGTGGGGTGGTGCTGAGCGGACGTATGAGGGGGGACATCGCGGCGGCACCGGCGAGCACGGGCGCCGTGAGGGTGTGCAGAGCCGCCTCCTCGACCTGAGCGGGGACACCCGGCAACAGCGGCGCGGACGCCTCGGTCGGGGAGACCGGGGTGTCGCCGAGCATCCGCTGTCCTTGATCCTGTGCGAGCAACGGACCCACGCCACGCCGCCGTTGGTTCTCCGGCACCGCCGCTCCCGTGCCCGGCGTGCGCGCCGGAGTCACATTGCTGCCGGCCCCTCGGGCGTCGGTGTCGCCCGGCGCACCCGTGGTGACGCCGCCCAGCGCGATCGCGGCCAGCGACACCGCCCCGGCGGCGACGAAGGCGAACCTCATGCCGCGCGAGGCGGAGCGCTCGGCCTCGTGACGGCTGACGTCATGGATGCGGAAGCCCCGGCCCGCGGAGGGCGGGAGCATCGCGGCGTGCGGGCGGGCGGGGACGTAGCCGAACTCGAAGCGCTCGCCACGTCTCACGCCGAAGGCTCCGGCGGCGCCGGGTCGTCCCGACAGTTTTCCGAGCCCTCCCCCGCCGAACGGCGAGCTGTCGCCGTCCTCCGGATCACCTCCCGGCAAACCCTGGAGGCGAGCCAGGAAGCTCTCCGAGGGCGGGGGCGGGGCGGCCTCCGCGAAGACGTTCTTCAGGCGGCGCTGGGCGTCCGCCTCCGCCTTGCACTTCGGGCAGGTGGCGAGGTGCGCGAGAACACGCTCCCGCGTGGCATGACCGAGCTCGCCGTCCACCAGGGCGGCGAGTCGGTCTCCCAGATGCTGTTCCGCGAGGCTCCCCTCGCCGGGTTTGGGCAGTGATCCACTCACGCGGACGCGCCCCCTCCCCCCAAGGCGGGGACCCTGGCCATGAAGGAGCGGCGCTCGGCGCGGGCCTCGGGCGAACGGTGCGCGAGGGCCTTGCGCAGCTGGGACCGGCCGCGGTGGATCCGTGAGCGGACGGTGCCGAGCTTGACGCCCAGGGTCGCGGCGATCTCCTCGTACGACAGTCCTTCGATGTCGCACAGGACGACCGCGGCGCGGAACTCCGGCGCGAGGGTGTCGAGGGCCTGCTGGACGTCCGCGTCGAAGTGGGCGTCGTTGAAGACCTGCTGGGGTGAGGGCTCGCGGCTGGGCAGTCGCTCGGCAGCGTCCTCGCCGAGGGCGTCGAAGCGGATGCGCTGCTTGCGGCGGACCATGTCCAGGAAGAGGTTGGTGGTGATGCGGTGCAGCCAGCCCTCGAAGGTGCCCGGTGTGTAGGTGGACAGCGAGCGGAAGACGCGGACGAAGACCTCCTGCGTGAGGTCCTCGGCGTCGTGCTGGTTGCCGGTGAGCCGGTACGCGAGGCGGTAGACCCGGACGCTGTGCGTGCTGACGATCTCCTCCCAGGTGGGCGGAGTCCACGCCTGCCCGTCCGCGTCGGTGGCAAAGGTCGCGGTCTGGGCGTAGTCGCCGGCGTGGCTGTGGTCAGCAGTGTTGTTCACGGATTTCGGCCTGCCCGCCGATCCGAGGAAGCGCCGCAGCACTCCCCCACGATCTCCAGGCGCGGCCGCACCTCCCCTGTCGGCTCTGGTTGTCTCCAGTGGAGCCCCTACCATAGCCACCTCGCCCGTTAGCTCCGGATAAGCGGTTTTACGAGAATTTGATCTGGGCTGATACCACTCGGTCCCCTGCGTCAGCAGTTGCTCGAGGGCCTGCTCGGCATCGTGATCCAACTGTGTCCCCCCGGGTGCGTCTCCACCCCTCTAAACGCCCGGTCCCATCTGCGGGTTCCCGGCGGCAACGGATACAGTCACGCCCAGGCAACCACGGGGCAAGGAGAGGCTCATTACCGGCAACCGGCAGACGAGCTGGGCGTTCGCCGACGCCTATGTCGCCGAGGACGAAACCCTGCGCTGGGCCCGCGACCGGGCCCGTGACGCGGGGCTGCGCTCGGTGTCGCCCGGCACGGGCGCGGCGCTGCGGTTGCTGGCCGCCTCCGTGGACGCCAAGGCGGTCGCCGAGATCGGCACCGGCACCGGTGTCTCCGGCATCCACCTGCTGCACGGCATGCGCCCGGACGGGGTGCTGACCACCGTCGACCCCGAGCCGGAGCACCAGCAGTTCGCCCGCCAGGCCTTCCGTGCCTGTGGCTTCGCCAGCAACCGGGCCCGCTTCATTCCGGGCCGCGCGCTGGACGTCCTGCCCCGCCTCGCCGACGCCGGCTACGACCTCGTCTTCTGCGACGGCGACCGGCAGGAGGTCATGGACTACCTCGCTGAATCGTTGCGCCTGCTGCGCCCGGGGGGCCTGGTCGTCTTCGAGGGCGTCTTCGCCAACGGCCGCACGATGGATTCGGGACCGCAGCCCACGGAGGTGCTGCGCCTCAGGGAGCTGCTGCGGGCCGCACGCGAGAGCCAGGACCTGATGCCGTCACTGCTGCCGGTGGGTGACGGACTGCTCTGCGCGGTCAAGCGCTGAGCCGGTGAGGGCCGTACGGCCATTCGTGGAAAAGCCCGGGCAAACTACTGCCCCGGCATCTCCTGAGATGCCGGGGCAGTCGAAAGGGTATGGTCGCTTCCGCTCAGCCGACGACCTTCTTGAGGGCGTCGCCAAGGGCGTCGGCCTCGTCAGGGGTCAGCTCGACGACGAGCCGACCGCCGCCTTCGAGCGGAACGCGCATGACGATGCCCCGCCCCTCCTTGGTCACCTCGAGCGGGCCATCGCCCGTCCGCGGCTTCATGGCCGCCATGCTCGTTCCCCTTCCTGAAACCAGCTCATCGTCAAAGCCGACAGCCCTGGGAGGGCACGCGCGTCAAAGTGGGACACGCGCCACCGGCATCGAACACATTGCTTCCAAGCCATTATCCCGCATCTCAGGACCCGATGACCAACATCAGTCGGCATCGCTTGGGCAACGCGCGCGAGCAAAACCACTCAATTCGGCGATGTGGCTGCGATACTCCGCCGCCGCGCCGATCCCGGCCGGGCGTGAGCGCTCCGGAATTCTTTGACGCAGGTCACACGTCCGGTCCGGTCCTCGGACGGCGATCTCCGCCATGCTGTCCCTCGGACATCGGATGCAGCGGACACACCGGAGGGGATACGCCATGGCCGACACCGTGCTCTACGAGGTGCACGACGGGCTCGCGACGATCACGCTGAACCGACCGGAGGCGATGAACGCGCTGAACATCGCCACGAAGGTCGCGCTGCGGGAGGCCGTGGAGTCGGCGGCCTCGGACGACGCCGTACGGGCCGTGCTGCTCACCGCCGCCGGGGAGCGGGCGTTCTGCGTGGGGCAGGACCTCAAGGAGCACATCGGGCTGCTGATGCAGGGCTCCGACGTCGTGATGAGTACGGTCAAGGAGCACTACAACCCCGTGGTGCGGGCGCTGACGGAGATGCGGAAGCCCGTGGTCGCCGGGGTGAACGGGGTGGCGGCCGGGGCAGGCTTCGGGCTGGCGCTGGCCGCGGACTACCGGGTGGTGGCGGACACCGCCGCCTTCAACACGTCCTTCGCGGGGGTCGCGCTGACCGCGGACTCCGGGATCTCGTGGACGCTGCCGCGGGTGGTCGGGCCGGGCAGGGCCGCGGATCTGCTGCTCTTTCCCCGGACCGTCTCGGCCCAGGACGCCTATGAACTGGGCATCGTGAACCGTCTCGTGCCGTCGACCGAGCTGCCCGCGGAGGCGGAGAAGGTGGCGCGGGCGCTGGCCTCGGGGCCGACGGTGGCGTACGGGGCGATCAAGGAGTCCCTCTCGTACGCGCTGTCGCACTCTCTGGCGGAGACGCTGGAGAAGGAGGACGAGCTGCAGGGACGGGCCGGGGCGTCCGAGGACCATGCGATCGCCGTGCGGGCGTTCGTGAACAAGGAGACGCCGGAGTATCTGGGGCGGTGACCCGCCGTCGCGGGGCGCGCCCCTAAAGGCGTCTCGCCACGCACGATTCCAGGTGGTCGTCGACCAGACCGCAGGCCTGCATCAGTGCGTACGCCGTCGTCGGACCCACGAAGCGCAGGCCGCGCTTCTTCAGTGCCTTCGACAGGGCGGTCGACTCCGGAGTCACCGCCGGGACGTCTCCCAGGGTCTTGGGGATCGCATGAGAAGCCGGCGCGTGGGACCAGATCAGCTCGTCCAGCTCGCCCGGGGCCCACTCGGCCAGCACGCGCGCGTTGGCCATCGTCGCGTCGATCTTGGCGCGGTTGCGGATGATTCCCGGGTCGAGCAGCAGGCGGTCGCGGTCGGCCTCGCCGAACGTGGCCACCTTGGCGATCTCGAAGCCCGCGAAGGCGGCGCGGAAGCCCTCGCGGCGGCGCAGGATCGTGATCCAGGACAGGCCGGACTGGAAGGCCTCCAGGCTGAGGCGTTCGTACAGGGCGTCGTCGCCGTGGACCGGGCGGCCCCACTCCTCGTCGTGGTACGTCACGTAGTCCGGCGTGGACAGAGCCCAGGGGCAGCGCGGCGCGCCGTCCGGTCCGGCCAGGGCAGTGCCGTCGCTCACCGCTGCTCCCCATGGCCGTGCTCGGGCTTCTCCATGGAGACGTGGGCCGCGGCCCGGGCCCCGGCCAGCGCGGACTCCAGGTCGGCGATCCGGGCGTCCCGCTCGGCGAGTTCCGCGCCGAGGCGGCTGAGCGCGTCGTCGACGTCCGCCATGCGGTAGCCGCGGGCGGTCAGCGGGAAGCGCAGGCTGTCGATGTCCGCGCGGTTCAGCGGTCGGTCCGGCGGCAGCGGGTCCTGGAGCCGCTCGGGGGTGACGTCCGGCAGCGGGCCGTCGCTCTCCCCGCCGCCCACCACGGCGAGCGTCACCGCGGCGACCACGACCGCGAGCGCGATGACCAGGAACAAGAACATAACCATCGCTGAGGTCCCCATGGTCCCTGCCGGCGGCCGGCCGCCGGCGTCGAATGTGTCAGGGTCCGATCGTGCCATGCGAGTCTGACAGTTAGGGTCGCAGGCGGCCGCAGACTCCGAACACACAGACGCACGAAGTGAGGTCACAGGCGATGCTCAGGCTGGGCAGGCGTGAATTCGACGCGCACGAGCCGGTGATCATGGCGATCGTGAACCGGACCCCCGACTCCTTCTACGACCAGGGAGCCACGTTCCTCGACGAGCCCGCGCTCGCGCGCGTGGAGCAGGCGGTGGCCGAAGGGGCCGCCATCATCGACGTCGGCGGGGTCAAGGCCGGGCCCGGGGAAGAGGTCTCCGCGGCGGAGGAGGCGCGGCGGACCGTCGGGTTCGTGGCGGAGGTGCGGCGGCGGTTCCCGGACGTGATCATCAGCGTCGACACCTGGCGGGCGTCCGTCGGTGAGGCCGTGTGCGAGGCGGGGGCGGATCTGCTCAACGACGCGTGGGGCGGGGTCGATCCGGGGCTCGCCGAGGTCGCCGCGCGGTACGGGGTGGGGCTGGTGTGCACGCACGCGGGCGGCGCCGAGCCGCGTACCCGGCCGCATCGGGTGACGTACGACGACGTCATGGCCGACATTCTGCGGGTGACCGTGGGGCTCGCCGAGCGGGCGGTGGCTCTGGGGGTGCCCCGGGAGTCCGTGATGATCGATCCCGGGCACGACTTCGGGAAGAACACGCGGCACAGTCTCGAGGCGACCCGGCGGCTCGGGGAGATGGTCGGGACGGGGTGGCCCGTGCTGGTGTCCCTGTCCAACAAGGACTTCGTGGGCGAGACCCTGGACAAGCCGGTGAAGGAACGGGTGGTCGGGACGCTGGCGACCACCGCGGTGTCGGCGTGGCTGGGGGCGCAGGTGTACCGGGTGCACGAGGTCGCCGAGACCCGGCAGGTGCTGGACATGGTGGCGTCGATCGCGGGGCATCGGCCTCCGGCGGTCGCGCGTCGAGGGCTGGCGTAGGAACCCTTCCGCAACCGCTCCTCACACGCCGGAGGGGCTGATTTCCCAGCCCCTCCGGCGTTCCGACCCCACAAGGACTACCGACCCGCCTCCTTGGACACCAACGCCACCGCCTCGTCCACGTCGTCCGTCACGTGGAACAGCAGCAGGTCCTTCTCCGACGCCTTGCCCTGGGCGATCAGGGTGTTCTTGAGCCAGTCGACCAGTCCGCCCCAGTACTCGCTGCCGAAGAGGACGATCGGGAAGCGGGTGACCTTCTGGGTCTGGACCAGCGTCAACGCCTCGAACAGCTCGTCCAGGGTGCCGAGTCCGCCCGGCAGGACCACGAAACCCTGCGCGTACTTCACGAACATCATCTTGCGGACGAAGAAGTAGCGGAAGTTGAGGCCGATGTCGACGTAGGGGTTGAGCCCCTGCTCGAACGGGAGCTCGATGCCGAGGCCGACGGAGGTGCCGTTCGCCTCGCAGGCACCCTTGTTGGCCGCCTCCATGGCACCGGGGCCGCCGCCGGTGATGACGGCGAAGCCGGCCTCCACCAGGCCCCGGCCGAGCCGCACGCCCGCCTCGTACTCCGGAGAGTCCGCAGGCGTTCGCGCGGAGCCGAACACGCTGATCGCGGGCGGGAGTTCGGCGAGCGTGCCGAAGCCCTCGATGAACTCCGACTGGATGCGCAGAACGCGCCAGGGGTCGGTGTGGACCCAGTCCGAGGGACCGCCCGCGTCCAGCAGGCGCTGGTCGGTCGTGCTCGCCGTGACCTGTCCCCGCCTGCGGAGGACAGGTCCCAGGCGCTGCTCCTCCGGCGGCTGCTTCTTGCCCTCGGGGTTCCCGGTAGCCATGTGCGCTCCCTCCGCTTGCCTGGTCTTTCCGTCTCAGCGTAGATCTACGCGGGTTACGGAGGGGGGACGTCCGCGTGTCCGCCATGAAGCGCCACGGCGCGGACCGACGTCACGACGTCAGCCAGGCCCTCAGCTTCTCCTCCGCCTCCGGAATCAGCGACACCTTCACCCGCTCGTCCACCTTGTGCGCGAGCAGCGGCTGACCGGGGCTGTAGTTCACCGCGGGCACGCCGAGCGCGCTGAAGCGGGACACGTCCGTCCAGCCGAACTTGGGGCGGGCGACGCCCCCGACCGCCGCCATGAAGGCCTGGGCGACGGGGTGGGTGAGGCCGGGGCGGGCACCGCCGGTGTGGTCGTCGACGGTGAACTCGTCGACCCCGCAGTCCGCGAAGAAGTCCCGCACGAAGGCCTCCGCCTCGGCCTCGCTGCGGTCCGGGGCGTAACGGAAGTTGACCGTCAGCGTGCAGGAGTCGGGGATGACGTTCGTGGCCACGCCGCCCTCCACCCGCACCGCGTTGAGACCCTCGTGGAACTCGAGCCCGTCCACCACCGGCTTGCGCGGCTCGTAGGCCGCCAGCTTCGCGAGGGCGGGAGCGGCCTTGTGGATCGCGTTGGTCCCCATCCACGCGCGCGCTGAATGCGCACGCTCTCCCTTGAACGTCAGCAGCACCCGCAGAGTTCCCTGGCAGCCGCCCTCGACCTGGTTGTCCGTCGGCTCCAGAAGGACCGCGAAGTCGCCCTCCAGCCACTCGGGGTGGGCCTCGGCCACATGTCCCAGGCCGTTGAGGTGTGCCGCGACCTCTTCGTTGTCGTAGAAGATGAAGGTGAGGTCGCGGTTGGGCTCGGGGACCGTCGCCGCGATCCGCAGCTGGACGGCGACCCCGGACTTCATGTCGCAGGTGCCGCAGCCCCACAGGTAGCCCTCGTCGTCGAGGCGGGAGGGGACGTTGCCCGCGATGGGGACCGTGTCGATGTGGCCGGCGAGGATGACGCGTTCCGGACGGCCGAGGTCGGTGCGGGCGACGACGTTGTTGCCATGGCGGTCGACCGTCAGGTGCGGCAGGGCGCGCAGGGCGGTCTCGATCGCGTCCGCCAGGGGCTTCTCGCTGCCGCTCTCGGAGGGGAAGTCGACGAGCTGCGCGGTGAGCTGAGCTGCGTCCAGCGAAAGGTCAAGAGGGGTGTCGGCCATGCTCCCGACCCTAACGCCCCGCTGTCCGCGCCCACTGTCCACATCCGGCGCGGACGTCTCAGTACTCTCCAGTATCTTGTCCGGATGCCAGAGCCGTTGCCCCCTACTCGCAAGCGCCGTGGCCGCCTCCTCCGCTTCGGGGCGTCCCTCGTGGTCCTGTGCGCGGTCGCCGGTTACCTCGTGGTGCAGTACGTCACCGGAGGCACCGACGGGCCGACCTGCAGAGTCGTCTCGGGCAGGGCGGGCGGACCGTCGTACGAGTTCACGCCCGAGCAGGCGGTGAACGCGGCGACGATCACCGCCGTCGGCACCGGGCGCAGGCTGCCGGAGCGGGCCGTGGCGATCGCGCTCGCCACCGCGCTCCAGGAGTCGGGGCTGCGCAACATCTCGCACGGCGACCGTGACTCGCTCGGGCTGTTCCAGCAGCGGCCCTCGCAGGGCTGGGGCACCCCGCGGGAGATCCTGGACCCGACGTACGCGGCGGGTGAGTTCTACAAGCACCTCGTCAAGGTGCGGGGCTATCAGGACCTCCCGCTGACCGTCGCCGCCCAGCGCGTGCAGCGCAGCGGCTATCCGGAGGCGTACGCCAAGCACGAGCCGGACGCCACCCTGCTCGCCGCCGCCATGACCGGCACCTCGGCGGCCACCCTGACCTGTGACGGGCGCCAGGACTCCACACGGGCCACCCAGGCCGCCCAGGCCACCGCCACGGGCCCCGACGCGGTGCGGTCGGCTCTCGTACGGGACTTCGGGCGGGACGCGCTGGAGACGACCGCGGCGGAGGTGGGCGGCAAGACCTCGCCGAGCCCGGCCCCCACCTCGGGCGACGGCCGCACCGTGACCCTGCCCGTGCGGGAGGACACCGACCCGGGTTCCGGCCGCAGTCTCAGGGAACGCGGCTGGCAGCTCGCCCACTGGGCCGTCGCCAACTCCTCCGCGCTGCGCATCGAGCGCGTCTCGTACGCCGGGCGGCAGTGGACGGCCGGGAACACGGACAGCCAGTGGCGTACGGCGGACGGCGAGGGCGGCTCGGACTCGGTGCGGATACTGACGGCACGGTAGTTCGGAAGATCACCTGGAAGGGTCACGTCCGCCCGCGGTCGGAGCGGGTGTGCGCAGGTTTTCGTCACGTCACCCCCGTATCGGCAAGAACCCTTGGGTTCAAAGGGCTGCAACGATTCGGCGGACTTTCAGACCGGAAGCCTTTTGCCCGTTTTTATCCGCAGGTGATAATGCGACGCATTGCCAACTCTTTACGTTGGCCCTCCGCAACCTTCGTCGGCTTCGAGCGGTAGTCACGGCGTCCTAGCAACGTTTCCTCCGTCGAAGGAGCAACATGTCCCTCCCCCTGACCCGCAGGATCGCCCGTGCCGCGCTGCTCGTCGCTGCGGGAGCGGCAGCCGGGGTCGGTGCGGCCGGCGCCGCCAGTGCGGCCCCCGCGCAGCCGCCGGCCACCCCCAACCTCGGTGGGCTGACCGCTCTGGACGGGGCCAACGTCGGCAACACGGTGGACAGCGCGGCGCAGAACCTGACCGGGACCGCTGCCAAGACCGGTGGCAAGACGGTCGGGAAGGCGGTGCCGTCCGCGGGCAAGACCGTGAAGAAGGTGGCACCGGTCGCGCAGAAGACGGCGGGCGAGGCCGCCGGTTCCGCCGGGGGCCTCCTCGGGCAGACCGCGTCCACCGCGACGAAGGGCGGCCTGCCGACCAGCTCCCTCACCAAGGGCGGCGTGCCGGCTGCCGGCACCCTGCCGGTGAAGGGCCTTCCGCTCGGCTAGTACCTCGCGCATACGGCGAAGGGGCCCGGGAACACCATCCCGGGCCCCTTCGCCGTATGCCCGTGCACTACGCCAGGCGCTCGACCGCCGACCGCACCCGCTCGTCCGTCGCCGTCAGCGCGACGCGTACGAACTTCTCGCCCGCCGCGCCGTAGAAGTCGCCCGGCGCCACCAGGATGCCCAGGTCGGCCAGGTGGGCGACCGTCGACCAGCAGGACTCGTCCCGCGTGGCCCAGAGGTAGAGGCTGGCCTCACTGTGCTCGATACGGAAGCCGTGGGACTCCAGTGCCTCGCGCAGCAAGGTGCGGCGGGCCAGATAGCGCTCGCGCTGTTCGTGGACGTGGGTGTCATCGCCCAGGGCCGCCACGACCGCGGCCTGGGTCGGCGCCGGCGTCATCATGCCGCCGTGCTTGCGGATCTCCAGGAGGGGCGCCAGGACGGCCGGGTCGCCCGCCAGGAAGGCCGCGCGGTAGCCCGCGAGGTTGGACCGCTTCGACAGCGAGTGCACGGCCACGAGGCCGTCGTAGGAGCCGCCGTTGACGTCCGGGTGCAGGACCGAGACCGGGTCGGCCTCCCAGCCGAGCTCCAGGTAGCACTCGTCGGAGAAGATCAGGATGCCGTGGGACCGGGCCCAGGCGACGATCCTCGTCAGCTCCTCCTTCGACAGCACCTTGCCGGTCGGGTTCGACGGGGAGTTGAGCCACAGGAGCTTCAGGCCCGCCGGGTCCAGCTCGGTGGGGTCGTCGTAGACCTCGTGGCCGGCCCGGGCGAGGCGCGCGCCGACCTCGTACGTCGGGTAGGCCAGGCGCGGGTACGCGACCCGGTCGCCGGGGCCGAGGCCCAGCTGGGTGGGGAGCCAGGCGACGAGTTCCTTGGAGCCGACGATCGGCAGGACGTGGCGGTGGGTGACCTCGCGGGCGCCCAGGCGCCGCTCGACCCAGCCGGTGATCGCGTCACGCAGCGCCGGGGTGCCCCAGACCGTCGGGTAGCCCGGGGAGTCCGCCGCGTCGATCAGGGCCTTCTGGACGAGATCGGGGACCGGGTCGACGGGGGTGCCGACCGACAGGTCGACGATGCCTCCGGGGTGCGCGGCCGCCGTCTTCTTGTACGGCTCCAGCTTGTCCCAGGGGAAGGTGGGAAGGCGGTCGGAGACTGCGGACACGGCTTTCGGGCTCACTTTCGGGTCGTACGGCAAACGCCTCGGCCCCGCACGGCCGCGATCAGGCCGTACGGGACCGAGGCGGCACGAAGTGCGGACCGCCGGTGCGGATGACTATGCCTGCGGCGGCAGCGCGGCGATGAACGGGTGGTCCCGCTCGATCAGCCCCAGCTTGCTGGCGCCGCCGGGCGAGCCGAGCTCGTCGAAGAACTCGACGTTCGCCTTGTAGTAGTCCTTCCACTCGTCCGGGGTGTCGTCCTCGTAGAAGATCGCCTCGACCGGGCAGACCGGCTCACAGGCACCACAGTCGACGCATTCGTCCGGGTGGATGTACAAGGACCGGGAGCCCTCGTAGATGCAGTCGACCGGGCACTCCTCGATGCAGGCCTTGTCCTTCACGTCGACACAAGGCTGCGCGATGACGTAGGTCACGCTGTCGTTCCTCCTCCATGCTGGCGGGCCTCTTCAGGCTCCGCCGCCTCGCGCGCGGGAGCGCGGCGTCGTCGATGCCCGCCCCTAGTATCTCCGTTCTTGGGCATGATCCGAACAGGAGGGGTGAACTGACCTGTGGAAATCTCCGCCGCGGGGCGTCTCGTCGTCCGTATCTCCGCAGCTGACGTGGGTAAACGGGTATCCGTGCGGCGCCTGGACGAAACCGGCGGCCCGCGCCAGAACTTCACCGACACGGTGGGTGTTCTCACATCATGGGACGACGGTGTGCTGATGATCACGCGCCGGGACGGCGAGCGCGTCCGCATTCCGGAATCCGCGCTGGTGGCGGGCAAGGTGGTGCCCGCCGAGCCGGCCCGCCGCCGGGGCCCGTCCGCCTCGTACGAGGAACTGGCCCGGATCGCAGCTCGCGGCTGGCGGCCGGTGGAGAGCCGGCGGCTCGGCGACTGGGAGCTGCGGGCCGCCTCCGGGTTCACCCGCCGCGCCAACTCAGTCCTCCCGCTCGGCGACCCCGGCCTGCCGCTCGACGAGGCCCTGACCGCCGTACGACGGTGGTACGGCGACCGCGGTCTGCCGGCGTACATACAGACCGCGACCGGTGCCGCGGGCACCCAGGAGGCGCTGTGCGCGGAGCTGGAGGCACGCGGGTGGACGCGGGAGGTGACGGCGGAGCTGTGGACCGGGGCGCTGGCGCCGGTCGCCGACCGGGAGACCTCGGGTGTCGCGCTGTCCCGGGAGGCCGACGCGGACTGGCTGGCGCGCTATCAGCGCAAGGGGGTGAGCGAGGTGGCGCTGCGGGTGCTGAGGAGCGGGCCGTCGGTGTGGTTCGCGACCGTCCCCGGTGAGGACGCGCCGGCCGCGATCGGGCGGTGTGTCGTCGACGGGCGGTGGGCCGGGTTCGCCGCGGTCGAGGTGGATCCTTCGCTACGGCGGCGGGGGCTGGCCTCCACCGTGATGGCGGCGCTGGCCCGGCGGGCGCTCGACGAGGGGGCGTCGGCCGCGTGGCTGCAGGTCGAGTCGGACAATGCCGGTGCGCGGGCCCTGTACGACGGCATGGGGTTCGCCGCGCACCACGCCTACCACCACTACCGCGAGCCGGACGTCTCCGGCGAGGCGCGGTAGTAGCGATCGCCGCGAAAGGGCACGAGCCAGCTATGCGTCCCCCGTTTCCGCCCCCGCCCGAACGTTCCGCCGAGCTCCGGAGGCGGTTCGCCGAAGAGGCGCGGTCCGAGCGGCCGGATCTGTCCGCGCTGTGTCTGCTCGTCGGGGCGCAGGCGGACGGGGAGCTCGACGAGACCGGCATCGACGCGGCCCAGATCGAACTCGACCGGCTGGCCGGACAGTTGCCGTTCCGGCCGGGTGGGCCGCGGTCGTGGGCGGTGTCACTGCGGGAGCTGCTCGGGGACCGCTGCGGGTTCCGTGGCGCGCCGGTGGACTACCAGCGGCTGGAGTCCTCGCTGCTGCACGAGGTGCTGCGGCGGCGCAGGGGGCTGCCGATCCTGCTGAGCGTGGTGTGGATGGAGGTGGCCCGGCGGGCGGGGGCTCCGGTGTACGGGGTGGCGCTGCCGGGGCATTTCGTGGTCGGGTTCGGGCCGCCGGAGGAGCAGGTGCTGGCCGATCCGTTCGACGGGGGGCGGGTGTTGAGCGGCGGCGACGCCGAGTTGCTGGTCGCCGGGGCGACGGGGAGTCCGCTGGATCCGTCGATGCTGAGTCCGGCGGATCCGCTGGACGTCGTACAGCGGATCCTGAACAACGTACGGGCCTGGGCCGCGGCCAGGCCCGAACGGTCGGACGTGGCCCTGTGGGCCGTGGAGCTGTCGCTGCTGTTGCCGTCCCACTCGGCCCGACTGCGGTACGAGCGGGCCCAGTTGTTCGTCCAGCGGGGGGACTTCGTGCAGGGAGCCATCGAGTTGGACGCATACGCCGAGGTGGTGGCGGCCGTCGACGAGCCGGCGGCGGCGCGCGTGCGGCAGCAGGCTCACGCCGCACGTGCGATGTTGAACTAGGGCGTCACAGCCAGCCCTTCTCCCTCGCGATCCGGACTGCCTCCGCCCTGTTCCGCACGGCCAGCTTCTGGATGGCCGTGGAGAGGTAGTTGCGGACCGTGCCCTGGGACAGGTGAAGGGTCTGCGCCAACTCCGCGTTCGTGGAGCCGTCGGCCGCCGCGCGGAGGACCTCTCGCTCCCTGTCCGTCAGCGGATTCGCGCCCTCCGCCAGCGCCGCTGCCGCCAGGGTGGGGTCGATGACCCGCTCCCCCGCCAGTACCTTGCGTACCGCCTGAGCCAGTTGGGAGGCGGGGGCGTCCTTGACGAGGAAGGCGTCGGCGCCCGATTCCATCGCGCTGCGGAGATAGCCGGGGCGGCCGAAGGTCGTGAGGATGACCAGCTTGACCGCCGGGAGTTCCCTGTGGAGCTGAGCCGCCGCCTCGATGCCCGTCGCGCCCGGCATCTCTATGTCCATGAGGGCCACGTCGATGTCGTGGGCGCGGGCCGCCGCCAGGACCTCGTCGCCGCGGGCCACTTGGGCGACGACCTCGATGTCGTCCTCCAGGCCGAGCAGGGCGGCCAGGGCCTCGCGGACCATCGACTGGTCCTCGGCGAGCAGGACCTTGATCGTGCGGCTCGTCATGAGGCGGATCCTACGTGCGGCCCGGAACCGGCGGGCACCCGGGCGACCAGGCGGAAGCCGTGTCGGGAGCCGGTGGCCTCCAGGGTGCCGCCGGCCTTCTCCAGGCGCTCGGTGAGACCGGCCAGGCCGTTGCCCGGACCGTTGCCCGGACCGTTGCCCGCACCGCCCGAGCCGTCGTCCTCCACGGTGAGTTCGAGCCGCGGCCCGTCGAGGGTCTGGCGGTGCAGCAGCTCCACCGTGCAGCCGCGGGCGCCGCTGTGCCGTACGACATTGGTGACCGCCTCGCGCAGCGCCCAGGCCAGGGCCGACTCGCTCTCCTCGGGGACGCCGGTGAGGTCGGGGTCGGCGGGCAGCGCGGCGCTGACTCCCGCGGCCGTCAACGCCACCTGGGCGCCCGCGAGTTCCGCGGCCAGGCGGGCGCGCCGGTAGCCGGTGACCGCCTCGCGGACGTCCACCAGGGCCTGGCGGCTGACCTGTTCGATGTCGGCGACCTGCTGGGCCGCCTTGTCGGGGTGGGCGGGGAGCATCCGGCCCGCCAGTTCGCTCTTCAGCGTGATGAGGGACAGGGAGTGGCCGAGGAGGTCGTGCAGGTCCCTGGCCAGGCGCAGGCGTTCCTCGTTCGCGGCGAGCTGGGCGACCCGCGCCCTGGCCTCCCGCAACTCGATGGTCGTGCGGACCAGTTCGCGTACGCCGGTCATCGCGAAGCCGCCGAGCAGCGCCGGGATGAGGAGGGCGCCGATGTACTCGGTGCCGTCGGCGACGAGCAGGGCGAGGCCCGCCATCAGGGCGGACGCGACCGGGATGGTCCAGCGGGCGAGCCGCAGCGGCAGGGCCGCGCCGGACGCGATCGACACGTACACGAAGAGGACGAGCCACTCGCGGCCCAGGGTGAGGACGAGCAGGGTCGACTCGGCCGAGAGGACCGCGAGGGAGACGAGGACGAATTCCACGGCGTTGCGGCGGCCGGTCCTGAACAGCAGGGCCAGGTACCAGGCGACGAAGATCGCGAGGCCGAGCCAGCCGAGGACCGCGGCCACGACCCCGTGGCCGCCGTGCACGAGGTCCGAGACGGGCGCGCTCAGATAGACCAGCCAGATGCCCGTCCACAGCAACTTGACCATCATCTGCTTGCGGGTCTCCGGGCGCTGCCCGATCCCGACGCCGGTGCCGCTCACGCCTTCAACGTGTCCTTCCGGTACAGCCAGGCCGCTCCGCCCGCGAACAGGACGAAGGAGACGGCCAGGACGGCGATGTCCTGTGCGTGCGGGGCGCGGCTCTGTTCGATGGCCTGCCCGAGGGCAGCGTACGCGTGCGTGGGCAGCCACTCGGCGATGTCCTGGAGCCACTGCGGGAAGGTCGTCGTCGGCATCCACAGGCCGCCCAGCATCGACAGTCCGAAGTAGGTGATCATCGTGATCGGGCGGACCGCGTCGCCGGTGGCGAGGTAGCCGATGGCCACGCCGAGCGCGGCGAAGACGAGACTTCCCGCCCAGATCGCGCCGGTGAGGGCGAGCCACTGCCAGGCGTCCAGGCGTACGTCCTTCACGCTCGCGGCGACGACGAACACGACCACGATCGAGGGCAGGCTCACCACGGCCGCGCTCGCCGTCTTCGCGAACACATAGCCGCGTCCCGGCAGCGGGGTCAGCCTCAACTGCCGTACCCAGCCGCCCTCGCGCTCCTTGGCGATGCGCTCGCTGTTGCCCATCAGGACGGCGGTCAGGGCGCCGAAGGAGGCCATCGAGACCATCATGTAGGTCGGCAGGGTCAGGCCCGTGCCGTCGACCTTCGTCGTGCTGTCGGCGTTGCCCGCGATGATCAGGAACAGCAGCGACGGGTACATCACCGAGAAGAACAGGAACTTGCGGTTGCGCAGGGCGCGGGTGAGTTCCAGCTTGATGAGGCTGTTCACTTCGACTTCGCCTCCTCGGCGGCGGTGATGGCGACGAAGGCCTGCTCCAGACCGAGCCCGGCGACTTCGAGGTTGCGGGGGTAGACGCCGAGGCCGTAGAGGGCGTGGACGGTCGCGTCGGCGTCGGTGGACTGGATGCGGATCGTCTGGCCGCTGCCCGCGGCGGAGCCGCTTTTCGACACGGTGACGGAGGTGAGGAACGGCAGCTCCCGCAGGGGCGCCTCGTCGATCGTGCCCTCCAGATCGAAGGCGATCCGCCGGGCTCCCGCCTTGGCCTTGATCTCGGCGGCCGTGCCGTCGGCCAGCAGGCGGCCCCGGTGCAGCACCAGCACCCGGTCGGCGATGGCGTCGGCCTCTTCGAGGTAGTGAGTGGCGAAGAGGACCGTACGGCCCTGGTCGGCCTGTTCGCGCATGGTGGCCCAGAAGGCCTGCCGGGTGGTGACGTCCATGCCGGTCGTGGGTTCGTCGAGGACGATCAGGTCGCTGTCGCCCGCGGTCGCGAGGGCGAAGCGGACGCGCTGGGCCTGGCCGCCGGAGAGCTTGTTGACCTTGCGGTCGGCGATCTGGGCGATGCCTGCGCGGGCGAGGACGTCGTTCGCCTGGTACGGCTTGGGATGCAGATCGCAGGCGAGGCGTACCAGCTCGGCGACCGTGACCTCGTCCATCAGCCCGCCGCTCTGCAGCATCGCGCCCACCCGTCCGGCGACGATCGCCTCACGCGGGGTGGTGCCGAAGAGCCGGACGCTGCCGCTGTCGGGCTGTTTGAGGCCGAGCAGCAGATCGAGGGAGGTCGACTTGCCGGCGCCGTTCGGGCCGAGCAGCGCCACGGTCTCCCCCGGCCGCAGGGTCAGGGTCAGTCCGTCCACGGCGCGTACCTCGCCGTAGGCCTTGCTCACCTGGTCGAACGCGACCACCGGGGCTGTTGTCGTCATGCGGCCATGGTGGCTTCACGGGTGCGGCCGCGGGCAGTGTCGGCCGTCCGGAGTGCCGCATGACAGATGTCATGTCGGGCGGCACTCCGGTGCGGTTCTCGCGGGTCGGTCAGCTCGGGTTGGTGTCGATGACCGCGGTGCGCTCCGCCGTCGTCTTGCCACGCAGGGCCTTGCCCAGCGCGGAGGCCACGTCCTGCGGCAGGACGTCACGCTTCCCGCTCGCGCCATTGATCTGCACGCCGTCGAAGGTGTTGCCGTACGCGGCCTTGAGCGCCTCGAGGTTGTACGTCTCCACGAGCTTGCCATCGACGGCCTTGAAGCCGAGGATCTTCGGCAGGGACAGGGCGCCGAAGGGGATGCTGTGCGCCGCGTCGGTCTGGACGGTGACGACGTTGGACATCGCGGGCTCCGCGAACTCCTTCATCATCCGGTCGACCTCGGCGTTCGAGACCGACGGCTGCTTGGTGGTCGTCGGCAGCGTGACCGAGCCGGCGGTGCCGGTCTCCACCTGGGTGCGGTACGCGTCCTCGACCGCGGTGGTCGACCTGGCCACGTCGATGCCCTTGCCGGCCTTGCCGTAGACGGCGACGGCCTTGCCGTTCTCGAACTTGATCGTGCCGTCGGTCGCCGAGCCGGCGCCGCCCGAGGCGTCCTGCAGAGCGGCCTGGAGCTTCTCCTCGTCGACCGGCATGACCGGGTCGACGACCCGGTGGTTGCCGAACAGGGAGCCGATGACGGAGATTGGGTTGTAGTCGCTCTTCGCGGCCGCGGCGACCGTGGCCTGGTCGTCGAGCTGGAGCCCCGCCTGGTCCGGCTTGAGCGAGACGGTGTCGCCGCCGACCGAGAGCTTCAGGGCCTCGTTCACCCGGCCACCGAGGGCGTCGTCGAGCTTCTTGACGGCGTCGTCGCGGGTGCCGCCGCCGATGTCCACGCCGAGCACGGTGGTGCCCTTGGGCACGTCGGAGCGGTTCATCAGGAGGCCGGCGCCGTAGGCACCGACGCCGAGGAGGACCACGGTGCCGCCGAGCAGGGCCACCTTGCTGCGGCCCTTCTTTTTCTTCTTCTTCGGCGCGGCGGCCGGAGCTTCCTGCGACGCGGTGTCGGGCTTCGGGGGGGTACGGCCGTCGGTGCCCGGCCCGAAGGGGGCCTTCTGGGCGCCGGGCGGCACGACCGGGATGCCGCTGGTGACGGTGTGCCCGGAGACGTTGTCGGGGTTGCCGAAGCCGGGGGCACCCCGTTCGGGAGCCGGCTTCTGCGGGGTGAGGATCGCGGTGTCGTCGCTCAGACCGCCACCGGGGCCTAGGCCCGCGCCGGGGACACCACCGGGGGTGGGGGCGCCGGGGCCGCCCGGGCGACCGAGGGTGCCGGGGCCGGCCTGGCCGCCGGAGATGCCTGGGGCGCCGGGCCCGGCGATCCCGCCGGAGATTCCCGGGCCGCCGAGGGTGCCGGGACCGCCGGAAGCGCCCGGGGCACCGGGGCCACGTGTGCCACCCGGACCGCGGGAAGCGCCAGGGCCGCCGGGACCGCGTGCGGCGCCCGGACCGCCCGGGCCACCGGGTCCGCCCTGACCGCCGAAGCCGTCGGGACCGTTGAAGGACTCGCCGCCGAAGGACTCGGCCCCGGCGAAGGGGTCCGGTCCTGCGGGCGGCACGACCGGGCCGTCGCCGGTGACCGGGCCGCCGGTCGGGCCCGCGGGGCCCTGGGGTCCGCCCGGGCCGCCGGGACCCTTCGGCCCGCCGAACCCGCCGCCGTAGTCGATCTGGCCGCCCTGGCCGCCGTAGTCGATCTGTCCGTTCTGCCCGCCGGGGGCGCTGCCGGGACCACCCTGCGCGCCGAAGCCGCTCTGACCGTTCGGGCCGTCGTGACCGCCGAACCCGCCATGACCGTTCAGCGCATCGTGCCCGCTCTGGCCGTTCTGACCGCCGAACCCGCCCTGGCCGTTCGGGCCGTCGTGACCGCCGGGGCCGCCGAACCCGCCATGACCGTTCAGCGCATCGTGGCCGCTCTGGCCGTTCTGACCGCCGAACCCGCCCTGGCCGTTCGGGCTGTCCTGACCGCCGGGGCCGCCGAACCCGCCATGACCGTTCAGCGCATCGTGGCCGCTCTGGCCGTTCTGACCGCCGAACCCGCCCTGGCCGTTGGGGCTGTCCTGACCTCCGGAGCCGTTCTCCGCGAAGTACGGGAGGTCGTCGCGGCGGGGTTCGGTGCCGCGCGGGCCGGCGTTCAGGGCCTCGGTGACGTCGAAGGAACCCGTGCCGCCGCCGTGGCCGGGGGCCACCGGGCCGCCGGTGGCGCCCGGGAGTCCGGCGCCGTTCGTCCCGCCGGAGCGGGAACCGCCGGGCACGCTCATGGAACCGACCACACCACCGGGCCGACCGGCCCCGTGACGCCCACCGCCGGACGCACCGGCGCCCGGGCCCGCACCACCCGGCGCACCGGCAACAGGAGCAGCCGCTCCCGAACCGCCCGGCAGACCCGCCCCGTTGGAGGCACCCTCGCCCGGACCGCCCTTGGCGGGGCCGGACTTGCGGGGCGCGAACCAGTCGCTCGCCTTCTCCTCGGCGGCGGGCGGCGCGGGATCGGCGGGCAGTTCGACGGTGCCCGTGGTCGAGGAGGGACTCGGCGCCGACGGCTCGGTGTCCACGCCTCTGTCGGCGGAGCTCTCCGTCTCGCCGACGGGCTGACGCACGACGACCGGCGGAATGGGCCGCGATCCGGGGATGTTGATCCGGATCCGGGTCGTCAGCGTGGTCTCGGTCTTGCGTTCCTCCGGCTGCGCGGCCGAACGGCCCGCGTCCGGACCGCCGTCGGACACCTGGGGTGTCCCGTACGGCGGCGTGCCCGAGGGGTATGCGGCTCCGCCGCGCCCGTTGGGCCCGGAGGACGGACTGTCAGTTTCACGACTCAAGGCAGGTTCTCCTGGTTGGCTCCACCGCCCGTTTCGACCTCAGTGCTTCGGGCGGCTCGGCGGCGCGCACCACCATACTGGCCACTTCTGGCCTGTATCCCACGACCGCTGAGGAAACCCACACGGGACTCGCACGCGCGCGATGCGGAGAAGTGGTACGTCACTTGCCAAGTCGGACGGGGTCTCCGCCCGGTTGCCGCCCTCGCCCAAGGGTGGCGCAGATCACAGCCACAGCCATGCCGCCGAGCAGGAAGAGATAGGAGCCGCTTCCTGCGGCGAAGACGAAGTCGCCTTCCGGACGGCTGGCGGTGAGGAAGATGACGGCGATCATCCAGCCGCCCGCGGGCGCGACGGCTCCGGCGCGGCTGTCGGCGGCGCGCGCTCCGCCGAGCAGCAGTCCGGCCTCGCCGAGCAGCGCGAGCAGCAGTCCGCCCGGGAACCAGCCGCCCTGCACCAGCGCTCCGGCGAGCCCCACGACCGCGCCGAGCACGAAAAGACCGAGGTAGGCGGCGGCCCGTCCGGCGGAGGGGCGCTGCAGGGGCTGGGCCAGCATCGACGTTCGGTCGCTCATGACGCGCCCTCGATCCCGGAGAACAGGTCGCTCTCCTTGTTCTCCCCGTGTTCCCCTCTCACCAATTGGTAGTACTCGGTGGTGAAGAGAGGTTGCGCGAGTTCGTTGGAGAGGGCGAAGTACGCCCCCGACACATCGATCTGGGTCGCGTGCGCGGCCATCGCGGCGCTCTTGGCGGCGGCGTACGCCGTGCCGTCGATCTCCGTGGTGATCCGCTCGTCGTCCACCACACCCGGTACGTCGTCGAGGACGGCGGCCTTGGTGAAGGGGAGGCCGGGCAGGTAGTCGTGGAGCCGGGCGAAGGCCTGCTCGCCGACCGTGAGCGGTACGCGGTTCCAGTAGACCTTCTCGATCGTCCAGCCCGCCTCGGCGGCGAGCTCCACCGCGCGCATGGCGACCCGGTGGGCCTGGATGTGGTCGGGGTGGCCGTATCCGCCGTTGTCGTCGTAGGTGACGAGGACCTGGGGACGCACCTGCAGGATCACCTCGACGAGATGGCGGGCCGCCTCGTCGACGTCGGCCCGCCAGAAGCAGTGCGGATCGTCGTTGTCGGCGGTGCCCATCATCCCGGAGTCCTGGTACCGGCCGCGGCCGCCGAGGAAACCGAAGTCCTCGACGCCCAGTCGCTCCATGGCCGCGGCCAGCTCGCGCTCACGCTCCTGAGCGAGGTCGGCGCCGGTCAGATGCCGGAGTTCCGGGGGAATGACCTCGCCACGCTCGCCGAGGGTGCAGGTGACCAGGGTCACCCGGACGCCCTCGGCCGCGTACCTGGCCATGGTCGCGCCGTTGTTGATCGACTCGTCGTCCGGGTGCGCGTGCACCAGGAGAAGACGCCGAGCGGGCTGTTCCGTCATGGCCCCACCCTACGAGGCGCCACGGACAGTCCCGCTCAGCCGGTCTCAGAACTTGATACTGCCGATCATGCCCGCGATGTTGGTCGTCAGCTCACTGATCGTCGGTGCGATCGAGGAAGCCGCGAGATAGAAGCCGAGCAGGATGCACACGACCGCGTGACCGCCCTTCAAGCCCGACTTCTTGACCAACAAGAAGACGATGATCGCCAGCAGCACCACCGCCGAAATCGAGAGTGCCACGGCGGCTCACCTCCAAAGAACCCAGGGACGTGGGGGGTCGGACGGGAACGGAACTATGGGGGCAGATAAATCCATACAGCAGCCAGCGGATTCATACCCACTATGCGGTAGTGATCATAACTATCCGTGCCTGCGCATCCGTCGGCGCACTGCCGCACAAGGGGGCGCATGGCCAATATGGTCGGGGCATGACGACCGAGCCTGACTCCTTTCCCCGCCGGCACGCCCGTACCCAGCGCTTCACGCTCGGCGCGCCGCGCGCGTTCACCGTGGCGCCCGACGGATCGCGTGTCGTGTTCCTGCGCTCGAACTCCGGCACGGACCGGGCCAATTCACTGTGGGTGCTCGACACGGTGGAGGGCGGGGAGCGCGTGGCGGCCGACCCGCGCGCCCTTCTGGGCGGCGCCGAGGAGCACCTCTCGCCCGAGGAGCGGGCGCGCCGCGAACGCAGCCGTGAGGGCGGTGCCGGCATCGTCGGCCACGCCACCGACGCAGCCGTCGAGTTGGCCTCTTTCGCCTTGTCAGGGCGGCTTTTCACGGCGGAGCTGCGAGCCGGTACGGCACGCGAACTGCCCGTCCCCGGGCCGGTGATCGACCCGCGCCCGGCCCCCGACGGACGGCACATCGCGTACGTGGCCCGGGGTGCCCTGAGGGTCGTGGGCGCCGAGGGCGAGGAGGACCGGGCGCTCGCCGTCCCGGAGTCGGATCAAGTCACCTACGGTCTCGCGGAGTTCATCGCGGCCGAGGAGATGGGCCGGTCACGGGGTTTCTGGTGGTCGCCGCAGTCGGACCGGCTGCTGGTCGCGCGCGTGGACGACACGCCCGTGCAACGCTGGTGGATCTCCGATCCGGCCCACCCGGAGCGTGATCCACACCACGTCCCGTATCCGGCCGCGGGCACTTCCAACGCGGACGTACGGCTGTTCGTGATGGCCCTGGACGGGGCGCGCACGGAGGTCTCCTGGGACCGGGGGCGCTATCCGTATCTGGCCCATGTGCACTGGTCAGCGGCGGGCGCTCCGCTGCTGCTCGTACAGGCGCGCGACCAGCGCAGTCAGCTGTATCTCGCGGTGGACCCGGAGTCCGGAGCGACCCGGATGGTGCACGCGGACGAAGATCCAATTTGGCTGGATCTTTTCCCTGGGGTGCCCTGTTGGAGCCCTTCGGGCCGGCTCGTGCGGATCGCCGACGAGGGTGGCGCGCGGGTGCTCGCGGTGGGTGAACGCCCGCTGACCGGACCGCAGTTGCACGTCCGCGCGGTGCTGGACGTGGCCGAGGGCGACGTGCTGGTCTCGGCGTCGGCCGGTACGGAGGCCGAGTCACCGGAGACCGGCGAGGTGCACGTCTACCGGGTGAACGAGCTCGGGGTGGAGCGGGTGTCGCAGGAACCCGGCGTGCACTCGGCGGTGCGCGCCGGGGGCGTGACCGTGCTGGTGTCGGCGGCCCTCGACCGGCCGGGCGCCCGCGCGCGGGTACTGCGCGACGGCAAGGAGATGGCGACTGTCACCTCGTACGCAGAAGATCCCGGTTTGACCCCGCGCGTGACACTCGTCGAGGGGGGCGCACGAAAGATCCCGTGCGCCGTGCTTATGCCGCAGGACTACGCCGGTGACAGCCCCCTTCCGGTTTTGCTGGACCCGTACGGGGGTCCGCACGGGCAGCGGGTGGTCGCCGCGCACCATCCGCACCTGACCTCGCAGTGGTTCGCCGACCAGGGCTTCGCGGTGGTCGTGGCCGACGGCCGGGGCACCCCGGGCCGCTCCCCCGCCTGGGAGAAGGCGGTCCGGGACGACCTCGCGGCGGTCGTCCTCCAGGACCAGGTCGACGCCCTCCAGGCGCTCGCCGAGGGCTTCCCTCTCGACCTCTCCCGGGTCGGGATCCGCGGCTGGTCCTTCGGCGGCTATCTGGCGGCCCTCGCGGTGCTGCGCCGGCCCGACGTCTTCCACGCGGCGGTGGTCGGCGCCCCGGTCAGCGATCTGCGCCTGTACGACACCCACTACCAGGAGCGCTACCTCGGTCACCCGGACGAGCAGCCGGCCGTCTACCGCCGCAACTCACTGGTCGACGACGAGGGCCTGGTCGACGCGGCCGAGCCGCACCGCCCGATGATGATCATCCACGGCCTCGCGGACGACAACGTGGTGGTCGCCCACTCCCTGCGCCTGTCCTCGGCCCTGCTGGCCGCCGGCCGCCCGCACGAGGTGCTCCCGCTGTCCGGTGTGACCCACATGACCCCGCAGGAGACGGTCGCGGAGAACCTGCTGCGGCTTCAGCTGGACTTCCTGAAGCGGTCGTTGGGGATGCTGTAGGAACAGCAGCGGGCCGGGACGACATGGCGCGTCCCGGCCCGCTTACGGCACCCGCACGGCCGTACGTCGTAGAGACTGACGCGTCCGTATATCGGAACCGGGTCAGCCAAGTTGCCTCCGTGTTACTCCGGCTCCTTGGTCGTGACGACCTGCTTCTCCTCCGCGAAGTGGCACGCCGAGTCGTGTGCCGCCGGCCCGCCCGCGAACCGGAACTCCGCGGGCACCGCCAGCGCCGGGACCTCCAGCGCGCAGCGCTCCTGGGCCTTCCAGCAACGGGTACGGAAGCGGCACCCGGACGGGATGTTCGTCGGGGACGGGACGTCACCCGTGAGGATGATCCGCTCCCGGCGCTCGCGGGCCTCCGGGTCGGGCACCGGCACGGCGGACAGCAGCGCCTGGGTGTAGGGGTGGGTCGGATGGTCGTAGATCTCGGCGTCCCGGCCGATCTCGACGATCCGCCCGAGGTACATCACCCCGACCCGGTCCGAGATGTGCCGGACGATCGACAGGTCGTGCGCGATGAAGAGGTACGACAGCTCGAACTCGCTCTGGAGCCGGTCGAGGAGGTTGATCACCTGGGCCTGGACGGAGACGTCGAGGGCGGAGACCGGTTCGTCGGCGACGATGACCTCCGGGCGCAGGGCCAGTCCGCGCGCGATGCCGATGCGTTGGCGCTGACCGCCGGAGAACTGGTGCGGATAGCGGTTGATGTACTCGGGGTTGAGGCCCACGACGTCCAGCAGGTCCTGGACCTTCCTGCGCCGGTCTCCCTTGGGGGCCACCTCGGGGTGGATGTCGTACGGCTCCCCGATGATGTCGCCGACCGTCATACGGGGGTTGAGCGAGGTGTACGGGTCCTGGAAGACCATCTGGATGTTGCGGCGGACCGACCTGAGCGCCTTGCCGGAGAGCTTGGTGATGTCCTCGCCCTTGTACTTGATCACCCCTGCGGTCGGCCGCTCGAGATGGACGAGCATCTTGGCGACGGTCGACTTGCCGCAGCCGGACTCCCCGACGATGCCGAGGGTCTCTCCCTTGTCGAGGGAGAAGTCCACACCGTCGACGGCCTTGACGGCACCGACGTGTTTCTTGAACAGAATGCCCCGCGTCAAGGGATAGTGCTTGACCAGTCCACCCACTTCCAGGATCGGCTCAACCATTGAGGCACTCCGTCCAGAAGTGACAGGCACTCGTCCGCCTGTCGTCGACGTCGTACAGAGGCGGTACGTCCGTGCGGCAGACGTCCCGGGCCATCGGGCACCGGGGGTTGAACGCGCAACCCGGCGGGATGTTCATCAGGTTGGGCGGCAGTCCCTTGATGGCGTACAGCTCCTGACCCTTCTGATCGAGACGGGGGATGGAGTCGAGGAGTCCGCGCGTGTAGGGGTGGGCCGGTGCCTTGTAGATGTCGTGGACGGGGGCCTGCTCGACGATCCGTCCGGCGTACATGACGGCGATCCGGTCGGCCACGTCCGCGACGACACCGAGGTCGTGGGTGATGAGGATGAGCCCCATGTTGTACTCGCGCTGGAGTTCGGCGAGCAGGTCCATCACCTGGGCCTGGACGGTGACGTCGAGCGCGGTCGTCGGTTCGTCGGCGATGATCAGCGCGGGTTCCAGGGCGAGCGCCATCGCGATCATGATGCGCTGGCGCATGCCGCCGGAGAACTGGTGCGGATAGTCCTTCACGCGCTCCTTGGCGGCCGGGATGCGCACCCGGTCCATCAGGTCGACGGCCCTGGCCCGGGCGTCCTTCTTCGACATCCCGCGGTGCACGACGAACATCTCGCCGAGCTGGTCTCCGACGCTCAGTACGGGATTCAGCGACGACAGCGCGTCCTGGAAGATCATCGCCATCTGTGCGCCACGGACCTTGCGCCGCTCGTCCTCCTTCAGCTTCAGCAGGTCCTGCCCCTGGAAGACGATCTCGCCGCCGGTGATCCGCCCCGGAGGAATGTCGAGGATCCCCATGATCGCCTGCGCGGTCACCGACTTCCCGGACCCCGACTCCCCGAGCACGGCGAGGGTCTCGCCCTCGTCCACCCCGTAGTCGACCCCGTTGACCGCCTTGGCGACCCCGTCCCTGGTCCTGAACTCCACATGCAGATCACGCACTTCGAGCAGCACGGCGACTCACCTCGGCTTCGGGTCGGGACGACGTCTTCGGCGGCCGAACCGCGCCGCGCCTCGGCTCCGGGGTGCGCGTCGGGTGCGGCGCCACCGGGCAGGACGACGTGGTGCGGGCGGAAGGAGCGCGGGGTCCGCCGGCCCGCACTGCCGCACCTCTCGCGCGCGCTCAGCACCACGTCCGCTCACCTCAGCTTCGGGTCGAGGGCGTCGCGGACCGCGTCGCCGAGCATGATGAAGGCGAGGACCGTGATCGCGAGGGCTCCGGCCGGCCAGAGGAGCATGTGCGGGGCGTTGCGGATGTAGGCGGAGGCCGCGGAGATGTCGATGCCCCAGCTGACCGTGGGGGGTTTGAGGCCCACGCCGAGGTACGACAGGGTCGCTTCCAGGGCGATGTAGGTGCCGAGCGCGATGGTCGCGACCACGATCACCGGGGCGACCGCGTTCGGGGCGATGTGGCGCAGCAGCAGGCGGGAGTTGGAGGCGCCGAGCGCCCTGGCCGCCTGTACGTAGTCGTTCTGTCTGGCGGTGATGACCGAGCCGCGCGCGATGCGGGAGATCTGCGGCCAGCCCAGCAGCACCATGAACCCGATGACCGGCCACACCGTGCTGCTGGTGACGACCGACAGGAGCACCAGGCCGCCGAGGACCACCGGGATCGCGAAGAAGATGTCCGTGGTGCGGGACAGGATCGAGTCCGGGAAGCCTCCGAAGAACCCGGCGAGGCCGCCGAGGACCGACCCGAGGATCGCGACGCCCAGCGTGGCACAGACGCCCACCGTCACCGACGTACGGGCGCCGTAGACCGTGCGCGTGTAGACGTCGCAGCCCTGGCCGTCGTAGCCGAAGGGATGGCCCGGCTGGGAGCCCTCCTGGGCCTTGGAGAGGTCGCACTTGAGGGGGTTGCCCGAGGTGATCAGCGAGGGCCACAGGGAGATGACGACCAGGAAGAGGATCACCAGGGCGGAGATGATGAAGACGGGGTTGCGGCGCAGGTCGCGCCAGGCGTCGGACCAGAGGGAGCGGGGTCTGTCCAGAGGGGTCGTGTCGTCGGGGCCCTTCTCCAGGGTGGTCGCCTCGCTCACCGCGAGATCCATGGCACCGCCCGCTCCGGTCCCGGCGATGGCTCCCTCTTGTTCCTGGGGTTCAGGCATAGCGGATCCTGGGGTCGAGGACGGCGTACAGGAGGTCGACGAGCAGGTTGGCGACCAGGAAGACCAGGACGAGCACGGTGACGAAACCGACCACGGTCTGGGTGTTCTGGCGCAGGATGCCCTGGTAGAGCTGGTAGCCGACGCCGTGGATGTTGAAGATGCGCTCGGTGACGATCGCACCGCCCATCAGGGCGCCGATGTCGGTGCCGATGAAGGTGACCACGGGAATGAGCGAGTTGCGGAGCAGATGCCTCACGATGACCCGCTGTCTCGGCAGACCCTTGGCCACCGCCGTACGGACGTAGTCCGAGCGCCGGTTCTCCGCGATCGACGTGCGGGTCAGCCGGGTCACGTACGCCAGTGACACGGAGGCGAGGACCAGGCCCGGCACGAGCAGTTCGCCGAAGGTGGCGTCCGTGGACACCGAGGGTTTGATCCAGCCCCACTCGACGCCGAGGAGGAGCTGGAGCAGCAGACCGGTGACGAAGGTGGGGATGGAGATCACGACGAGGGTGAGCAGGAGGACCGAGGTGTCGACGGGGCGGCCGCGCTTGAGTCCGGTGATCACGCCCAGGGTGATGCCGATGACGATCTCGATGAGGATCGCGACGATCGTCAGCCGGATGGTCACGGGGAACGCCGTCGCCATCAGCTCGGTGACCTTCTGGCCGTTGAACGCGGTGCCGAAGTCGCCGGTGAAGACGTTCCCCATGTAGGTCAGGTACTGCTGCCAGACCGGCTTGTCGAGGCCGAACTCCTTCTTGAGCTGGGCGGCCGTCGCCGCGTCGCACTGCTTGTCGCCGCACAGGCCCGCGATGGGGTCGCCCATCACGTTCACCATGAGGAAGATCAGCAGGGTCGACCCGATGAACACCGGGATCATCTGGAGCAGACGCCGGACGACGTACCGTCCCATGGCGGGGTCAGCCGACCTTGATCTCGTTGTAGACGGGGACGCTGAACGGGTTGAGCTTCACGTTCGAGAGCCGCTCCGAGTAGCCGGCGCTGCCGTTCTGGTACCAGAGCGGGATGGCGGCCATGTTGTCCCGTACGACCTTCTCGGCCTCCTGGAACTTCTCCACCGCCTTGGTGGTGTCGGTCTCGGCGTTGGCCTCGTTGACGAGCTTGTCGAAGTCCTTGTTGGTCCACTTGCCGTCGTTGGAGGAGGCGTTGGTGTAGTAGAGCGGCTGGAGGAAGTTCTGGATGAGCGGGTAGTCCATCTGCCAGCCCGCCCGGAAGGGGCCGCTCATCTTCTTCGCGGTGATCTGGCTGCGGAAGTCGGCGAAGGTGCCCACGGGGTTGCCGACGCAGGCCTTGTCGTTGTCGAGCGCGTTGTTGATGGAGTTGCAGACGGCGTCGACCCACTGCTTGTGGGAGCCGGTGTCCGCGTTGTACGTGATCTTGATCTGACCGCCGGGGAGTCCGCCGCCGTCCTCGATGAGCTTCTTGGCCGCGTCGGGGTCGTAGTCGCAGGCGTCCCCGCACAGTCCGTCCTGGAAGCCGCCCTCCTTGCCGAGGACCGGGGAGGTCCAGTCGGTGGCGGGGGTGCGGGTCTTCTGGAAGATCGTCTCGGTGATCTGGTCGCGGTTGATCGCCCGGGAGAGGCCGGTGCGGACCTTCTCCATCCCGGCCGTGTTCCACCTCTTGTCGTAGAACGGGAAGGCGAGGGTCTGGATGATGCCGGCCGGGGTGTTGATGTAGCGGTCGCCGAGGTCGTTCTTGGCGTTCTTGAGCTGGGCGGCCGGGACGTCGTCCACCAGGTCGAGGTTGCCGGCCAGCAGGTCGGTGTAGGCGGTGTTGTTGTCGGTGTAGACCTTGAGGGTCACGCCGCCGTTCTGGGCCTTGTCCGGGCCGGGGTAGGCGTCCCACTTCTTCAGGGCCATCTGCGAGCCCTTGGTGTACGAGTCGATGGTGTAGGGCCCGTTCCCGACGGGCTTCTGCAGCCAGGCCGCGTGGTCGTTGAAGAACGCCTGCGGGAGCGGGGCGTAGGCGGGGTAGCCGAGGGTGTCGGGGAAGGTCGAGAACTTCTGGCTGAGCTTGACGGTGAAGGTCTGCTCGCCGGTGACCTTCAGTCCGGAGAGGGTGTCGGCGCTCTGCTTGCTGCCGTCCTCCGGGTGCGTCTTGTCGTATCCGTCGATGTAGCCGAAGAAGTAGGCGTTCTTCTGGTTGTTCTTGAGGGAGGCTCCGTAGTTCCAGGCGTCCACGAACGACTTGGCGGTGACCTTCTCGCCGTTGCTGAAGGTCCAGCCGCTCTTGACCGTGATGGTGAAGTTCTGCGAGTCGCTCGTGTCGATCTTCTCGGCGAGCATGTCCTCGGCCTTGCCGGTCTCCGGGTTGTACTTCTTCAGGCTCCGGAAGATCATGTCGAGGACCTTGCCGCCCTGCACCTCGTTGGTGTTGGCGGGCTCCAGCGGGTTCTGCGGGTCACCCCAGGAGGAGCTCAGCACGGCGCCGCCGTCACTGCTGCCGCCGCTGTCGCTGCCGCTGTCCCCGCCACAGGCCGCCGCCGCGAGGGCTACCGCCGCCGCGCAAGCGGCCCATTTGGCGCGCGTGGCTCCACGCATGGAGTGCCTCCTCAAGAATGATCCGTTACCGGCCAATATCAAACGAAGAGGGGCATTTCGCATGCCTGGGTAGGCCTTTGGGGGGTGGGGGGCGACAGGTGGGGGCACGGAGGCGACGGGGGCCACGTCAAGGGGCCGGGGGGTCAGGGGGCCGTCAGGCGAGGCCGCCAACAGCCCGAGGCGCCACCAGACCCAGCTCTGCCCCTGCGTCAGGCGCGGATAGGTCAGGGGGCCGGGGACCAGGGGTTGGGGCCTCCGGGCCGGGCCGCCAACAGCCCGAGGCGCCGCCAGACCCAGCTCTGCCCCTGCGTCAGACGCGGACAGATAATGGGACCTGGGACCAGGGGTCGGGGCCCCAGGCCGGGCCGCCAACAGGCCGAGGCGCCACCAGACCCAGCTCTGCCCCTGCGTCAGGCGCGGACAGGTCAGGGGGCCGGGAACCAGGGGTTGGGGGCCTCCGGGCCGGGCCGCCAGCAGGTCGAGGTGCCGCCAGACCCGGTTGGCGATGGTCAGGGGGGCCGCCAACCCAAGGTGGCGGCAGGCCGTGCCGCGGCGCCGGCAGACCACGCCGCCGGCAGCTCGACGTGTCGCCAGGTCCACCTGGGGTCCCGGCCTCCGGTCACCTCCACCGGCATCGGCTCGGCGGCAGAGCAGGGGGAAAACCGCGGCCGGGGGCGGAGGCGTAGCGTCTCCGCCCCCGGCCGGGGGTTGTGCAGGGCGCGTCAGTCCTTGGCCGGCGCCTCGTCGGCCGTGTCCGTCACGTCCTCCAGCGCCTTCAGCGCCGGGTCCAAGATCACGTCCTCGTCACGGGCCTCGGTGGTCGGGTCCTCCGGGAAGTGACAGGCCGTGAGGTGGCCGGCCAGGTTGCCGGAGATCTGGACCAGCGGGGGCTCGTCCGTGGCGCACTTGTCCTGCGCCTTCCAGCACCGGGTGCGGAAGCGGCAGCCGGACGGCGGGAGGATCGGCGAGGGGACGTCGCCGGACAGGCGGATCCGCTCGCGGCTCGCACCCGTGCCGTCGATGTCGACCTCCGGCACCGCGGAGAGCAGGGCGTGCGTGTACGGGTGCCGGGGCCGGTTGTAGATCGACTCCCGGTCGCCGACCTCGACGATCTTGCCGAGGTACATGACCGCGACGCGCTGCGAGAAGTGCCGTACGACGGCCAGGTCGTGGGCGATGAACAGGAAGGCGATGCCCAGCTCGTCCTGGACCTTCTTGAGCAGGTTGACGACCTGCGCCTGGATCGACACGTCCAGCGCGGAGACCGGCTCGTCCGCCACGATCAGCTTGGGCTGGAGGGCCAGCGCGCGGGCCACACCGATGCGCTGGCGCTGACCGCCGGAGAACTCGTGCGGGAAGCGGTTGTAGTGCTCGGGGTTGAGGCCGACCAGCTCGAGGAGCTCGCGGACCTTCGTCTCCCGGCCGCCCTCCGGCTCGATCCCGTTGACCTCCATCGGCGACTTGATGATCGAGCCGACGGTCTGCCGGGGGTTCAGCGAGGAGTACGGGTCCTGGAAGATCATCTGGATCTCGGACCGCACCGGCGCCAGCTGACGGCGCGAGGCGTGCGTGATGTCCTGACCGGAATACGTGATCTTGCCGGCCGTCGGCTCCAGGAGCCGCGTGATCAGCCGGCCCGTCGTCGACTTGCCGCAGCCGGACTCGCCGACCAGGCCGACGCTCTCGCCGACGCCGACCGTCAGGTCGACCCCGTCGACGGCCTGAACGGCGCCGACTTTGCGTTTGATCGGGAAGCCGCCGTAGATCGGGAAGTGCTTGGTCAGGCCCTCGACCTTGAGGAGTTCCTCGGTCGAGGTACCGGTGGAACCCTGCTGGGCGGGGAGGGTGAGGTTGTCGCTCATGTCTCGGATCTCCCTAGCGCAGCCGGGGCTGGATCTTGTCGATGAAGATGGTCTGCTTCTGCTCGGCCGTCAGGTGGCACGCGGAGGCGCGCCCCTCGCCCAGCGGCGGGCGGGAGTCGGTGCACAGCGTGCCCGGCACCTCGTCCTTGAAGGCGCACCGCGGGTGGAACGGGCAGCCGGAGGGCGGGTTGAGCAGCGAAGGCGGCGAGCCGGGGATCGGCTCCAGCGCCTCGTTGATGTCGCCGTCCAGGCGGGGCATCGAGCTCAGCAGGCCCCAGGTGTAGGGGTGCTTGGGCGCGCCCAGGACCTCCCGGACGGAGCCGCGCTCCACGGCCCGGCCCGCGTACATCACCAGCAGGTCGTCGGCCATGTTCGAGATGACGCCGAGGTCGTGCGTGATGAAGATGATCGCGGAGCCGAACTCCTGCTGGAGGTCCTTGAGCAGGTCCAGGATCTGGGCCTGCACGGTGACGTCCAGCGCGGTGGTCGGCTCGTCGGCGATCAGCAGGTCGGGGTCGCACATCAGCGCCATGGCGATCATCGCGCGCTGGCGCATACCGCCGGAGAACTGGTGCGGGTAGTCGTCGTAACGCTGCTTGGGCTGCGGGATGCCGACCTTCTCCAGCATCTGGACGGCACGGTCCCTGGCCTCCTTCTTGGAGGCGCCCCGGTGCTTCATGAACGGCTCGGCCAGCTGCCGGCCCACCGTGTAGAACGGCGACAGGGCGGTCAGCGGGTCCTGGAAGATCATCGCCATCTTGTTGCCGCGGAGCTGCTCCAGCTCCCGCTCGGTGGCGGTGACGAGTTCCTTGCCGTCGAGGACGATCTCGCCGTCGACGGAGCTGGAACGCGGGTTGTGCAGGCCCAGGATCGTCAGGTTGGTGACGGACTTGCCGGAGCCGGACTCGCCGACGATGCCCAGGGTCTTGCCGCGCTCGACGTCGAAGGAGAGGCCGTCGACCGCCTTGACGATGCCGTCCTCGGTGGAGAACTGCACCTTCAGATCACGCACCGAGAGGAAGCTCTCCGGACCGGTCGGGGCCGGCGCGTCCTCGGTCTTGGTCAGTGTGGTCACGGTGGTTCGTTCTTCCTAGGAGAGCCGGACGCGCGGGTCGATGTAGGCGTACGCGATGTCGGTGAGGATGTTGACGATCAGGATGAAGAAGGCACCGAACAGCATGACGCCCATGGTGAGCGGCAGGTCCTTGTGGACCGCGCCGTCCACGGCGAGGCGGCCGATCCCCTGGAGCGAGAAGGTCAGCTCGGTGACCACGGCGCCGCCGAGCATCGAGCTGATGTCGATGCCGAGGACGGTGACGATCGGGATCATCGAACCGCGCCAGGCGTAGCGGAAGAACACGTACTTCTGCGACATGCCCTTGGCGCGGGCGGTGCGCACGTGCTCCTCCGCGAGCTGCTCGATCATCGAGGAGCGGGCCATACGCGTGTACTGCGCGGTGAAGATCGTGGCCATCACCAGCACGGGCAGCAGCATGCCGGTGAACCAGGTCCACGGGTCCTGGGTGATCGGGTGGTACTGCGGGTTGTCCATCCAGCCGGTGCTGTAGACGAAGATCAGCAGGACGATCGGTCCGAGCACGTAGATCTGGAACGAACTGAGCACCATGGACACACCGGTGGCGATCTTGTCGACCAGGGTGCCCCGCCGGTAGGCGGCGATCATGCCGGCGCCGACACCGACGATGACGAAGACGACCGCACCGCCCGCGGTGAGCGTGAGGGTCGTCGGGAAGCGGTCCATGATCGTCGACCAGACCATGTCGCCCGAGTAGAACGACTGACCCAGGCAGGGCGCGCTGCAGTGACCGGTCGGGAAGTCACGACCGACCACGATGCCGGACATGAAGTCCCAGAACTGCTGGTGGATCGGCAGGTTGAGGCCGAGAGCCTGGCGGATGTCCTCCAGTCTCGCGGGCGAGCAGTCCTTGCCACAGGCCAGAGAGGCGTAGTCGGAGGGCGCGGCGACGAACAGGAAGAACGTGGCGGCGCCGATGAGGAACAGGGTGACCAGGGCACCGACTGTGCGCCGGATGATGAACTGAAACATGGCGGGAGGGCTGCTCTCTGCGGAGACGGTGGGAGGTTTCACGGAGGTGCGGGGGCGCGCTCCGCCTGGTGCGCGCCCCCGCGTTCAGCCGTAGAGAGTTACGACTTGACGTACAGACGGGTGATGTCGATCAGGCTGGACACCGAGCCGTAGCGGGCGCCACCGATGTTCGACCCGGAGAGCTGGAACTGCTTGGTGTACCAGAGCGGGGCAGCCGGGACGACCTTCTCCAGCAGGTAGTGCTGGGCTTCCTTCCAGGTCTTGGCGGCCGCGGTCGGGTCCTCGGAGAGGGCCTGCTTGATCAGGGCGTCGACCTTCGGGTCCTTGACGTGCGAGTAGTTCGAGGAACCGTCGGCGACCTGGGTGCCGTCGTAGATGGGCGTGATCACCGTGGCCGCGGACGGCCAGTCCTGGCCCCAACCCGTGATGTAGATGTCGTACGGGTTCTTGAGCTTGCCGATCTGCTCGTAGTAGCTCGCCGCGTCGACTTCCTTGGCCACCACGTCGAAGCCGACCTTGGTGAGCGCGTCCTCGATGGCGACCTTGCGCTTCTGGCCCGCCTCGCTGTTGGCGTAGGCGAAGACGACCTTCTTCTCGGCCGCCGGAACGCCCTTGAGGATCTCCTTGGCCTTCGCGATGTTGCCCTGCGGCGTCTTCAGACGGCCGTAGGGGTCGTAGTTGGCCTCGTAGCCCGGAAGGGTCGGGGCGAAGTAGTTCGGGGCCACGTCGCCGCCGTAGGCACCGCCCTCACCGGCGATGAGCGACTTCGAGTTGACCGCGTAGGTGATGGCCTGACGGACCTTGAGGTCCTTCACGCGGTCCAGGTTGAAGGTCAGCTGCATGACGTAGGGCTGGTAGCCCTTGACCGTGCGCTTGCTGACGGCCGGGTTGCCGATGACGTCCTGGATCTGCGTGGACTCGACGCCGCCGGTGAACTGGATGGCGTTCTTGTCCTCGCCCTGGTCGGCGATCAGACGCTTGGTCTGGGTCGACTCGGTGATGCCGAACTGGAAGTCGAAACCGTTCGCGTACTGGTGGCGCACGGAGTCGGTCTTCGGGTCCCAGTTGGTGTTCTTGGTGAGGACGAGCTCCTTGCCGACCTTGTTCGAGGCGATCTTGTACGGGCCGGTGGCGACCGGGGCCTTGTCGTACGCCGCCTTCGTGTCCGTCTTCTCCGGGACGATGGCGTAGCCGGCCATGGCCAGGGTCTGCGGCAGGTCCGGGCGCGCGGTGTCGAAGTGGAAGACGACCGTCTTGTCGTCCGGGGTGTCAAGCACCGACGCAGGCAGGTGCTTCTTGCCGAAGCCGCCGTCCGGGAGCGCCTTGCGGTAGTCCGCGCCGCTCAGCCAGGTCTGCAGGTAGGTCGGGCCGTCGAAGATGAAGCTCGCGTACTGACGCTCGACGGTGTGGCGGACGTCGGCGGACGTGATGGCGTTGCCGTTCTGGTCCTTGATGCCGTCCTTCAGCGTGAAGGTCCAGGTCTTGCCGCCGTCCGAGGACTTGCCCGAGTCGGTCGCGAGGTCACCCACGACCGAGACGCCGCCCTTGCCGTCCTCCTTGAACTGGGTCAGGCGACGGAACAGCAGGTTGGCGACCTGGCCGGCGTCCGAGACGTAGATCTGCCCCGGGTCCAGGTGCGAGACGCCCGCCTCCTGGTACACGTTGATCGTGCCACCGGGCTTGGCGCCGGGGACCTCCTCGGCAGGACCCGTCGACCCCGCGGCGTCGGCGTAGGTGACCGCCTTCGACTGGACCGAGGCTTCGCCCTGGTCCTTCTTCGAGTCGGTACCGGAGTCGCCGCCCTCGTTCTTGGAGCAGGCCGTGAGAGCCAGCGAACCGGCTGCAAGGGCGACGATTACGGCGCGCGCTCTGCGCGAGCTGATGGGCTTCATGAGGCGAATACCTACCTGTCGGTTGTTATCCATGAGTACTGCCTGACGCGGCTGGTAGGCCGACGCGGGGGCGGCAGCCACCCCCCACCAATGGACGAGTTACCGCCCGGACTTGGGGTCGAAAGCGTCCCGGACCGAGTCTCCGAGGAGGTTGAAGGCCAGAACGAAGATCACCAGCGCCAGGCCGGGGAAGAAGAGGAACGCCGGGTCCTGCTCGGTGTAGTTGGCAGCTGCGGCGAACAGTCGTCCCCAGTCCGGAGTCGGCTCGACGAACCCGACTCCGGCGAAGGAAAGGAAGGCGATGGTGAGGATGGTGCTGGGCAGCGAGTACGTGAACTGCACCAGGATCGGCGTCACCACGTTCGGCAGGATCTCCTTGCGGACGATCCGCCAGGGGGAGGCGCCGGAGACCTTGGCGGCCTCGACGAACTCCCTCTCACGCAGGGACAGAACGGTGGAGCGGACCAGACGCGCCATACCCATCCAGCCCAGCAGCCACAGCACGATCAGCATCGCCAGTGCGCGGAAGTACGTGGGGGTCTCCTCCCGCGGGTCGACGAAGAACGCGGTGACCACGGGCATGAAGGCGATGAAGAACAGCTGCTGGGGGAAGGACAGGAAGAAGTCGGTGACCCGACCGATCCAGTAGTCGGTGCGACCACCGAAGTAGCCGCCGATCAGACCGATGATCACGCCGGTGACCATCAGCAGGACCGTCACGCCGAGGGCCATGAACAGCGATGTCCGCATGCCGTACACGAGCATGGCGAACAGGTCACGGCCGTATTGCGGCTCCACCCCGAACCAGTGGTCGCCGGAGACGCCGCCGAAGTAGCCCAGGGGAAGCCCGAACTGGTCCAGGATCGGCTTGTCGGCGTAGGTCGGGTCCTGCCCGTACAGCGTGTACGGGTCGGTCCCGCTCAGCTTGACCAGCAGCGGCGCGGCCAGCGAGACCACGAAGTACAAAATCACTACCACGGCGCAGATGACACCGGTACGGTCACGCTTGAAGCGCTGCCACATCAACTGGCCGGGAGAACGACCCTCGAGCTTCTGCTCGCCCTTGACAGGCTCGGCGTCCGTCTCGAGCTCGGGGTCCAAGGCGACTGGACTGGTCATGTGTGTACTTCCCCCGGGGGGTTGGAGAGTTGAGCGCAGCACAGATACCGGCAGGTTCTGTGGTTTGGGGGAACTTTCGCCAAAGTGTTCAACGCGCGTCAAGGGCGGAAGGCATAGGGATCTCCCTACCGGCCATATTTTGAGGAAAAATTGCAAAGATTGACACCTGCGCGCGCTTGACACGTGAATCGACAGACCGTCAAAACGGACATACCGCAACGGATTTCAGTTCACATGTCCGAAACACCTGGGCGGGATACCGATATCCGGACGGTCTCTCATAGGTCACGGACAGGTATCGGCAGGCACGCCTGAGGCCCGGTTCCCCGAGTGTCGGAGAACCGGGCTGCCGACGTTCGCCGGCGGTGGGATCAGCCGTGCTTGGCGCGGCTCGCGGCGCGGGCGCGCTCGCGGGCGTCCAGGTTGACCTTACGGATGCGGACCGCTTCCGGAGTCACCTCGACGCACTCGTCGTCGCGGCAGAACTCCAGGGACTGCTCCAGGGAGAGCTTGCGCGGCGGGACGATCGCCTCGAACGAGTCGGCCGAGGCCGACCGCATGTTCGTGAGCTTCTTCTCCTTGGTGATGTTCACGTCCATGTCGTCGGAGCGCGAGTTCTCGCCGACGATCATGCCCTCGTACACCTCGGTGCCCGGGTCGGTGAACAGCACACCGCGCTCCTGGAGGTTCGTCATCGCGAAGGCGGTGACGGCACCGGCGCGGTCGGCGACCAGCGAGCCGTTGTTACGGGTCGTCAGGGTGCCGAACCACGGCTCGTGGCCCTCGTGGATGGAGTGGGCGATGCCCGTGCCACGGGTACCGGTCAGGAACTCCGTACGGAAGCCGATCAGGCCGCGGGACGGCACGACGAACTCCATACGGACCCAACCGGAGCCATGGTTCGACATGTTGTCCATACGGCCCTTGCGGACGCCCATGAGCTGCGTGACCGCGCCCATGTGCTCCTCGGGGACGTCGATCGTCATGCGCTCGACGGGCTCGTACACCTTGCCGTCGACGATCTTGGTGACGACCTGCGGCTTGCCGATCGTCAGCTCGAAGCCCTCACGGCGCATCTGCTCGACCAGGATGGCCAGCGCGAGCTCCCCACGGCCCTGGACCTCCCAGGCGTCCGGGCGCTCGGTGTCGAGCACCCGGAGGGAGACGTTACCGATCAGCTCGCGGTCGAGGCGGTCCTTGACCTGACGGGCGGTCACCTTGCGGTCCTTGACCGCGGCCTTGGCCGAGGCGCCCTTGCCGGTGCCACCCCGGCCGACCAGCGGCGAGGTGTTCGTACCGATGGTCATGGAGATCGCCGGCTCGTCGACCGTGATGAGCGGCAGCGGGATCGGGTTCTCGGGGTCCGCGAGGGTCTCACCGATCATGATGTCCGGGATACCGGCGACGGCACAGATGTCACCGGGGCCGGCCATCTCGGCGGGCTTGCGGGTGAGTGCCTCGGTCATCAGCAGCTCGGTGATGCGGACGTTGGACATCGTGCCGTCGCGCTTGATCCACGTGACGGTCTGGCCCTTGCGCAGCTCGCCCTGCTCGACGCGGAGCAGCGCGATACGGCCGAGGAAGTTGTCGGCGTCCAGGTTCGTGACGTGCGCCTGGAGCGGGGCCTCCTCGTCGTACTCGGGAGCCGGGACGTGCGAGAGGATCGTGGTGAAGAACGGCTCCAGGCTGTCGCTGTCCGCCGGGACCGTGCCGTTCTCCGGCTTGGTCAGCGAGGCGACACCGTCACGCGCACACGCGTAGACGATGGGGAACTCGATCTGCTCCTCGTCCGCGTCCAGGTCCAGGAAGAGGTCGTACGTCTCGTTGACGACCTCGTCGATCCGGGAGTCCGGGCGGTCGGTCTTGTTGATGCACAGGATGACCGGCAGGCGCTGCTGAAGCGCCTTGCGCAGCACGAAGCGGGTCTGCGGCAGCGGCCCCTCGGAGGCGTCGACCAGCAGGACCACCGCGTCCACCATCGACAGACCGCGCTCGACCTCGCCACCGAAGTCGGCGTGGCCCGGGGTGTCGATGATGTTGATGGTGATGACGTCGCCGCCATCCTTGGGGTGGTACTTCACGGCCGTGTTCTTGGCCAGGATCGTGATGCCCTTCTCACGCTCCAGGTCGTTCGAGTCCATCATGCGGTCGTCGAGCGACTCGGCGGCGTGCGCGGCGAAGGCGCCGGCCTGCTTGAGCATGGCGTCGACAAGAGTCGTCTTGCCGTGGTCGACGTGGGCGACGATGGCGACATTGCGGATGTCGTGGCGCGTGGCCATATTGCGGCGTACTCCCAAGTGGTGAGAAGGCCCTGCTACGAACGTCCGTGTGACGCGGGCCTGCCGGGCTTGACACGCCACGGCCTCACCCCATCGTACGTTGCCTCCCGGGCGGGGGCTCGCCGGGCTCAGTCCGCGGACGGCCGGGCGGGGGCTTTCACGGCCTTCTTGTGGAAGCCCATGTCCTCGTAGACGGGCGTCTGGAATCCGAAGGCACCGGCGTTGACCACGGCCTTCTTGGCGGCTGTCAGCTGGGGCCGCTGATACAGCGGGATGGACCCGGCGGCGGCCCAGATCCGTGAATCCGCCTTGCGGATCAGGTCCCGGCTCCTGCCCTCGTCGAGCGTGGCGACGGCCTGGTCGAAGAGCTGGTCCACCTGGTCGGTGCCGACCCGCGTGTAGTTCTGCTCGACGTTCAGCGAACCGTCCGCGGCCGGCACCGGCTTCGCGAAGATCGGGCGGGCGTCGGTGGCGGGGAACGCGGACGTCGGCCAGGAGTACAACGCGAGGTCGTACTGCCCGGACGCGATGTGGTCCTTGAAGTAGCTCTCGTCGGAGACCTTGGAGATCTCCGTCCGGATACCGACCTTCTCCAGCATCGAGGAGATCCGCCCGGCAACCGTCCGCAGCGTCCCGGACCCGGGCCCCGACGGCAGCACGAACCGCAGGGTGAGCGCCTTGCCGTTCTTGGCCAGCAGCTTCGTCACCGTGTCCGCCGGAGCCGCCGTGCCCTTGGGGGCGTAGGCCCCGGGAGCGCCGCCCTGCCTCAGCTTGTTCGCGTACTGCTTGCCGTCCTGAGCGAGATGCCGCGGACCGTCCCCGCCCTCGTGGCGGTCCTCGGGGTCCTTGCCGTCGCCCTTGTCGTCCTCGCCGACGACGTACGTCCCGTCGTCGTCCTTCTCGGAGTCCCGCCCGGTCTTCTTCCCCTCGGCCCCCGCGGCCTTCCCGCCCTTCTTCTTCTCCTTCTCGATCTTGCCGCCGGCCACCCACCCGGCGTCCGCGAGGAGCGCCTGGGCCTCCTCGGCGTCCTGGCCGCCGAGCGCGCCGCTGTTGTCGGCGTAGGCGTCCTGGCCGGAGAGCGCGAGGTGGCTGCCGACCGGCACGGCGGGCAGCCCGAGCGGGGAGAGGACGACGCCGGCCAGCGCCTTGCGGTCGATGGCGCGGGCCACGGCCCGGCGGACCCGCTCGTCGGCGAGCGGGCCGGAGGCGCCGTTGAGGGCGAGCTGGGTGTAGGCGGGTTCCAGGGACCTGCGGACCTCGAAGCCCTTCAGGGCCGCCTGCTCACGCGCGTAGGCGGCGAGCGCCCTGCGCTTCTTCTGCCGGGCGCTGAGCTCCTCGTCGGCGGCCTCCTCGTCGTCGCCGTGGGCGACGGCCCAGGAGCGCAGCGCGTCGGCGGCGGCCAGGTTGCCGCCGGTGCCGTGCGCGGGAAGTCCGCCCGGGCCCGCGAGCGGGCTGCTGCCGGGTGTGGCTCCCGCGCGGGCGGCCAGGCCGATGCGGCCGAGGGCCTCGGGGTCGACGTCGGCGAGCTCGAGCTCACCGGCGGCCAGGGCGGCGGCCCGCTTGTCGCGCGGCACGGCGCGGAGCACGATCCGGTCCAGCTTGGCCGGGTGGCCCCACCAGCGCGTACTGCGGGTGAGGATGACCTCGTCCTGCTTGCGGTCGACCTTCTTCAGTGCGAAGGGGCCGGCGGTGACCTTGAGCTTCTTCCGGGCGGAGTCGTTGAAGGAGTCCGGCGTGCCCATGACGTCCTTCGGGTACAGCGGTGAGAACAGCGAGCGCCAGTCGGCGTACGGCCGCGCGAAGGTGACCCGGACCTCCAGGTCGTTGGCCCCGCGTTCGATCTTCTCGATGCGGTCGTAGCCGGCGTTGCGGGCGGTCCAGTACGCGGAGTCCTTGCCGGACAGGGCGCGCCACTGGGCGGCGAAGTCGGCGGCCCCGATCTCCCGGCCGTCGCTCCACACGGCCTGCTGGTTCAGCTTGTACAGCACGACCTGCTTCGGCCCGGTCTCCACGACCTTCGCCGACTCCAGGTAGTCGGGGTGGACCTGCGGCCGCCCGTTCGCGTCGAGCCGGTACATCGACGGCAGGACCGCCTGGGCGACGGTGGTGGTGGTCGCGTCCGCGTCCGACTGGAAGGTGTTCAGGGTCTCCGGTACGGCGTCCACGGCCCAGTGCAGGGTGCCGCCGTCGGCGACCTGGTTGCGGGCGGCGGGCGCGATGTCCTGCGCGGCGAGGGGCTTGCTCTGCTTCTCCTCGGAGCTGCACCCGGAGAGCGCGGTCACCGCGAGCACGCCCGCGGTCAGGAAGGCGACCGAGCGCGTGACCGCGCGCGATCCGACGCCGTCGTTGGACATCTCTGCTTACCTCCGGGAGCCGCGGGCGTTATGATCACTTTTGGCGGTATATGGTGCTGATCACATGTATGCGGCCACTGAAGAGGAAAGGGTTCGGCAACGGACGGCGACACGGCGACAACGACCGGGAAGCCCACCCGTGCGGCGCAATCGACGGCGCACGAGGGGCGCGCACGGAGGCTCACGATCCGCCAATCCGTGCACGTCCCTTCACACCGGCTGGTGTGACGCGCAACACTCGCAGGCGCATGACCGTTCCCGTCCAGGGCATCCCCGCCCACGGAAGTGAGGTCACGTCATGTCCGTGAACGACGAACTGGCAGCGGCGCAGCGCTCGCTCGACGACGTGCTCAGGTACGTCAAGCGCCTTGAGCAGCAGCTGGGCAGCAGCGGTCTGGAGATGCGCCGTGTGCGGATCGACGCCGACCGGCTGCGCGAGAGCCTCGCGCTGCTGAAGGAGACCGACCCGGCCCTCGCCAAGGCGCGCCGCCCGGATCTCGTCTCCATCTCCGACACCCCGTACGACAACACCCTGTGGACGGACTCGGACGACGAGGGACTCGGCGCCCGCGACCGCCGAGCCCCCTGAACCCGACCGGAGTCAAGCGTTGGCCACTGGTACGGAACCTCCCGACACCGAATCCCATAGCCCCCGCGGCGGCGTACACACGGGTACACGCGCCGCGATCGACGCCCCGCACCTGCGCACCGACCGCTGGTGGCTGGCACCGGCGGTCACCGCCGCCGGGCTGCTCGCCTTCATCGTGTACTCGACCTGGCGGGCCTTCGCCGACACGGACTACTACGCGGCCCCGTATGTCTCGCCGTTCTACTCACCCTGTCTCGCCGAGCGCTGCGAACCCATGCGGCACGGCCCCAACTGGGAGATCTTCGGCGGCTGGTGGGGCATCTCCCCCGCGATCATCATCCTGATCTTCCCGCTCGGCTTCCGCCTGACCTGCTACTACTACCGCAAGGCCTACTACCGGGGCTTCTGGGCGTCCCCGCCGGCCTGCGCGGTGGCCGAGCCGCACAAGAAGTACACAGGTGAGACCCGCTTCCCGCTGATCCTGCAGAACATCCACCGGTACTTCTTCTACGCCGCGATCGTGGTCGCCGGGATCCTGACCTACGACACCGTGCTCGCCTTCCGCGACGAGCACTACGCGTGGGGCCACATGGGCCTCGGCACCCTCGTCTTCCTGATCAACATCGTGCTGATCTGGGCGTACACGATCTCGTGCCACTCCTGCCGGCACATCGTCGGCGGCAAGCTCAGGCACTTCTCCAAGCATCCCGTGCGCTATCGCATGTGGCAGTGGGTCGGGAAGCTCAACGCCAGGCACATGCAGCTCGCCTGGGCGTCGTTGGTGAGCGTGGCGCTCGCCGACTTCTACGTGTATCTCGTCGCGTCCGGTGTCTTCGACGATCCGAGGTTCTTCTGATGTCCGTGGTCGACCGGCAGGAATGGGACGTCGTCGTGGTCGGCGCCGGAGGGGCCGGATTGCGTGCCGCCATCGAGGCCCGCGAGCGCGGTGCCCGTACGGCCGTGATCTGCAAGTCGCTGTTCGGCAAGGCGCACACGGTGATGGCCGAGGGCGGCATCGCGGCCAGCATGGGCAACGCCAACTCGAACGACAACTGGCAGGTCCACTTCCGCGACACCATGCGCGGCGGCAAGTTCCTCAACCAGTGGCGGATGGCCGAACTGCACGCCCAGGAGGCCCCGGACCGGGTCTGGGAGCTGGAGACCTGGGGCGCCCTGTTCGACCGTACGAAGGACGGCCGGATCTCGCAGCGCAACTTCGGCGGCCATGAGTACCCACGCCTCGCCCACGTCGGCGACCGCACGGGCCTCGAACTGATCCGCACGCTCCAGCAGAAGATCGTCTCGCTCCAGCAGGAGGACCACAAGGAGACCGGCGACTACGAGTCCCGCCTGAAGGTCTACCAGGAGTGCACGGTCACGAGGGTCCTCAAGGACGGGAGCCGCGTCTCCGGGGTCTTCGCCTACGACCGCGAGACCGGCCGTTTCTTCGTCCTCGAAGCCCCGGCCGTCGTGATCGCGACCGGTGGCATCGGAAAGTCCTTCAAGGTGACGTCGAACTCGTGGGAGTACACCGGCGACGGCCACGCGCTGGCGCTGCTCGCCGGCGCGCCCCTGCTGAACATGGAGTTCGTGCAGTTCCACCCGACCGGCATGGTCTGGCCGCCGTCGGTGAAGGGCATCCTCGTCACCGAGTCGGTGCGCGGTGACGGCGGGGTGCTCAGGAACTCCGAGGGCAAGCGGTTCATGTTCGACTACATCCCCGACGTCTTCAAGGAGAAGTACGCCCAGTCGGAGGAGGAGGGCGACCGCTGGTACGAGGACCCGGACAACAACCGGCGCCCGCCCGAGCTGCTCCCCCGCGACGAGGTGGCCCGCGCGATCAACTCCGAGGTGAAGGCCGGCCGGGGCTCCCCGCACGGCGGGGTCTTCCTCGACGTCTCGACGCGGATGCCCGCCGAGGTCATCCGGCGCCGGCTGCCGTCCATGTACCACCAGTTCAAGGAGCTGGCCGACGTCGACATCACGGCCGAGCCGATGGAGGTCGGGCCGACCTGTCACTACGTGATGGGCGGTATCGCGGTCGAGTCGGACACGGCGGCGGCGCGCGGGGTGCCGGGACTGTTCGCGGCCGGTGAGGTGGCCGGCGGCATGCACGGCTCGAACCGGCTCGGCGGCAACTCCCTCTCCGACCTGCTGGTGTTCGGACGCCGGGCGGGCTGGCACGCGGCCGAGTACGCGACCGGGCTCGCGGCGGACCGCCCTCCCGTGGACGAGGTCCAGGTCGACGCGGCGGCGGCCGAGGCGCTGCGGCCGTTCTCGGCCGAGGGCGCGGAGCCCGCCGTAGGCCCTCCGGAGAACCCGTACACCCTGCACCAGGAGCTCCAGCAGGCGATGAACGACCTGGTCGGCATCATCCGCCGCGAGGGCGAGATGGAGCAGGCCCTGGAGAAACTGGGGGATCTTCGGGTACGGGCCCGGCGGGCCGGGGTCGAGGGGCACCGGCAGTTCAACCCGGGCTGGCACCTCGCGCTGGACCTCAGGAACATGCTGCTGGTCAGCGAGTGCGTGGCGCGGGCCGCGCTGGAGCGGACCGAGTCGCGCGGCGGCCACACCCGCGAGGACCATCCGGCGATGGACCGCGAGTGGCGCCGGATCAACCTGCTGTGCCAACTGACCGATCCCACGGGCGGGTTGGCGGCGACCGACCCCGTCCGGGGCCAGATCGACCTCACCCGCGAGACCACCGACCCCATCCGCGCCGACCTGCTCGCCCTCTTCGACAAGGAGGAGCTGGTCAAGTACCTCGCCGAAGAGGAGTTGTACGAATGAGCGGCTACACGGCCCACTTCAAGGTGTGGCGGGGCGATGTGAAGGGCGGGGACCTGGAGGACTTCAAGGTCGAGGTCAACGACGGCGAAGTGGTGCTGGACATCATCCACCGCCTCCAGGCCACCCAGGCGCCCGATCTCGCCGTCCGCTGGAACTGCAAGGCGGGCAAGTGCGGTTCCTGCTCCGCGGAGATCAACGGGCGGCCCCGGCTGATGTGCATGACCCGCATGTCGGTGTTCACCCAGGACGAGACGATCACGGTCACCCCGCTGCGGGCCTTTCCCGTCGTCCGGGACCTGGTCACGAACGTCGGCTTCAACTACCAGAAGGCGCGCGAGGTCCCGGCGTTCGTGCCACCGTCGGACCTCGGGCCGGGCGAGTACCGGATGATGCAGGAGGACGTGGACCGCTCGCAGGAGTTCCGCAAGTGCATCGAGTGCTTCCTGTGCCAGGACACCTGCCATGTCGTCCGCGACCACGAGGAGAACAAGACGGCGTTCGCGGGCCCGCGCTTCTTGATGCGGGTCGCCGAACTCGACATGCACCCGCTGGACGCGGCCGAGGAGTCCGGCCTGGACCGCAAGAAGACGGCCCAGGACGAGCACGGTCTCGGCTACTGCAACATCACCAAGTGCTGCACGGAGGTCTGCCCCGAGGGCATCAAGATCACGGACAACGCGCTGATCCCGCTGAAGGAACGGGCCGTCGACCGCAAGTACGACCCGCTGGTGTGGCTGGGATCGAAGATCAGGAGGAGGCCTTCCTAGCCGGTTTCATGGCCTGCCGCTGGATGTACAGCCCCGCGGCGAACACGGCCATGCCGCTCATCGCGACCGGGAAGTTGCCCATGTCCGGTCCCTGGAGCGGGCCGACGAACAGATACGTGCCGATCCCGGCCATGGCGACCAGGGTGCCGTAGCCCCACACGCGGGGCCGCAGCACCTTGGCACGCCCGCGGCCCGGCGCGATCCACCCGGTGGTGATCGCGGCGACGGAGAGCACCGCTCCGATCGCCAGGACCAGGGCCGCCAGGATGTCCAGTACGTCGCGCATACCGATCATCGTCCCATGAGCTCCAGCACCCTGACCAGGTTGGATTCCGCGATCTCCCGCATCCCGTCCGGGTTGGGGAAGTCGCCCTCGATCAGGCGGAGGGGGCCGGCGACCAGGGACACGTGCATGGCGAGGCGGTAGAGGCGCATCCGGTCCTCGTCGAGGCCGGGAGCGCGCAGGGCGTCGTAGTGCCGCGGTCCGAAGCGGATGCGCAGGAATACGTGCTCCCACTCGACGTCGAAGTACATGAGCCCTTCGACGTCGATGAGGGCGGGCCTGCCCCGGTCGTCCAACAGGACGTGGTCGGCGCCGAGTTCGCCGTGGACGAGGGTGTGCCGGGCGCGGGGCCGGACGGCTGCGGCGAGCCGGCGTACGGTCTCCTCGAGCTCCTCCCGTACGGCGGCGATCCGTTCGTCCCGTACGGCGGCCTGCTCGATGTGGCGCAGGGCGCCCTCGGTGATACGGCGGGCGGCCGAACCCGACGACGAGGTACCGCCGTTGTCGACGAGGCCGACCTTGCCGAGTCCGGGGCCCTCCTGCGCGTGCAGGGTCCCGAGTTCGGCGGCCAGCAGTTCCAGCGCGGCGCGACCGGCGACCGGGTCCCGCTCCAGGGCCTCCTCCAGACTGCCGCCCCGCATGTCCTCGACGACCACGGCGTCCATGGTGGTGTCGGCGTACAGGAGGCGGGGGGTGCGCACGCCGGCCGCGACCAGCCGGTCGTGGGCGGCCGTGAACACGTCGGGACCGGTCCCCGCGGAGAAGGGGTCGCGGGGGTCGGAGGGGCCTGCGTCCCAGTAGTCCTCGTCCGGCGACCAGACGTAGGCGACGACCGTCGCGCCGTCGTCGAGGGCGAGCCGGTAGACACCCTTCCTGCTGCCACCGCGGAGCCGGGTGACGCCGGTGAGGGCGCGGCCGGTCGCGGCGCGGGCGAGGGGGGCGAGGTCGTCGCGGGTGAGGTGCCTGCGGGTGGTGGTCATCCGGTAGATCGTCGCAGTGCGGTGCGCCGGACCGCAGGTGGTTTTCTAGTGGACCCAGTCCTGCTCGTACGCCGTCCAGTCCGCCTCCGTGGCCGCGAAGTCGACGTACAGCGCCACGCCGAAGTTCGCGCGGTCCGCGTCGGTGCGGGAGAGACCGAGGCGGACGCCGCGGACGGCCGCGGGGACGGTCTCGGCGAAGGACCAGTGGGCGAAGTTGTTCTCCTGGTAGAAGGGCAGGCCCATCAGCAGGTCGGTGGACTCGGGGGTGACCTCAAGGGCCAGCGAGGTCTGCTGGGCGACATAGCCGCCGTACAGGCTCTCCAGGGGCGTGGCCGTGTCGTACGACATCACCGCGATCTGGTCGACCCGGCGCGCGACCTGGCCGAAGTACGCCTGCGACCACCATTTGGGGTGCCCGGTGAGCGTGCCCGCGACGGAGTGCAGTGCGGGCAGCGGATCGATCTGGTGGGCGGCGACGGACAGGGGCACACCGTGGGCGCGGGTGACCCGGTGGAGGGCGTCGAGGAGGTCGAGATAGTTCTCGTCGCCGGAGTGCAGGGGCTCCAGGTCGAAGTGAGCGCCGTCGAACCCGGTGTCGAGGATCTGACGGGTGGACCGTACGACGGCGGCACGGGTGTCCTTGTCGGTGAGGCGCAGTCCGTCCGGGCTCTCGGTGGCGAGCTTGTCGCCGAGCCAGGCCTGCACACGGATGCCGGGGGCCGCCTTGTGCACGGCGCCGATCAGCCACCGCGCCCTCGGGTACGCCGACCGGGGCAGTGTCCCGTCGTGTTCCAGGGGCCCCGCGTGGACGTACAGGTCCCGGATCCCGGTGTCCCGCAGGCGCCGGGCCAGGGCGGTGACGTCGGCGTCGGTCTTGCGGCCGTCCACCCAGGCGTGCCCGAGCCAGATCGCGTCCTTGCCCCGGGTGCGGGTGCCGTCCGCGGGGTCGCCGGCGTAGTTGAGACGCAGGGCGACGGCGACGCCGAGGAAGGGAAGGAGGACGACGAGCGCGAGCGCGATCAGGCCCCGGCGGAGCCGGCGGCGGCGTCCCCGCTTCGGCGCCGGTGCCTCCTTCTCCGCCTCGCCGTCCCCGCCCCCGTCGACCTGTACGTCCCGCACCTCTGACATCCGCTCCCCCACTCCCCTCGCGTACCCCCGCCCGTCCCACCCCGCTCGCGCCCCCGCATTCCGGCCCATACGCTCCGAAACGTGACGCCATCCTTGACACGCGGCCGACCGCGGCGGAGCCGCTCGCAGATATCCGCGCGGGTGGCGCATTCCCTGCTGGGCGTGGTCGCCGGGGTCGTGTGGCTGGTGTTGCCGTGGATGACGATCAACGACGACGCTCCGGTTGCAGGCGAGCGGGTGAGTGCCGCCGCCCCGGCCGAGGACGAGTCCTCCGGCACCGACCTCGTCCTGCCGGTGGCCGCGCTCGCCGTGGTGCTCGCCCTCGCCGCCTACGGCTCCGTTCGCCGGATACGCCGCACCCGCAGCCGTACGACAGCGGCGGCCGCCGGCACCACCCACGTCGGCGCGTATCCCTCCCCCGGGACCCAGCCCCCGCTCGCCGACCTCGACGACCGCTCCCAGACAGCGCTGGTCGACGCCGACAACCGCCTGCGTTCCTTCCGGGAGGAACTCCCCTTCGCCGAGGCCGTGTCCGGCCCCGAGGCGGTGTCCCCGTTCGCGGTGGCGGCCGAGGCGGCGCAGGCCGAGCTGTCGGCCGCGGGCGCGATACGGGCGCGGTACGAGGAAGGCGTACCGGAGGAGGCAGCCGCCCTCGCCGGAGTCGTGGGCCGCTGCGAGGAGGCCGAGCGGCGGCTGACCGCCGCCGGGGGGAGCCTGCGCACCCTGCGGGCGCTGGACCGCGATCCCGCCGCGGCCCTGGCGTCGGCCGAGGCCCGCTTCCGTGAGCTGACCGCACGCACGGCCGGGGCGGAGGCGACGCCGGTGGGCGACTCGGTCACCGGGTACGTCGAGCTGGCCAAGGACAGCCTGGTCACCGCCACCGTGCACCTCAACCAGACCCACCAGGCCACCGCCTCCGGCCGGCCGGACGAGGCGGCCCACCACCTCCACGCGGCGGAGACCGCGATCTCCCGGGCGGACGTGCTGGTGACCGCCGTGGCCCGGCTGCGCTCGGCGCGCACCGAGGCCGCCCGGCTGATCCCGCCCACGCTCACGGGCGCGGAGGCGGAGCTGGCCCCCTTCCGCGACAGCACCGCGTACGAGGGCGAGACCTACGCCCGGCTCCTGCACGCCGACGCGGTCCTGACCGCCGTACGACAGGAGACGACGTCCGGACAGCCGTACGACCCCCTCGGCGTCCTGCGTCGGATCGTGCAGGCGACCGCGCCCCTGGCGACCGGCCGGTCCGGGGTGCTCGCGGTGGCCGCGCTGCTGGTCGCCCGGGAGTCGGTGGCCGCGGCGGACGACTACGTCACCGTCCACCGCGAGGCCGTCGGTGCCGCGCCCCGCGTCCTGCTGTCGCGGGCTCGGCAGGCCGACGATCTCCCGCAGGCGGACGCCCTGGCCCGCGAGGCGCGCGACCTCGCCGAACAGGACGTACGCCTGCGCGGGCACCCCGCCTAGAAACAGGCTCGGGACTCTCAGAACAGGCTGAGCAACGCCTCCGCCGGGTCCACCATGCCGTTCTTCCCGTCGGGCAACGGCAGTTCGAACCACACGGTCTTGCCGCGCGGCGTACGGCGGGAGCCCCAGGCCGCGCTGAGGAGGCCGACCAGTTGCAGGCCCCGGCCGCCCTCGTCGGTGTCGCGGGCGCGACGGCGGCGCGGCTGGACGAGTCCGGAGTCCCAGACCTCGCAGACCAGGGTGCGGTCCAGCAGGAGCCGTAGCCGGATGTCACCCTCGCCGTACCGCAGGGCGTTGGTGACGAGCTCGCTGACCAGGAGTTCCGTGGTGTCGACCAGGGGTTCCAGGTCCCAGCTCAGCAGCTGGCCGCGTGCGTACTCCCGGGCCCGGCCCACGCTGCGGGGCTCGCGCGGCAGGGTCCAGTCGCCGACCGAGTCGACGGGCAGGCCCTGGACACGTGCCATCAGCAGCGCGATGTCGTCCTCGCCGTGGTGGGTGTCGAGGGTGTTGAGGACGTGGTCGCAGACGTCCTCCAGGGGGGCAGAGGGGTCGGTGAGCGCTCCGACGAAGGCCTGGAGGCCTTCGTCGAGGGGGTGATCGCGGCTTTCGACCAGTCCATCCGTGTAGAGCGCGAGCAGGGCGCCTTCGGGTAGTTCGACCTCGACCTCCTCGAAGGGCTCGCCCCCGACGCCGAGCGGCATGCCGGGCGGCACGTCGAGCATCAGCGCGTCCTCGCCGGGTTCCACCAGGACGGGCGGGAGGTGCCCCGCGTTGGCGAAGGTGCAGCGGCGGGTCACCGAGTCGTAGACGGCGTAGACGCAGGTCGCCAGGTACACCTCGGACAGGTCCGCCTCCCGGGGGCGGCGGGCCGCTCGGGTGGCCTGCTGGACACCGCCGGGCGCGCCGAGACCGCGGGCGATCTCGTCCAACGCGCTGAGCACCTCCGCCGGTTCGAGGTCCAGAAGGGCCAGTGTCCGCACGGCGGACCGCAGTTCCCCCATCGCCACCGCCGCCCGCAGGCCACGGCCCATCACGTCACCGACCACCAACGCCGTGCGGTGTCCCGGCAGTTCGATGACGTCGAACCAGTCACCGCCGACCTCGCTGGGCCGGTCCGCGGAGGAGTTGCCGGGCAGATAGCGGCAGGCGATGTCCAGACCGGAGGCGACCGGGTCGCCGGGGGGCAGCAGGGACCGCTGCAGTATCAGCGCCCTTTCGTGCTCCCGCCGGTACAGGCGAGCGTTGTCGATACAGACCGCCGCCCGCGCCGCCAGCTCCACCGCGAGATCCCGGTCCCGGTCCCCGAACGGCTCGCTGCCCTTGGTCCGGGCGAACTGCGCGAGGCCTACGACGGTGTCGTGGGCGACCATCGGCACGGCGAGCGTGGACTGCACGAGGCCGCCCTCCTCGGCCGGGATGTACTGCGGGCGCGCGGTGCGCAGGGCGTCCGCGCAGGGCGAGTTGAAGGGGTAGTGGTGGACGGCGCCGACCGAGACGGGGTCGCCGGAGCCGATGAAGGGGGCGTCGGAGACCGCACTGGCGAAGGCGACCCGGCGCAGTTCCGCGCTGCCGTCGGCGAGGCCCGGCGGGGTCTCGTCGCCGGCCAGGAGGCCCTGGTAGAGGTCGACGGTGGCCAGGTCGCAGAAGCCGGGGACGACGACGTCGAGGAGTTCGCGGGCCGTGGTCTCCAGGTCGAGGGAGTTGCCTATGCGGGCGCCGGCCTCGTTCAGGAGGGCGAGATTGCGTCGGGCGGCGGCTGCTTCGCGGGCGGCGGCGCGGCGGGCGGTGATGTCGGTTCCGAGCCAGGCGATGCCGATGGGCCGGCCGGATCCGCTGCGCACCCGGTACAGGTTGATGGACCAGTGGCGGCGCTCGTCGGAGCCCGGCAGAAAGCCCGTGACGTGCATGTCGGTGATGGAGTCGCCGGTCTCCAGGACCCGGCGCAGGGTCGCGGTGACCCGCTCGGCCTCGGGGCGCGGCAGATAGTCGTGGACGCCCTTGCCCCGGTGGTCGTCCGGGCTGCCGCCGAAGAGGGATGCGAAACGGTAGTTGACGCGGCGAACCCTCAGGTCGGGGTCGATCAGCACGAATCCGAAGGGAGATTGACCGAAAATCGCCTGCGAGGCGGCGAGGTCGGTCTCGATGCTGCGCAGTGTGCGCACGTCGACGACGATGCAGACGGCGGCCTTCTCGCCCTCCTCGGTCCGCGTCGGCATCACATAGACCTCGGCGAGGCCCTCCCGGCCGCACTCGCCGTCGGCCGCCGACGGGGGCACCCGGAAGGGCACCACACCGGTCCATTCGCGGCCGTCCAGGATCTCCGCCATCTTGCGCTGGCCCTGCGCGCGCAGGTCCGGGTCGATGAAGGCCTCGATGGGGTCCATGCCGACGGCGTGCTGGGCGGGGATGCCGAAGAGCTGCTCGGCGCGCAGGCTCCACTGCTCGACCAGACCGTCGGGGCCTATGGAGAAGGACGCGACCTTGATGTAGTCGTAGATCGAGCCGGGCGGGCTGCTCTGCCACATGGCGTCACCGGACGGCGGCTCGCCGGGACGGACATGCGCCACGGCATCATCCGCGGCCTCCGCCCTCGCGCCGTCCAACGGGTCCTTCGACTCCGTGGCCTTCGCTGGTATCTCGCTCACGCGAACCGTCCCCTCCAGCTCACCGCGTCCGGTACCGGTCACCGGGGGCGGCTGCCCGCAGTATCCAGCACTACGGCGCCGCACAACACGGTGTTCACGATCACAGCACGATCCCGACGGTTTTCGGTCCGGGCTGCGACAACACTTCCAGTCTTCTAACCAGCGGACACCTCCTCGAATCACGTCTGCCGACAACCGCCACTGGCCTGAACCAGTCGATGGACAGGGGCTGGGGTGCCGTACAGGCGCTCTTCACCGCGATCAGGTCCTGTTCATCCCGTCACCGAGAGTTCGAACCAGACCGTCTTGCCCGTCACGCCGGGACGGGTGCCCCAGCGGCGGGCCGCGTGGGCGACCAGTTGCAGACCGCGGCCGCTCTCGTCATCGAGGGCGGCGATGCGTTCGCGGGGCGGGTCGGGCAGCGGGTCGGAGACCTCGACCAGGAGGACACCGTCGACGGCCTCGGGGCGGACCAGGCGAACGCCGATGGGGCCGGTGGCGTGCCGCAGGGCGTTGGTCACCAGCTCACTGACCAGGAGGGCGGCGATGTCGGCGAGGCCGTCGAGATTCCAGGCGGCCAGCCGGTTCCGGACAGCCGTCCGGGCAGCGCGTACGGCGCCCGGATCCGCCGGGAACGTCCACGCGGCGCAGTCGCCTTCGGTGTCGATCACGCCGATCACATCCCGGGCCAGCCCATGTCCGCTTTCGTGGGGTTAAGGGGCACATACCCGATATCCGGGGCGCGGTACCGTGCCGAATGGCTTAACACGGAGCGCCTAGGAGCCCGGGCCCCTGAGCGTCTCCAGTGAGCGGATCGCTTCCACGTCCTGGTCGAGCCAGTTCACGTCCCAGATCTCGTCCGGGGCGAGCCAGCGCAGTTCGTCGTGATCCTGCAAAGGCTTGGGATCCGGGGAGGTCGGGACGAGGCGGGCCGTCCATGCATGGAGGACGTACGGCGACTTGAGGGGCCACTCGCCGGGGATGCGCGCCGCGATCTCCACCTCTACGCCCAGCTCCTCCCGGAGCTCGCGCACGAGGGCCGCCTCGGGCGACTCCCCCTCCTCCACCTTGCCTCCGGGCAGTTCCCAACGGCCGGCCAGAACAGGAGGTGCGCTGCGGCGGGCTGCGAGGAGGCGGTCGCCGTCGTACAGGGCGGCCGCCACCACCACGATCCGTTCCGTCATGCGCCGGAGCCTACGGGAGGCTCCTCAGTCGGCCGAACTCGCGCCGTTCTGGCTGATGCGCTCGACCCAGTAGAGCTGCTTGTGGCCGCGGGCGTCGAGGCTGTCGGCGATCTTCTGGGCCTCCGCCCGGGTCGCGTACCTGCCCACGCGGTAGCGATTGCCGTTGTCGTCCTGTCGTATGACGAGCCAGGGAAGAGTGATCGTGCCGTCGTTCATTGCGCCCCACCGCTCCTTCCCGACCTGCGTCGAGCCCCACCCGATAAGGAAACCGCACTCCGCATATGCCCGAGCCTACGCCCAACCTTTACGCAGCGAATACGCGTTTTCACAAAGAGGTACGCAACCAGCCAGGACGGACTCCTCCGACAGGGGCGCGCAGCCGTGAACGCGCCCCCGGTGGGCGGCGATGCCTCCGCTCAGGGGCACCTCTGGAACAGCGGTGTCGACCTGCGAGAACGGCCGAATTCGAACGGCGTTCGCCTGCGGGCGCGTTGAGTGCTCGCCCGGGGCAACTTCCCCGGGGCGTGCGCTACTTCACCGGGAGGTGGTACGCGACCTGGTAGCGGTCGGCCGGAATGACCACGTCGGCCGTCTCCACCGGGCGGCCCGAGGCGTAGTAGGTGCGGTGGACCACGAGGACTACATGGCCGGGGACGCCGCCCAGGGCGAGCAGTTCCTCGGCCAGGCCGGGACGGGCGCCCACCTCCTCGGTGACGTTGTCCACGACGACGTCGATGGCGGCCATGCGCTCGACCACGCCCATGCCGCCGAGGGGGCCCTCCTCGGGGAGCATCACGGGAGTGCGGCCGGTGACCGCGAGGGGCTCCCAGGAGGTGGAGAGCATGATCGGCTCACCGGCCTCCCGGAAGACGTACTTCGTGCACATCACGCGGTCGCCGGGCCGGATGTCGAGCCGCTCGGCGATGGCGCCCGACGCCTCGGTCTGCGCGCTGCTGGACTCCCAGGTGCCGCGCCCCTCCCCGTCGGCCTGCTCCTGCCGGAAGGGCGTGGCGCCGGAGGCCGGGCGGTAGCCGGAGCGGGCGATACGGCGGGGCACGGGCTGCTCCCGGACGTACGTCCCGGAGCCGGAGCGGCCCTCGACCAGGCCCTCGGCCATCAATACTTTGCGGGCCTCCAGCGCGACGGTGTCCGAGACGCCGTACTCCTCGCGGATCCTGGCCTGGGACGGCAGGCGGGTGTGCGGTGGCAGCGAACCGTCGACGATCTTCTTGCGGAGATCACCCGCGACACGCAGGTACGCCGGCTGCTCACCGAATGTCACTGGCCGCTCCCATCAGGTTGTACAGACAGCAACAGCCTGGCAACCGTGGGTTGGGCCATGCAAGCAAAGGCCAGAGAATCACTCGATGTGATGACATGTTCCGGTGGGGGTCTTTACGCAGGCACTTTCTCTCCGCTATGGCCGCGCTCACACATTGAGTTCGCCGCCACTCGGCTCACCGCTGCCGTCGTCACCCTCCTCGTCGTACGTCGGCCGCTTGGTGGCGAGCCCCAGAGCCTTGCGTGCGGTGACCGTGCTGGGGCCGTCGACGTACGCGTAGCCCTTGTCGTAGTGGAGGTAGAAGGTGTCCACGTCGTCGTCCTCGGCCGCGGTGACCGCCTTCGCCCACTCGTCGCGCGCGTCCTCCATGTCCTTCACGAGGGCCGCGACCGGCTTGTCGGCACCGGCGGGCCAGGACTGCGCGCGCAGGGCCTTGATCTGCTTGTTGAGGCTGTCGTGGACGTCCCGCGACCACTTCCGATAGCCGGGCAGGTCGTCCTCGGGGTAGTCCTCGGGCTCCTCCCACAGCACGGTGTCCATGGCGTTGAGGGACTTCAGGAGGGTGATCTGGTACGTGTCGAGGGTGGTCTCGTCGGCACGCAGCGAGCCGGTCAGGGTGGCCTTCTCGTCGGTGTTGCCGAAGATGCAGCTGACCTCTCGGTCGCCGAGGCGCCAGCTCTGCCGGGTGGGGCCGAAGTAGTACACGTCGACGTCGCCGGGGAGCGACCAGGTGTCCATGACGTAGGCGTCCTGGAGGGGGTAGCACTTCTCGTCGGCGGCGTCGGAGACCGCGCGGTCCCCCGGGAAGGCGTCGCCGCCGGTCATCTTGAACTCGCCGAACACCTCGCCGTCGTGCTCACCCGCGCAGGGCACCTGATCGACGTCGTAGGTGAGGCCTTCGAGGGACTCCCCCGGCGCATCGAAGCACTGGCCCTTCACCACCGAGAAGGTCGTGCCCTCGCTCGCGCCCTTCTTGAACTCGTCCCAGGCGTCGGAGAGCCCGCCGGTGGCGAGCACCGTCACCCACAGGGCGAGTCCGAGCGACGACAGGATCGACCCCGTGATCGCCAGGGCCTTGCCGGACTGACCCTTCTTCTTGATCTGCACCAGCGCGATCACACCCAGCACCAGTCCCACCGCCGGGAAGCAGCACAGGACGCCGAGCACCAGGGAGGCGACGGCGAGACCGTTGACCGACGACGGGCGGGCGTAGGGGCTGTAGCCCTGTCCCCAGGTCTGGTACGGCGGGCCATAGGGTTGCCCGTACGGCTGTCCGTACGGCTGCTGCCCGTACGGCTGCTGCCCATACGGCTGTTGTCCCTGCGGCGGCGGCCCGAACGGGTCCGGGGCGGGGGACGGCCCCCGGGCGGGGTCGGGCTGGTGGGGCCCAGGGGGCGGGGGTATGGACACGGGTACCGTGCTCCTGGTTCAGCAGTGGCGGGGAACTGACGTACGACAGGGCGCATGGTATGCGCGGGGCGGGCGGGGGTGGAATGCCGATCACGGGTGCGACGACCCAGGCGGTGAACGGGCTGACGGCACGGTGGGCGGGGGTGTCTTCCGGGGGGACCGTGTTCTCGGCCGCCGGGGTGTGGCCGCTGCTGGCCTTCCTGGCCGACGGGGCGCGGGGTCCGGCACGGGCCGAGCTGGCGCGGGCGCTCGGGGTGCCCGCGGAGCAAGCGGCCGCGGCGGCGCGGGAGTTGCTCGCGGGACTGGCCGGATCGGAGGCGCTGGACTCGGCTCTCGGACTGTGGACCAGGCGGACGCTGGAGCTGCGCGAGGAGTGGGAGGCAGGGCTGCCCACCGACGCGCTCGGGGCCCTCACCGGCGATCCCGCTCTCGATCAGCGGGAGATGGACGCCTGGGCCGCGAAGCGGACGGGTGGGCTGATCGAGCGGATGCCGGTGGAGGTACGGGACGACACCGAGCTGGTGGTGGCGAGTGCGTTGGCTCTGCGGACCACGTGGCTGCGGCCCTTCGAGGTGCGTCCGGTACGGCCGTCCGCGGGCCCCTGGCGGGGCCGGACCCTGCGCGGGCTCAACCGCCGGAGCGTCCGGCTGGACCGGGTCGGCGTCGTGACCGCACCCGAGGGCCGGGTCACCGAGGTGAAGGTGCTCGGCGACAACGGCATCGACGTCCATCTCCTGCTCGGGGACGAGCACATGACGCCGGGTCAGGTGATGGCGGCGGGGGCGGACGTGCTCGACGGCACGTGTCCGGTCGTACGGGGGTCGTTGCTTCCGCACGGGCCCGCGGGGCCGGGACTGCGGGTCGAGGAGCGGCCGTGTGCCGAGCCTCGTCATCCGACGCTGGAGGTGACCACGGCGGCGTTCGAGGTGCGGGCGCACCACGATCTGCTGGACCTGCACGGACTGTTCGGCCTCACCGCGGCTCGGGACGCGCGGCAGGGGCACTTCGCCGGCATCAGCGCCACGCCCCTGGCCGTCGGCTCCGCCCGGCAGTCCGTCCTGGCCCGCTTCGACGCGCTCGGCTTCGAGGCGGCCGCGGTGACGGCGGTCGCGGCGGCGCCGGGTGGGCCGCCGCCCACCCCCCGCCACACGTCGACCGTGGTCACGGCCACCTTCGACCGCCCCTTCGCCTTCCTCGCCGTACACCGGGAGACCCGCCTGGCGCTGACGGCGGGCTGGGTGACGGAACCGGCACCGCTCGGGTAGCCGCGCTGCGGCTTGGGCGACGGAACGGGCGCCGCTCGGTGGCCGGTGGTCTCGGTCGCCGAAGGCGGTGATGGGACAGGGGGGCAGAGCCGGCGACGCTCGTTGGCCCGCCTGCGGCCTCAGTCGTCGAAGGCGGTTGCCCGGGTGGTCTTCTCCCAGGTGGCCACGTCGGTCCGTACGGCGTCGAGGTGGTCGAGTACGGCGGTCACCGCGTCGTCGCCGAGGGGCAGCCGCAGCGGGGTCTCCTCGGCGTCGAGCGCGGCGCGGATCACCGCCGCCGCCTTCGCGGGGTCGCCGGCCTGGGTGCCGTCGCCGCCGGAGACGAATCCGCGGGTCTCGCTCACCTTGGCGTAGACGCCGCTGTCGGCGCTGGCCCCCGCGCGGCTCGCGTCGAACAGCGAGGTGCGGAAGGCCCCCGGCTCCACGATCAGCACCTTGATGCCGAACTCCCGCACCTCGTCGGCGAGCCCCTCGGACATGCCCTCCAGCGCGAACTTCGTCCCGCTGTACGCCGAGAAGCCCGCGAAGGACATCTGCCCGCCCATGCTGCTCATCTGCACGATCGCGCCCGACCGCCGCTCGCGCATGGCCGGCAGCACCGCCCTCGTGAGCGCCGCAGGGCCGAAGACATGCACGTCGAACAGCTCGCGCAGTTCGTCGTCGGTGGTCTCCTCGAAGGCACCGACATGGGTCCGGCCCGCGTTGTTGACCAGGACGTCGATCCGTCCGTGCCGGGCCACCACATCCCGTACGACGGCCTCCGCCGCGGACATGTCGGTCACGTCCAGACGCACCGCCTCCACCTGGTCGGGGTGGGCGGCCACGAGGTCGTCCAGCGCCTCGGGCCTGCGGGCCGCGCCCACCACGACATCGCCGTCGGCCAGGGCCGCCTCGGCGATCGCCCGCCCGAATCCGCTGCTCGCACCCGTGATCAGCCAGACCTTGTTCATCACGACTCCTCTTCTCGGGTTCTCGGGTTGTTCCACGGACCAGACTGCTGCCGAAGTCGGTTGCCCGTCCAAGACCCACGGTGATAACCGATGGCTATGACGACCGACGTACATGTACGGGACCTGCGTTACTTCGTGGCGGTGGCCGAGGAACTGCACTTCACTCGCGCGGCCGAGCGGCTGTACGTGTCACAGCCCGCGCTGAGCAAGCAGATCCGGGCGCTGGAGCGGCAGTTGGGTGTGGAGCTGTTACGGCGGGATCCTCGGGGCGTATCGCTCACCGAGGCGGGTCAGGCACTGCTGCCGTACGCCCGGCAGGTACTGGCGGCCTGGGCGGCGGCGGACGCCTCGATGGCGACGGCCCGGGCGGCGGGGCGCGGCACGCTGCTGGTGGGCATGAGCACCAGCCCCGGCCGCGGCGGTCTGCTCCCGGCGATCCGCTCCCGCTTCACGGCCGCGCATCCGGAGGCGGTCGTACGGCTGCGGCAGATGGGCTGGCAGGACCCGACCGCGGGTCTGGCGGACGGCGAGACCGAGGTCGCGTTCGTGTGGCTGCCGCTGCCCGACGAGGAGCGCTACGGATGGACCGTGGTCGCCGAGGAGTCCCGTCTGGTCGCCCTCCCCGACAGCCACCCGCTCGCCGCCCGCAAGGAGGTCGACTTCGCCGACCTGGCCGACGAACCGTTCCTCGCCCTGCCACCGAGCGCGGGCCCCCTGCGCGACTTCTGGCTCGCCCTCGACGAACGGTCCGGCCGCCCGCCCCGCATCGGCGCGGAGATCGCGGGCACGGAGGAGACGTACGAGGCCCTCGTCGCGGGCCTCGGCATCTGCCTCGTGGCCGCCGGCAACGCCCCCCTGATCACCCTGGGCGGAGTGGTCACCCGGCCGGTGCACGGGATCGCCCCGAGCAGATACGTCCTGGCCTGGCGCAAGGAGGACGGGGGGCGCCCGCTGGTGCGGGGGTACGCAGAGGCGTGCCGGGCGGTGACGGGCGGCTGAGGGGCCCTTCGGCCTCGGGGCACCGGTGGGTTCAGCCGTGGATCAGTTCTGGCCCACGTGGCCGCCAGGCTCGCAGATCACCGTCGCCCGGACCGCAAAGGCACTCGCGGCCCGAGATGCGGTAAAAAGCCAAGGGCCCGCCCCCGAAGAGTCGGACCCCTTCTGACCTGCATGTCTGCCAGATCAGCGACGTGGTGACACGTCAGCTACTACACGTTGAAGCGGAACTCTGCCACAAGCCTGTGACCTGTGGAAACGCCGCGTCATCCCAGCACCATCCCAGCACCGGAACCCGAGAAGAAGCACAGGCGAGACCCAAGGTCGCTAACGCTACCCGGCGACGCCCGCACGGAGCATGACGTGTGTGGGACTTTCCTGCAGACCGCATGAGGATCATGAGCGGGTGTCCCCCTGCCGGTGAACCGCCGGAAAGGCGCCGCTGCTGGTGCCTGGCCCGAAGAAGTCATAGCTGACAGGCTCGAGCACGACAACGGCCGCCGCTGGGCGGCAAACGCGGCAGAAGGTGGAGGCATGGTGTCATCCGGCAACGGGTGGATCACGGGTCGTCACGCCGTGGGCACCCCCGAGGTGCGACTGATCGCCCTGCCCCAGGCGGGCGCCGGGGCCGGCGCGTTCGCAAGCTGGCGGGGGAGGCTCCCCGCCGGTGTCGAACTGGCACCGGTGCAGTTGCCGGGACGCGGCACCCGTGCGCACGAACCGACACCGGTGAACGTGCATGCCGTAGCTGACGCCCTGTTCCAGGCCGTGCGCTCCGAACTCACCATGCCGTACGTGCTGTTCGGCCACAGCTTCGGAGGCGCACTCGCTTATGAGCTGGCCGTCCGGGTGCAGCAGCACCGGCTGCGCGCCCCCCTCGCCACGCTGATCTCCGGCTCCCGCGCCCCCCAGACGCCCTCGTTGCGGACCATGTCCGAACGCGACGACGACGCCCTGATCGCTTGGCTGGCCAGGAACGGCGGGTTGCCGCATGCGCTGCTCGACGACGAGTGGTTCCTCGGCGAGATCCTGCGTGTCGTCCGTATGGATCTGCGCTGGGCCGAGTCGTACCACGTGTCGGAGCCTGTGCCGCTGACCTGTCCTCTGCACGTCTTCGGCGGAGCCGAGGACGAGATCACCCCCGCCGGACCAGTTGCCACTCTGGGCGCGCTGTACCACTGGTGAGTTCACGGTAACGATGCTGCCGGGTGGGCATTCCTTCCCGCACGTCGACCCCGACGCCTTACTCGCCGCCGCCCGGCGCGTCTTGGACCGCCCCGGTGGGCACATCCCGTCACCAGTGAGGAGCAGCACCCGGTGGGAACTCCCTTCGATCCCATGAGCGAAGCGGAAACATGGCACAGCCTTCTTGAGGAAGTGCACGCCGTCGCCGACTGGCCTGGACAGTCCCCGACGCACAACACTGATCACTTCCTCGCGGCAGCGCCGCTGCGTGTCAACACCCAGACCATCAACGGCATCCACGAGGTGACCGCCATCACCGCCGTACGAGGCCGGAATGGGCTGTCGGCGTACTCCGAGGAGCAAGCGGCCTGCGTACGCTCGGCCGTGCGCGCCCTGCTGGACCTGATGGGGCACGAGTCCGGGAGCACCACCACCGAGATTGCCCTGACCGCTGCCGGGCCCCGGATCATGGCCTGTCGAGTGCAGGGAGGCGAGGACTCCGGCCTCGGCGAGCAGTAGGAGGGGTGACTCGGCTACCGCGGTACAGCTCCTGTCTCACGAGCGGCGTCCCGCACGGTGTCGTAACCGACAACGGCACCGGAGCCGGCCAGTGCGTCGCATGCGGGTGGCGCCGGGGAGAACGACGACACCGTGCTCAGGGCATGAACCACGACTGGTTCGGTGGCGGGGCGTCGGGCCACCGGTATCTTCAGTTCCGCGAACAGTCCGTCGGCGGCCGACCGGTGACCGGCGGCGACCTCAGCGTCGCCGAGAAGTACGGCGACCCGCGCCATGCCGGCCAGCGCGTACGCCTCCTCCACTCGATATCCGAAGGAGCGAGCGGTCTCGAGGGCCCGGGTGTGCAGCTGCAGGGCTGTGGTGTAGTCCTGCCTGTGCTCCCACACCGCGCCCAGCATGCTCTCCACCCTGGCCCGGCGCAGCGGTGAAGCACTCAGTCCGCTCAGGGCCAACGCCCGGTCGGCGAAGGCTGAGGCGCGTTCGGTTTCGCCACGTCGGTAGGCCAGCTCCGCGGACAGGGCCAGAGTGACCGCGACCTGGCCCGGTTCTCTGTCATCGCCGCATAGGTCGCGTGCCTCGGCGAGGTGTTGCTCAGCGGTGGCGTACCGCCCCAGACCGGTGTGGGCCAGGGCAAGGTCGGTCAGCGCCACCAGAGCCGTCTCGTGTTGGCCCAGCCTGCGTACCAGTGACACGGCCCGCTCGGCGCTCTCCGCAGCCTCCGTGAACATCCCCCACTTCTCATAGAGGGCGCTGAGGACAGTGAGGCTCTCGGCCTCGGCACGCGGGGAGCCCAGGTCGCGTTCGAGGGCGATGGCCGCCCGCAGATGGGCCAGGGCCTTCTCGAAGCGTCCCTGCAGGCTGGCATAGAGACCCAGCGTGGCTTCGCCGTGTGCCTGGGTGTGCCGGTCGGCATGCGCTACGGCCAATTCCAGCGCCTCCTCGACCGCTGCAATGCCCTCGTCCTGCAGGCCGAGCTTCCAGCAGGCCACGCTGAGGTTGGACAGGCTCATGCCGAGCAGCTTGGGGTCGTCCAGACGACGAGCGGCGGCGACCGCGACACGGCCCAGTGCTGCGAACTCGTGCAGGTTCCCTTGGGCATTGGAATAGAAGGCGACATTGCGGGCCAGCCACACCGCGTGCCGGTCATAGCCCATGTCCGCGGCCAGTTCGACGGTGGACAGGAGTGTGATCAGCTCACGGGAGAACCAGGCGTGTGCCTCGTCGACCCCTGTAAGGCGTGGCAGGAGGGCGGGGGAAGCGTGCAGTCCGGTGATACGAGAACTCCGTCCGGGGAAGATCGTTTCGCAGGCGGTCTCCGTGGCCGTCAGGTAGTAGGAGAGCAGCCGTTCCACTGCGGCGCCCCTGCTCTCCCTGGGCTGTTGGCCGCACATGCTGCGCGCGTAGCTACGCACGAGATCGTGGAATGCATACAGATCCACGTCGGGCTGCTGTACGAGATGGGCATCGAGCAACTTCTCCAGGTGGGTCTCGGCCTCCCGGGTGCTCAGACCGAGCAGAGCCGCCGTGGAGTGGACGTCGACGTCGCGGCCCGGGTGCAGGGAGAGCGCCCGGAACGTCGCGCGGCAGTCGGCGGACAGCACCTGGTAAGACAGCCGGAGGGTACCGGCGACGCCTCGCTCGCCGGAGCTGAGCTCGTCGAGTTTGCGGCCCTCGTCTGACAGCCGTTCCACCAGGTAACGCACCGACCAGCGGGGACGGTTGCTCAGGCGGGCTGTGGCTATGCGGATCGCCAGCGGCAGGTGGCCGCAGAGTCTGGCCAATTCACCGGCGGCCTCCGGTTCGGTGTCGATGCGTTGAGCGCCCAGGAGTTCCGCGACGAGGGCCTCACTCTCGCCGGGTGGCATCACGTCGACATGCACCCACTCGGCGCCGTCAAGATCCGTCAGCCGGGCCCGGCTGGTGACCAACACCAGACAGCCGTGAGAGTTGGGCAGCAACCGGCTGACCACTGACTGGTCGACGGCATTGTCGAGCAGGAGGAGTACCTGCTTCCCGGCCAGGGTGGCGTGCCACAGGGCGGTGCGTTCGGCCACGTCGTCTGGGATGCGGTCGCGGGGCACGCCGAGCGCGCACAGGAGGACTTCCAAGGCGGTGTCGATGCCGATGGGACGCTCCTGCGGGGAGTAGCCGCGCAGGTCGATGTAGAGCTGTCCGTCCGGGTAGTCCGCGCACAGCTGGTAAGCGGCGCGTACCGCCAGAGAGGTCTTGCCGACACCGCCCATGCCGTCGATGGCGACAACGCGGGTGCCCCGGTCCCTGCGCCTGGCGTCGGCAAGCAGTAACTGGAGCTCCGAGTCCCGGCCGACGAAGTCGGCGACGTCGCACGGCAGGGTGCGGGGGACGCCCGGCGCGGCCACTGGCTCGGGGGCCGGCGGCACGGGCACGGCTGGCCTGGCGAATGCGGGACCGGCCGCTTCCGGGGTCTCGACGAGGATCGCCTCATAGACACGTATCAACTGCGGTCCGGGATCGATGCCGAGTTCCTCGGCGAGTTGCTCGCGTACCCTGCCGTACTCCGCCAGCGCCTCGGCGCGCCGCCCGGAACGGTACAGCGCGAGCATCAACTGCCCCCAGAAGCCCTCCTGGTAAGGGTGCAGGCCTACATATCCGCGCAGGTCACTGACAAGCTCGGCGGCCTCACCGAGATCGAGTCGCAGGTCGTAGTACTTCTCCAGGGCGGTGAGCCGACGGTCCTCGACGGCCATGACGGCGCCGTCGATGACGGAACCTTCCAAACCGGACAGGACCGGACCGCGCCACAATTCCAACGCGGCGTGCAGCAGTTCCACCGCTTCGCGCGGCCCCTGTGTCTCGTGCGCCGTCCTGGCCTTTCGCACCTGGGCGTCGAAACGCCCCAGATCGAGTTGGTCCTCGTCAATGACCAGCGCATAGCCCGGGCCGTCGGTGGCCAGAAGCGGGCCGATGCCAGGGATACGGCGGCGCAAGTCGGCGACGGCCTTTCGTATCTGGTGCGCCGCTGTCGCCGGTGGGTCCCCGGGCCAACCGGCCTCGACCAGTCGGGAGACGGAAATGACCTTGCCGGCCTCCAGCAGAAGGGTGCCAAGGACACGGCGTTGGATCAGTCCGGCCAGGTCGAGCCGAGCGTCACCCGCCCATACCTCCAGAGGGCCGAGGACATTGAACCGAAGAATCGTTCATCCCCTCCCCGTCGCCGCTGGCCTTCCGCGCATGATCCCTCAACAATTCAACTGCGAAACAATACTCATGCCCTTCACAGTGCGGCAACCATACCCTCAGGGGCCTGCGGCAACCGGAGGCCCGGCTTCGCGGAACAGGCGATGGACGGCTGCCGGGGTGAGCAACCGCCACCGCCAAACTCGCGCGCCGGTATCAACAGGCGTCGGCGCCAGGAGCGAGGTCATCACACCGGTACGGCGTGCGCCGTAAGGGCAGCCCGGTCCACCTTTCCGTTGGGTGTCACCGGCAGTCGGTCCACCACTGCCCACAGCGCCGGGACCATGTAACCGGGCAGCCGTTCCGCGAGCGCGGCCTGCACCTGGCGGGGGTCCACCCTGGCGCCGTCCGCGGGCACCAGGGCGGCGACCAGACGCCGGTTCGCACCGTCGGTGGCGGTCGCGGTGGCGAAAACGAACGCGTCCTGCACCCCGGGGTGGGCTGCCGCGACCGCACCGACCTCTGCGGGCTCGACCCGATAGCCCCGCAGTTTCACCTGATCGTCGCTTCGGCCCAGGAACAGCAGGCGGCCGTGCGGGTCGAGGCGAACCAGATCCCCGGTGCGGTAGAGGCGCTCGGGAAGCTCGGGACAGAAGTACCCGAAGCGGCGGGCCGTCTCCGCCTCGTCTTCCAAGTACCCGACAGCCAGTCCCTCACCGCCTGTGTGCAGTTCGCCGACGGCGCCCGGCGGCACCCGCTTTCCATCCGGGCCGAGCACATGGACGCTGGTGCCGGGCACCGGGGCACCGATCGGCAGCGGTCCCGCGACATCCTGCGGCCCGGTCAACGAGAAGGTGGTGGTGAAGGTGGTGTTCTCGGTCGGCCCGTAGCCATTGGTGACGGTCAGGCCCGGGTACTTGGCCAGCAGGCGGGCCACATGTTCGTGCGGCACCACGTCCCCGCCGGTCAGCAACTGTCGCAGGCCGCCCAGACTCCCGGGGGCGAACTCGACGACCAGCCGGAAGAGCCCGGCGGTCAGCCAGGCGACCGTCACGTCCCGCTCCAGCAGGAAGTCGCCCAGGTCGGACGGTGCGGGAATGCCCGGGGGGTAGACCTCCAGAGCAGCCCCCGACAGGAGCGCGGCCCACAATTCCAAGGTGGAGGCATCGAAGGCCAGCGGCGCCAGCCGCAGCATCCGGTCGCCCGAGCCGAGGAGCGCGACCTCCCCGCCGTGGACGAGGCGGGTCACCGCACGATGAGGGACGCACACCCCCTTCGGTTCACCGGTGGAGCCGGACGTGAAGGCGACATAGGCGAGCCGTTCCGGATCGGAGGCGGCGGGTTCGGTCCCGGGAACTGGCGAGGACTCCCACAGCGGGCTCCAGGTCTCCACCGCCGGCACATCCTCGAGGGCCGGGTGCGCGGCGGCCCTGTGCCCCGCCAGCACGGCGGCGGGTGCGCACCGGCCCGTGATACGGGCCAGATGCGCGGCGGGTACACCTAGGTCGACGCCCACATACGCGGCGCCCGCCCAAACGGTGCCCAGGACAGCCACCACCTCGGCGACCGACCGGTCCAGACCGATCAGCACCCGGTCCCCCGGACCGACCCCCGCCTCGCGCAATCGCCGCGCCTGCTGGGCAGCGGCTGCGGCGAGCTGAGCGTATGTCAGCTGCGCCGTCTCGTCCCGCACGGCCGGGGCGTCCGGAGTGCGTGCCGCCACCTCACGGAAGAGCGCGTCGAGGGAGGCTCTCGGGAACCGCATACCGGAGCGGTCGGCCGGCGGCCGGCCGGCCACGCCGTGCGGGCGCGACACACCGTATGTCCTCCAGCCGGCCGGAGGAGACCGCCAGGTCGGCGGCTGCGCAGCGGATGTCCGCTACGAGGTCGGCCAGGTCCTCGTCGCTCCACTGCGGTCCGCTGCCCTCTGCGGTGCCGGGAAACGCCGGGTCGGACAGGTCGACGGCCAGGCAGAGGACGACTCCGCCTTGTGGCGCGAACGCCAGGCGGACGGGACCGCCCGCCGGGTCGGGAAGACGGACGGCCGCCGCGTCCAGAGACAACAGGAAGTCATCCGTGTTCAGGAAGCCGGTTGTCTCGATGTCGAGCGCCTCGTCCGGCCCTGCCGCCGGCTCCTGCGCGCCGTCGGCCGACACCTGAGCCCGCAGAACGGTGGCGCCCGTCCACCGGCCGAGGGTGAGGGCGGCGGCGGCCAGCAGCGGAGCGAGCGGTCGGACGCCGAGCTTGCCGGCACGTTCTTCCAGTAGGGCGCCGGTGTCCGGGCCAAGGCTGAAGGACACTCGCAGCAGTGGCTCGGCGCTGTCGTCGTGGGGAGCCATGGGTCAGCTCCTCGCCAGGCCCGCGAGCAGGTCCGCCTGTCCGCGGACAGTCGCGGCCTGGAGAACGTCCATGGTGCGTACCCGCAGTCCGGTCTCCTGCCGGATGCGTTCCACGAGCGCCACCAGGCGCAGGGAGTCGCCTCCCGCGTCGAAGAAGTTGAGGTCGTCGGCCATCTCCTCGATCTCCAGAACCTCCCGCCACAGCGAGCGAAGCAGTTCGAGGTCGGCCGGGGCGGTGAGGGTGTTGTCCGGCATGGGTTTCCTCCAAGGGGAACGGGCCGTTCCCGCGCCGGGCGGGGCGGCCGAGCAGGGGACGTGAGGGAATGAGGGGTGGGCCACGGCGCCAGTGGGTCGCGCCGATCAGCGCGCCGGGTTCGACCGACGACGCGCGGTAACGGGGACGTGCTTGTACCCGGAGGCGAATGTGGAGATCAGCCGCTCGGGCCGTGCGGCGAGTGCGAAGTTCTCGTAGCGCCCGAGCAGTTCCTCGAAGAGGATGCCCAGGGTCACCCGGGCGACGCTGTGGCCCACGCAGTAGTGCGGTCCGATGCCGAAGGCCAGGTGCTTGTTGGGTCGGCGGCGGATGTCGAAGGTGTGCGCGTCGGCGAAGACCCGCTCGTCCCGGTTCGCACCGCCCAGCCACACCACGACGGCTTCGCCCGCTGCGACCGGTGTGCCGCGCAGGACGGTGTCGCTCGTCGCGTAGCGCATGACGTGATTGACCGGCGACGCCCAGCGCAGCGCCTCCTCGTACGCGCTCTTGTTCAGCTCCGGATGGCGGGCCCAGTCCTCCAGCACTCCGCTGCCCGGCAGTTCGGCCATGACGAAGGTCGGTGCGTGCGGCGTGGTGACGTTGGCACCCAGCAGGAGGCTGTAGCAGTTGGAGATGACCTCGCCCGGCGACATCGTGCGGCCCTCGAACCGGGTCGACATCAGCACGCTCAGCAGGTCATCGCCGAGATGATCGCGGCGGTGGCCGACCACGTCCTGGAAGTAGCAGAACAGCTCCAGATGTGCCTTCTTCAGGGTGGCGTCCTTGCCGTCAGGATCCTGGTACTCCGGATCGTCGGCGGCGATGCACATAGTGGTGATACGGGTCAGCCACTCCCAGTCGGAGCGCGGCAGACCCATCATGGTGCCGGTGACCCACATGGGCATGGCCATCATGGCTCGGCCGAAGTCGAACACCCCGCCCTCGCCCAGCGGTTCAAGCAGTTCCAACACCAACGAGCGGATCGTCTCGCGCTGCTGGTCCACCGCCTTGTTGGTCAACGCACGCTTCAGCCGGGCCTGCCGGCGGGTGTGCAGCGGTGGGTCGGTGACGGCCAGTTGCTGGCCGCCGGCCGGGTCGTCGGTGCCGAGCAGGTCGATCAGAGTGCCGCGCTCGGACGTGAACGTGTCTGTGTCCCGCAGGACCTGGTCGGCCTCGGCGTAGGTGACGACCGACCAGAAGCCCCGGTCTGCGTCCACCTGCTGCCAGTGAAGTCGGTCCAAGGTGCTCATGTCGCGCCAGACGGCGGGGGCGGCGCCGCTGCTGTAGAGGACCGGATCGACCAGGTCCGTCGTCGGGGGGCGGAAGGGGCAGCGGGAGACGGCCGCCTCTTTTACGAGCATGACCCATCCTTTCGTCGGGGTGCCGGCGCCGTACGTGGTGGGCGCCGGTGCGGTCCTGCGGTGCTCAGTGGACCGGTGACCCGCTGTCGGCCGTCTGGAGGGCGGCGGCGATCACCGCCAGCAGGTCGGGGGCGTGATCCGTCAGATACATGTGGCTGCCGTCGATTTCCGCGTAGTCGAATCCCGCGCTGGTCTCGTCGGCCCACCGAGCGGCCTCCGCGGCGCTGATCAACGTGTCGTCGCGACCGCGCAGGGAGGTGACCGGCACGTTGAGCAGGTCGGGGTGACGGGAGCGGTATTCCTCGTGCATCTGGGAGTCCGCACGCAGGAGGGGCAGCATGATCTCCAGCATCTCCGGGTCGTTCATGGCCGGGTGGCTGAAGCCGGCGACCCGGCGCAGCCCTGCGACGAAGCCCGCGTCGTCCAGGGCGCTGATCCGCTCCACCGAGCGGCCCCGGGGAGCGTGAGCACCGCTGACGAACAGCCTGGTGACGCGCACCCCGCGTGCCACCAGACGACGGGTCAGCTCATGGGCGAGTTCGGCACCGAGACTGTGCCCGAACAGGGCGACTCGCGCGTCGTCGTCGAGCCGGTCGCACACCCATGGACACGCCTCGTCCATCGCGGCGCCGACTTCGGTGAAGGGGGTTTCGGTGAACCGCTCCTCTCGGCCGGGGAGTTGTACGGGCAGCAGGGTCAGTCCTTCTGCCGCCAGCGGGGCCCATTTGCGGTAGAAGGACGCCCCGGCGCCGGCGAACGGAAGGCAGATCAAGGTGGTGGGGTTCATGGTGGACCTTTCTGGCGCCACAGCGCCGGTGCGCGAGGGCCGACTGGGCCGGGCCCCGCAGTGCGGAGCTTCGCGTTTCAGGCGGTGCCGTACGGCGCTCAGGTCGTCGGGATGTCGCGCAGACCGCGCAGCGGGGAGAAGACCACGAAAAGCGAGGCAGCCCACATGCCCAGGGCGAAGACCACCAGGGCCGGCCGCATGCCGATCCAGGACGCGAGGGCACCTCCGAAGAGGGCTCCGAGCGGGATGGTCCCGTAGGCGATCCAAAGCATCGAGGCACTCATCCGGCCGCGCATCTCCGGCGGGCAGACTCGCTGCCGGTACGAGGACTCCGCCGCGTTGTAGAGCACGGCGTTCGCGGAGAAAGCGGTGAGGCCGAGCGCGTACAGCACGATGCCCCAGCCGGGGAACGAGAGCGGAATCAACAGATACAGCGGGCCGGGGACGACCATGGAAAGCCAGATCACCCGGGCGGTACCGACCCGCTCGGAGATCCGCGACGCCAGCATCCCGGTGATCAGGCCACCGACGGTGCCGACACTGAAGACCAGGCCGACCACCATTGGCGATGCATGCAGCCCCTTCACCAAGTACACGATCTCGATGCCCGACATCCCCATGACGAAGAAGTTGGAGGTGCTGCTGCACAGCAGCAGCCGGGACAGGATCGGATGTTTCAGGACGTACCGCAGCCCCTCGCTCACCTGCTTGCGGAACGACTGCCGCTCCGCCGGAGGGCCCGGTTCGGTTCGCGGGTCCCGGGTCTTGATCATCACCAGGGTGGCCACGCTCAACAGGAACGACGAAGCGTCCACCCACATCGTCCGCAGCGCCCCCAGCACCCCGGTGAGCAGACCACCCACGGCCGGCCCCGCCAGCTCGGCCAGCGACTGGGACATGCCCATCTTGCCGTTGGCGGAGATCAGTTGATCCTCGTCGACGAGTGAGGGCAGAAGGGCCCGGTAGGCGACATTGAAGAACACCGTCAGGACGCCGCAGGCCGCCACCACAACGTACAGATAGCCGAGCGAAGGCCGCCACCACAGCGCGCTCGCCGGGATCGACGCGACCAGCACGGTGCGCAGGATGTCGCACCAGACCATCAAGCGGCGTGTGCGGACCCGGTCGGTTATCACCCCGGCCGGTAGGGCGAAGAACACGTACGGCAGCCAAGTGAACGCGGTGATCAGCGAGACCTGGAATGCCGACGCATGCAAAGTGGTGACCGCGAGGAGCGGCAACGCGATGTTCGACACGCGTGTGCCCATCTCACTGGCCGTCTGACCGGCCCACAGCAGCATGAAGTTCCGGTGCGTCCAGACCGGCTTCGGCCGCCTCTGAGGTGGTGCTCCTTGCGGCGCCATCACATCACTCACGGGAACTCCACTCGGATTCGTAGCCTGCTGTTCCGTCTCGGCGTCAGTATGCGGCCGTTGCGGCGCCCTTCGACACGTAATGCCGGGGAACTGCCTGTGGACTGCTGGAGTGATTGCCGAACTGTGGTGCCGCACTCGCCTAAGGTCGGAAAGCGAATCGTGGAGAGGGAGGGAAATGAATCTCTCAGATATGGAAAAGGCATTGGGAGAATGCCCGGGAATTGTCGCGGCCGCCGCAGCCGAATACCCGGACCCGGACGGCGGGCACCGGATCGTCGGCTATGTGGTGCCCGACACGAGCGGCCCTGCCGTCACCGACGCCGAGCTTTCTAGGGCCACCGCAGCCGCACTCCCCGTTGACGCGGAGCCGCCGGTGTTCGTCCGGCTGCCGGTACTGCCGATGACCTCCGGCGCGGGCGTTGACCTGGCCGCCGTGCCCGCCCCGCCGTCCCGGAGGGAGACCCTGCGCGCGCTGTTCGCCGAAGTCCTGAACCGCCCGACGGTGACGGACGACGACAGCTTCTTCGACCTGGGCGGTCAGTCGCTCCTCGCCATCCGGCTGTGGGGCCGCATCAGGAGCACCTTCGGCCGCGCCGTCGAGATGTCCGACATCTTCGATCACCCCACTGTCGAAGGTCTGCAGGCCCGTATTCACCAGGCCCCGGCCGTGCCGGCCCGCCCGAAGCTCGCCCGTCGTCCGTAGTCGTCCCGCTTGCCTGGAATTGGAGTACCGGTCCCCATGGTCGCCTTGTCTTTTGCTCAGCAGCGTTTGTGGTTTTTGAACGGTGTGGAGTCCACCGGGAGTGCGTACAACGCGCCGTTGGTGCTTCGTCTTTCGGGGCGGGTGGATGTGGGTGCGCTGGAGTGCGCGTTGGTTGATGTGGTGGGGCGGCACGAGAGTCTGCGGACGGTGTTTCCCGAGGTGGGCGGCGTGCCGGTGCAGCGGGTTCTGGGTGAGGGTGAGTTCCGTCTGGACTGGGAGGTGAGGGAGTGCGGGCCGGACGAGGTCGGTGGTCTGGTCGGTGAGGTGGCGAGTCGGTGTTTCGATCTGTCGTGTGAGATTCCGGTTCGGGCCCGGTTGTTGGTGACGGGCCCGGACGAGTCGGTGTTGGTGTTGGTGCTGCATCACATCGCGTCGGACGGCTGGTCGTTGGTTCCGTTGCTGCGGGATGTGGGTGTGGCCTACGGGGCGCGGGTGGCGGGGTGTGCCCCGGGATGGCCGGAGTTGCCGGTTCAGTATGCGGACTATGCGCTCTGGCAGCGGGAGTTGCTGGGGGAGGCGTCGGATCCGGAGAGTCTGGCGGGTCGGCAGTTGGCGTTCTGGTCGCGGGCGCTGCGGGATGCGCCGGAGGAGTTGAGTCTCCCGACGGACCGGGCGCGGTCGGCGGTGGCCGATTTCCGCGGTGGTTGTGTGGAGTTGGAGATACCGGCGGGCGTGCATGCAGGGCTGCTGGAGGTGGCCCGGGCGTCCGGGGCGACCTTGTTCATGGTGTTGCAGTCGGCGGTCGCGGTGCTCCTGTCGCGGCTGGGGGCGGGCTCGGACATTCCGTTGGGGACCGTGGTCGCCGGTCGTACGGATGATGCTCTGGATGAGCTGGTCGGGTTCTTCGTGAACTCACTGGTGCTGCGCACCGACGTGTCCGGCGATCCTTCGTTCCGGGAGGTGGTCGCACGGGCACGGGAGACGGATTTGGCCGCCTTCGCTCATCAGGACCTGCCCTTCGAGCGGCTCGTGGAACACCTCAACCCCACTCGGTCACTCTCCCGCCACCCCCTCTTCCAGGTCATGGTGCTCCTCCAGAACAACGCCGGTGCGCACCTGGACCTGCCCGGTGTCGAGGTCCGCCAGGAGAAGGTCGTCACCGGCACCGCGAAGAACGACCTCATGTTCGCGTTCCACGAACGCACCGGCTCCGACGGCGCACCCGCCGGGCTGGCCCTCGAAGTCGAGTACCTCGTCAGCCTCTTCGACTACGCGAACGCCGACTCCCTCGGGCGGCGTCTGGTCCGCCTGCTGACGGCCGTGGCGACCGAACCCGACACCTCTGTCGGCACCATCGACCTGCTCTCCGCAGCCGAACGCCACGAGCTGTTGCACGAACTGAGTGGCGCCGCCGCCGTACGGCCAGCCGCCAACTGCGTTCACCACTCATTCGAGCGGCAGGCCGCCGACACTCCCCACCGCACTGCTCTGGTCTTCGGGAACCACACCGTCAGCTACATGGAGCTCAACGAGCGGGCCAACCGCCTCGCCCGCCACCTGCACGACCGGGGAGTGCGCCGCGGCGACGTCATCGGCGTCCACATCGAACGCAGCGTGGACATGGTCGTGTCCCTGCTCGCCGTCACCAAGGCAGGCGCCGCCTACACCATGCTCGACGTCGACCATCCCACGGCGCGACTCGAGGGCATTCTCGCTCAGGCCGCTGCCGTCGGCGTGATCACCACCGGCGCCCGGGCCGGCAGACTCACTCACACCGGCATCGAGATCGTCCTGGACGAAGACGCCTCGGCCGTCGCCGCCCTGGCGGCCACCGACCTCGGCCTGCCCTCGGACCCCGAGGACACCCTGTGCGTGATGTTCACCTCCGGCTCCACCGGATCCCCCAAGGGCGTCACCGCACCGCACCGCGCGCTCACCACCACCGTCCTGGAACAGCACTTCGCCGAATTCGACGACCAACAGGTGTGGCTGCAGTGCGCTCCCGTCTCCTGGGACGCCTTCAACACGGAACTGTTCTACCCCCTGCTGACCGGGGCCGTGTGCGTGCTCCACCCGGGGCAGAAGCCCGACCCCGCCACGGTGGCCGCCCTCGTCGCCGAACACGGAGTCACCGTGCTGGAGATCTCCTCCAGTCTCTTCAACCATCTCGTCGACGAGTTCCCCGAGGTCGTCGCCACTGTTCGCCGCTGCATGCCCGGCGGGGAGGCCGCCTCGCCGCGACATGCCGCCGCCGCCCTGCGCATGCCCGGCGCCCCCGCTCTGACCAACGGCTACGGGCCGGTGGAGAGCATGGGCTTCACCACTGCGCACGAGATCACCCCAGCCGACGCCGAAGGCTCGTCCATCCCGATCGGGGTTCCACTGGCGGGCAAACGCGCCTACGTCCTCGACGAACGACTGCACCTGCTGCCCCGCGGCTCGGTCGGCGAGCTGTACCTGGCAGGCACCGGCCTGGCGCACGGCTACAGTGGCCGGCCCGCGCTGACCGCGGAGCGCTTCGTCGCGTGCCCGTTCGGGGAACCGGGCGACCGCATGTACCGTACCGGCGACCTGGTTCGCTGGAACGCCCGTGGCGACCTGGAGTTCGTCGGACGGGCCGACGACCAGGTCAAACTGCGCGGCTTCCGCGTCGAGCCCGGTGAGGTCGAGGCCGTCCTCACCCGCAGGCCGGACGTGGCCCGCGCGGTTGTCGTGGTGCGCGAGGACCGCCCAGGTGACAAGCGCCTGGTCGCCTACATCACCCCAGCGAACGACGCCTCCCCGCCGGTGCCCGCAGAGGTGCGCGCGGACCTCACCACCACCCTCCCGGACCACATGGTCCCGGCCGCCTGCGTCGTGATCGCCACCGTGCCGCTCACAGCCAACGGCAAACTCGACCGGCGCGCCTTGCCTGCCCCCGTTTACGCCTCCGCAGGCGGCCGCGCCCCCCGCGACGCCCGCGAAGAGGTACTGTGCTCGCTCTTCGCCGAGGTGCTGGGCGTGCCCTCGGTCACCGTCGACGACGACTTCTTCGACCTGGGCGGGCACTCCCTGCTCGCCACCCGCCTGGTCAGCCGCATCCGGACCGTTATGGGGGCCGAGGTGAGCCTGGCCGACCTGTTCGACGCCTCCAGTGTCGCCCGTCTCTCCCCCTGCCTCGCGGCCGCCGGCCCAGCCCGCACGCCACTACAGGCTCTCGGCCGCCCCGAGAGCGTTCCGCTCTCTTTTGCTCAGCAGCGTTTGTGGTTTTTGAACGGTGTGGAGTCCACCGGGAGTGCGTACAACGCGCCGTTGGTGCTTCGTCTTTCGGGGCGGGTGGATGTGGGTGCGCTGGAGTGCGCGTTGGTTGATGTGGTGGGGCGGCACGAGAGTCTGCGGACGGTGTTTCCCGAGGTGGGCGGCGTGCCGGTGCAGCGGGTTCTGGGTGAGGGTGAGTTCCGTCTGGACTGGGAGGTGAGGGAGTGCGGGCCGGACGAGGTCGGTGGTCTGGTCGGTGAGGTGGCGAGTCGGTGTTTCGATCTGTCGTGTGAGATTCCGGTTCGGGCCCGGTTGTTGGTGACGGGCCCGGACGAGTCGGTGTTGGTGTTGGTGCTGCATCACATCGCGTCGGACGGCTGGTCGTTGGTTCCGTTGCTGCGGGATGTGGGTGTGGCCTACGGGGCGCGGGTGGCGGGGTGTGCCCCGGGATGGCCGGAGTTGCCGGTTCAGTATGCGGACTATGCGCTCTGGCAGCGGGAGTTGCTGGGGGAGGCGTCGGATCCGGAGAGTCTGGCGGGTCGGCAGTTGGCGTTCTGGTCGCGGGCGCTGCGGGATGCGCCGGAGGAGTTGAGTCTCCCGACGGACCGGGCGCGGTCGGCGGTGGCCGATTTCCGCGGTGGTTGTGTGGAGTTGGAGATACCGGCGGGCGTGCATGCAGGGCTGCTGGAGGTGGCCCGGGCGTCCGGGGCGACCTTGTTCATGGTGTTGCAGTCGGCGGTCGCGGTGCTCCTGTCGCGGCTGGGGGCGGGCTCGGACATTCCGTTGGGGACCGTGGTCGCCGGTCGTACGGATGATGCTCTGGATGAGCTGGTCGGGTTCTTCGTGAACTCACTGGTGCTGCGCACCGACGTGTCCGGCGATCCTTCGTTCCGGGAGGTGGTCGCACGGGCACGGGAGACGGATTTGGCCGCCTTCGCTCATCAGGACCTGCCCTTCGAGCGGCTCGTGGAACACCTCAACCCCACTCGGTCACTCTCCCGCCACCCCCTCTTCCAGGTCATGGTGGAACTGCACAACAACGAGTCCCACCGCAACCCCGACGGCCTGGAGTGGTCTTTCGAGCCCTACGAGACCGGTACCGCCAAGTTCGACCTGGACTTCGAGTTCGTCCAGGTCGGCGAGCCCGGTGCGGGAGCCGGGCTGACGGCACAACTCGTCTACGCCACCGACCTCTTCGACCACGACACCGTGGAGCGCATCGGCGAGTGGCTGTCGCGCCTCCTGTCGGCAGCCGCGGCCTCGCCCGACACGCCCGTCAGCCGGCTGCCGCTCCTCGCCGACGACGAACACCGCCGGCTTGCCACCGGCGACTACCGGCCCCAGCCCGCCGACCTCGAACTCGGCGTCGTTGAGCGGATCAGGAGGCACGCCGCCGCCGACCCGCTGGCGACAGCGGTCGTCGAGCAAGGCCGGTCCACCGACTATCGGACCCTCGTCGGCCGGGCCAGCAGGCTCGCACGCACCCTCGGCGCGCACGGGGCGGGACATGGCGACACCCTCGCTGTTCTGGCGGACCGCGGAGCCGGAGTGGTGAGCGCCGTTTTGGCCGGCCTCACCACCGGCAGCGTCTACCTGCCGCTGGACGCCCACGCCCCACTAGCGCGTAGCGCCGCCCTGCTGGCGGACACCCGTGCACGCCACCTGCTGGCGGATACCTCCCACGAGCAGACCGCCAGGCAGCTGGCCGCGGCTTGTCCGCACCCCGTACAGGTCCTCGTGATGGGCGAGGAGACGGATGACCTGGACGACCTTGTGCCGGTCGCCGGGGGGCCGGACGACCGCGCCTACGTCATCTTCACCTCCGGCTCGACCGGCCGTCCCAAGGGCGCCCTCGTCAACCGGCGCGGCATGCTGAACAACCTGTTCTGCGAAGCCGAGGCGCTCGGCGTGACCGGTGCCGACACCATCGCCTCCACCGCCCCCCTGACCTTCGACATCTCCATCTGGCAGATGTTCGTCCCCCTGATCTTCGGCGGTACCACGCGCGCCGTGTCCGACGACGTGGCCAAGGACCCCCGTGCCCTGTTCCGGCTGGTCCGGGACGAACAGCTCACGGTGCTGCAGATCGTGCCCAGCCTGCTGCAGGCCGCACTCGATGACTGGGACGCGGGCGGCGACGCCCCCCGCGACCTGCCACTGCGCCGCCTCGCGGTCACCGGAGAGGCCCTGCCGGCCGCGTTGTGCGAGCGGTGGCTCGCCCGGTTCCCCGGCACTCCCCTGGTGAACTGCTACGGGCCCACCGAGTGCTCCGACGACGTCACCCACGCGCTGATCGGGCCGGGCACCCTGCCGGCCACCTCCCGCACACCGATCGGCCGGGCCGTGCGGGGCAGCAGGCTCTACGTCCTCGACGACCACCTGCAGCCGGCACCCTCCGGGATTCCCGGCGAGCTGTACGTCGGCGGCCTGGTCGTGGGCGACGGCTATCTGGGGGACCCGGGACGTACCGCCGGCACGTTCGTCGCCGACCCGTTCACCCCCGAGCCGGGGCGCCGCATGTACCGCACCGGAGACGTGGTCAGACACCGGCGGGACGGGATGCTGGAGTTCCTCGGCCGGCGTGACCACCAGGTCAAGATCCGCGGGCAGCGCATCGAACCGGGCGAGGTCGAGCACACGCTGCGCACCCTCGACGGGGTTCGCGACGCCGTGGTCACCGCCGCGCCGGGACCCGGCCACCACAAGGTGCTGGTGGCCCACTACGTCGGCGGTGCCGATCCCGCGGCGGTGCGGGCACGGCTGGCGGAAGTCCTCACCGAGGCGATGGTGCCGGCCGTCCTCATCCCCATGGACGCCTTCCCGCTCAGCGCGAACGGGAAGCTGGACCGCAAGGCGCTGCCGACTCCCGACTTCACCGTCAAGCCGGTCGGGCGGCTGCCGCGCACCGAACGCGAGAAGGCCCTGTGCGCCCTGTTCGAAGAGGTCCTCGGGGTGAGCGGTGTCGGAATCGACGACAACTTCTTCGAGCTGGGCGGCCACTCCCTGCTCACGATCCGTCTGGTGCGCGGCGTGCGGCAGCGACTCGGTGTGGACCTGCCGCTCACGGCGGTCTTCGAACGACGCACCGTCGCGGGGCTGTGCGCCGCGCTGGACCGGGTGGCCGAGGGCCCGGAGCCGGACGCGACCGGTGACCTCGCCGACGACGCCCGGCTGGAAGCCGCCGTCGCGACCACCGACAGCAAGCCGTACGAACCCGCCCCGCCCCGGCATGTGCTGCTCACCGGCGCCACTGGATTCCTGGGTTCCTTCCTTCTGCGGAGCCTGCTCGACCGCGATGCCGAGATCCATGTGTCGTGCCTGGTGCGGGCGGACGACGAAGCCGGAGCCCGGCAGCGGCTGCACGACGCCCTGACCGGGTACGGCCTGCGGAGCGACGACTTCGGGGTGCGTGTCACCGCGCTGCCCGGTGACCTGGAACGGCCGCTGCTGGGGCTCGCCCCGCAAACCTTCGACGCCCTGGCCGAGCAGGTCGACGCCGTCGTCCACAACGGCGCGCGGGTGAACCTGATGGATCCGTACGAGCGACTGAAGGCCGCCAACGTCGGCGGTACCCACGAGGTGTACCGGCTCGCCGCCCAGCACCGGGTGGTGCCCGTGCACTACGTGTCGACGATCTCCACCCTGGTGCCGCAGCCCAGTGGGCCGGACGTTCTGCCGGAGGACTGGCAGACCCCCGCGTCGGAACTCGGCAGCAGCGGCTACGTGCGCACCAAATGGGTGGCGGAGCGCATGGCGCAGGAGGCGCTGCGCCGGGGGATCCCGACGTCCGTCTACCGACCGGGGCGGATCGCCGGCCACTCCCGGACCGGTGCCGTCGGCCAGCAGGACGCTTTCTGGCACTACGTGCGGGCGTGCATCGAACTGGGGGCGGCGCCGGACGCGGCCACCGGCGCCTGGTCGGGCCTGGAGGAGAACCTCGTGCCGGTCGACCACGTGGTCGACGCGCTGCTGCACCTGGTCTTCCACGAGGAACCGGACGGCAGGGCATTCAGCCTCCTCAACCCCCGCGCTACCCACATCCACGCGGTCCTGGACCGTGCTCGGGCCCTCGGATACAGGGTACAGCCGGTGCCGTACCAGCAATGGACGGCCCTGCTCGCCGAGCGGGCCGCGGACACCCCGCCCGACGCCGACAGTTCCGTGCCGGCCGTGGCCGTGCTGAACAGCGGGATGAGCGAGTCCGCCGGGTCGGTCGGCCCCGAGTTCTCCCGGGAGCACACCGAGCGCGGCCTGACCGGTTCCAACATCGTCTGCCCGCCGGTGGACGCCGACCTCCTGGATCTCTACTTCCGTCACTTCGTCAACAGCGGTTTCCTGCCCCCCGTCGGCTGAACGCGCTGTCAACCGCCGCGGGCGCCAGGCGGCGCCCACACCTCTTAGCCGACATCGCGGCGTACGCCGCACACGAGTGGAGGCCGAATGATCCACGACAGGGCCTGTGACGTCCTGGCCAGTGACCAGTTCCTGGAACTGCCGGGATACCAGCCGACGTTCACCACCTACCTCAAACTGGAGGGCCTGAATCCAGCCGGGTCGATCAAGGTCAAGCCCGCACGGGAGATGATCCGCAGCGCCGAGGCCCAGGGCAGAATCGGTCCGGGCAGCAGGATCATCGAATCCACCTCGGGGAACCTGGGGGTGGCTCTCGCGTCGATCTGCGCGACCCGCGGCTACCACATCACCCTGGTGATCGACCCCAACACCAACGAGCGGACGGTGCGCTTCATCCGGGCCCTCGGCGCCGAAGTGGTCACCGTCACCGAACGCGACAGCATCGGTGGTTACCTCAACACGCGGATCGACTACATCACGAAGCGCACGGCCGCCGACCCGCGGCTGGTGTGGCTCAACCAGTACGCGAACCCAGGGAACGCCGACGCCCACCGCAAGTACACCGTGCGGGAGATCGTCGACGGGTTCGGTTTCCCCGACTGGCTGTTCGTCGGCACCGGCACGTCGGGCACTTTGATGGGCTGTGTACGGGGGCTACGCGAGCTGGGAGCGCCTACCACGGTGGTCGCGGTCGACGCGGCCGGGTCGGTGACCTTCGGCTTCCCGTCGGGGCGGCGCCGCATCCCGGGGATCGGCGCCAGTCGTCGGCCCGAACTCTTCGTCGACGACGGCTCGTTCCTCAAGACGCTGGCCACCGAACCGGACACCATCCGCACCTGCCGCAGGATCGCCCGCGAGTACGGGCTGCTGCTCGGCGGTTCGTCGGGCAGCGTGCTGTCCGCGGTGTCCGCGATGCGCCACACGATCGCGCCGGGCAGCCGGGTCCTGACGATCTCGCCCGACATGGGCGACGCATACCTCGACACGATCTACAACGACCAATGGGTCGTCGAACGTTACGGCGCCTCGGCCCTGACGGCCGGGCCCGACCTCGACGCGGCCGAATACCTCCCGACTCTCCTGGAAACTGAACATGCCTGATTTCTCGACCTTGAGCGGCAAAGACATCACCGCACTGCTGGCGGGCCACGAGAAGGACGTCGTGGAGTGCGTGCGCGACGCGTACCTGGCCCACGAGTCCGGTGACAGCGTCAACCCGGACAGCTACTTCCTGCGTTTCCCCGACAAGCCGGACTCGCGCATCATCGCCCTGCCTGCCTACCTCGGCGGCGAAGCGGACATCGCCGGCATCAAGTGGATATCCAGCTTCCCCGGCAACGTCGGCTCCGGGCTGCCCCGGGCCTCGGCCGTGCTGGTGCTCAACGACTACACCACCGGCTACCCCTTCGCGCTGCTGGAGGCCGCCGGCATCAGCGCCGCACGCACCGCCGCGTCCGCCGCCCTGGCCGCCGGCGTCCTGGCCGCCACCCCGCCGGCGTCCGTGGGCTTCCTCGGCGGAGGAGTCATCGCCCGCACCATCGCCCGGTACCTGCACGCCACCCAGACGCCGCTGACCGACGTGCGCTGCCACGACATCGACGACGCCTCGTCCACCGCACTGCGCACGTGGCTGGGGGAGGAATGCGGCGCCGAAGCCCGCAGCACCGGGGTGGACGAGGCCCTCGACAGCGACCTGGTCGTCCTGGCGACCACCGCGCTCAGCCCGCACATACCGCCGACCCGGACGTTCCGCCCGGGGCAGCTGATCCTCAACATCTCCCTGCGGGACCTGGCCCCCGAGCTGCTGCTGACCGCCAACAACGTCCTCGACGACGTCGACCACTGCCTGAAGGCCGACACCTCGCCCCATCTGGCCGAACAACTCGCCGGCCACCGGGACTTCGTCACAGGGACACTCGCCCAGGTAATGCGGGGCAACGTACTGACCGACCCGGCGCGCCACACCGTCTTCTCCCCCTTCGGCCTGGGCGTCCTGGATCTCGCCGTCGGGTACCACCTCTATCGGCGGGCTGAGACCGAGGGCCGCCTGACCCGCCTGCCGGACTTCTTCGGGGAGACCCGGCGATGGTGACGGCGAGCACGCGGGCGACTGCACCCGGCTCCCCGCGACGCCGCGGCCCGGCCGGGAAGCGGGCCCGGCTCCGCGTCCTGGTGTCCGGAACCGCCTCCGACGCCCACACCTGGAACCTCGTCTTCCTGCAACTACTGCTGGAAGAAGCGGGCCACCGGGTGCACAACATCGGAGCCTGCGTACCCGAGGAACTGCTGGTGGACGAGTGCCTGCGCCACCAACCCGACCTGGTGGTCATTTCCAGCGTCAACGGCCACGGGCACCAGGACGGGACGCGGGCCGTGTGGGCCCTGCGCGCCGAGCCCGCGCTGCGCGGCATCACCGCGGTGATCGGCGGGAAGCTCGGCATCAGCGCCGGTCTCGGGGACGACGCGCACGACGCCTTGCTGGCCGCCGGGTTCGACGCCGTCTTCGACGACAGCGCCGGGAGCGTGCCGTCCTTCCAGGCGTTCGTTCGGGCCCTGTCGATACGTGACCTGCCCCTGCGGGTCGCCCTGTGACCGGGCCGGCGGCGCACCGCACCCTCCTCCGTGCCCCGCAGCCCGCGGCACCCCGGCCGGATGCGGGCCCGTCCTTCGGCGCGGCTGTGGAACGGATGCGGGCGCGAGGACGACTCGTGGTGCAGCCCCGCATGGGCATGGGCGACGCGGCGGCCATGCGGGCCGGCCTGCTGGCGGTCAAAGGGGCCGCGGCGGACACCGTCGGCACGCTGACCATCGACAGCTACACGCGGGTCGGACGGCACGACGCGGCCCGCGCCGCCCTCGACCGGGGCCAGGACCTCAACGGGTACCCGTTGCCGGCCCACCCGAGCGCCACTACTCGCGCCCTGCTGGACGGGGTGTGGGACGACTCCTTCCCCGTCCAGGTGCGCCACGGCTCCGCGTCCCCCTACGCCATCGTGCGGTCGGCGATCGACCTGGGTCTGGTCGCCACCGAGGGCGGACCGGTCTCCTACTGCCTCCCCTACAGCCGCCGGCCGCTGCGCGACTCGGTCCGCGACTGGGCCCGCTGCTGCCGTCTCCTCGCCCAGACCCGGGCGGCCGGCGCCGATCCGCACCTGGAGACCTTCGGCGGGTGCATGCTCGGGCAACTGTGCCCACCGAGCATGTTGGTGGCCATCAGCGTGCTGGAGGCGATGTTCTTCCACCAGCACGGCCTGCGCAGCATCTCGCTCAGCTATGCCCAGCAGACCAGCCCGGAGCAGGACGCCGAGGCGGTGGCCGCGCTGAGGAGCCTGGCCACGGAACTGCTCCCCGACACCGCCTGGCACATCGTCCTGTACACGTACATGGGCCTCTTCCCGCGTACCAAGAAGGGCGCGACCGAACTGCTCGCGCTCAGTGCCCGGCTGGCGGTGCGCACCGGGGCCGCCAGGCTCATCGTCAAGACGACCGCCGAGGCCCACCGCATCCCCACCGTCGCGGAGAACGTGACGGCGCTTGAGGTGGCGAGCGCGGCGGCAGCCCGGGAACGGGCCGCCGGCCTGCCCGCCACCGCCCAGGACACAGGTGTGCTGGCGGAGGCCCGCGCCCTCGTCGAGGCCGTACTGGAACTGCACACGGACATCGGGACGGCGCTGGAGCGTGCCTTCGCCCGCGGCTACCTCGACGTCCCCTACTGCCTTCATCCCGACAACGCCGGGCGGGCCCGCGGATTCGTCGACGGGGACGGTCGGTTGCGCTGGGCCGACCTCGGCGCGTTGCCGCTGCCGCGCAGCGCTCGCCGCCCCTCAGCCGACCGCCTCTCCGCCTCCCAACTGCTCGCGTCCCTGTCATACATGGCCTCGCGGTTCGACACCCCCGTCCTCAGCCCGGCCGACCACACCACCCGCACCTTGGACCCATTGGAGCTCACCAGATGACCCTACTGACCGAACCCGTCGTCGCTGCGCCGTCCGGGCTGCCGCCCGCTGACCCCCGCGAGCACCTGACCTCGCCCCGCACCCGCGCGGTGTTGCGAATCCAGAACGGCATGCTTACCGCTGCCCGTGCCCACCTGGCCGGGCGGGGTTTCACCGAACTGCTGCCACCGGTCATCGGACCGGTCACCGACCCCGGCGCGCGCGGCTCGAAGCAGGTCGACGTCGACTTCTACGGACACCGCTACAAGCTGATGTCCTCCGCCATCCTCTACAAGCAGGCTTCGCTGCTCGCCTTCGACCGATTCTTCTACGTCGCCCCCAACGTGCGGCTCGAACCGCCCGCGACCTCCTCGACCAGCCGCCACCTGGTGGAGTTCCACCAGATCGACGTCGAGGTCGCCGGGGCCGACCGGCAGGAGATCCTGCGCATCATCGAGGACCTGGTCAAGCACGTGACGCGGCACGTACTCGATGCCTTCCCCGCCGAACTGGCGCTGCTGGGCCGGGACACCGCCGCCCTGGCCGCCGCGCTGCGCGGCGCGTTCGGCCACACCACCCACCGGCAGGCCGGCGAGCGGCTGCGCGCCCTCGGACACGATCAGAGCCCCGACGCCGAGATCGGCTGGGAGGCCGAGGCCCGGCTGTCCCGCGACCACGAGCAGCCGTTCTTCGTCACCGGCTATCCCAAGGGTTCCCGCGGCTTCTACGACAAGGAGGACCCGCAACAGCCCGGCGCGCTGCGCAGCTTCGACCTGCTGGCCCCTGAGGGCTATGGGGAACTGTGCAGCGGCAGCGAGCGGGAGAACGACTACGCCACCGTCGTCTCCCGCATGCGGGAGACCGGCGAGAACCCGGCGAAGTACGCCTGGTACCTGGCCCTCATGCGGCAGGGCCTGCCGACCAGCGCCGGATTCGGCCTCGGACTTGAGCGCTTCACCCGATACCTCGCCGGTCTGGACGAGGTGTGGCAGGCATCCGCCTTCCCGAAGCTGCCGGGGGTGGTCTCGCCGTGAGGACAGCTCTGCGCGCACCCGGGTTCCCCGAACGGGAGGTGCGAGAACGGGCCCGCCATGGCGCGGCCCGCGCGTTCCCGCCCCGTCAGGAGTACGGGCACTCCGTCTACGGGGCCGGGGTCGCGCCCGGCGGCGACGCCATCGACGGTCTGCGCCTGGTGCCACCGGTGTTCATGCCCGGACGGCTGGAGAAGCTCATCGATCTCGGCCGCGAACCGCAACCGGGTGACGTCCGGTTGGCCTGCGGCATCGGCGGTTTCTCCTCACCCCTACCGTTGTACGTCTCCGCGCTGGGGTCCACCCAGGTGTCCGCCGGCGGCCTCGCGGAAGCGCTCAGCCGGCAGGCCGGACGGCTCGGCCTGCCCATGGTCATCGGGGAGAACGTCGTCCCCTCACACGGCTACGGCCATCTCGACACGAACGTCGAACGATCGCTGCGGGCCCGTATCGGCGCCTACTCCGCCGACCTGCCGGACGGCAGCGGCGGCGTCGTCGTGCAGCAGAGCACCGAGGACGCCGACGCCGAGGTGTGGAACGCCGTCTACAGCGACCCTGCGGCGCGGCCGCTGCTGGACAGCGGCAGGCTGGCGTTCGAACTCAAGGTCGGCCAGGGCGCCAAGCCCGGCCTGGGTGGCATGGCGCTCACCGCCCGCGACGGCGTGGACCGACGGTCCTTCGCCGTTGTCCCGTTGTTCGGGGACACGGACGAGCAGGTACTGCGGTGCGCGAGTGCCGGTACGTTCACCGAGGAGATCCTGCGCCAGCAGATCCGGCTGATGCGCAACAACTATCCCCGCGCCCGGGTCTGGGTGAAGCTTCACCCCGGCCGGGACGTGGGCCTGGCGGCCGCCACCGCCTGGGCCGCGGGTGCTGACGCGGTCACCGTGGACGGCGCCGAAGGCGGTTCCGGCTGGGCTCCCACCGCCTTCCTCGACCACGTCGGCCTGCCGCTCGCCGAGTGCCTGCGCCGGGTGGCGCCCGGCGCGTCCTGCCTGCTGGCGTCCGGCCGGATGTGGGAGGGGAGCCGCGTCGTCAAGGCCCTGGCCCTGGGTGCCCGCGCCGCCGGACTCGGGCGCGCCGCGTTCCTGGCCGCCGACGAGGACCCCGAGCACGGGCTGGAGCGCCTGGTGGACTGCCTGGCACTGGAGATCAGCCTGCTGACCAGCGCCCTGGGCAAATACCGCACCACTGAGCTGGGCCCGGAGGATCTGTGGCCGCTGCCCGAACCGTACCCGCCTGAGCCGCTGCCGGCTCTGTCCGCGACCCTTGCCGCCCGCCCCGACACCACCGCCTGAAGGAGACCGTGATGACCGGCAACCCGTTCGACGACGAGGGAACGTTCCTGGCGCTCGTGAACCACCTCGGCCAGTATTCCCTGTGGCCCGCTGCCACAGCCGTACCGGCCGGATGGCGCACCGCCCACGGCCCGGACACCCGCAGCGGCTGTCTGGACCACGTCGAGGAGCACTGGACCGCCCTGACCCCCGGGCGCCGCTCCGCGTGAGCTCTCTCAGAGACGACGTCTCCTGGCAGTCCGCTTCTCCCGGGTCGCACCGGGCCACCCGCCCGCGACACCGCACCTCCTCATCGAAGGGAACGACACCCATGGCGGAAGAACTCATCCACCAGGCGGTCGCCCGCCACGCAGCGATCCGGCCGGACGCCACGGCGCTGGTCCACCGCAACGGCACCGTCACCTACCGGGAGCTGGCCGACCGGGCGCAACAGTGGGCGAGGGCTCTGCGACAGGAGGGCGCCGGGCCCGGCCAGTACGTGGCGGTGTGTCTGCCACGTTCCCCAGACCTGGTCACCGCTCTCCTCGCGGTGCTCACCACGGGCGCCGCCTACGCGGCCCTGGACCCGCGCTGGCCTGCGGAACGCACCGCGGCGGTACTGGAGAGGCTCGCCCCTGTACGGGTCATCACCCAGGACCGGCTCCCCGAACCGGCCGCGGCACACCCCGGCGTCGGAGACACGGAGCCTTCGCAACTGCACGGGGGGTCGCCGGCCTGTGTGTTCTTCACCTCCGGCACCTCGGGCGCTCCGAAGGGAGTGGTCTCGCCACACCGCGCCACAATGCGGCTGTTCGCCCCCGACGGGCCGCTGGCCTTCGGGCCGGGGGCTGTACTGCCGGTCGCCGCGGCCACCCCCTGGGACGCCTTCTCGCTGGAGTTGTGGGGCGCCTTGACCACGGGTGGCACCGGGGTGCTGGTGGAGTCGGACTACCTGCTGCCGCCGACGCTGGAGGAGCTGACCGCTTGCCACGGGGTCAACACCGCATGGCTGACGGCGTCGTTGTTCAACCTGTTCGTGGAGGACGCCCCGGAGAGCTTCACCGGCCTGGAGCGCCTGTACATCGGCGGCGAGCGGCTCTCCCCTTCCCATGTCTCAAGGTTCCTGCGGGCGCACCCGGACATCGCCCTGTACAACGGGTACGGGCCTGTGGAGAGCTGTGTGTTCGCCACGGTGCACCGCATCCGCGAGGAGGACTGCCTCGCCCCGGACGGCATTCCCCTCGGCAGCCCGGTGCCGGCGACCGCGGTGCACGTGCTCGACGGCGTCGCGGAGGCCGCACCCGGCGAGGTGGGGGAACTGTGCGTCAGCGGTGACGGACTGGCCGTCGGCTACCTGGCCGACGACGCCCTCACCGAGGCGTGTTTCTCCCGGGTGCGGCTGCGTGACGGGGAGCGTGTGCGGGTCTACCGCACCGGTGACCTGGGGTACGCCGATGAACGGGGAAGGATGCGCTTCACCGGGCGCTCCGACCGCCAGTTCAAGGTACGCGGGCACCGCCTGGAGCCGGAGGAGATCGAGAGCTGCGCGGCCACACTCGCGCCGGTCACGCGCAGCACGGTCGTACCCATCCCCGGAGAACTGGGCACCTACGACGGAATCGCCCTGTTCTACACCGGTGATGACGGCCCATCGGCGGCCGCCGACGACGGGGAATGCACCGAGATCCGGGCGCTTCTCGGCCGCCGACTGCCGTCCTACGCGGTGCCCGACGTGGTCACCCGGGTCGACCGCTTCCCGGTCACCGGCAATGGCAAGGTGGACAGCCGAGCTCTGCTGGCCCTACTCGACGCGGGACGTTGAAGGCCGGTCCGCCGTGGCCTGGTGTCGGAAACCGGTCGGGGGCCGCCCCGAGTGTCCGGCACGGCCCCCGACCGGCAGGGTTCACACCGTGGGCTTCACGTCTTCGCGCAGCCAGTACCGGCTGTCGTCGCGGCCGAGGAGGCACAGGTCGATGAGGTAGCGGCGGATCGTCACATGGTCGATCTCCGTCCCGTCGCACCACTCACGCAGCTTGTCGTTGACGTCCTTCTCCGAGTAGGTGACACCCGGATCGAAGGAACGCTCGACGAAGTACCGCAGCAGCACCTCCCGGCGGCGGAACTGGGCGGGCAGGCGGGCCAACCGGCCGTCGCGTACGAAAGTACGCAGCAGCGCCTCCGTCTGCTCGTCACCGGAGCCGTATTCCTCGGAGGAGCGCTCGGGCCGGGCCGCACGGGCGATCTCCTTGAACTCCTCGTGCCGGGACCGCAGCCCCTCGCTCGTCTCCTCGACCAGGCCGCCGTCGGTCAGACGCCGCAGCGCGGCCGCCGCCTCCTTCGGGGAGACGTTGGCGGCCTCGACGACCTCCGGCAGAGTGGCCGCCCCCAGGACGACGGCCGAGAACACACGCAGCCGCACGGGCTCGGCGAGAAGGCCAACCACAGACTCTGGTGTCATAACACTGTCTTCCATGTCTCTCACGAATTGATGCGGACAGGCCCGTCCTGCGGGCGGTCTGCGGCGGTCTCCCATGGGACCGCGGCCGCCAGGCGGACCTCGTTGCACAGGTCGCCGACACCGGTGACGCGGGCCTCCACCCGGTCCCCGTCGCGTATGACCCCCGCGCCGGGCGTCCCCGTGGCGATGACACTACCCGCCTCCAGAGACATGCCCCCCGAGAAGTATCCGACGATCCAATAGGGGTCGCGCATCATCGCGGACACCTCGTTGGAGGCGATGACCTCGTCGTTGACCACGGTCGAGATCCGCACCGATGACAGGTCCGGCACCTCGTCCGGTGTCACGATCCACGGACCGAGGCTGCAGAACGTGTCGAACGCCTTGGACCAGGGAATGTAGCGCGGGTTGACGCGGATGGCGTCCTCGGCCGTCATGTCGAGAACCGTGGTGAAGCCGAAGATGACCGAGGGCGCGTCGGCGGGGTCCACGTTCTTGCAGGTGGTACCAATCACCACGCCCAGTTCCGCTTCGGCGGTGACCCGCTGCGACTGGGCCGGCAGCAGGATGTCGTCACCGTGCCCGATCACCGTGGAGCTCGGCCTGAGGTAGGAGCCGGGCGCACCGGTGGGCTGCCGTACGTCCAGGTCGCCCGCGTGTCCCGCGTAGTTCAGACCCACGCCCCACAGCTTCGGCGGATCACGCAGGACCGGGCCGAGGTCGGCTCCCTCGGCGGGGACCGCGGTCGCCAGCACCGCCGGATCGGCCAGGGCCTCCTCCAGGGCGGCCCGTTGCCCCTCGACGACGACATCCAGCAGCGTCGGGCCGTAGGCGGTGCCGCGGACCTCGTTGACGCGGCTCAGCAGGACCAGGCCCTTCCCGGTCGCGATTCCCACGTCGTCTCCGTCCGCGGAACGTACAGTGCACAGCCGCACGATGTTCTCTCCTTCGGTGTCTGGTCCGATCCGGCCCGTCCGGCCGTCGGTGGTGGGGCGTCAGTAATGCGGCAGGTCCATACCGTTGACCGGGCGAACGCCATCGTCGAAGCGCAGGTCGAAGGTGAGCGCGGAGCGGACCGCCTCGATGGTGCGCACCACGGCCTCGTGGCTGTCGCACACCCCCGATACGGCGTCGAGGAACGAGGTCATGGTGCCGCCGGGCAGATCGTCGCCAGGGTGGGCGAAGGCGCGGTAGGTAGTGACCCCGGGAAGCGCTCGGACCGCTGCGGCACCGTGGACCGCCTCCAGTCGGCACGGCCGCAGCGGAGCCAGGTTGTTGTACTGGAAGTGCACTCGCCCGCCGAAGGAGAACGGCGCCAGGGCCATCGGTTCACCGAGGGCCGCGAGAGCACCGATGCGCACGAGGTCCAGGTCGCAGGATTCACGCGACATCATGTTCACGAACCCGGAGAGTCTGCCGTTGAGTTCGATGATGCGAGGGCCGTCGGGGGTCAACTTCACCTCGGTGTGGGCGAACCCTCGCTCAGCGCCGATGGCCTCCAGGGCTCGGGTGACGAGGTCGGCGACCTCCTGCTCCTCCTCCTGCGGCAGCGGGCTGGGCCAGATACGGCCCGTGCTGCGGAACGGCGGCATGACCGGCGTCTTCCCGGTCACCGCCAGGTGGGTGATTCCGGTGGGCAGGCACAGGCTCTCCACGGACACGAAGTCACCGAAAGGCGCACAGGGGCGGCCCTCCAAATACTCCTCGACGACGAACGGCACCCACGCGCCCTTGGCCTCCAGGGCGGCCAGCCGTGCGTGCACGGCGGCTGCCTCCTCCTTGTCGCGCAGGGCGTGCACCTGACGGCTGAGCGCTCCGGCGACGGGCTTGACCACGGCGGGCAGGCCGACCGCCGCCAGAGCGGCGTCCCAGTCACCGAGGGTGTCCAGCGGGTGGGCGACGGTCTTCTCCACGCCCTTTTCCCGCAGGGTGCGGCGTTGCAGGGCCTTGTCGGTGAACAGCCGCGCCGTGTGCGAGGAGTTTCCGGGCAACCCCAGAGCGGCAGCGAACTCGGCGGCCTGCCGGACCAGGTGCTCGCAGAAGTTCAGCACCGCGTCGGGCGATATCTCCCGCAGCAGGCGCACGTCGGCAGCCGTGTCCCCGGTGAGGGTGCGCACCTCGCCGAGCATCTCCATGACGGGCCGCAGCTGCGCCACGTGCGCGGACTCCCGGGGCACGAGGAAGACCACGTCGCCGAGGTCGGCGAGGCCGGCGCCGATCTCGCCGGCCGGGACCGCGCCCAGATCGTAGAGCACGGCGAACAACGGGCGCTGCCGGGTCATCGGGCGACCTCCGAGAGGGTGCGAAGGGACTCCGCGGCGGGACTGACGGGGTGGGCGACCAGGCTGGTGAGGGCCTGCCTCAGCAGATCCGCGTACCGCCTGACGGCCTCCGACGGAACCAGCGCGGCGTCGTGGGCGACGCGGATCTGCCCCTCCACGCCGGTGATGTCGACGTTGACGCAGAACGGGAAGCTCAGCTTGCCCTTCACCCACCGGCCTCGACACCGGGCGGAGTCGGCCCGGTCGAGTTCCTCGTAGGCACGGAAGTCCATGAAGTTGAAGGAGACGTCAAAGGCGGGCCGTCCGAGCCGCTCCACCAGCAGGGCCTGCGGGTAGGCCGCGTACTGGGCACCCTCCTGCTCAGCCGCGGCGGCGGCTCTGACGAGGCCGGTCCAGGTGTCGTCGACGGTGGCGAAGCGTACCGGCAGGGTGTTGAGGAAGAGGCCGACGTCCAGATCCGCGCCCTCGGTCTCGGGGCGGGTGGGGAAAACCACTCCGGTCACGACGTCCCGCTCCCGGCCGGCCCAGGTACCCAGGGCACGGGCGTGGGCGGCCAGTGCGATGGCCTTGACAGGAACGCTGAGCATCCGGGCGGTCGAGCGTATCGCCGTCACCAGCGATGACTCCAGCGCCAGGACGTGCCGCCCTGCCACGTCGGCGACCCTGCCAGGCAAGGGGCCGTCGAAGAGCGGGGCGGAATTTTCGGCCTGAGCGAGCCAGTGGGCGGCGGCGTCCGAGGACGAGGCGGCCGCGTGCTCGTTGACCAGGAAGGCCCGCTGGGTCTGCCGGGAGACCGCGGGCAGACGTACCTCCTGGCCGGCCGAGGCCGCCCGGTACAGGTCCATCAGGTCGACGGTCAGACGACTGAGGCTCCATCCGTCGAGGACGGCGTGGTGGCAGGCGAGGACGACATGGAAGGAGTCCGGTTCACTCACCACATGGCAGCGCAGCAGCGGGGCACTCATCCAGTCGAACGGCAGGCCCGCCCGTTTCTCGCACCAGTCTTCGACCAGTTCCCGTACCTGGGCGGGTGTCCGGGCCTGGTCGACGGTCACCGTGATGGCGGCCTCCTCCCATACCAGTTGCGCCGGGGCGGAGAAGTTCCCGAGGTCGAAGGAGGTGCGCAGAGCGGCGTACCTGCGGCCGAGGGCGGTGACCGCGTCACGGAAGGTGTCCTCGTCGAACGGGGCGCAGACCTCCCAGCCTTCCAGAGTGTGGTACAGCCGCGGGTCGCCGCTGGTCTGGCACAGGTAGAGCATTCCGGTCTGCAACGCGGACGCGGGCAGCACCTCCTGGACACCCTCCGGCGCCAGGGCGAGATCCTGTGCGGTCAACGGCGGCAGGGCCGCAGCAAAGTCCACCTCGGTGGTGGCTGCCCGTGCCGCCCGCAGGCTGGGAGAGCCGAGAAGGGCACGCGGCGTCTGGAAGACCATCAGGTCCCGGAGGGTCAGCGGAATACCCCGGGCGCGAGCCGCGCCCACCACCTTCACCGCGGTCAGCGAGTCCCCGCCGAGCGCGTAGAAGCCGCTGTCCAGGTCGATGTCGGGGACGGCCAGCGCCTCGCGGAGCACTGCCAGGAGAGTGTCGGCCAGGTCGGCCTGTGGGGCCGCCAGAGTGTCCATGCCTGCCGAGTCCTTTCGACGTTCGTAGTGAGGAGAAGAAGGCAGCCGCTTGCTGTACAAGGTGGTCATGCCGCGCAGGCGGCGGCGAGATCACTCGCGGCCCGCATGACGAGTTCCTCGGTCGGGTTGACCCGGTTGATGTCGGCGACCGCCTCCATCAGCTCGAACACGTCGATGTCCACAGACTCGGCGCACCGCGTGATCAGCGGGAAGAAACTCGAATGCGTCTGGGTCAGGGCACCCACCAGTTGGTAGAGGCGGTCGTCGTGCAGCCGGGTCAGGGGGCGCATCCTGTCCTCGCTCAGCCGGCCGAGGGCCCGATAGTCGTAGCTTCCTGTGCCGCGGCTGCGCAGGATGGCCGCGAAGACCTCGGTGTTGGCGTTGCCGGCACCGCGGCCGATGCCGTCCAGAGTGGTGTCCACGAAGTGCGCGCCCCCTTCCATGGCGGCGATGGCATTGGCGTTGGCCAGGCCGAGGTTGTCGTGGCCGTGGAAGCCCAGCGGCACGTCAACGGTCTCTGCGATGCGACGGAACAGGGGCTCGACCTCGGTCGGCAGGTAGCCACCGACGGAGTCCACGAGATAGACACCGATGGCTCCGAAGCCCGCACAGCGCGCGACGGCGGTAGCCACTCCGTCGGTGTCCAGCACGTTGGTCTTCATCAGGTTGGCGAACGTGATGAGGCCGAGTTCACCGGCCAGTTCGATGAACTCCTGTGCCGGAGTCACGTCGGTGATGTCGACGCCGACCCGCACGAACCGCATACCCGCGGCAGCGGCCTGCCGTAGATGCTCGGTACGGGCGATGCCCGGGATGCAGAACATCCCCCACCGGGCCTCGCGAAGGGTGGACGCAGCAATCTCGAAGCAGCGCTCGTCGGACACCAACGCCGGCTTGTTGAGGGAGGTACCAGCATTCAGACCGAGCCCATGCCCCAGTTCGACATATCGGACGCCGGACATCTCCAGCCCGGACAATACGTTCGTGATGACCTCCTCACTGAATTGGAAGTCCACGGAATAGCTGCCGTCGCGAAGGGTGCAGTCGAGAATCTCGACGGGGCCACGGAACGGAAATTCAGGGATACCGCGCTGAAAGGTGGTCATGGCTTCCTCGGAAATCCTGGGTTGCGTCTGACGATGGGGCGTGATCATGGCTTTTGGGGGCGGCCGTTGCGGTCGGACGGCAGCCGTGCGGAGACGGTGGAATTCCGTCGACCTTCATCAGAACCGTCGGGTGCCTCAAGCCGCCTGGGTGTCGAGAATCGGACGTCGCTGCCGCCCCGAGACGTGCGGGAGCGAGGTGCTCCCGGCGAGCCGGCGCACGACGTTCAGCACACAGAACCTGGGTGGCCGCCCGGGAGCTACCGGCACCTGCCGGATCAGGCCGCGAAGCAGCAGAGCGTGCAGGTCGTGGGCGCTCGGCGGCTGGGCGAACGGCACTGCCGACATCTCGTCCGTGGTCCACGGCCGCGGCAGAGCGGCGGTCGTCTCCAGCAGCGGCAACAGCCGTGCCGGCAGGTCCCGGACCGCATCCCTCAGCGCCGCCGACAGGCAGGAATCGTCACCGGCCGGCGCGGAGGCGGGCGCGTCGACGAGGGCGAGCGGGTCCTTGCGCGCGACGCTCAGCAATTGTTCGGGCGAGTACAGGAGCAGCCACGAAGCAGCCGCCTCCAGCGCTCCCGGCAGCCCGTCCAGTGTGTGGCAGATCTCTGCCAGTGTCTGCACGAGTTCGTCGTCCGGCGCCAGATCGGGACGCATGTGGCTGGCGTGCAGGAGCATGAGGCCGAGTGCCGACTCGTCTTCAGGGTCGGCCACCGGAAGCGGGGCCAGCGGGAAGAGCCGACTGCCGGGGACAGGGTTCGGGCGTCGGGCGGTGATCAGCACCACCAGACGCGGGCAGGAGCGCAGCAGACTGAGCAGGGCCGGCGAGGTGGCCGCCGCTTCCTCGTGTCCGTCCAGCACGAGGAGGGTGGGTCGGTCCCGGATGACGGAGACCAGTTCCTCGTGGCGTCCACCGTCCGGACCCGGCCGCTGGTCCAGGGAGGAGCGCACCCAGCGCACGAGGGTCGCCTGCGGCCCGGTGGGCCTGGATACCGCGACCCGGGCGGCACCCGGAGCGGAAAGCCGGTCGCCGGTCACCCACAGCACGGGGGTGCGGTCCCGGTCGTGGATGACGGTCACTGCCTCCTGCACAAGCCGCGACTTGCCGACGCCCGGTACGCCGACAACGGTCAGCAGCCGTTCCTTCCCGGTGCCCAGCAGGGTCAGCAGGGTGTGCAGTTCGCTGCGGCGGCCGGCCAGCGGGTGCAGGGCGGTCGGCGGCGGCGCGAGGTCCGCCCCGTACACGTCGCCGAGCAAGGACTCCCCGGCAACACCGTCGACAGCCAGTTCGAGTGCCGCGCGCTGCGTGCCGTCCAGACGCATGGCATCTGCGAGCAGCGTCAGGGTTTCCTTGCGAGGGCGGGTCACGCGTTCCTGCTCAAGGTCGCGGATGGCCCGCACACTGACTGTGGACAGCCCGGCAAGCTGCTCCTGGGTGAGCCGGGCCCTCCTGCGGGCGTTCCGCAGCATCGCTCCGAGCCCCGGCGCCCAGACGTCGGCGTTCATTTGTCTCTCCGTTTCCTGGGTCCATCCCGCCACTGACTCCGTGCTCAGGGCGGCCCCTCGCCCGGAGTGATCCGGAGGACCTGGTCGCCCGCGTCGCCCGGATCACGGTTCGATGGTCGCCGGGCCCTTGTCCTCCGCGAACATGTGGTGGCCAGCAGGTGTCTCGCCCAGGTGCTGTACCTCGATCACACCGACCCCGATGACAAGCAGAGCGCTGAAGAACCCGATCAACCCAGCCAGCTTGTGCCGCATGTCCCGCCCCGATCCTTGGTGTTGCCCGGAGGTCTTCCGGACAACACGCATCGTGCCGGGCGGCGTTCCTGAACCATTCCCGATGCGATACCTGACCGGGACAGACTCCAGTCACATAGCCAATGACCTGCGAAGACGGGGAGAATCATGCCCTCACACAAGGGTGCGCGGCCGCCAGGCGAGACCGACGTTCCCCCTCGTGCCGGTGTCGACGGGGAATGTCTCCCCACCCTCACATTTCTCACCGACCGTTGAACCGCCTCCGCGGTACTCCGCACCAAGGCCTTGCCGAGAAACAAGTCGTCGCTTCCGGCTGTGGGGCTCGTTGTTCTGGTATGGGGAGACCGGAGGGGATCAAGGCCGTCATGGCAGCGAGGTTCCAGGTGTCTTGCCTCATCTGGACGAGCGTCAGCGTCGGCTGGCCATAGGGGCGGAAGCGCGGTCGTTGGGGCACGGTGGGATCAGGCTTGTTGCTGTCGCGGCGGGGGTGCGGGAGGGCACGGTCTCTCGCGGAGCGGCTGAACTGAAGTCTGGTCGGGCTCTGTTGGGGCGAGTCCGTCGTCCTGGCAGGGGCCGGAAGAAGGCTGTGGACCTTGATCCAGGACTGCGGCCGACGCTACTTGCGCTGGTCGAGCCCGACGAGCGGGGCGGCCCGATGTCGCCGCTGCTCTGGCCGACGAAGTTGACCCGGACGCTGGCAGCGGAGCTGTACCCGGCAGGGCCACGGGGTCTGCGCCGACACGGTCGCCTGCTGCGGGGGGAAGACTTCAGCCTGCAGGCCAACACCAAGACCAGCGAGGGCGCTCAGCACCCCGCCCGGGACGCCCAGTTCCGCTACCTCAATGAGCAGGCACGAGACCACAGGGACGCCGGTGACCCGGTGATCAGCGACGGGCAAGAAGAAGGAGCTGATCGGCGACTACATGAACACCGGGTGCCAATGGCGGCCCGCAGGACAGCCTGCCTCCCGGCTCCGGGCTCTGACCAGAACACGGCCCAGCACGGGCAGCCTCGTCCCTTCCCACCACCATCCCAGCACGGGAAAAAACGAAGGGCCCGACCCTGAAAAGCCGGACCCTTCCTGACCAGCACATTTGCCAGATCAGCGACGTGGTGGCACGTCACCCGCTACACGTTGAAGCGGAACTCCACCACGTCCCCGTCCTGCATCACGTAGTCCTTGCCCTCCATGCGCGCCTTGCCCTTCGCGCGGGCCTCGGCGACCGAACCGGTCTCCACCAGGTCGTCGAAGGAGATGACCTCCGCCTTGATGAAGCCCTTCTGGAAGTCGGTGTGGATGACTCCGGCGGCCTCGGGGGCGGTGGCGCCCTTCTTGATGGTCCAGGCGCGGGACTCCTTGGGGCCGGCCGTGAGGTAGGTCTGCAGGCCGAGGGTGTTGAAGCCGACGCGGGCGAGGGTGGCGAGGCCCGGCTCCTCGGCGCCGACCGACTCCAGCAGCTCCATCGCGTCCTCCTCGTCGAGCTCGGCGAGCTCCGCCTCCAGCTTGGCGTTGAGGAAGATCGCCTCGGCGGGGGCGACCAGGGCTCGCTGCTCGTCCTTGAACGACTCGTCGACCAGCTCGTCCTCGTCGACGTTGAAGACGTACAGGAAGGGCTTCGTCGTCAGCAGGTGCAGATCGTGCAGGAGCTCCTCGTTGCCGGAACCCTGGACGATGCCCGCCGAGAACAGGGTGTCGCCCTTCTCCAGGATCTCCTGCGCGGCCTCCACCGCCGCGACCTTGGGGCCGATGTCCTTCTTGATCCGCGACTCCTTCTGGAGGCGGGGCAGGACCTTCTCGATGGTCTGGAGGTCGGCGAGGATCAGCTCGGTGTTGATCGTCTCGATGTCGTCCTTGGGCGAGACCTTGCCGTCGACGTGCACGACGTTCTCGTCCTTGAAGGCGCGGATGACCTGGCAGATCGCGTCCGACTCTCGGATGTTCGCGAGGAACTTGTTGCCCAGGCCCTCGCCCTCGCTCGCGCCGCGCACGATGCCCGCGATGTCGACGAAGTCGACGGTCGCCGGAAGGATCTTCTGGGAGGAAAAGATCTCGGCCAGTTTCGCCAGCCGCGGGTCCGGGACGCCGACCACGCCGACGTTCGGCTCGATCGTGGCGAACGGGTAGTTGGCCGCCAGCACGTCGTTCTTGGTCAGGGCGTTGAACAGGGTCGACTTGCCGACATTCGGCAGACCGACGATTCCGATCGTGAGCGACACGTTGCGACTTCCCGTACGTGAGAGGAGACGTGAGGAGACTGGCGGCCAGGGGGCCGATCCACCAGTCTACGGCGTGCCGCAACACGCTCCGGCTGACCTCTCGAACGCATGGCCAAGGTCTTTCCCACCGCGTGTCCGAGGAGCGATTCCACACATAAACAGACCTAGGTTGGTCCAGTGGAGCAACACAGGACCCGCCCCCCGCACAACGGAACGCGACGCCCGGCCCCGGGAGCACCGCTGCCCTCGCAGGCCCGCGGTGAGCGACGGCCGGCGCCGCCCCGCCGCCCCCCGCCGCCCGTGGTCCAGACACTGCGACGATTGCCCAACCCCCGGCTCACCGGGCTCGGCGGCGGCCTGTTCTGCGCCGGGCTGATGGTCGCGCTCGGCTTCCTCGTCTCGCTGCTGTTCGGCTCGTCGCTGACGGTGTACGGGGTGCTGTTCGTGCCGGTGAGTGTGCTGACGGCGGTCTGGATGCGCCGGGGCGATCCGCTGACCGCCCCGATCATCGTCCCGATCGCCTTCGCCGCCGGGCTCGTCCCGGTCGCCGACAGCAGCGGCGGCACCTCGGGCCGCCTGATGGGACTGTTCACCGCGCTCGCCACACAGGCCGGCTGGCTCTACGCCGGCACGATGGCCGCCGGCATCATCGCGCTGGTCCGCAGGATCCGGCTGGTGCGGCGCCGCTCGCGCTGACGAGGACCGGCGGCACGAAGCGGACCTGCGGCTGCGCCTCTCTAACCCTCCGCCGCCCGCATCGCGGCCCCCACGATCCCCGCGTTGTTCTGCAGCTGCGCCGGGACGATCTCGGCCTTGATGCCCTCGATGTGCGGCAGGAACTTCTGGGCCTTGCGGCTGACGCCGCCGCCGACGATGAACAGCTCGGGCGAGAAGAGCATCTCCACATGGGCGAGGTACTTCTGGACGCGGTGGGCCCAGTGCTCCCAGGTGAGCTCCTCGTCCTCCCTGGCCTTGCTGGAGGCCTTCTTCTCGGCGTCGTGGCCGTGCAGCTCCAGGTGGCCGAGCTCGGTGTTGGGGACGAGGACGCCGTCGACGAAGACCGCGCTGCCGATGCCGGTGCCGAAGGTGAGCAGGATGACGGTGCCCTTGCGGTCCTTGCCCGCGCCGAAGTTCATCTCGGCGACGCCCGCCGCGTCCGCGTCGTTGACGACGGTCACCGGCAGTCCGCCGAGCCGCTCGCTGAACAACGCGCGCGCGTCGGTGTCGATCCAGCTCTTGTCGACATTGGCCGCCGTGCGGATCGTCGAGCCGCCGGTGACCACGCCCGGGAAGGTCAGGCCGACCGGTCCCGTCCACCCGAAGTGGTCCACGACCTGCTTCACCCCGTCGGCCACGCCGTCGGGCGTCGCCGGGTGCGGGGTGAACACTTTGTGGCGCTCCTGGGTGAGGTCGCCCTTGTCCAGGTCCACAGGGGCGCCCTTGATCCCGGATCCGCCGATGTCCAAGCCGAAGATCTGCATGGCCCTACGTTACGACGGACGACTGACAGTCACGCCTGCGAGGTCCCCTTACGCTCCGCGACCAGCGCCGCCGCCTCCTCGCGCAGGTCGCGGCGCAGTTCCTTCGGCAGCGAGAAGGTGATGGACTCCTCGGCCGCCTTCACGAGCTCCACGTCGCCGTAACCGCGCTGCGACAGCCACTCCAGGACCTCCTCGACCAGCACCTCCGGCACCGAGGCGCCCGAGGTCACGCCGACCGTGGTCACGCCCTCCAGCCAGGATTCGTCGATCTCGCTCGCGTAGTCCACGAGGTAGGCCTCGCGGGAGCCGGCCAGCTTGGCGACCTCGACGAGCCGCTTGGAGTTGGAGGAGTTGCGGGAACCGACCACGATGACCAGCTCGGCCTCGGCGCCCATCTGCTTCACCGCGAGCTGACGGTTCTGCGTGGCGTAGCAGATGTCGTCGCTGGGCGGGGAGATGAGCTGCGGGAACTTCTCCTTGAGGGCGTCGACGGTCTCCATCGTCTCGTCGACTGACAGCGTGGTCTGGGAGAGCCAGACGACCTTCGACTCGTCGCGGACCTCGACCTTGGCGACGTCCGAGGGGCCGTCGACCAGCGTGATGTGGTCGGGGGCCTCGCCGGAGGTGCCGATGACCTCCTCGTGGCCCTCGTGCCCGATCAGGAGGATGTCGTAGTCCTCATTGGCGAAGCGGACGGCTTCCTTGTGGACCTTGGTGACGAGCGGGCAGGTCGCGTCGATGGTGGCGAGCTTGCCGCGCGCGGCCTCGTCATGGACGACGGGGGCGACGCCGTGGGCCGAGAACATGACGATGTTGCCCGGCGGGACCTCCTCCGTCCGTTCGACGAAGATGGCGCCCTTGTTCTCCAGGGTCTGTACGACGTACTTGTTGTGGACGATCTCGTGCCGGACGTACACCGGAGCGCCGTACTGCTCCAGGGCTTTCTCGACGGCGATCACGGCGCGGTCCACACCCGCGCAGTAGCCACGGGGGGCGGCGAGCAGGACACGGCGGCCAGGCGAAGCAGTCATGCGTCCCATCGTAAGGCCGCGTTCGGCCGGTCGAAGATCGCGTGCCGGTGACGACGCCGGTCTGTTCTCCGGTATCGCGCTGAACTCAAGGCCGGAACCGGCCGCGTAAGTGACGGCCGGTGACGGTGCGTTGTCGTACCGGGCCGTTACGCTCGCGGCATGGCTGTGAACTCGACTCCCGAAGCGCCCCTGCCCGTCGGCGAGGTGTCGCGCCTGATCGGCGGCTGGATCGACCGCCTCGGTGCCGTGTGGGTCGAGGGCCAGATCACCCAGCTGTCCCGGCGCCCGGGCGCGGGCGTCGTCTTCCTCACGCTGCGCGATCCGTCGTACGACATCTCGGTGAGCGTCACCTGCTTCCGCCAGGTCTTCGACGAGATCGCCGACGTCGTCAGCGAGGGCGCCCGAGTCGTCGTACTGGCGAAGCCGGAGTGGTACGCGCCGCGGGGCCAGCTCTCGCTGCGGGCCGCCGAGATAAGGCCCGTCGGGGTCGGCGAGCTGCTGGCCCGGCTGGAGCAGCTGAAGAAGTCCCTCGCCGCGGAGGGGCTGTTCGCGCCGGAGCGCAAGAAGCCGCTGCCGTTCCTGCCGCAGCTCGTCGGGCTGGTCTGCGGCCGGGCCTCGGCCGCCGAGCGGGACGTCCTGGAGAACGCCCGGCACCGCTGGCCGGCCGTCCGTTTCGAGGTGCGCAACGTCCCGGTGCAGGGCGTGCACGCCGTCCCGCAGGTCGTCCAGGCGGTCAAGGAGCTCGACGCGCTGGACGACGTGGACGTGATCATCGTGGCGCGCGGCGGGGGCAGCGTGGAGGATCTGCTGCCGTTCTCCGACGAGCAGTTGGTGCGGGCGGTCGCGTCCTGTCGTACGCCGGTGGTGTCGGCGATCGGGCACGAGCCGGACACCCCGCTGCTCGACTACGTCGCCGACCTGCGGGCCTCCACGCCCACGGACGCGGCCAAGAAGGTCGTACCGGACGTGGGTGAGGAGTACGAGCGGGTGCGGGCGCTGCAGGACCGCGCGCGGCGGTGCGTCGAGTCCTTCCTCCAGCGGGAGGAGCGGGGCCTCGCGCAGGCCCTCGCGCGGCCGTCGATAGAGGATCCGCACCGGATGATCGACGAGCGCGCCGACCATGTGTCCTCCCTGACCGACCGCGGCCGCCGCACCCTGGGCCATCTGCTGGACCGCGCCGACTCCGAGCTGACGCACACGCACGCACGCGTGGTGGCCCTCTCCCCCGCCGCGACCCTCCAGCGCGGGTACGCCGTGCTCCAGAAGGCCGACGGGCATGTGGTGCGGGCGCCGGACGAGGTGACTGCGGAGGAGACCCTGCGGGCGCGGGTCGCCGAGGGTGAGTTCGTTGTCCGAGTCGATGCATAGGGTGGGCGGATGACCAGCAAGGTGGCGGAAGAGGCGCTCGGGTACGAGCAGGCACGGGACGAGCTGATCGAGGTCGTTCGGCGGCTGGAGGCGGGCGGTACGACGCTCGAGGAGTCCCTCGCGCTCTGGGAGCGGGGCGAGGAGCTGGCCAAGGTGTGCCGGCGCTGGCTGGACGGGGCGCGGGCGCGGCTGGACGCGGCGCTGGCCGAGGAGGAAGAGGCCGGGACCGAGGGCGCCGCCGAGTAGGAGACCTGGGTGATCTGTGAAGCGGATCACCACGCCCCGGTTTTTGTTGAAGGTTGAACTTCAGTCGCGTACGGTCGAGAGCGTCAACCGGTCCCCGGTCCGTTTCCGGGGTCGACGCACCCCCCGAGAAGGTTTCCCATGTCTCTCGTTCTTGACCCCGCCGCCCAGGACCTGCTGTTCCGCGAGGCCCGTACCGCGAACACCTTCACCGACGAGCCGGTGACCGACGAGCAGCTCCAGGCCATCTACGACCTGGTCAAGTACGGCCCGACCGCCTTCAACCAGAGCCCGCTGCGCATCACCCTGGTCCGCTCCGCCGAGGCCCGCGAGCGCCTGGTCCAGCACATGGCCGAGGGCAACCAGCCCAAGACCGCCACCGCCCCGCTGGTCGCGATCCTCTCCGCGGACAACGAGTTCCACGAGGAGCTGCCGGAGCTCTTCCCGCACTTCCCGCAGGCCAAGGACGTCTTCTTCAGCGAGCGCCCCGCCCGCGAGGGTGCCGCCGGGCTGAACGCCGCCCTGCAGGCCGCGTACTTCATCATCGGCGTCCGTGCCGCGGGCCTCGCCGCCGGCCCGATGACCGGTCTGGACTTCGAGGGCGTCCGCAAGGAGTTCCTGGACGACGACCACACCCCGCTGATGGTCGTCAACATCGGCAAGCCGGGCGAGGACGCCTGGTTCCCGCGCTCCCCGCGCCTGGCATACGACGAGGTCGTCACCACCGTCTGAGACGGCTGACACGCGACGAGAGGGCCCGGCTGCCTGGCAGCCGGGCCCTCTCGTGCGTCTCACGCCGTCTTGAGCGACTTCGCCATCTCGGCCAGCTGGGCGAACGATCCCGTGCCCGCGACCACCGTCGTCGCCCCGTCGCCGGTGTGCACGAGGGCGTCGTAGCGGCCGCCCGTGTACCGCGTCCAGGTGCGGCCCGCGATCTGCTGGGTCTGCTTCGTCACCTCTGCGCCCTGGCTGGCCTCGTCGATGAACGTCGACGGCTTCTGAGTCGACTGCTCGACCTGCACGTACTGATCACCAGGGGCCTGGAAACCCAGGTGCCAGGCGTCGGACTGGTCGCCCTGGAAGCGCACCGAGGTCGCCTTCCAGCCGCCCGGCAGGCCCTCGGGCGCGGCGACCGGGTAGGAGGCCGCGCGGCGGGCCGTGAGCAGCTCGACGCGGTAGTCGACCGTCTTGATGTCGGGAGCGGAGTCGTCGTGCGGGATGAACACGTAGATGACCGCCGCCGCGATCCCGATCAGGCCCAGGGAGAGAATCATGTCCCGGACCGTCTTCTGCTTGCCGTTCGAACCTGCCACGCCCCCTATCGTCGCAGGTGCCCGGTCCGCTCATCCGTGGGGTCCCCTGCTCATTTTGTCGGACTGAGGATAGAGTCGACGGTCGAACCCTCATCCGGCCGTCGTCGTATCAGAAAGGTGCGCTCCGATGACCGAGCATCATCATCTGCCGTCCGAACTCGAAGTCCCCTCCGAGGCCCCCGACCGCAACCTCGCCCTGGAACTCGTCAGGGTGACCGAAGCCGCCGCGATGGCCGCGGGCCGCTGGGTCGGCCGGGGCGAGAAGAACGGCGCCGACGGCGCCGCGGTGCGCGCCATGCGGTCCCTCGTCTCCACCGTGTCGATGAACGGCGTGGTCGTCATCGGCGAGGGCGAGAAGGACGAGGCCCCGATGCTCTTCAACGGAGAGCGCGTGGGCGACGGGACCGGGCCCGAGTGCGACATCGCCGTCGATCCGATCGACGGGACGACGCTGACGGCCAAGGGCATGCCGAACGCGATCGCCGTGCTGGCCGCGGCGGACCGTGGGTCGATGTTCGACCCGTCCGCCGTGTTCTACATGGACAAACTGGTCACGGGTCCCGAGGCCGCGGACTTCGTCGACATCAACGCACCGGTCTCCGTGAACATCCGGCGGGTCGCCAAGGCCAAGCGGTCCACTCCGGAGGACGTGACCGTGGTCATCCTCGACCGGCCCCGGCACGAAGGGATCATCAAGGAGATCCGGGAGGCCGGAGCGCGGATCAAGCTGATCTCCGACGGTGACGTGGCGGGGTCGATCTACGCGCTGCGCGAAGGCACCGGCGTCGACATGCTGCTGGGCATCGGCGGTACGCCCGAGGGGATCATCTCGGCCTGTGCCGTGAAGTGCCTCGGGGGAACGATCCAGGGCAAGCTGTGGCCGAAGGACGACGAGGAGCGGGCGCGGGCGATCGACGCCGGGCACGATCTGGACCGGGTGCTCATGACCGACGACCTGGTGTCCGGGGAGAACGTGTTCTTCGTGGCCACCGGGATCACCGACGGCGAGCTGCTGCGTGGTGTGCGGTACCGGTCGGAGACCGCGACGACCGACTCGATCGTGATGCGGTCGAAGTCGGGGACGGTCCGGCGGATCGACTCCGAGCACCGGCTCAGCAAGCTGCGGGCCTACAGCGCGATCGACTTCGACCGCGCGAAGTAGCTCGCACCTGAGTGAGAGGGCGCCCCCGGTGCGGAGGGGGCGCCCTTTCCTTTTGCCCTTGGTGTCGCCCTGCCCTTGTTGTCGCCCTTGCTTCAGCCCGCCTGGGCTATGCGCGCCGCCCTCGCCGCCTTCTGCAGTTCCAGGTCGCGGCGGCGCCTGCGGGCCAGGACCACCCGGCGTTCCGCTGCGGTCAGGCCGCCCCAGACGCCGTAGGGCTCGGGTTGGAGCAGGGCGTGTTCGCGGCACTCGACCATGACGGGACAGCGGGCACAGACGCGCTTCGCGGCCTCCTCGCGGGAAAGCCTGGCGGCGGTGGGTTCCTTGGACGGGGCGAAGAACAGGCCGGCCTCGTCGCGCCGGCACACCGCCTCGGTGTGCCATGGAGCGTCTTGGTCCCTGTCCCGCACTGGCACCCGCTGGGCCGGAACGGCAGCTACCTGCAGGGACGAATGCGGCGGTTGCAGCACGGTCTACTCCTGACGACGGCTTCGCGAGCGAGAGACGATGCAGCAAGCCCTACCCGCTGTGCGCACGCCTATGCACTGAGTCCCGAACCGCTGGATCGCGGGCGGTCGCGTGCGCTTCCCGGAGCCCACCACGGGCGGATCCGTTCTCCTCGGATGCGCCCGGATTCACAACCGTCAACGATCCAGGTGTTTGCGCAAACTCTTGTCGACCTTGCGATCGACCGCGCGCTGAACCCGGTCGAGGATGTCCGCGACGAGCTTGCCCCGCTTCGGCCTGGCGTCGACACTGCCCAGGACTGCCCAGCCGTCGACGTACACCACGGGCGCGTCCTGCTCGGCCGAGTCGAGCGTGTCCACCTGGAAGTCGCCGAGGACACCGACTCCCGTGCCGCGCAGCGAGATGTTCTCGGGGACGCGCACCTCGACGCTGCCGCACAGCGAGAACGCCTTGATCACGACCTGGCGGTACTCGAAGATCGCCTCACTGAGGTCGATCTCCACGCTGCCGAAGATCGCGTAGGCGTGGATGCGACGGCCCGCGCGCCAGCGGCCCTTGCGGACGGCGGCACTCAGGACCGCCACCACGTTGTCGTCGGGGTCGTGGGGGATCGCGTCGGTCGGGCGGTCCGGAGCCGGGGTCCAGGCCGGGGCGGCACGGCGCTCGTGGGCCGCCGGCAGGTCCCGTATGAAGACCTCCAGCTCGCCCACCGTCTTGGCGCTCAGCACCCCCTCGACCCGCTCCGCGTGCTCGTCCGCGGTGAGGCGGCCCTCGCCGAGGGCCTCGCGCAGGATGTCGGCGATACGGTCGCGGTCGGCGTCCGAGGCACGCAGGTCGGCCACCGCGGGTGCGGGGCCCGCGTGCTTCTGAAGGTCGGGCTTCTGAAGGTCCACGGCAGCAGCGTACCGAAACGCGATAGATCGCGACTAGGCCTGTGGACAACTCTTGGCGAACCGACTGAGCCTTACCTCACAAGCTCTCGCCCTCGGACAGGTTCTACGCTGGTGCGGCCCGCCGACGGAGGTGGGTGGCCGTCTTTCGAGTGAGGAATGGGCTGAGATGCCTGAGTTCGCATATACCGATCTGCTCCCCATGGGAGAGGACACCACCCCCTACCGGCTGGTGACCTCCGAGGGTGTCTCCACCTTCGAGGCCGACGGGCGGACCTTCCTCAAGGTGGAGCCGGAGGCGCTGCGCAAGCTCGCCACGGAGGCCATCCACGACATCCAGCACTACCTGCGGCCCGCGCACCTGGCCCAGCTGCGGCGGATCATCGACGACCCCGAGGCGTCGAGCAACGACAAGTTCGTGGCGCTGGACCTGCTGAAGAACGCGAACATCGCGGCGGCGGGCGTCCTCCCGATGTGCCAGGACACCGGCACCGCGATCGTCATGGGCAAGCGCGGCCAGAACGTACTGACGGCGGGCGGTGACGAGGCGGCGCTGTCGGCGGGCATCTACGACGCGTACCTGAACCTCAACCTGCGCTACTCGCAGATGGCCCCGCTGACCATGTGGGACGAGAAGAACACCGGTTCCAACCTCCCCGCGCAGATCGAGCTGTACGCCACCGACGGCGGCGCGTACAAGTTCCTGTTCATGGCGAAGGGCGGCGGTTCGGCCAACAAGTCGTTCCTCTACCAGGAGACGAAGGCCGTCCTGAACGAGGCCTCCATGATGAAGTTCCTGGAGGAGAAGATCCGTTCGCTGGGTACGGCCGCCTGTCCGCCGTACCACCTGGCGATCGTCGTCGGCGGTACGTCGGCCGAGTACGCGCTGAAGACCGCGAAGTACGCCTCCGCGCACTACCTGGACGAGATTCCGGCCGAGGGCTCGGAACTCGGGCACGGTTTCCGGGACAAGGAGCTGGAGGAGAAGGTCTTCGAGCTGACGCAGAAGATCGGGATCGGGGCGCAGTTCGGCGGGAAGTACTTCTGCCACGACGTCCGCGTGGTCCGCCTCCCCCGCCACGGCGCGTCCTGCCCGGTCGCCATCGCCGTGTCCTGCTCGGCCGACCGCCAGGCCGTCGCGAAGATCACCGCGGAGGGGGTGTTCCTGGAGCAGCTGGAGACGGACCCGGCGCGGTTCCTGCCCGAGACGACGGACGAGCACCTCGAGTCCGACGGTGACGTCGTCAAGATCGACCTCAACCAGCCGATGGACGACATCCTCGCGGAGCTCACCAAGTACCCGGTGAAGACGCGGCTTTCGCTGACCGGTCCGCTCGTGGTCGCGCGTGACATCGCGCACGCCAAGATCAAGGAGCGTCTTGACGCGGGCGAGGAGATGCCGCAGTACCTGAAGGACCACCCGGTGTACTACGCGGGCCCGGCGAAGACGCCCGAGGGCTACGCGTCCGGTTCCTTCGGCCCGACGACGGCCGGCCGTATGGACTCCTACGTCGAGCAGTTCCAGGCGGCGGGCGGATCCAAGGTGATGCTGGCCAAGGGCAACCGCAGCAAGCAGGTCACCGACGCGTGCGGTTCGCACGGCGGCTTCTACCTCGGCTCCATCGGCGGCCCGGCCGCCCGGCTCGCCCAGGACTGCATCAAGAAGGTCGAGGTCGTCGAGTACGAGGAGCTCGGCATGGAGGCTGTCTGGAAGATCGAGGTCGAGGACTTCCCGGCGTTCATCGTCGTCGACGACAAGGGCAACGACTTCTTCACCTCACCGGAACCCGAGCAGCCGACGTTCACCAGCATCCCGGTGCGGGGTCCTGGCCTGGGCTGAGCCGCCGTCCGGGGCCGCGTCAGGCAACGATTGCCTCGCGGCTTCGGGGCTACTGCAACATGGATCAGCAACTGCCACGGAGCATGGTGATCGCCTGTCAAGAGCCCGCGCCCGGCACCATGGCAGCGCCTGCCGCGGCTGTCAGGATCTGGACGACGTTGGATCCGCTGCCCGACGACCGGTGGCCCCGGTAAAGCCTCCAGGCCCCTCGGCGACGCCGGGGGGCCTGTTGCTGCGTGTTCACCGATGGGCGGTCAGCACTGCCGTGAGGCCCTCTTGCAGGTCCTTGACGAAATAGTCGGGGACCTCCAGCGACGGGAAGTGGCCCCCGGCTTCGGGTGACCTCCATCGGACGATCTGTCGGTACCGCTCCTGTGCCCAGGGGCGTGGGGACTTCTCGATGTCGCGGGGATACATGGTGATGGCCGACGGGACGTCGACCCGGAGTTCCGGGTCCAGCGAGTTGTGGCTTTCGTAGTAGATGCGGGCAGCCGATGCGCCGGTCCGCGTCAGCCAGTACAGGGTGACGTCGTCAAGAACGCGGTCGATGGACATCGCCTCGAAGGGGCTGTCCTCGGTGTCCGACCACTCGGCGAACTTGTCGAGGATCCAGGCGAGAAGCCCGACCGGTGAGTCGACGAGCGAGTAGCCGATGGTCTGCGGCCGGGTCGCCTGCTGCTTCGCGTACGCCGCGCGGTGGCGCCAGAAATCGCGGGTCTCCTCGGTCCACTCGCGTTCGACCGCCGTCAGCCCGTCCGTCGTCAACCCGGGCGGCGCCTCCGCGAACAATGTGTGGATGCCGAGAACGTGCTCCGGGAACCTGCCGCCGAGCACCGTGGTGATATTGCCTCCCCAATCGCCGCCGTGGGCTGCGAACCTGCCGTAGCCGAGCCTTCCCATCAGTTCCACCCACGCGGCCGCGATCCTTTCGGTTCCCCACCCGGTGGTGGCCGGCTTGTCGCTGTAACCAAAACCTGGCAGCGACGGGACCACGACATGGAAAGCCGGCGCGTCTGCGTCTTTCGGATCTGCCAGCTCGTCCACCACGTCGATGAACTCGGCAATGCTGCCCGGCCAGCCGTGCGTCAGGATCAGTGGAGTGGCATCTGCGCGCGCCGATCGGCGGTGCAGGAAGTGGATTCCCAGATCGTCAATCTTCGTGCGGAACTGGCCGATACGGTCCAGGCGCTCTTCGAACGACCGCCAGTTGTAGCCGGTGCGCCAGTAGTTCACGACATCGACGAGGTCGGCGAGCGGAACGCCCTGTTCCCATCGGCGAGGGTCGGGCGCGGCGCGATGGACCGTCTCGGCCTCCGGCAGTCGCGCCGCGGCCAGCCGCGCGCGCAGATCGTCGAGGTCGGCGTCAGTCGCGCGGGCTTCAAAGGGCTGTACGTCGCTGGTCAGACGGGGCATGAGACCTCCTGGCCGGTCGCGGAACCGTCTAAGGCGGTTCCAGCGTGGCATGTCTTCATGCCTGCGAGCAACCGGCTAAGGTGGTTCCATGCGTGCCGGCTTCCCTGACTTCCGCCTCGGTACCGTGCTGGCGACCAGCTTCACGGGGACTCTGTCGGAGCGTCACGGCGACGCCGTGGAGCGCATTCCCACGCCCCACCGACTCGTCGACTGGCTGGCCGTGTACGGCCTCGCCGTGGACTCCTGCACCCCTGCCCAGCTCGACCTCGCTCGGGAACTGCGGGAGTCGATTCACGCCGCCGCGACAGCGGCCGCGCTCCAGGACGCTCTGCCTGCGTCCGCTGTCCAAGTCATCAATGACCGCAGCGCTCAGGGCCGGGCCGCGGCGATCCTGACGCCCGAGGGCAAGCGGCGATGGCGGCTCAGCTCGCCCTCCCGTGTGGAAGACGCCCTCGGGGTGATCGCCGCCGACGCGATCAGCATCATCGCGGGCGAACGAGACGGAAAGTTGGCCTTGTGCGCATCACCGACCTGCCAAGCCGCCTTCTTCGACACCAGCCAAAGCCGCACCCGCAAATGGTGTGACATGAACACGTGCGGGAACCGCCAGAAGAAGGCGCGCTTCAACGCCAACCAGCGCAAGAACACCGGATCAGCGGAATGATCGTTACCTCGGCAGCCTCCTACGCCGGTTCACACAGGCTCGTTGCCGTTCTCTGCGGTCGAGTCCGCCGGCTGGTCCAACGACCGGCGGGGGCCGGGCAGTCGGGGGCGGTGGGGAGCGGGGAAGGGCGTCGGGTTTCTCGGGTGGCGGTGGCGGTAGGCCAGCCAGCCGCGGAATGACACCGACACCGCCGTGGCGAGGGCGGCGATCAGGGTCGGGCCCGTGTCCGCAGCGAGCACGATGACCAGCATGGTCGCCAGGATGGACAGCAGCGCCAGGAGATTGGCGGCCAGTTCGATCATCTGGAAACGCAGGTGGGAATCGCGGTCGTCGTGGGGGTCCCGCCACGGTCCGTGCATGGATATTGCCTTTCGGTCGTACAACACGCCTGCGGCGGCGGCCGTTTGGCCCCTTCTCCAGCCGTCTGCTCATATGTATCACTGACCACGTTCCGCCTCTCGCCACTCACCCGCCTCTTCAGTTCTCCGCTAAAAACCGAGAAGGGCAACGGCAATTGGATCTTCGGCGGACTGCCACACTTGTCGGGCAGAAAGGGAAGGGAGGGCCTCCCCCGCCCCCGCCACGCTCAAGATCGTTGAGAGTACGGGGGCCCCGGGGGCGATCGACGTTGTCAAAGCACCGCAGATCCCCGATCGAACAGTTCGGCCAGGAGCTCAACGCATTCTGCCTGGACTCGAATGTGAGCATGGCCCGCATCGCGGAAGTCAGTTTTCGCAGCAAGACGGGGGTCTACCGGGCGTGGTGCAAAACGGAGCTGGCCTCCTGGAAACTGATCGAGGACGTGGTCAGGGCGATCTGTGAGATCTGCCAGTATCCGGAGGACAAGGAGCAGGAAACCCTCGATTACTGGCGGCGCAGATACCGTGCGGCCGAGGCGGAGGTCCACGCCGCCGAGGAAAATGTGGCCTCGCGGCTCAACGACATCGTCGAGCGGCTCGACCAGCACACGTACCGCACCGACCGCCTCGAACAGACACTGCAGTCCCTCACCACCGAACTGGCCGGGTTACAGCGCGGTCGGCCCTCCGACCCCGAGGCCACTCTGTACTTCGGGCACCCCTCCGGGCGCGAGGCGGACCAGCCGGAGTGGCTGACGGAGATCCGCCGGCACATCGTCCGGTTCGAGCAGGAGGCCGAGCGGCTGCGAGCGGAGTCGCAGCAGGCCGACCTGCGCGCACGGGAGTTGGCCGAGCACGCCCGCCAGGTCCAGTCCCGCGCCGACGAACTGCACCGCTACCTGGCCACTCTGTTCCCGCCCCCCGAGCGGCCGAGCCTGCCGGGCCAGGTTCTGCGCCAGGAATAGCCTCGGCAGTCACGGACGCTGACCACGACGGAGGTGATCGGCAGTGGCCGACGAGCAGCAGGAACAGGCGTTTCGCATCGAGCACGACTCCATGGGCGAGGTCCGTGTCCCGGTGGACGCCAGGTGGCGGGCCCAGACCCAGCGGGCAGTGGAGAACTTCCCCATCTCCGGGCAGCGGATCGAACGGGCGCACATCGAGGCGCTCGCCCGGATCAAGGGGGCGGCCGCGAAGGTGAACGCGCGGCTGGGGGTGCTCGACAAGGACGTCGCGGAGGCGATCCAGGAGGCGGCCGACGAGGTGGCCCGCGGGAACTGGGACGCGCACTTCCCCGTCGACGTCTTCCAGACCGGGTCCGGCACCTCGTCCAACATGAACACCAACGAGGTCATCGCGACGCTGGCGACCGAGCGGCTCGGCCGTGACGTGCACCCCAACGACCACGTCAACGCCTCCCAGTCGTCCAACGACGTCTTCCCCTCCTCCATCCACATCGCCGCCACTGCCGCCGTCACCCGGGATCTGATCCCCGCCCTCGACCATCTCGCCACGGCCCTCGCCCGCAAGTCCGAGGAGTTCGCCGACGTCGTCAAGTCCGGGCGGACCCATCTCATGGACGCCACCCCGGTGACCCTGGGCCAGGAGTTCGGGGGGTACGCGGCGCAGGTGCGGTACGGCATCGAGCGGCTGCAGGCCTCTCTTCCCCGGCTCGCCGAGCTGCCGTTGGGCGGCACCGCGGTCGGCACCGGCATCAACACCCCGCCCGGTTTCTCCGCCGCCGTCATCGAGGAGGTCGCCCGCACCACCGGGCTGCCGCTCACCGAGGCGCGGGACCACTTCGAGGCGCAGGGCGCCCGGGACGGGATCGTGGAGACCAGCGGGCAGCTCAGGACCATCGCGGTCGGCCTGACGAAGATCGCGAATGATCTGCGGTGGATGTCCTCCGGGCCCAGGACCGGGCTCGCGGAGATCTCCCTGCCCGACCTCCAGCCCGGCTCGTCGATCATGCCCGGCAAGGTCAACCCCGTGATCCCGGAGGCCGTCCTCATGGTCGCCGCGCAGGTCGTCGGGAACGACGCGACCGTCGCCACCGCCGGTGCGGCCGGCAACTTCGAGCTCAACGTCATGCTGCCGGTCATCGCCAAGAACGTCCTGGAGTCGGTCCGGCTGCTCGCCAACGTCTCCCGGCTGCTGGCCGACCGGACCGTCGACGGGATCGTCGCGCACCGCGAACGCGCCCGGGAGTACGCCGAGTCCTCGCCCTCCGTGGTCACCCCGCTCAACAAGTACATCGGGTACGAGGAGGCCGCGAAGGTCGCCAAGAAGGCCCTCGCGGAGCTGAAGACGATCCGCCAGGTCGTACTGGAGAGCGGCTATGTCGAACGCGGCGATCTGACGGAGGAGCAGCTCGACGAGGCGCTGGATGTCCTGCGGATGACACGGCCGTAACCTTTCCCCGCCCCGGGGTGAACCGTGACGCGCACCGCAGCGTCGTATGCCTATGGCACCTAATATCTGGTCATGGCAGACGGTGGAGCGGTGAGAGCGGTGGAAGCGGGTACGTCGGCGCACTTCTGGGAGCCCGGGAGCCAGATCCTGTGGCGCTACCGGGAGAACGCCGGCGCGCACGTCCACATCGCCCGTCCGGTCACCGTCGTACGCGACGACGAGGACCTGCTCGCCGTGTGGCTGGCACCGGGCACCGAGTGTGTGCGGCCGGTGCTGGCCGACGGGACACCGGTGCATGCCGAGCCGCTGGAGTCGCGTTACACCAAGCCGCGTTCCGTGCAGCGGGACCGCTGGTTCGGCACCGGCGTGCTGAAGCTGGCGCGGCCGGGGCTGCCGTGGTCGGTGTGGCTGTTCTGGGAGCCGGGCTGGCGGTTCAAGAACTGGTATGTGAACCTCGAGGAGCCGCTGACGCGCTGGACCCGGGGTGTGGACTCCGAGGACCACTTCCTGGACATCACCGTGGATCCGGACCGCAGTTGGCAGTGGCGCGGGACGAGGACGAGTTCGCGCAGGCCCAGCAGGACGGGCTGATGGGCCCGGACCTGGCCGAACAGGTCAGGGAGGCGGGGCGGTCCGCGGTGGAGGTGATCCGCGCCTGGGGCCCGCCGTTCTCGGACGGCTGGCCCGACTGGCGGCCCGATCCGTCCTGGACTGTGCCGCTTCTTCCGGAAGACTGGGACCGTACGCCCGCGCACTTGTCCTCATGAGACCCTTGATGCGCCCCCGGGCTGCAAACGTAGGATCGTCCTCCGCAAGAGTGCGCAGCGGCAACTACCGGAGCGGGCACTGGGCTTGACCGATCGTCACCGAGGGGCGGCAGGACGTGAGCGTGGGGTACGAGGGCAACACCGGTACGGGCCGCGGAAGGTTGACCAAAAACGCAGGAACAGCCCCTGACCACGCGGGAATTTCGTTCCTGGGACACGCATTCCGGGTATCGGGATTTCGGCGGGACCAACTGCGCGTACGGCGTGCAGCCCCGGACGGACGGATTCGACACGCGTGACGGAGCACCCGACCTCCTTCGAACGCCCCCAGCCGGGCGTCGACCCCACGGACCCCCGCGGGGCGCTCCTGCGTTCCCCGGCGCCACCGTCCACGCAGGGCGTCGAGGCGCCGGCGGCTTTACCCGTCCAGGCCCGCTCCGGTGACCCCGCGCCGGACGCGGCACCCGTCGTCCAGGGCAGCAGCGGCACGACCGGCAGGACCGGTAACCACAAGGACATGGGCATGAATCCGGCCGGTACCGGCCCCGAGCACTCCCAGCCGGCCGCCGCCGAGCAGGACACGCATCGCCCGCGGCCCGTACCCGAAGGTGTCCCGGTCCAGCCGGGCGCCGAGGACGACCGGCCCCAGAGCGGCGTGGGCGGCGAGGAACGCCGTACCGGACAGGGCGCGGTCCCCGGCCGGCCCACGCCCATGCGGCGGGACGGCGACCGGCTGCGCTTCGTGGGCGCGGCGACCCGCCGGATCGCGCGCGGCATCGACCTGGACGAGATCGTGATGGGCCTGTGCCGGGCGACCGTGCCGACCTTCTCGGACGCGATCCTGGTCTATCTGCGCGACCCGCTGCCCGTCGGCGACGAGCGGCCCACCGGCCCCCTCGTGCTCCGGCTGCGGCGCAGTGACCGGATTCCCCAGCAGGAGCGGGACCTGGAGGACGGCATCCTGCCGGTGCCGGTGCCGGAGAACCCGACCGAGCTGGACGCCCTCGGCACCGAGCTGTGCGAGGTGCAGCCCGGCAGTGCGCTCGCCGAGGTGCTGCGCGGGGTGCGTCCGGTTTTCACGGACACGCCCGCGGCCCGCGCCGCGCTGCCGGAGCTGCTCGGCGAGGGCGGCGAGTTCGCCGTACCGGCCGGCCGGCGAGCGATCCTGGCCCCGCTGCGCGGCCGGCGCCGGGTCATCGGTGCCGCGCTGTTCCTGCGCCGCCCCGACCGCATCCCCTTCGACCCGGACGACCTGCTCGTGGCCGCCCAACTCGCCACGCACAGCGCGCTGGGCATCGACAAGGCCGTCCTGTACGGCCGTGAGGCGTACATCGCCGACGAGCTGCAGCGCACCATGCTGCCCGAGACGCTCCCGCGGCCGACGGGAGTGCGGCTGGCGTCGCGCTATCTGCCCGCCGCCGAGACGGCCCGGGTGGGCGGTGACTGGTACGACGCGATCCCACTGCCGGGCAGCCGGGTCGCCCTGGTCGTGGGCGACGTGATGGGCCACTCCATGACGTCCGCGGCGATCATGGGCCAGTTGCGGACCACGGCACAGACACTGGCCGGGCTCGACCTGCCCCCGCAGGAGGTGCTGCACCACCTCGACGAGCAGGCGCAGCGGCTCGGTACGGACCGTATGGCGACCTGCCTCTACGCCGTGTACGACCCGGTGTCGCACCGCATCACCATCGCCAACGCCGGTCATCCGCCACCGGTGCTGCTGCACCTGGGCGGCCGTGCCGAGGTGCTCCGGGTACCGCCGGGCGCGCCGATCGGTGTCGGGGGCGTGGACTTCGAGGCCGTGGAGCTGGACGCGCCGGCCGGGGCGACGCTGTTGCTGTACACCGACGGGCTCGTCGAGTCCCGGCTGCGGGACGTGTGGACCGGGATAGAGCAGCTTCGGGAGAAGCTCGCCGCGACCGCGCAACTCACCGGGCCGGATCATCCGCCGCCGCTGGAGGCGTTGTGCGACGAGGTGCTCGACATGCTCGGACCGGGGGACCGGGACGACGACATCGCGTTGCTCGCGGCCCGCTTCGACGGGATCGCGCCCAGTGATGTGGCGTACTGGTTCCTGGAGCCGGAGGACGCGGCGCCGGGGCGTGCGCGGAGGCTCGCGCGGCGGGCGCTGTCCCGCTGGGGCATGGAGGATCTCACCGACTCCGTCGAGCTGTTGGTGAGCGAGGTCGTCACCAACGCGGTGCGGTACGCGACCCGGCCGGTGACGCTTCGGTTGCTGCGGACCGATGTACTGCGGTGCGAGGTCGGGGACGACGTGCCGCAACTGCCGCGGCTGCGGCAGGCCCGGGCCACCGACGAGGGTGGGCGGGGGTTGTACCTCGTCAACCGGCTGGCCCGGCGGTGGGGGGCGACCCGGCTCAGCACCGGCAAGGTGGTGTGGTTCGAGCTCAACAGGAGCTGAAGCTCCTCTGACACGCGAGAAGGGGCGCCCGGTGGTCACCGGGCGCCCCTTCCGCTTCGCTATTGGTCGTCGTTCGGGTCGAACGGATTCTCCGGTGAGGTCGATATCTCGACCGGAGTGCTCTGCTCGCCGGTCGGCGGAGACTGCGACGGCGACTGCGACGGGGTTTGCGAGGGGGTCTCCGACGGCGTCTCCGAAGGCGTCTCCGACGGCTCCTCCGTGGTCGGGGTCGACGACGGCGTCTCGGACCGGGTCGGGGTGGGGCTCGGGGTCCAGGTGGGCTGAACCGCGGCGCCCTGGTCGGTGTCCAGGTCGAACTTGGTGTTCTTGCCGGCGACACCGAAGGTGTACTCGGCCCAGATCTCCGCCGGGAAGCCACCGCCGTTGACCCGCGGCTCGCCGCCCACGCCGTACATCTTGGCCTGCGCCTTGGTCTTGTAGTTCTCGCCGAACAGACCGACCGAGGTGACGAGGTCCGGGGTGTAGCCGGTGAACCAGGCCGACTTGTTGTCGTCGGAGGTACCGGTCTTGCCGGCGACCTTGCGGCCGTCGCGGGCCGGGTTCTGCTGCACGGACTTCTCGGCCGTACCGTCGTTGACCACGCCGGTCAGCACCGAGGTGACCGTGTCGGCGGCCTCCCGGCTGATGACCTGCTCGCCGATCGGGTCGGGCATCTGGAACTCGGTGCCGCCCTGCTCGGCCGACTTGATGATGGTCGGCGTGACCTGCTTGCCGTGGTTGTCGAGGGTGGCGTAGACGCCGGCCATCTGGATCGGGCTCGCGCCCATGGTGCCCAGGGTGTACGCGGGCAGCGGCCTGAGCTTGCCGGTGTCCATGCCGAGCTTGGTGGCCGTCGCGAGCACCTTGTCCATGCCGACGTCCACGCCCATCTGCGCGAAGACGGAGTTGATGGACTGGTTCATCGCCGTCTGGACGGTGACCTGCTTGCCGTAGTTGTGGTCGTCCTCGTTCTCGGGGGCGAATCCGACCTTGTTGCCGTTGCTGTCGACGACCTGACGCTTGCTGGTGCCGTCGTAGGTCGTGTTCGCGCCGATCGCCTTGCCGCTCTGCGTCTCGGAGGCGTTCTCCAGAGCGGCGGCGAGGATGACCGGCTTGAAGGTCGACGCGGGCTGGTAGTCGGTGCGGTTGGCGTTGCTGTAGAAATGCTTGGTGTAGTCCGTGCCGCCGTACAGAGCGACGATCTTCCCCGTCTTCGGGTCGACGGAGACCGCGCCGGCCTGGACGTTTCTGTCGACGTTCCGTTTCTTCGGGTCCAGCTGCTTGGTCAGCTGGTCCTTGACCGACTTCTCCAGCTGAGCCTGCTTCTTCTTGTCGATGTTCAGGGTGAAGGTCCACCCCGAGTTCTCGACGCGGGCCTCCGCCTCGTCCTGGGTGATGTTCTCCTTGGCCATCAGCTGCTTCTCGAGCTGCTGCTTGGCGAGCTTGATGAAGTAGCCCTTCTGCCCCTCGAGGCCGGGGGCGGCCCTGGGCTCCTCGGGCTTCGGGAACGTCATCTCCGCGCGCTTGGTCTGGTCCAGCCAGCCCTGCTTGACCATGTTGTCCAGGACGTAGTTCCAGCGGGCCTGCACCAGCTTCTTGCCGGTCGGGCTGGCGACCGCCCAGTCGTACTGGCTCGGCGCCTGGAGCAGCGCGGCGAGGTACGCGCCCTGCGCAACGCTGAGCTTCTTGGCGTCGACGCGGTAGTAGTCCTGGGCGGCGGCCTGGATGCCGTAGGCGCCGCGGCCGTAGTAGCTGGTGTTGATGTAGCCCGCGAGGATCTTGTCCTTGGACGTCGTGCGGTCCACCTTCAACGAGATGACCAGTTCCTTCAGCTTGCGCGTGACGGTCTGGTCCTGGTCGAGGTAGTAGTTCTTGACGTACTGCTGGGTGATCGTCGAGCCACCCTGCTTGCCCTTGCCGGAGAGCGTGTTGAGCAGACCGCGGGCGGTGCCCTTGAGGTCGACGCCGGAGTCCGTGTAGAAGGTCTTGTTCTCCGCCGCCACGAAGGTGCGCTGGACCGGCTTGGGCACCTCGGAGAGGTCCACGATCTCGCGGTTGGTGTCGCCCTCGCGGGCCATGACCGAGCCGTTGCTGTACTTGTAGATGTTGCTCTGTTCCTGCGCTTTGGCGTTGCCCTTGGGCACGTCGATCATCATGTACATCACGATGAAGGCGCCGATGCCGAGCAGGCAGAAACCGAGGAAGGTGCCGAGGATCTTCTTCCAGGTGAAGAGCCGGCGTATACCGCTCTTACCGTTCTTCGTCCCCTTCTTACCTCGGGCGGCCGCCTTGCGCGCCGCGGCCCTGCCGCCGGGGGCGACACCCTCGCTCGGCGTCCCGGACGAGCGCGCGGGCGGCGCCGCGCGGCGGCCACCGCGCTGACGTGCTCTTCTCTCTTCCGCTCGTCCCATGGGTCGACTCGCTCCGCTTCCTCATCGGCGGCCACACAGGTTCGTGGCACAGGTCAGCTCAGAAAGCTAACACCGGTCCATATGACACAGGGCCTTCGTTCGGGTCTTCGGGGGGCGTGAGAATCAGCACCCGCCCCCTCGGAACCAGACCTCCGAGAGGGTGTCAAGGTTGCCGGGACAGGGTAAAGTGTTATCACTTAGTAAGCATTGAGTTAGCCGAAACGGGGGACCTCCATGTCCGCGCAAGACTCCGCACCCATAGCCGACGCACCCGACATGCCCGCTCCGCGCGTGCGGGAGTTCGCCGCGCACAGCATCGGCGGCGCGCTCGCGCTGCTGCTGGGCCTGGTCGGGCTGCTGCTGGCCGTCTTCCTGTTCGCCACGAGCGGGGAGAGCCCCGGCTTCGCGGTCGGCGGCGCCCTCGTCCTGATAGTGGCGCTCATCTCGCTGCGCGGTCTGAACACGGTCGCGCCGGGCGAGGCCCGGGTGGTCCAGCTCTTCGGGCGGTACAAGGGCACGATCCGCCAGGACGGCCTGCGCTGGGTGAACCCCTTCACCTCCCGCACGAAGGTCTCCACCCGGGTCCGCAACCACGAGACCGCCGTCCTCAAGGTCAACGACGCCTACGGCAACCCCATCGAGCTGGCTGCGGTCGTGGTGTGGAAGGTGGAGGACACGGCGCAGGCCACCTTCGAGGTGGACAACTTCGTGAAGTTCGTCGCCACACAGACGGAGACGGCGGTACGGCACATCGCCATCGAGTACCCCTACGACGCCCACGAGGAGGACGGGCTCTCCCTGCGGGGCAACGCCGACGAGATCACACAGAAGCTCGCCACCGAGCTGCACGCGCGCGTGGAGTCGGCCGGCGTCCAGATCATCGAGTCCCGCTTCACCCACCTCGCCTACGCGCCGGAGATCGCCTCGGCGATGCTCCAGCGGCAACAGGCCGGCGCGGTCGTCGCGGCCCGGCGGCAGATCGTGGAGGGCGCGGTCGGCATGGTCGAGGAGGCGCTCGCCCGGATCACCGAGCGGGACATCGTCGAGCTGGACGATGAGCGCAAGGCGGCGATGGTGTCCAACCTGATGGTGGTGCTGTGCGGCGACCGCGCCCCGCAGCCCGTTCTCAACACCGGGACCCTTTACCAGTGACGACACCTTCCGAGGGGGGCTCCCCCGAGCGGCGGCCTCAGCAGCGCAAGCAGGTGCTGCTGAGGCTGGACCCGCTGGTGTACGAGGCGCTGGCGCGGTGGGCCGGGGACGAGCTGCGGTCGGCGAACGCGCAGATCGAGTTCCTGCTGCGCCGGGCGCTGAAGGAGACCGGCCGGCTTCCTGGTGACACCGGGCCGCTGCCGCGTCGGGGACGGCCGCCCAAAGAACAGCCCTCCAGAGAACAAACCTCCAAAGAACGGCCACCCGAAGGCCCGTAGCACAACCGTGACAATCGGCCGCCACCTGCGGCTCCTCACGTGGGGATCTGCCGTAAACACCCTGCGTATACATGGCGGGTATACACCGCATGTACAGTCCCTTCCATGTCCATCGGTCACACCCTCCTAGGGCTCCTGGAGTCCGGGCCCCGCCACGGCTACGACCTCAAGCGGGCCTTCGACGAGAAGTTCGGTCATGACCGGCCGCTGCACTACGGCCAGGTCTACTCGACGATGTCGCGGCTGCTGAAGAACGGGCTCGTCGAAGTCGACGGGATCGAGCCCGGCGGCGGCCCCGAGCGGAAGCGGTACGCCATCACCGACGCCGGGATCACCGACGTCCAGCGGTGGCTCGCGACGCCGGAGAAGCCCGAGCCGTATCTCCAGTCCACGCTGTACACCAAGGTCGTCCTCGCGCTGCTCACGCACCGCAACGCCGGCGACATCCTCGACAACCAGCGCGCCGAGCACCTGCGGATGATGCGCATCCTCACCGACCGCAAACGCAAGGGCGACCTCGCCGACCAGCTGATCTGCGACCACGCCCTGTTCCATCTGGAAGCCGACCTGCGCTGGCTGGAGCTCACCGCCGCGCGTCTCGACAAGCTCGCGGAGGTGGTGGTCAAGTGACCCCGGCCGGTTCCCTGCTCGTGGCCGACGAGCTGCGCAAGACCTACGGTCCGACCGTCGCGCTCGACGGCGCCGAGTTCTCCATCCACCCCGGCGAGGTCGTCGCCGTGATGGGCCCTTCCGGGTCCGGCAAGTCGACCCTGCTGCACTGTCTCGCCGGGATCGTCACGCCCGACTCGGGCTCGATCACCTACAACGGCCGGGAGATGGCCACGATGAACGACGCCGAGCGCAGTGCGCTCCGGCGCTCCGAGTTCGGGTTCGTCTTCCAGTTCGGGCAGCTCGTGCCCGAACTGACCTGCGTGGAGAACGTGGCGCTGCCGCTGCGGCTCAACGGCACGTCCCGCAAGGAGGCCGAGAAGGCGGCGCTGGCCTGGATGGAACGCCTCGAGGTCGACGACCTGAGGAAGAAGCGGCCCGGTGAGGTGTCCGGCGGCCAGGGGCAGCGCGTGGCCGTGGCCCGCTCCCTGGTGACCAACCCGCGCGTGCTGTTCGCCGACGAGCCGACCGGCGCGCTCGACTCCCTCAACGGTGAGCGTGTCATGGACCTGCTCACCGAGGCCGCCCGGTCCACCAACGCGGCCGTCGTCCTCGTCACGCACGAGGCGCGGGTGGCCGCCTACTCCGACCGCGAGATCGTCGTACGGGACGGGAAGTCCCGGGACATGGAGCGGGTCGTATGAGTCTCAGGCAGTGGTGGCGAGACCTCGCCATGGGGGTCCGGTTCGCCTTCGCGGGCGGACGCGAGGGGTGGGTCCGGGCGCTGCTGACCGCGGTCGGCGTGGGCCTGGGGGTGGCGCTGCTGCTGCTGACCACCGCGCTGCCGAGCGCCCTGGCGGTCCGGCACGACCGGGAGGACGCCCGTACGGACATCACGTTCAGCGACAAGGTCATACCGAAGGCGGCCGACACCCTGCTGGTCGCGGCCACCGGAACCACCTTCCGGGACCTGAGCGTCCGCGGCCGGGAGCTGGAGCCCGAGGGACCGAAGGCGCCACTGCCGCCGGGGGTCGGGGCGTTCCCGGCGGCCGGTGAGATGGTCGTCTCCCCCGCGCTGAAGAAGCTGCTGGAGTCCGGCGACGGCAGGCTCCTGCGGGACCGGTTGCCCGAGCGGATCGTCGGCACGATCGGCGAGAGCGGGCTCATCGGTTCCCATGAACTCGCCTACTACCGGGGCGCCGAGGGCCTCGCGTCCCAGGGCAACGACGGCGGCCGGATCGAGCGGATCGACCGCTTCGGGAACCCGAACCCGACCCCGGAGCGCACCGACCCGGTCATGCTCCTGCTGATCCTCGTCGTCTTCGTCGTCCTGCTGATGCCGGTCGCCGTGTTCATCACCGCGGCCGTGCGCTTCGGCGGCGAGCGGCGCGACCGGCGGCTCGCGGCCCTGCGCCTGGTGGGCTCCGACGGCCGCTCGACCCGGCGGATCGCCGCCGGCGAGGCGCTCGCGGGAGCGGTGCTGGGGCTGGTCCTCGGCACCGGGTTCTTCCTGATCGGACGCGAAGTGGCGGGCTCCGTCGAGGTGTTCGGGATGAGCGTGTTCCCGAGCTACCTCAACCCCTCCCCCGCACTGGCCCTGCTGGTCGGTCTCGCGGTGCCCGCCGCGGCCGTCATGGTGACGCTGTTCGCCCTGCGCGGCGTGGTGATCGAGCCGCTCGGCGTGGTGCGTACGGCGAAGCCCGCACGACGGCGGCTGTGGTGGCGGCTGCTGCTGCCGCTGGCCGGACTCGCGATGCTCTACCCGATGGTCGGACAGGGCCGCGACGAGGGCGACTTCAACCAGTACCTCGTCACCGGCGGTGTCATCCTGCTCCTTGTCGGCGTGACCGCGCTGCTGCCGTGGATCGTCGAGGCGGTCGTGGCCCGGCTGGGCGCGGGCGCACTGTCCTGGCAACTGGCCGTGCGCAGGCTCCAGTTGAGCAGCGGCACGGCGGCCCGGATGGTCAACGGCATCGCGGTCGCGGTGGCCGGGGCGATCGCGCTGCAGATGCTGTTCGCGGGTGTCGAGGGCGACTACACCAAGAACACCGGCTACGACGTCTCACGGGCGCAGATGCAGGTGAGCGTGCCGGACGGGAAGACGCTCGCCGCGACCGCGAGGGAACTCTCCGCGACCAAGGGCGTGGAGAAGGTGTACGCGTTCGGCGAGGGGTACGTCGCCGACGGGCCCGGCGACGAGGCGCGCTGGAGCCGGGTGACCGTCGCCGACTGCGCGTCGCTGCGCGAGATCGCCGCACTGCCCTCGTGCCGCGAGGGCGACTCCTTCGTCCTGCAGGGCGGCGGGGACGACGGCGAGGAGGGGGCCCTGACCGCCGAGCCCGGCCGGACACTCTACTTCGAGACCGAGACCTCCGACGGCTCCGAGAACACCAAGCCGGTCGCCTGGACCCTGCCCAAGAACGTCAAGCAGGCCCGCTCCGTCGTGGACCCGACGGGCTACAAACGCGGCGGCCTCCTGATCACCCCGAGCGCCCTGTCCTCGACGGTCGCGCCGGGGGTACGCGGACAGATCTATCTGCGGCTCGACGAGTCGCGGCCGGACGCGCGCGAGTACGTACGCAACACGGCGGTCCGCATCAACCCGCTCGAAGAGCCGATGGAATGGGTGTCGTTCGAGCGCAACGACCGCTACGACTCCATCCGCACCGGCCTGTTCGTGGGCGCCGCCTGTGTCCTCGCGCTGATCGGGGCGAGCCTGCTGGTCTCCCAGCTGGAGCAGCTGCGGGAGCGCAAGAAACTGCTGTCGGCGCTGGTCGCCTTCGGCACCCGCAGGCGCACCCTGAGCCTGTCGGTGCTGTGGCAGACGGCGATCCCGGTCACGCTCGGGCTGCTGCTGGCCTCGGTGGTGGGGCTGACGCTGGGCGCGGTCCTGCTGCGGATGACGGACACCACGATCCGGGTGGACTGGCCGAGCGTGCTGTCGATGACCGGTGTGGGTGCCGCGGTGGTCATCGTGGTGACGGTGCTGAGCCTGCCGCCGCTGCTGAGGCTGATGCGGCCGGACGGGCTGCGGACGGAGTAACCGCCCGCAGCCGGGGTCCACTAGAGGCTGTACTCCTTCACCACCCGCCGGACCTGGGCGAACAGCATGCCGACGTTGACCGACTTGCGGCAGACCACGACGGCCACGACGTCCTGCTGTTCGCTCAGCCGCACGAACAGGTGCGTGAGGTTCTCGCTGTTGACCAGGATCTCCTGGAAGAAGTGGTTGTCACTGCTGACCCCGCGGCGCTCCTTGAAGACGTCCTCGATCATCACGACCGTACGGCCCTGGAACAGGTCGAGGGTCGCACCCGCCAGGAGGTCCAGGACCTCCGGCGGGTGGTTCTCGACGGTCTCGTACGACAGCAGCATGCCGGTGGACATGTCGACCACACCGGACGCCACACAGTCGGGGGCGTCGGTGCGAAGGGACTTGACCAGGCCCATCACCTGGTCGGAGAAACCTGAGGTCATACGCTTCGTCGCCATCCCTTCAGACTCCTTCTGGCGCTTTCTCGGTCGCCTTGTCGGTGAGGATCGAGCCGATCCGGTTCAGGGTCGGCTGGGTCGCCCGGTGCAGGTGGTCCACGTCCATGCCCTCGTCGCCGACCACGACCATCAGGGCGGTGTCACCGACGGCGTAGAAGGCGGCGCAGCCGTGGCTGCCGTATGTCACCGTCCGGCGCAGCGTGCCGCGGGCGGTCGCGTCGGCGGTGCGCCGGGCCAGGCCGAGGCCGGCCGCGGCGAGCGCGGCGAGGCCCTCCGGGTCGATCGAGTCGGCGGTGTCCGCGGCGATGAGCAGTCCGTCCGCGGCGGCGACCGCGGTGTCGGTGATTCCGGTGACCTGTTCGCGCAGACCACGCATTTCGAGCGCCAGGGCTTTGTGATCCATTTACTCAACTCCCCTAATTCTGGTCACGTCTGATCGGCTTTTTCATTTGGGTGTTCCGTTTCGGAGTCGGAAGAAGCTGCCGGGTTTTCGGCGGGGCAGATCGGTTCTCGCCGGGGACGGGGACTGCTCCACGGGCGTGGGCGTGCGAGGCCGCAGTTCGTGGCCGTCGGGAAGAGAGCGGACCGCGACGGGTGTGGGCGGACCGGCGCACACCAGGAGCCCCTCGTCGAGCATGCGCGCGACCTCCACCGTCACGGTGTAGACACCGCGCCCGACCCGGAAGGCGAGGTCGCGGGCCGTACTGCGGCCGTCGGCGAGGGTGAGCAGCTCGCGCCGCAGGGCCCCTGATGCGCCCTCCGTGCCCGAGCGCACGGGCCGTTCCCGGTCGGGGTGCACCGGGTGCGGCAGCGCGGCCAGGGCGGTGAGTCTGCGGACCGCGTCGTGCAACAGCCGCAGGGGCGGCTCACCCAGTGGGACCTGCGCGAACGGCTCCGCGGTGGGGTGGCGTTCGCAGTCCTCCACCCGGCCCGCCGCCATCGCGAACGCGGCGTCGTGCAGGGCCAGCGCGCACACCACACGCAGCTGCGCGGCCCCCGCGTAGCCGTGGGCGATGAGCGCGGTGGCCGGCCAGCGCGAACCGCCGGACTCCCGCACCAGCTCGGCCCACTGCTCGCCGCTGACCCGCCCGGAGCGCAGCAGCAGCGCCTCGGGACCCGGGGCGCCGGGCGACTCCACGGCGACCACCCGGCCGTCCCCGAAGTGGAAGGTGCCACCGGGTGTCCCGGTGATCCGCAGCTCTCCGGTGAAGCCGTCACGGCCGCACGCGGCCAGGGCCTGTGCCAGGTGTTCGTGGCCCGACATCACATCCCCCGCCGCCTCGCACATACGCCTGATGCGTAGCGCTGAGGAGGGAATGTGTATCAGTCCGGACGCATATTCCGGGGGCTGGTTTCCTACCTGCCGCTAGTTGACGGAAGTTGAGTTCGCGGGCTGCTCAAATCATTGTGTTCGGCGCTCATTTGACCGAATCCGAGACAGGTTTTTCAAGGTCCGGGAGAGGTTCCGCCGGACCCTGTTCATCCGCTACTGCCTCGTCCTCGGTCTCGGACGGCTCCGCCTGTTCCTCGGCGTACGCCTTGAGGTAGCTCACCACCGTGTTCGTCACCGCCACCAGCGGTACGGCCACCACCGCGCCGCCGATGCCGGCCACCATGCCACCCGTCGCGACCGTGAGGACGACCGCGAGCGGGTGGACGCGCACCGCGCGGCCGAGGATGAACGGCTGGAGGATGTGGCCCTCGATCTGCTGGACGGCGAGGACCACCGCGAGGGTCATCACCGCCGTGAACACTCCCTGCGTGACCAGCGCGACGAGTACCGCCAGCGCTCCGGAGGCGACCGCGCCCACGAGCGGGATGAACGAGAACAGGAAGATGAAGACGGCCAGCGGGACGGCCATGGGGACGTCGAGGAAGTAGATGCCGATGCCGATGAAGACGGCGTCGATGAGGGCCACGAGGACCGTGCCGCGGACGTAGGCGGTCAGGGTGCGCCAGGCGCGCGGTCCCGCGCCGGCCACGGCGGGCCGGGCGGCCGCGGGGACCAGCTTCAGCGTCCACGCCCAGATGCGCCGGCCGTCGTAGAGCAGGAAGAGCGTGGAGAAGAAGGTCAGCAGTATGCCGGTGAGCGCCTCCACGACGACCTGGACGCCCTCCAGGCCCGCCGAGGTGATCTGGTCGGTGTTGGCGCCGACCGCTTCCCGCAGGTTCTTGGCGATCTGGTTGATCTGCTTGTCGGTGACGTGGAAGGGGCTCTTCAGGAGCCAGTTGCGCAGGTCGTCGATGCCGCTCTGGATCTGGTCGGAGAGGTCGTCGATGTTCTCCATGACCTGCCAGGTCACGAACCAGCCCATCAGGCCGATCACGACGAAGCCCAGGATCGCGGTGAGGGCGGTGGCGGGCCCGCGCGGGACGCCGTGCCGCATGAGGCGGGCCACCGTCGGCTGGAGCAGCGCGGTGATGAGCAGGGCGACGACGAAGGCGAAGACGACGAGCTGTACGGAGCTGATGACCCGCATCAGCACCCAGACGGTGCCCGCGAGCACCAGGAGCCGCCAGCCGGCCTCGGCGGCGACCCGTACGCCCCACGGCACGGCCTGCGCCGGATCGGGGCGGGGGACCAGCACGACGGGCGCGCGGGAGGCGGCGCTCGACGGCTTCCTCGGCCGGCGCTCGGGCTGCTCGGCCGAGTCGGCCTCGGCCTCCTCGCGGGCCACCTCCGCGCGGCGCTCGTCCAAGCGCTCACCCATATCGGTCAGTCGGGTTCCGATCCGACCGAGCCACCCTGGCACTCGCGACATGATCCGTCCTCTTCCCCCGTCTCTCCTCACCACTCCCCCCTGGAGTCGTCCGGTCCGACCGTACATGGCAGAAGCCCCTCCCCCTAGGACGGGGAGGGGCTTCGCGAGGTTGAGAGCCGGGCGCGCTCAGTACCAGTGGTTGGCCTGCCAGAACGACCAGGCCTCACAGGGGCTGCCGTACCGGCTGTCCATGTAGTTGAGGCCCCACTTGATCTGGGTGGCCGGGTTGGTCTGCCAGTCGGCGCCGACCGACGACATCTTGGAGCCCGGCAGGGCCTGGAAGAGACCGTAGGCACCGGAGGAGGCGTTGACGGCCTGATAGTTCCAGCTGGACTCGTGGTCCACGATGTTGCTGAAGCACTGGAACTGCCCGCTCGGCACCATCGAGGCAGCCATCGACTGGATCTGCGCGATGGTGTACGAGCTCTGGACCGGGAAGCTGGAGGAGCTCCTGCTGGCCTTTTCCTTGGCCTCGGCGCGCTCCTTGGCTTCCTTGGCCGCCTGCTCGGCGGCCTCCTTCTTCTCGATCGCGGACTTGGCGGCGGCCTTGCGCGCCGACTCCTCCGCGATCTTCTTGGCGCTCGCGTCCGCGGCGATGGCCTGGGTGTCGGCCTGCTGCGTGAGGGACGCGGTCTGCACCTGAGCCTGCTCACCCGCGGGGATGTCCGCCAGGAGCGTCGTGTCGGCTGCCGTCGTCTCGGCGTCGTTCGGCTGCGCGACACTGCCGGAGGCAACTCCGACAACGCTTCCTACAGCGGTGACCGCGGTGGCGGAGGCCACTGCGAATCCCCGGACCGAAATCGGGCTCACACGGTTTCCTTCCAGCATCGCCCGCTTCGGTGACCCTGGCGGACGCAATCGTGCCCCTAGACACTGGCCTCCCAACTAACGGGGTCACGGGAGGCACGGGCCCGGTGGGCAACTCCCTCGCGGGAGCGCCGCATGGTGCGCGGGCGGCATACGACGACGCTGTGGAGTTGGGGTGGTGTTGCTGTGGTGCCGTACCGCTGGGGGTACAGGTGTGTCGTATGCGGGGCCTGACAGGAATGAGACTCTGCCGTAACCGGACGCCGGGTGGCAATTCTGAGTTGCGTGTGAAAGCTCACATCCCGTTTGGGCCCTGGGATTTCGAGAAACAGCTCCACGCGAAGGCGCCGCCCGGCTAGGCTCTTGGCCTTTCCGGACGGCGCCAACTGGCCCTGAATACCCCAGTTTTCCTCAGATCTGGCAGATTGCCTTAGATCTGACCGTCTTCGAGCATTTCGGTCACAAGGGCCGCGATCTGGGACCTCTCGGACCTCGTCAGCGTGACGTGGGCGAAGAGGGGGTGCCCCTTCAGCTTCTCCACCACGGCGACCACACCGTCGTAGCGACCGACCCTCAGATTGTCCCGCTGGGCCACGTCATGGGTCAGAACGACCCGTGAATTCGCGCCGATTCGGGACAGAACGGTGAGAAGTACATTCCGTTCCAGGGACTGCGCCTCGTCCACGATCACGAACGCGTCGTGGAGCGAGCGGCCGCGGATGTGGGTGAGCGGCAGAACCTCGAGCATGCCGCGCGCGGTGACCTCCTCGATGACCTCGCGGCTGGTGACCGCGGACAGCGTGTCGAAGACCGCCTGCGCCCAGGGGCTCATCTTCTCGGACTCGGAGCCCGGCAGATAGCCCAGTTCCTGCCCGCCGACCGCGTAGAGCGGACGGAACACCATGACCTTCTTGTGCTGGCGGCGCTCCAGGACCGCCTCGAGACCCGCGCACAGCGCGAGCGCCGACTTGCCGGTGCCGGCCCGGCCGCCCATGGACACGATCCCGATGTCCGGGTCGAGGAGGATGTCCAGCGCGATGCGCTGCTCCGCGCTCCTCCCCTTGATGCCGAACGCCTCCCGGTCGCCGCGCACCAGACGGACGTTGCCCTCGGGCGAGACCCGGCCGAGGGCCTTGCCACGCTCCGAATGGATCGTCAGCCCCGTGTGCACGGGGATGTCGGCGGCCTCGGGAACGTAGACATGCCCCTCCTCGAAGAGGATGTCCACCTGTTCGCCCGGCAGGGTCAGCTCGGACATTCCGGTCCAGCCGGAGTTCTCCGTGATGGCGAGCTCGGCGCGGTACTCCTCGGCGAGGAGTCCGACCGAGGACGCCTTGATCCTGAGCGGGAGGTCCTTCGACACGACGGTGACGTCGAATCCCTCGGCCTGCAGGTTGCGGGCGACCGCGAGGATGCGGGAGTCGTTGTCACCAAGGCGGTATCCGGACGGCAGCACGCTGGGGTCCGAGTGGTTGAGCTCGACACGGACGGTCCCGCCGAGTTCCCCGATCGGGATGGGGGCGTCGAGTCGACCGAACCGGACCCGGAACTCGTCGAGCAGGCGAAGGGCCTGCCGGGCGAAGTAGCCGAGTTCGGGATGGTGCCTCTTCGCCTCCAGCTCCGTGACCACGACGATCGGGAGCACTACTTCGTGCTCGTCGAAGCGGTTCAGGGCGTTCGGGTCGGCCAGCAGGACGCTGGTGTCGAGAACGTAGGTGCGCCGGTCAGGCATGCGGCGCTTTGTGCTGGTCACCACGGAAGGACGTACCCCCTCGGATGAGGTCGGGGAGCGACGGAGTGGAGCTGGACCGGTCGTCGGCCCGTTTGCACGGACCGGGAACCGGCCCTCCACTGCTTCTTCCGTGCTGTGACCGCACGGTCGAGCTGGTGCAAGGGGCCTCCCGGGCGGACGGCCCCGTGCCGTCCGCTGAGATCCGACACCCGTGGTTCGGGCATCGACCTGACAGGCTTATGCCCTCGAACAAGCGATGCCATGCCAGCTCATGTGACGACGCCCTGGTGAACTCCTGGGGATCTGGGGGTATCCCCCTGAAAACGCGACACTTCCGCCCCGAACGGGGTACCCGGAGAGGTTGGTCAGCCGCCGTAGCGGCGGTGGCGTGCCGCGTAGTCGCGCAGCGCGCGCAGGAAGTCGACCTTGCGGAAGGCCGGCCAGAAGACCTCGCAGAAGTAGTACTCCGAGTGAGCGGTCTGCCACAGCATGAATCCGGACAGCCGCTGCTCACCGCTGGTACGGATCACGAGGTCGGGGTCGGGCTGGTCGCCGGTGTAGAGATGGCGGCCGATCATGTCGATGTCGACGGCCTCGGCGAGCTCCTCCATCGAGGTGCCCTTGTCCTGCGCGTCCAGCAGCATCGACCGTACGGCGTCGGCGATCTCCTGGCGGCCGCCATAGCCGATGGCGACGTTGACGAGTATGCCGTCGACGTGGGCGGTGGACTCCTCCGCCTCCTTCAGCGCCGTCTGCATCGGGGAGGGCAGCAGGTCGGGGGTGCCGACGTGGTGGACCCGCCAGCGGCCGTCGGCGGCGAGGGTGCGCACGACGTCCTCGATGATGCCGAGGAGGGGGCCGAGCTCCTCCGGCGGACGGTTGAAGTTGTCCGTCGACAGCAGCCAGAGGGTGACGACCTCGACGTCCGTCTCGGAGCACCAGCCGAGGAACTCCTCGATCTTCTCCGCGCCGGCCCGGTGGCCGTCGACGGGGGTGGAACCGGCTGCCTTCGCCCAGCGCCGACTGCCGTCCACGATGACACCGATGTGCTTGGGCACCTGGGCGTGGTCCAGGTGGCCTTCCACCCGGCGTGCGTAGAGCCTGACGAGCAGGCCGCGCAGCTTGTCGCGCAGGTTCACGTGATTGTCAGCCCCTTTGACGGATGGCGGTCCCCGCGGCTAGAGCGTACCGGGGGATGCGGGAAGCCCGGTGTGCGGGGGGGGCCATCTGTCCGTGCGCTCCTGCGTGTTGTGGGGGCCGGTGGCGTCGGCGCGGCGGAGCCGCGTATGCCCTTCGGGTGGGTGGCCCCTGCGCCGGCGGGAAGAAGCGCCCTGGTCCGCGCGAGAAAAAACGGGCCGGTCCGTGGGGGGGAGACGGACCGGCCCGAGGGGGGGTTTCCACCATAACCCTTCGTGAGGGATGGTGTGTGCATCGGCGCTCCACAACTACTCTCCGGAGTCGGGCGGCGACGGCGCGGTGGCCGGTCGAAGGCCTGCTCATGGGGGTTTCGTGGCCGAATCACGGCGGAATCATGGAGATGCGAGGCATCGCCCAAGCGGGTGACTCCGGGTCGGAACGTTTCTTTGACGCCGGGAAGTGGGCGCGGCACCGCGCAGCCCCCTCCTCTGCGCGGTGCCACCGCGCAGCTTTGCTGGCGCGAATTGCCTCGCTTTGAATTTACGTCAACAGCAGTCAGGATGCGAGCCGCCTGGAATAACGATGTGGAAACCCCGTGAAGACCATGGATATGCGGGGCAGATCGACACGTGATGCACCGGTTGTCCGATTTGCAGCTATCTGGGGGGCCATCCGCAGCCGTGAACGTCAGGCGCGTGGCTTACGGGCCTCCAGGAGATGGCGGCTGCTGTGCGCCACGAAGGAGCCCTCGGACTCGATCCGCTCGTGCAGGGACCGAAGACGGGGCTCGTACTCGGCCACATTGAAGCCGGGGACCATCCACACCACCTTGCGCAGGAAGTGGACGACGGCGGCGATGTCGTGGAACTCGATCCGCAGCCGCTCGGCGCGCAGGTCGACGATCTCCAGTCCGGCGGCCTCGGCGGCGGCGCGCTCGCGGTCCGGGTGGCGGTCCGAGCTCTGCGCCTCCGGCTGCGGGCCGAGGAAGTGCTCGACGAGTTCGAAGACGCTGCGCGGGCCGACGTGCTGGCCGAAGTACGTGCCGCCGGGCTGCAGCACGCGCGCGATCTCCGCCCACTGGGGGTTGACCGGGTGCCGGCTGCTGACCAGGTCGAAGGTGTCGTCGGCGAAGGGCAGCGGCGCGTCCTCCGGTGCGGCGACGACCACGATGCCGCGCGGACGCAGCAGGACGGTGGCCTTGGTGACGTTCGGCGGCCAGCCCTCGGTGGCCGCGGCGAGCAGGGGCGTCTTGACCCCCTGCCCGAGGGCGAAGTCCATGACCTCGCCGCCGCCGGTCTGGATGTCGAGCGAGGCGGTGGCACCGGCCAGGCGGTCGCCGAGGGCGCGGGCGAACCCCCACGAGGGCCGCGCCTCGGTGGCCCGCCCCTCGAACCACGAGAAGTCCCAGCCCTCGGTGGGCACGGCGGCGCCCTCGGCGACGAGGTCCTCGAACGGGCGGGTGCGGTGGGAGGTCATGGGAGTGATCGTCGCAGGATGACAGGGGCGGGCGCCGCCCATTTTTTCGCCCAGCGGATCAGGGCACCAGGGGCCGGACGTCCTCCGCGGCGAACCGTACGAAACCCTCCGGGTCGGGTTCGTCGGCCGTCGGCTGGAGGACGACCGTGTCGGCGCCGGCCTCGGCAAGTCGCTGGACGGCCTTGGCGACCGCCCCCGCGTCCCCGGCGACGCCGAGGTCGGGGACGTCCGCGACGCCCTCGTCGGTGAGTTCGGCGCGCAGCCGGGCGGCCGCGTCGGGCCCGGTGGCGGTGAGGAGGTAGACGACGATCCGGTGCCGATCCGTCCGCCCCGCCTTGTGCCGTCCCTCGTCGATGAGCAGACGGGCCCGGCGGACACCCTCGGGCGGGGTGGCGGCGGTGAGCACCGTGCCGTCGGCGGCCTCGCCCGCGAGGCGCAGGGTGCGCGGGCCGGTTGCCCCGGTGAGTACCTCGACGGGACCCTCGGGCGGCCAGTCGAGAGCGACGTCGTCCAGCGAGACGTACCGCCCCCGGCTGCTGACGCGCTCGCCTCCCAACAGGGCTCGCAGCGCGACGAGGTACTCACGCAGCAGGGTGAGGGGCGACTCCGCCCGCGCTCCCACCTGCCCCATCCAGTCCTGCACGCCATGGCCGACACCGAGGACCGCCCGCCCCGGGAACATCCGGTGCAGGGCGGCCGCCTCCATCGCCGTGATGGCGACGTTCCGCAGGGGCACGGGGAGCAGGCCGACGCCGATCCGCACCCGCTCGGTCCACGCGAGGGCGGCAGCGGCGGTGGAGATCCCGCCCTCCCGGAAGCAGTCCTCCCACAGCCAGAGCTCTTCGAGCCCCGTCGCGTCCGCGAGTTGGGCGAGGGCCCGCAGCCGCTCGGGAGGGAGTTGGGGACGGAACACAGCGCCGAGTTCGGTCATGCCGCCCTTCCTACCCAGGGCGGAGGGACCGGACAACTTCTTTACGGTGTCGGCTCGTACCGCAGCAGCACGACGCCGTTGCCGAAGGTGTGCGACTCGACGAGCCGGAGGGAGGTCAGCGTGTCGGTGTGCGGGAACAGGGGCTTGCCCCGGCCGACGAGAACGGGGTGGACGTAGATCCGCAACTCGTCGACGAGGCCGTACCGCAGAAAGGTCTCCCCCACGTCGGCCCCGCCCAGCGCGAGATCACCGCCCGGCTGCTCCTTCAGTGCCCGGACCTCTTCCGGTACGACCTCACGGACGAGGGTGGAGTTCCAGTCGACCTTCGTGAGGGTCCGGGAGTAGACGACCTTGGGGAGGTCCCGCCAGATCGGGGCGAACTCCCTGACGGACGCGGGGGCGTCGGGGTCGGCGTCGGCGGTGGGCCAGTAGTCGGCCATGAGCTCGTAGACGACCCGGCCGTGGAGCAGTCCGCCCATGCTGCCGACCGTGGCGTTCATGTGCGTGTGCAGTTCGTCGTCGACACGGTGCCAGCTGATGTCCCGGTCGGGGCCCTCGATGTAGCCGTCGAGGGACACGGACATCATCAGGACGATTTTTCGCATCGGACACCTGACCTGGGCAGAAGAGAGAGGATCGACTCCCACGGTACTGGGACCGACACGGACGGCGTGGGAACTCCACGGCTTGGAGGTGGCTCCGGGATGGGGCGTTGGCAGGACGGCCGCGGGAAGCTGATCGTGCACGGGGAGCGGGAGGGGTTCGCCGTACCGCTGGAAATCGCCTCCTCCTACCGCGCCCGGACGAAGGGGCTGCTCGGACGGGACTCCGTCGACGGGGCGCTGCTCCTCTCCCCCGCGGGCAGTGTGCACACCTTCCGGATGCGGTTCCCCATCGACGTCGCCTACCTCGACCGCCGGCTCCGCGTCATCGCCGTCCGCACGATGAAGCCGGGGCGACTGGGGCTGCCGCGGCTGCGGTCCCGGCATGTGCTGGAGGCGGAGGCGGGGGTGATGGAGGGGTGGGGGGTTCGGGTGGGGGTGCGGGTGGAGATCGCGGTGGAGTAGGCGGTGGACGCGTCGCGTCCATATCGGTAGGCCTCTGCCACCGCCACAGGGTGTACTGCCAGGTTCACGCCGGGCGGTGCTTCCGTGAGCCTGATCGGAGTCGACTGGCTCCCGGAAGCTGCGGGCAGGCCTGCCGCATGGCGGCCTCGGAGAACAACGAACATCGGCGAGACGCGGACGCCCGTCTGTGGGCGCACCACCTCCACACCGACACCATGGTCTTCCAGCGCGGCAACCTGTTCCTCGTCGCACAATCCCTCCTGGCGGTGGCCTACAGCACCACTGCCACATCGGGCACCACTCACGCGGCAGCACGTGTCCTGGCCGCCTTCGGGCTCGCTCTCACCGCCATCTGGGCATACGTGGGGCACCGGTATCACCGCTACAACCGGGCCATCCAACGACGTACTGCCGAGCGCCTGTCGGACTATGCGGAAACCTATAGAGCCAGCCGCATCTCCGGTCCCAGCGCGATGCCGTTGATCGCCTATGCGCTTCCGGTTCTCGCCGCCGTCATGTGGATCGTTCTGCTCATCGTCACGTAGACGGTGTTCTCACAGCGGCAGGCCGTGGAGGACGTCCGTCACGCGGGTGGGGTCGGGGGGCCCCAGATGGCCCGCGTTCGGGAAGTTGTGGACCGTGAAGCGGTTGTGCGGGGTGAGTTCGTCAGCTTCCGCGATCATGCGGTCCTGGAGTTGCGTGGCCACGGTCCTGTCCTTGCCGAAGCGGAGATACGTGCGCGGGACCCGGCCCCAGGTGTCCGCCCGGCCGACCGCCCGGTTGCCGTACGCCGTCATCGACTCGTCCGTCTGCATGCCTTCCAGTACGCGCAGGAACTGCGCGTCCGTGTAGTCCGCGCAGATCATCTCCTTGAAGGCGGCCAGTTCACGGCGGTCGGAGGTACGCCAGTTGAGGCGCAGCACCCCCAGTTTCTCCGGGTCGCCGACCTGGTGCAGCGGGTTGAGGGCGTGCTGCCCCTCCGGGGAGGACGCGCAGTCCATCAGGGACGGCATGGTGCGGCTCGGGCAGAAGGCGGCCATGTAGCAGATGTGCGAGAGGAGTTCGGGTACGGCGTCGGCGACCCGGCTCACCGAGAGGCCGCCCATGCTGTGGCCCACGAGGACGACGGGCCCGCCGAGGCGGGCGGCGCGGCGGACAGCGCCGGTGACGCGGCGCTCGAAGTCGTCGAGGGTGAGGGCCGCGACCGGCGAGGGCTCGGTCGCGAGGGCGCGTAAGTCCTGTGCCTGGTAGGCCTTCGGAATGAACTTCTCGGTGCCGTGCAGGGGTTGGTCAACGGCGACGACCCGGTGCCCGCGCAGTGCGAGCTCCCTGCCGATCGCCGTCCAGAACGCGGCCGCGCTGTGCGTGCCGTGGACGAGGACGAACGTCCGTACGCCACGGGCGGTGCAGGTCGCGTACGCGGTACCCGCACCTGTACCTGTGGCGAGTGCGGCGGCGCCCGCTGTCGCGGCGAGTCCACGCAGTGCCGTACGCCGTGAAGGTCCACTGGACCGAGGGATGTCGGTGTTCTTGTCGTTGTCAGCCATGCGACGAGGCTACGAACGCGTCAGGCGCACCACGATGGCTCTGCGCACCCGGCTGGAGGTGTACTTGCCGACACCCCTGAGCAGGAGCGCACGCACGCCTCAGCCCCCTCCCGTGGCGGGATCACTCCGCTCTCGCCGCATGATCCGGCCAATCGGGCTCGTAGCCGTCTGACGGGGAGTTGTCAGGCTGGCCGGGTTCGATGTCCTCGGCTTCCTTCCCCCCACCGAGGAGTGTCATGACCAACGCCCCTGTCGACACGCAGGACGAGACCTTCCCCGACTTCCCGATGCCCCGGGCGGCGGGGTGTCCGTTCGTCCCGACCCCGAACGCCTCGACGTCCGCCGCGACGCCCGTCGTCACATGGCCTTCGGTTTCGGCATCCACCAGAGCCTGGGTCAGCCCCTGGCCCGTCTGGAACTCCAGGTCGTCTACCTCTGATCTTGGCCAGTGCTCCGCCCTTCAGGGCGGGGGTGAAGGCCATCCTTGGCCCGGAGGCGCGAAGCGCCGGAGTGCTCTGCGCCTCGGGGGTGGCGGTCAGACGGGGCGCTGCTGGTTTTCGATGTACTGCTTGACGACGGTCAGGGGTGCCCCGCCGCATGATCCTGCGAAGTAGGAGCCGGACCAGAAGTGTCCACCCCACAAGTACCGGCGGACGTGGCTGTCGTACTCCTGGCGCAGCCTGCGGGAGCTGACGCCTTTGAGGGAGTTGACCAGCTTGGAGAGCTGGACCTTGGGCGGGTAGTGCACGAGCAGGTGGACGTGGTCGTGTTCGCCGTTGAACTGCTTCAGCTCGGCCTCGCCCTCTCGGACGGTGAGACGTACGAGCACGGCGCATGGCTGACCGGCCAGGAGAAGGCAAGGCTCCTGCACCTGGAGCAGCGTGCCGCGCAGCGCAAGCGGCACCGCAAGCCTGGCGAGCCCACCAGCCGCCGGCTGCACCGCACCTACGACCAGATCGCGGGACTGCGCGCGAAAGCCAAGCGCCGGGCCCTGGACTGGCAGCACCAGACGACCACCGCCATAGCCCGCACATACGGCACGGTCGTTGTCGAAGCACTCACCATCACGAACATGGTCAAGTCCGCCAAGGGAACCGTCGAGGAGCCGGGAAGGAACGTTGCCCAGAAATCCGGGCTGAACCGCTCCATCAACGGGGAGGCCTGGGGGCGCACCGTCACCATGCTGACGTACAAGACCGCCCAGCTGGGAGGCACCTTGGCCAAGGTCCCCGCCCCCGGCACCTCCAGGCGCTGCTCCTCCTGCGGCCGCACCACGCCCGGCAGCCGGGAGTCCCAGGCCGTGTTCGTGTGCAAGAACCCGGACTGCGGCTGGTCGGGCAACGCCGACCACAACGCAGCCCGCAACGTCTTACATCTGTACCGGATGGGCCTCGCGCTCATCCCGGCTGCCGGGAGGGCAGTCGTCAGGCGCGCAAAGCGCGTCAAACCCGCTGCCGCAAGGTAAGCAGGAATCTCCCGGCTTCAGCCGGGAGAGCACTTCAAGAGCTGCCGGTGACCTGGTGAGGGCCCGACCATCCCGGTCGGTCAGTTCTCCCCCCGGGGGAAGGACACCTCGACTCGGCGGTTCTTCTTGCGGCCCGACTCCGTCGAGTTGGAGGCGATCGGGTAGTCCTCGGAGTAGCCGCGGACCTCGTAGGTGATGCCCGAGTCCTTCAACTCCTGGTCGAGGACGTCCTGTACGGCGTTGGCGCGCTGACGCGACAGCGTGCGGCCGTGGGCGTAGCTGCCGAGGTTGTCGGTGAAGCCGAAGACGCGGATCCGGGTGGCGTTCTGGTTCTTGATCTCCGCCGCGATCGCGGAGATACGGGCCTTCGCCTCGCCGTTCAGCTTCGCGCTGTCCTTGCCGAACAGGACCTCCGCCTGGAGGGCGAACTTCACGTCCGCGTTGGTGTCCTCGCGCCGTTCGTCTCCGCTCTGGTCCTCGACGACCTGCTTGATGTCCAGGACCTTCGGTTCGGCGAGGGTGGCGCCTTCCGGGAGCTTCAGATCCGGGTCGTTGGGGTCCACCTCGACGGGTGCGGTGGCGGAGGGTTCGGTGCCCGGGGGCACGCTGGGGCCGTCGTCGGCCTGTGCCGGGGTGAGGGTCAGCGCCGCCATGAGCGAGGCGACCGTGATGGCGAGGGCCAGGCGGGGTGGGGTTCGGGTGGCGGTCATGGTGGGCGTCATCCGGAGATCTGGATGGGGGCGGAGGCGAAGGTGGGGAGTTGGAAGGCCATCTCCGTTGTGCCTTCGGGCGGTGCCGGGAACTGCATGAACACGGCGATGCTTTCGCCCGCCTTGAGGGTCGAGAAGCCTGTAGTGGTCAGCGGGCGACCGTCGGTGTCCCGGAGGACGTAGTACCGCTTCTTGCCCTTCGAATCGACGAGAGTTGCACCGCCCAGCGATCGGCCGTTCCGGACGATCTCGGTCTCGTCACCCCGCACCGCCGCGGGGACGACCACGCTCTTGTCGCTGTCGTTCTTCAGGTTCCCGTTCACAGTGACGAAGCCGCCGGCGTCCCGCGCGGCGGAGGTGATCTGGAGCAGCAGCCCGTCCTGGCCTTTCAACTCCGCCAAGGGCACGTCCGCCTGCCCCTCCTGAGTACTGGGTTGGGACCCGTCTCCCCGGGAGGCGGAAGCCGAAGCCTCGGGCTTCTTGTCGTCTCCGCCCCCTCCACCGCAGCCGGCCACACCGACGGCCAGTCCGGCCGCGACCGTCAGCGCGACGATCCCCCTGCGGGCCTTCGCCGTGAACCGAATGCTCATCACTCTGCTTCCTTCGTCGCTGGTGTCGTCAGCTTGTCAGTCCGCCAGGTGGACGTCGAAGAGATCCTCGGGTTTCGGGAGATTCGTGAGGTCCGTCGGGTCCAAGGGCCAGTCGATTCCGTCGTCGCACGTGAGCTTCGGGAGCACGTCCGGGTCGGCACCCGTTCCGGGCAGCTCGAAATCGCAGCGCGGCTCGATCACGGCGCGGGCGCGCTCGGTCGAATGCTCGCCCTCGGTGCCGGGGACGATGGATTCACCGACGCTCTGGTTGGTCGTGGCCTCGACTTCGTAGCCCGGGAGCGCCCACTCCGGGTGGGCATCGCACTGCACGCTCGCGTCGTTCTGCGCCGCCAGTTGGGTCGCCCGGGCACAACCTCCGAACATCACTCCCCCGCCGTCGAAGATGTCGTGCCACTTGGTGGGGTCGAGGATGTTCTCCACCCACTCGTCGGTGAGCTTGTCCCGGGTGTCCAGGGCCGCCGCCAGTGCCGCCGCATCGGCCGCGGTCTGGGCGCTGTTCCGGTTGGCCGCGGCCTGGCCGACGGCGAGATAGGCGAACGCAAGCAGGAGCAGGCCCCCCACCACCGTGATGTAGATGGGGAAGGCCTGCCCTGCGTCGCTGTGCGAGTAGAGGCGCGTCAGCCGCCGGTGACGTTGGCGATCTGCTCGGTGATGGCGTCGTAGATCGTGTTGCCGATGTCCGTCCCCGTGATCGCCAGCACAATCGCCACCACCACCGCGATGATGCCCAGGTACTCGACCGCGGTCTGACCCTTGTCGTCGTTGAACCGGTTGTTCATGGCGGGCCCCTTCGGCGTCGTCGCTGTCGACAACCGGAACGTAGACCTGCGGATACCGATCGGCGCAGGGCCCCTGGGCCCAAATCCGGGCCCAACCTCGCATCGACACCGCTCACCCCACCCCTCGGCCCGAACTCGGCGCCGTGCCCAGCCACTTCGCGGCGGCCTCGGAGCGGCTCGTGCTGTGGAGCTTGGCGAAGATGCGGTTGATGTGGTTCTTGACGGTCTTCTCGCTGATGAAGCAGGCGGCGGCGATCTGCTGGTTGTTCATGCCGGATGCGATGAGGTTCATGATCTCCGCCTCCCTCGCGCTGAGTTGGAAACGCGACCGGTCCGATGACGACTGTCCCACAGATGATTGCAGTTGCGAAAGCCCTTTGAGGGGAAACGGCGGTGCAGGAACCGGAAGATGGGGGTTTACGTGTGCATTCGCATCGCGTAGCTGGGTCAGCAGCGCGCCCGCCGCCGTGGGCGTGAGGTGGGTGCGGCCCTGCACGGTGTCCCTGACGGCCAGCACGAGCTGGTCCGCGGTGAACTCGCCGTGGACGAGGTAGCCGTCGGCTCCCCTGCGCAGCGCCTCCTGGACGGTCTCCGGCTCTCCGCTGTACGTCAGCATCAGCACCGGGGCGATCGGCACGAGGTACGGCAGCGCCGAGAGCCCGTCGACGCCCGGCATCCGGACGTCCAGGAGGATCACGTCCGGGTGGTGCCGGCTCGCGGCCTCGTACGCCTCGCGGCCGTCCGCCGCCTCCGCCACGACCGTGATGTCCTCGCGGCCCGTGAGGAGGGCGGTGAGGCCCGCTCGGACCACCGGGTTGTCGTCGGCGACGACGATCCGGACGGGGGTGGGCTGGGCCGTCGGGAACAGCGCGATCGGTGGGGCGGGGTGCTGGGGGTCGTCCGGCATGTCGCGGCCTCCTCTCGTGGTGGGGCGGGTGGTCATCGGTCCGCCCGCGGAAGTGGCAAGGGCAGTTCCAGGAGTACTTCCGTGCCCTTCGCGTCCGCGCCCTCGCCGATGTGGATACGGGCGCCCACCGACTCGGCGCGTTCCACCATGCCGACCAGGCCGAAGTGGCCGGAGCGGCGGAGTGCGTCGAGGGTGGTGTCCGGGGGGAGGCCGCGGCCGTCGTCCTGGACGCTGATGCTGAGCAGTTCGTGGTCGGGGTCCACGTCCGCGGTGACGTCGATGCGTGTGGCCTCGGCGTGCCGGTGGGCGTTCTCCATCGCCTCCTCGGTGATGGTGAGGAGTTGGCGGGCCACGGGGTGCGGGACGGCGAGCGCGGGGTGCGGGTGGGTGGGGGCCCGGTAGGTCGCCTTGAGGGTCGTACGTGCGCTGAAGTTCCTTGTGCGGGCGGCCAGTTCCTCGAGTACGTCCGTGGTGGGGGCCTGGTCCCGGCGCAGATCCGTCAGGAGTTCGCGGGACTCTGTCGCCGCTCTGCGGGCCGCTCGGGCCACCAGTCCGGCCTGTCGTTCGAGCAGGGCCGGGTCCGGGGCGGGGGCGGCCGCCGACGTCGCCAGGCCTTCCGCCGCCAGCGCCACGCCGTGGAGGGTCTTCGCCACCGAGTCGTGCATCTCCCGCGCCAGGCGGGCCCGTTCCTCGCTGATCGCCTCCGCCACCGCCAGGCGGGCCTTCATCGCGGTGAGGGCCTGGGTCGCCGTGCCGAAGCGGAGCAGGAGGTTGCGCAGGGTGGAGCCGACCGCGCCCGTGATCACGCAGAAACCCGGGAGGAGAAGCATCTCGGCGGGAGTCGTGTTCGGGTGCGGGAGGGCTGTCTGGGCCAGGAGCAGGATCAGGGACTGCAGGGACGCGAAGACCGCGGCGCCTCGCCAGCTGTAGGCGATACCGGCGAGGAGCGGGGTGCAGACGCTGACGTAGGCGAGCGTGGTGTCGGGGCCCGCGGAGATCAGGAGGAGGCTGGCGAAGAGGGTGTCCGCGGCGAGGAGGGTGGGGTGGCGCAGGAGGAGGGGGCCGAAGCGTTCCCAGTCCCTGAAGAGGGCGTACGACACCATGAAGGTGACGACGACCGCCGCGCCGACGAGACGGGTGCCGAGGCCGGGGTTGGCGTTGAGGAGGGCGGCGGGGGCGGCGAGGGCGATCATGGCCAGCCGGAAGCCGAAGACCTGGCGGCACATGGCCTGCAGGGCGTTGACCTGGATGTCCATTGCGGGTACGTCGGAGGGCCCGACCCGGCCTTCGGCGGCCGCGCCACGCCCCCGCCCCGTCCTGCGCACACCCGTCATCGACATCGCCCGGCCCCCTACTTCCCCGTGATCGTGCCGAAGTCGGTGCCCGAGCCGAGCAGCAGTCCCGCGGCCAGCAGGAGCATCGTGGCCGGGACCATGAAGGTGGTGATCATCATGGTGGCCTTGGGGACCGCGCGGGCGGCCTTGCGGCGGGCGTTCTGGGCGTCCGTACGGCGCATGTCCTTGGCCAGGGAGACCAGGGTGTCCACGATGGGCGCGCCCAACTCCTCCCCCTGCTGCAGCGCCGTCACGAACATCGCGACCTGTTCGGAGTCGTTGCGGCGGCGCAGCTCCGCGAAGGCCTGGCGGCGGCTCATGCCCAGGTCCATCTGGCGGAGTGTGATGCGCAGTTCGTCGGCCCAGGGGCCCTCGTACTTGGAGGCCACGCGGTCCAGCGCCTGGCGGAAGCCCAGGCCCGCGCTCACCACCACCGCCAGCACGTCCAGGAAGTCGGGGAGCGTGCGCTCGATGACGTCCTTCCTGACCCGGATCGCCGACCAGATGCCGACCTCCGTCCAGAACGCCCCGAAGGCCAGCAGGAGCAGGGCCACCAGGATCTGGCCGCGGAGGAGGAAGACCAGGAAACCCAGGGCGCCCAGGAAGCCGTACACCGCCCTGCGGGCCGCGTAGCGGTGGATGGTCAGGCCGCCGGGGTTGCCCGCCAGGTCGATCTTGCGGCGGTACTTGGCGACCTGCTTGGGGCCCATCAGCCGCAGGACGGCGGGGGCGTAGCGCATGCCCATGCGGTCGATGAGGGAGTCCACCGCGCCGGTGCGGGTCGATCCGACCTCCAGTGCCAGCACCAGGTCGCTCGGCAGTTTCGCCTCCGCCCGGTACATGCGGATGCCGGCGAAGACGCCCCACACGCTCACGGCCATCAACAGGGCCAGTCCGATACCGATCATGGCCGCCCCCTCAGACGTCGATCCGGGACAGGCGGCGGATCAGGATGAATCCCACCGCGTACAGGGCGAACGCGATGATCACCGCCCCCTGGCCGAGTGGTGAGCCCGTCATGCGTTCCAGCGCGCCGTCCTTGACGCCGTTCATCAGGAACAGTGAGCCGATGCCCAGGACCGGGACCGCGTACGACGTCATGTTCACCTGGGAGAGCTGGGTGCGGACCTCGCGCCGGGTCTCCTTGCGCTCCTCCAGCGTCTCGGTCAGGTTCCGCAGGGCACTGACCACCTGGCCGCCGGCCCGGCTCGACAGCACCAGGGTCGTCACCAGGACCACCAGCTCCCGGGACGGCAGTCGCTTCGCCATCTCGTCCAGCGCGTCCTCCATCGACACGCCCACCGCCAACTGGTTGGCCACCTTCGCCAGTTCCTCCCCCGCCGGTGCCTCCAGCTCCTCCGCCGCCATGCCGATCGCGGTGCGCAGGGCGAGGCCCGCGTGGGTGGCGTTGGCCAGGATGCGGGCCAGTTCGGGGAGTTGGTTGATGAACTTCTCGATGCGCTTCTGCCGCTGCCAGTTGAGGAACTGCACGGCCGCCCAGACGCCCGCCAGACCGGCCAGCGGGCCGAAGAAGGGCGCCAGGGTCGCCTGGCCGATCAGCCACAGACCTCCGACGAGCCCGACCATCGCGGCGAAGAACTCGCCCGGCGTCACGTCCAACCCGGTCGCCGCCAGCCTCAGTTCCAGCTGCCTGCCGAGCCGGGTGCGGCGCAGCCGTCGGTCCAGGTCGCGGAAGTGCCGGCGGCGGCCGGTGTACGGCACCTGGCTCGCGGCCGACAGCCGGTCGACGAGCGCCGCCCGCTGGGCCCGTCCCCTGGCGTAGAAGTGGACGCCCACGACGGCGAGCGCGCAGGTCACCAGGGTGGCGCCGATGGTGAGCGTGACTAGGGTCTGGAGGTCCATGGGGGTGGGTCCTACCTGGCTTCTCGGATGGCCAACTGGTTCGCGGACTGGGCCACGCCGAAGGCCTGGGGCGTGGGCTGGCTCGCCATGTAGAGGCGGTCGACGGTACGGCGCGGAAGCGGGAAGTACTCGAACCGGCCGTAGATCCGGCCGTCCGCCGCCATGGGCTGGGCGTCGAAGCGGGCCACCGTGGCCAGCCGGTACGGCTCGCTGCCGTGGCTGTCGAGCAGGGCGATCTCGGTGATCCGGCGGGCACCGTCGGCGAACCGGGTGAGCTGGATGATCACGTCGACCGCGCTGTTGATCTGGTCGTGCAGCGCCTCGAAGGGGATCTCCACCTCCGACATCGAGGCCAGGGTCTTCAGCCGCATCAGCGCGTCCTCCGCGCTGTTGGCGTGGACGGTGGCGAGGGAGCCGTCGTGGCCCGTCGACATCGCCTGGAGCATGTCGAGGGACTCGCCGCCGCGGACCTCGCCGACCACGATCCGGTCGGGGCGCATGCGCAGCGAGTTGCGGACCAGGTCGCGGATGGTGACCCGGCCCTGGCCCTCCACGTTCGGCGGACGCGACTCCAGCCGGACCACGTGCCGTTGCTGGAGCTGGAGTTCGGCCGAGTCCTCGATGGTGATGATGCGGTCGCCCTCCGGGATGAGGCCGGACAGCGCGTTGAGCAGGGTCGTCTTCCCCGTGCCCGTCGCGCCGGACACGATGATGTTGAAGCGCGCCTGCACCAGGCCCGCCAGCAGGTACAGCATGTTCTCGTCGAGCGAGTCGAAGCCGACCAGTTCCTGCAGCGTGTAGGAGCGGGGGAAGCGGCGGATCGTGAGGATCGCGCCGGTCAGGGAGAGCGGCGGGATGATGACGTTCACCCGCTCGCCGGACGGGAGGCGCGCGTCCACCATCGGGTTCGTCTCGTCCACGCGCCGGTTGACCGTGGAGACTATTCGCTCGATGGTCTGCATCAGCTGGTCGTGGGACGGGAAGCGCAGCGGCAACTGCTCGACGCGGCCGCCGCGTTCGACGAAGATCGAGTCCGGGCCGTTGACCATGATCTCGGTGATGGAGGCGTCTTCGAGCAGCGGCTCCAGGATGCCGAGTCCCAGAGCCTCGTCGACCACCCGCCGGATGAGCTGCGAGCGTTCGACCGTCGACAGCACCGGACCCTCACGGCTGATGATGTGCCCGAGCACCCGCTCGAGGCGGGCCCGGCGCTCGGCCGCCGCCAGCGAGCTCATCTCCGCGAGGTCGATCTCCTCCAGGAGCTTGGCCCGGTAGGAGGAGACGATGTGGCCGTCCTCGCCCCGGCTGCCGTTCTCCTCGGGGGTGTTGATGCGGGACCGCAGACTCATGAGTACCTCGTTCAGTGGTCGAGCGGCATGGTGGCGGTCTTGACGGCGGGATCGAAGTCCCAGCCCGGGACGATCGACGGGATCTGGACGGTGGCGGTGACGGTGACCGAGTCGCCGCCCCCGCCCTCGGCGCAGTCGACGGACAGCCAGTCGCTGATGGCGTTCACACAGCCCTCCTGCGCGCTCCGGTCCAGCGAGGCGGCCCGCGCCCCGGCCCTGGCCGCCGTACCGGCCTGCTGGGCGGTGTAGGCGATGAGCCCGATCTGGACGCCCGCCATGGCGACGAGGATCAGGATCGGGATGAAGCCCAGGTACTCGAGGGCCACCTGGCCGCGGTCGCGCGTGCTCTTCCGGGAGTACGACATCTCAGTCCCTGTCCTCCTCCACGGCGCCCGCGTGTCCGTCGACCTGGAAGGGGAAGGCGATCGCGCCCGGGAAGAGGACGGGGACGTCCAGGTGGACATCGGCCGTGACGTAGCCGCCGCCGGTGGCGCAGTCCACCTGGCCGGTCCAGGCGCCGGGCAGCTTGTCCAGTCCCGCCTGCTCGCACGCGGCCTCCCGCTCCCCCGGCGGGGCCGCCGTCGCGGCCCGTACCGCCTCGTCCGCAGCATTCCCCGCGAGCGTGAACGTGTATCCCAGCAGCACGAACTGCCACAACAACACCAGCGTGATCAGGATCAGCGGGGTCATCCCGAGGAACTCGATGGTCACCTGCCCCTCGTCCCGCCGCCCGCTCATCTCCCGAGCTCCCTGCGCCGCCGGAAGGTCAGCGCGCCGCGCTCCCGGCCGCCGTTGCGATGGGAGTTCGCCTCCGAGCCCTTGACCAGGCCCAGTTCACCGGCGAGCGTCCACAGGGCCTGTTTCACCGTGCCCTTGGCGTCGAGTTCGTGGACCCGGCCCGCGTCCACCGCGCCCTGGAGCTCCTTGAAGTTCGCCGGGATCACGGTCGCCGCGACGCCGGTGCCGGTGATCTTCTGGATGAGCGCGGGCTGGATCTCCGTGGCGCGGCTGTGCCGGTTGACGACGACGGTGGTCTCCTCGGCCTTGCGGACCTGGAGGCGGTCCCACATGCGCACGGCACGCTTGGCGCCGCGTACGGCGACCACGTCGGGCGTGGTGACCAGCAGGGCCGTGTCGGCCATCTCCACGACTGCCGCGCCGGCCCCGCTGAGCTGTGCCCCGCAGTCGACCACCACGACCTCGTAGCGGGAGCGCAGGGCGCTCACGATCTGGCGGGCGGCGCGCTCGGTGACCTCCTCGCCGCGTTCGCCCTCGCCGGGGGCGAGCAGCAGCGCGAGGCCCGTGTCGTGGGGGAAGACGGCGTCGGCGAGGACGCGCGGGGAGATGTCGGTGATGGTGGCGAGGTCGGCGACCGAGCGGCGGAACTGGACGTCCAGATAGGAGGCGACATCACCGGTCTGGAGGTCCATGTCGAGCAGGGCGGTGGTGCGGCCGGAGGCCTGGGCGGCGAGAGCGAGCTGGATGGCGGTCGTGGTGGCGCCGACACCGCCCTTCGCCCCACTGACGGTGACGACGGTGCCGCCGACGCCGGTGAACACGTCGGTGACGGCGCCCAGGTGCCGTCGTACGCCCACCGACCACTGGGCGACCGCGTGCACCCGGGTGGCGAGCTCCTCGTAGCCGAGCGGGAGGGAGATCAGGCCGCGGGCGCCGTAGTCCATGGCGGCCTGGAAGAGGCCGGGGCTGACGTCGGAGGTGACGAGGATGACGCCGACGGCCGGGAAGCGCAGGGCGACCTCACGGATCAGCTCCAGGGCCGGGACGGGCCCGATCCGCTCGTGCACCACGACGACCTCGGGCAGCTCGTCGATCGACTCGGACGCCAGGCGCGCGAGGGTGTCGATGAGCTGGGTGGAGTCGGTCACCGGGACGACCGGCTCGGCGTCCGGCAGCTGGCTGAGCAGCGTGGTGAGGGAGCGGACCGCGTCCGCGTCGCCGACTGCCGGAAGGATCCTCGTGGGCATGGCGGCCTCTCACTTGTCCTTCGCGAGTTCGTACGTGCGCTCCTGCTCGGGCACGGTCCCGGTCTCGCCCGGCGCGACCAGGGCGAGCCGGACCCGCTTGGCGAACGACTCGGCGTACGTGATGCGCTGGGCGTCGAGGGCGGAGAGGGCGAAGGTGATGGGGCGGGCCTCGGTCGCCGCGCGGGTGCGGTCGTCGGCGTCCGGCTGGAGCGGGGTGAGGTCACCGACATCGAGGACCCGCGCGTTCGTCACGATGATCTTGGACTGGTCGGGATCACCCTCCCGCTGGCCCTCGAAGGTGGCGTACACGTTGACCGAGGAGCCCGGCGTGATCTTGCCGGCGACGCCGGTCGCCGCGTCGATCATGATGGCGACCTCCTGCTGCCCGGGCTGGAGGGCCGGCTGGTCGACGATCATGTCGCTCTGCAGCAGGGAGCCCGCTTTGAGGGTCGTGACGGCGATCTTGTCGCGGATGTCCGCGAGATCGGTGATCGCGTTCGCCGACAGCCAGCGCTCGGGCATCTCCGTCTTCTCGAACTGGTCCGCGGTGAGCTTGGTGTACGGCTGGATGTTCTTCCGAACCTCGTACGCCGTGACCTCGGGCCCGACCTTGGACTTCACGTCGTCGATGACGGAGAGCACGCCGGCGAAGGCCGCGAGGGCGCCCAGGACCGACAGAAGCAGGAGTATCACGCCGCGGCGCTGACGGGAGTTCATTGAACCGTACAACCTCGTTGGGGGGCTCGGTCGAGCGGAATCGGGGACGGGGGCGATCCGGTACGGCTCACCCGGCGGGCAGTTGGTGCTGTCGCTGCTGTTGCTGCTGCTGGGGAACGGGCGTCACGGGTGCGGTGGCCGAACAGAACACGCAGCGGTCACCGATGACGTCGATACCGCACCAGTGACAGATGTTCTGCCGTACCGAGGTGACCAGTTGGTAAAGGACGGACAGATCGGGCAGGAAGCTGCAGAACTCGATCAGCTTGCCGGTACCCCACCACTCGGCGGACTCGGCGGGCAGCGGGTTCTCGCGCAGCCCCTGGATCCGCCAGGACTTGGCCAGCACCCCGGAGACCCAGTCGGACTGGAGCTGACCGCGGGCTACCAGCAGTGAGGTGGCGAACTCCGGGCCGGCGAGCGTGGCGTCCGGGGCGATCCTGACGAGCTGCGGCTGGGGGTGGGCGAGCACGGCGAACTGACTGCCCGGCACCCAGGACTTGGCGTGCGACTTCAGGCCGACGGGGACCCGGTCGAGCTTGGCCACCGAGCCGAGGAGCGCGCCCGCATGGAGGTAGTGGGTGAGCAGCCGGCCCGCCGAGGCGAGGACGCCCGGGCTGAGGTCGCAGGAGGCCAGCTGTCTCAACTGGCGGGCCAGGACGGCGATCCCCAAGGGTGGCAGATCGGGCTGGAACAGGGCGATGCGGTCGCTCTCCAGGAGGGACCGCACGGTGCGCAGCCGCTGGTCCACCGCCGGAGGCACGGCACGGGAGTACACCACGATCACATGGCCGTGCTGGTCGATCAGCGTCTGGAGGGCGGCGAGCGAGTGGTCGAGCGGCTGCCGGCCGAGGCCGTCGAGCACGACGGCGGGCAGAGTCCGCTCGTCCTGTGCCGGCAGCGCCATGTCGGCACCGGTCACTGCGATGGCAGTTGGCACGCGCAGCTCCCCGTATCCCATGCCCGTGGGTCCGACGGATCACTCCGGCGCACCCGGTCGACTTCACTGCGTGACTACCTGAGCACTGTAACCACGGCTCTATGGCCGGAGAACAGCGATTCTGTGACTTCCTGGCCTGCGCGAGGGATCAAAAGCGGGCGATTACTGCCCAGATGGGGCGCACTTGCCACGTGCGCGCGCCAGAGAAAGGCCGGTTGCATACCCATCCCGGCAGCATCCTTGACAGCGGGATTGGTCTGGACCAACCCTGTTGTCATGCCCATACTCAACAGAAGACCGGCACGGTTCTGGACCGCGGCCCTCACTACGGCCCTCGCCCTGGGAGTCGCGGGCCCCGCGTCCGCCGCGGACGTCAACAACGCCAAGAACGCCGGCTTCGAGTCCGGCCTGACCAACTGGACCTGTTCGGCGAACAGCGGTACGACCGTCTCCTCCCCCGTGCACGGCGGCTCGGCCGCGCTGAAGGCGACGCCGGCCGGGCAGGACAACGCCAAGTGCGTCCAGACGGTGGCCGTCAGGCCGAATGCCACGTACACACTGAGCGCCTGGGTGCAGGGCGGCTACGCCTACCTGGGCGCGACCGGCACCGGCACGACGGACGTGTCGACCTGGACCCCTGACACCGCCTCCTGGAAGCAGCTGACGACCACCTTCACGACGGGCGCCTCGACGACCTCCGTGACGGTCTACACGCACGGCTGGTACGGACAGGCCGCGTACCTCGCGGACGACGTCTCGGTGCTCGGCCCGGACGGGGGCGGCGGGGGCGATCCCGCTCCTACGATCCCGGCGGCACCGGCCGGCCTGGCGGTCTCCGGCACGTCCTCCTCGTCCGTCTCCCTGTCCTGGAACGCGGTGCCGGGCGCGACGGGCTACCACGTCTACCGGAACGGTACGAAGATCACGGCGGTGACCGGGGCGTCGGCGACCGTGACCGGACTGGCCGCCTCCACCTCGTACAGCTTCCAGGTCACGGCGGTGAACTCGGCTGGTGAGTCCGTGAAGTCGGGCGCGGTGACGGGGACGACGACCGCTTCCCCGGGCGACGGGGGCAGCGCACTGCCCAAGCACGCGGTCACCGGGTACTGGCAGAACTTCAACAACGGGGCGACGGTCCAGAAGCTGTCGGCGGTGCAGTCGCAGTACGACATCATCGCGGTCGCCTTTGCGGACGCCACGACGACTCCGGGCGCCGTGACCTTCGCCCTGGACTCGGCCGGGCTCGGCGGGTACACGGTCGACCAGTTCAAGGCGGACATCAAGGCGAAGCAGGCGGCCGGGAAGAAGGTCGTCGTCTCCGTGGGCGGCCAGAACGGCACGGTCTCGGTGAACGACCCGACGTCGGCGGCGAACTTCGCGAACTCGGTGTACGCGCTGATGCAGACGTACGGCTTCGACGGGGTCGACATCGATCTGGAGAACGGGCTCAACGCGGCGTACATGTCACAGGCGTTGCGATCGCTGTCGGCAAAGGCGGGGCCGGGTCTGATCCTCACGATGGCGCCACAGACCATCGACATGCAGTCGACGTCCAACGCGTACTTCCAGACCGCGCTGAACGTGAAGGACATCCTCACGGTCGTCAACATGCAGTACTACAACAGCGGTTCGATGCTGGGCTGCGACGGCAAGGTGTACTCCCAGGGCTCGGTGGACTTCCTGACCGCCCTGGCCTGCATCCAGCTGGAGGGCGGGCTCTCCCCGTCCCAGGTGGGGTTGGGTCTGCCGGCGTCCACCAGCGGGGCGGGCAGCGGCTATGTCTCGCCCTCCGTGGTGAACAACGCGCTGGACTGCCTGACGAAGGGCACGGGGTGCGGCTCCTTCAAGCCGTCGAAGACCTACCCGGACCTGCGCGGCGCCATGACCTGGTCGACGAACTGGGACGCGGCGGCGGGCAACGCGTGGTCCAACACGGTGGGACCGCACGTGCACGGGTTGCCGTAGCCGTTGGTCAGGACGCGGCCGGGTTGTCGCTCTGGACGACCGCCATGACTTCCCGGCCCGTCTCACCGATCGTCCACCGTCACGCCAGTGGCCGGTAGTACCCGAGGACCGGTGCCAGCTGGGCGAACCACTGGCCCAGGGTGTCCCGGCTCTTCGCGTCGACGACGCACTCGTAGAAGCGGCCGTCGAGGTGGATGACGGCCATCATCAGGGTCTTGCCGCTCGGCCCGGCCTTGTAGTGGACGCTGCGGATCTCGTGCCAGGGGAACTCGGCGGAGTGCCCGTGGTCCTCGAAGGCGACGCCCGCGGAGTCGACGACGACGGAGTTGTGCCGGTCCACGGCCATGAACTCCGGGCCCTCGGGCACCTCCTGGGGCGGCTGAGGAGCGAAGGCGGACGGGGGCGGCGGCGGGCCGAAACCCGGCGGGGCGCCGTACGGCTGGGGCGGGTTGCCGTGGGGCGGTGGCGGGGTGGTCATCGGCATCCGTCCCCTGGCGTCGCGGACTGCTTCCAAGTCATGTGAAACATTCTCCCCACCCCACAGCGTCAGTGAAGTGAGGACCTCTTCCAGAGCCGGGCGCACAGCACCAAGGGGGAACACATGAGAAAGGCCCGCGCGGACGAATACGCGGAGTTCGCCGCCGCCCGGGCCGGACACCTGTACCGGTCGGCGTGTCTGCTGACCGCGGGTGACACCCATCTCGCGGAGGACCTGGTGCAGGAGTCGCTCGGGCGGATCTACGTCCGCTGGAGCCGGATCTCCGTCGTCGGCAACCCCGCGGCCTACGCGCAGACCGTCCTGGTCCGGGTGTTCCTGACCCATCAGCGCCGCCGCAGCAGCAGAGAACGCGCAACCGATGTCCTGCCGGAGGTGGCCGCCGCCGGTGTCGACACGCCCCTGCGGCTGACGCTGCTCGACGCCCTCGCCCGGCTGCCCGCCAAGGACCGGGCCGTGGTCGTCCTGCGCTACTGGGAGGACCGCTCCATCGAGGAGACCGCCGGTGTCCTCAACGCGAGCGCGGCAGCCGTCCGCACGCGCTGCACCCGAGCCCTCAAGCAGCTGCGCGAACTCCTCGGCGAGGACATCGGCGCCTACGCCCGGCCCTGACCGGCCCCCTGACTTCCCTTTCGTCCGACCGACCGGAACGGTGGCTTCGCCATGTTCGCAGACCAGCACGAGGACCCCTTCGAGGAGCGGCTCGCCGCCGCCCTGCACGAGACCGGCGGCGGGTTCGACACCGATCGCACTGCCCTCGCCGCGCGCGGCGAGGCGCATGGCCGGCGCACGCGGTTCGTGCGGCGGGCCGCCGTCGCCGGGGGCACCGCGGGCGTCGTGCTCGCCTGCGTGGGCGGGGCGCTGGTCCTGCGGCCGGGCGGTACGGCGACCGAGGCCGTGCCGTCGTCCGTGACGGCCTCCGCCAAGCCGAAGCCGAGCATCACGGCCAGGCTCGCGACCGACGAGGAGATGATCGAGACCCTCAAGAGCCTGTTGCCCAAGGGCGACTTCAGCGAGGAGCGCGGGACGGGCACCGAGCCGACCGACGCCCGGAAGGTGCCGGCGCCGTCCGCCGGGCTCGTCTTCGACGACGGCAAGGGCGCCGCGGCCATCGGGGTCACCGTGGGCCGGGTGCAGCCGGGCGGTACGACGGCCCGGCAGGCGGCCCGGTGCCCCGACCGGCTGGCCATCCCGTACGACGCCTGCAACACGAGCCGGCTCGCCGACGGCTCCGTGGTCACCGTGCTCCAGGGGTACGAGTATCCCGACCGCCGGGTGGCGGACACCAAGCTCTGGACCGCCGAGCTGGTCACCCCGACCGGGCAGCACATCACCGTGAGCGAGTGGAACGCGGCCGCCGAGAAGGACAAGCCCGTCACCCGGACCGATCCCCCGCTGAACCCGGCTCAGTTGACGCGGCTGGCGGCGGCGCAGGAGTGGCGCACCGTCGCGAACGCCCTCCCCGAGCCTCTCCCCGAGCCGGAGCTCCCCGGCTCCGACCTGCACGCCCGCACCGACCTGCTGGCCCTGCTGGCCCTGCTGCCGAAGGGGTTGAAGGTGACCGCCAAGAGCAGCGACGACGGCGACTTCGCCTACGCCGTGGTCGACGACGGCAAGGGCCGGAGCATGGTCCAGGTCAATGTGCAGCCCGACATGCTGGACGTGGCCGGTGACCTCTTCGACTCGAGCTCCGAGACGCTGCCCGACGGCACCCGGGTCGCCGTGCAGCAGGGTCCCGGGGACAGGGGCGACCAGGTCATGTGGACCGTCGACACCATGCGCGCCGACGGCAGGCGCGTGGTGATCAGCGCCTTCAACGCCGGCACCCAGAACGAGCCCGCGACCCGTGCGACCCCGGCGCTGACCATCGCCCAGATGCGGGAGATGGCGCTCGACGCCCGGTGGTGGAGCGGCAGTTAGAAGAACTCCGACCACGGCTGGTCCCAGATCTGCTTCACGCACAGGACCAGGAACAGCAGGCCCGCGATCGCCAGCATCGCGTTGCTCAGGGGGCCGTTGCGCCACTCCCTGGGCGTGCGGGAGGTGTTCAGCAGCCACATCAGCGTGCCGGCCAGGAAGGGGAGGAAGGCCGCGCCGAGGACGCCGTAGATGATGATCAGGCGGAAGGGCTGGCCCTGGAAGAGCAGGACCATCGGGGGGAACGTCAGCCAGAGCAGATAGGCGCGGAAGGGCCAGGAGCGCTCGCGCGAGCCGGACGCGACCTCCTGGCCGGAGGCCTTCGCCGCCTCGCCGCCGCGGTACCGCGCCACGAAGTCCGCGAACATCAGACTCACCCCGTGCCAGACGCCGATCAGCGAGGTGAAGGAGGTGGCGAAGAAGCCGATCAGGAAGAACTTGGCGGTCGCCGACCCGTACTCGTCCTCCAGGATGTCGCTCAGCTGGATGAGCCCCTTGTCGCCGCTCGCGATCGCCACGTCGGCGCTGTGCAGCAGTTCCGCGCCGACGAAGAGCATGGCGACGACGAAGATGCCGGTGGTGATGTAGGCGACCCGGTTGTCGAGGCGCATCACCTTCATCCAGCCGGTGTTGGTCCACCCCTTGGCGTTGACCCAGTAGCCGTACGCCGCGAGCGTGATCGTGCCGCCGACGCCGCCGATCAGACCGAGGGTGTTGAGGATCGAGTCCTTCTCGTCGGGCAGGACGGGGAGCAGGCCCGCGAAGGCGTCGGGGAGGTTCGGGGTGACCCTGATCGCCAGGTACACCGTCACCACGAACATGACGCCCACCAGGACCGTCATGACCTTCTCGAACACCGCGTACTTGTTGAACCAGACGAAGACCAGGCCGACCAGACCGCACGCGATGGCCCACCATTCGAGGTCCATCACGTCCGGGAACAGCGCCTGAAGGGGCAGCGCGCTCGACGACATCGCCGCCGCGCCGTACACGAAGCCCCAGATCACCACGTAGACGGCGAAGAACCAGGTGGTCCAGCGGCCCAGGCTCGCCCAGCCGTCGAACAGGGTGCTGCCGGTGGACAGATGCCACCGGCCCGCCGCCTCCGCGAGGGAGATCTTGACCAGACAGCCGATCACCGCGGCCCACAGCAGGGTGTAGCCGAAGTTGCTGCCCGCGATGAGCGTGGCGACCAGATCTCCGGCGCCGACGCCGGTCGCGGCGACGACGATTCCCGGGCCGATGTACCGCCAACTGGACTTGCGCGGTACGGAGTTCGCCTCACCGGTCACTGTGTTGTCCGTGGTGTCCGCCATGAAGGTCAAGAAACCCTAAAGATCGCGACCCGGCAAGAGGGCGTGCGGTGAAGGAAGTCAGAGGTCGCCCGGGGGGCGTCCACCGCAGCCGGCGCCCCCGCAGGTACCCAGTTCGAACCAGACCGTCTTGCCCGGCCCGTCCTCGTGCCAGCCCCAGCGCAGCGCGAGCGCCTCCACCAGGAACATCCCGCGGCCGCTCTCCGAGACCCCGGCGTCCAGCACCCGCGGGACGCGCCGGCCGGAGTCGGCGACCTCGCAGCGCAGCAGGCCGTGCGCGGCGGACAGAGTGAGGGTGAAGCGGCCGGCCGAGTGCAGCAGGGCGTTGGTGACCAGCTCGCTCACGAGGAGTTCGGCGGTGTCCACCAGGTCGTCCCGCTCCGCGAGCCCCCACCCCTCCAGCTGTCTTCGGACCTCGGCCCTGGCCTCGCGCACCGCGGACGGACGGGGCTCGTACTCGACACTCGAGTGACCTGCTCCCAGGGGAGGTTGGGGGTAGGCGGCGTAACGAGGGTCGGGATCCGGAAGGCGTCCCCCGGAGAGTCGCAGCATGTTCACAGGGTGGCCCCCGCGGGGGCGGGGCACACGGGGAGTACTACCTGATTCCATACCTGCACCACACCTGTACGACTACGCGTACTGCAGTCGTACGGTCGACCCGTCCCGGTCGTCGCGTACGTCGACGTACGCACACACCTGGCGCGCGTACCAGAGCCCCTGGCCGGACTCCAGGTCGGTGGTGTCCGGCGGGACGAATCCGGCGAGGGGGTCGCCCACGCGGCGTCGCGAGCGCAGTTCGCAGACGCAGTGCGTGTCCTGTCCCCACAGCAGCGCGGTACCGGCCCGCTCCCCCACGGCCTGTGCCGCCTCGGCGACGGCCGTCGCGAACAGTTCCGCGTCGGCGGGCGCGAGACCACGCGCCTGCACCCCGAGCCGTACGGCGTCGGCGGCCAGGTCGGTGAGGAGCTCCGCGTCCGGCGGGGGCGGCGCCAGGGGTACGGCGTTCAGCTCGGCGACCAGGCGTACGGGCTCCTCGTACACGTCCGTGTCCGGGTGGGCCCTGCGGGCCGCGTCGATGATCGCGGGACCCGCGGTGCGGGTGTCGTAGGCGCACAGCGCGGTGGTGGCGAGCGGCGCGAAGAGGAGGTTGGCGAGGGCCTCGTAGCGGATCCACTCCGTGGTCTCGCGGGGGGAACGGCCGGCCCTGCCGTTCCAGACGGGTTCCATGAGCAGGTGGATGCGGCCGCCGGGCCCGGCATGCGCCGCGAGGTACCCGGCGCCCTGCGCGACCGCGTTCGCGGCGGAGCCGGTGTACCAGTCGGTGTGGTCGATGAGGGTGACGTGCTGGGCGTCCATGCCGAGGGTGTCCCGGAGGACGGCGAGGTGGTGGGGGGAGGCGATGGCTGCGGGCGGGGGTTCGTCGGGCGTGTTGAACGCCTCCGTGAGGAAGGGGAGGGCGTTGGCGAGGAATTCGTCGTCGGTGGAGTGGATGGACATGCGGTGGTCGAAGGGGCTGCTCATGGGGGGATCCTTCAGGTGGGGTGGGTGTTCGGTGGACGAGGGTGGCTGGGACCCGTCACCGCTGGGCCGTGACCCAGGTCGCGATCTGCGTTCTCGTGTTGAAGCCGAGCTTGTTGAGGATCCGTTCGACGTGGCCCTCGGCGGTGCGGCGGGCGATCACCAGGCGGTCGGCGATCTGCTGGTTGGCGAGGCCTTCGGCGACGAGTTCGGCGACCTGGGCCTCCCGGGGGGTGAGGCGGACCTGGGGTCTGTCCGGTGCGGGGGGCGTGACGTCGGGAAGGCCCGGCTCCTGGAGGGCGTGACCGACGAGTTCGGGGAGGGTGAGCGCGGCGCCCCGGTCGTACGCGGCGGTGAACGCGGTCGAGCCCAGGACACGCCCCGCCCGGCTCTCCGTGTCCCGCCGCAAGGAGTTGAGCGCCTCGGAACCCCACCTGCCCTGGTCGACAGCGGCCCAGGCCCGGTCGGCCCCGCCGAGGAGAACGGCCGCCCGCTCGTGCGCGGAGCGCTCCGTCGCGATACGCGCCGTGAGGTCCAGCGTGAGGGCGAGGCCGATGAGGTCGTTGACGGCGAGTTTGAGCCGGAGGGCCTCGCGGGCGTACCGCTCGGCGCGGGGCCAGTCCTGTTTCACGGTGTGGGCGAGGGCGAGCATGCGCAGGGCGTAGGAGCGGACCCATTCCTCACCGTGCTCCTCGCAGAGCCGCAGGGTCTTCTCGCACACCTCGACGGCCCGGTCGGCGTGGCCCAGGAAGCCGAGGGCGCAGGCGAGTTCGACCTGGTCGAGGCCGACGAGGCTGAGGTGCTGGCCGGGGACGGGCCCGCGGGCGACGCCGGCCTCGAAGTGGGCCAGCGCGGCGCAGAGGTCGTCGGCGAAGAGCCGGATGACACCGATGACGTACGCGGCGTGGGCGGCTTCGGCGGCGTCCCCGAGACCGCGGGCCAGTTCCCGGGCTTCCTCGGCCCGGCGCAGTCCCCTGGTCAGGTCCTCGGGACACCCGGCCAGCAGCCCGGCCACCCACAGTCCGCGGGCCCGCTCGGACGTCGGCTCCGGATTGGCCTCCAGGGCCCGCTCGACCCAGTAACGGCCCTCGCGTGGAGCCCCGCAGGCATGCCAGTAGAACCAGAGGGTCCCGGCGAGCCGCAGCCCGGCGAGGGTGTCGGCGGGGGTCGGCGTGGCCCCCTCTCGGGGGTCGGCCGAGGTGGCCGACGCGGTCGAGCCGGGCGCGGGGCGGGCCGCTGCGCCGGGGCCCGCGAGGGTCCCGGCGAGCCGCAGCCCGGCGAGGGTGTCGGCGGGGGTCGGCGTGGCCCCCTCTCGGGGGTCGGCCGAGGTGGCCGACGCGGTCGAGCCGGACGCGGAGCGGGCCGCTGCGCCGGGGCCCGCGGCCATGACGGACGCCGCGCCCGGGGCCCCCACGCCGAAAACCCCGTCAGGGCCCGACGCGGCGGCCGCCCCGCCCGCCCCTCGCAAGCTGAAGTCCAGTGCGGCCCGCAGGTTGTCCTGGTCCGCGCGGAGCCGGGCGACGATCTCCCGCTGGCCGGGACCGAACCAGGCCTGTTCGCAGGCGGTGGCCCGCCGCAGCATCCAGTCCCGGTGCCGGCGCCGGGTGGCGAGCTCCTCGCCCTCCATCCCGCGCAGCATCTCCAGGCCGTAATGGCGCAACGTGTCCAGGAGCCGGTACCGCACCCCGTCCGGCCCCGGCTCCCGGGAGAGCACGGACTTGTCGACGAGGCCGGCGATCGCGTCGAGCACGTCGGCGCCGTGGACGAGGTCGCCGTCCGCGCAGACCGCCTCCGCCGTCTCGAGGTCGAAGCCGCCGGCCGGGACCGAGAGGCGGGCCCAGACCAGCTGTTCGCGTGCGGTGCACAGTTCGTGGCTCCAGTCGACCGCGGCCCGCAGGGTCCGGTGGCGCGGGAGGGCCGCGGGGCTGCCGGAGGTGAGGAGGCGGTAGCGGTCGTCGAGGCGTTCCAGGAGCTGTTCCACACCGAGCACGCGCATGCGCACCGCGGCGAGCTCGATGGCGAGGGGAAGTCCGTCCAGGCGTCGGCACAGGCGGGCGACGGCGGCCCGGTTGCCGGCGGTCAGCGCGAAGCCGGGGACGACCGCGGCCGCCCGGTCGGCGAAGAGGGCCAGCGCCGGGTATCCGTCGGCCGCGGACAGGTCGCCGTCCGGATCGGGCACCGGCAGCGGTCGTACGTCGAGGAGGTTCTCCTCGGTGAGACCGAGCCGGTGCCGGCTGGTCGCGAGGATGCGCACCCCCGTGGTGCCGCGCAGCAGCGCCGCCGCGAGCCGGGCGCAGGCCCGCAGCAGGTGTTCGCAGTTGTCGAGGACCAACAGCACCTTGCGGTCCCGTACATGGGCGACGAGGGCGTCAGCCGGCGGCCCGGCGGAGTGGTCGTGGAGGCCGAGCGCGTCGGCGACGGCGAGCGGGACCAGCTCGGGCTCGCGCAGGCCTGCCAGGTGGACGAAGCGGACGCCGTCGGGGAAGGTGCGTTCCGCGCGGGCCGCGATGCGTGCGGCGAGGCGGGTCTTGCCGACGCCGCCGGGGCCGGTCAGCGTGACCAGGCGGGCGCGGCTGAGCAGTTCGCGGCCCGCGGCCTGTTCACCGCGCCGGTCGACGAAACTGGTCGTCTCGACCGGCAGGTGTCCGGCCCGCCGTGGCGCTGATCCGCCCATGATCAGCCAGCCCTCCGGAGTGTGGTCGGAGATCCCACTGTGCTCCGGCCCTCACATATATGCACCTACGGCTCACACCCGCGGGTGCACTTCCCCGGGGATCACGCCCCGGCGCACCCATCCGCGTACACTGCCGCGGCTCCCGGGGCGCATCAAGAACCCACAGTCGGCGCACAGTTCACGCCATCGCGTCTTTATTCGCTCTTGACCTGACCATGTCACAAGCAGACGATGAGCGGCACACCCGCACCGGCAGCACGTCGCTGAACCACCCCCCGCTCCACTCCCCCACTTCCGGAGATCCCGGAAACCCCGGAGAACCCAGGAGACTTCATGCGACTTCGCATACGCGGTTCCGGCGCCCGCGGCGGCACCCGCTACGCCGCCCTCGCCGCCGTTCTGGCCCTCGCCCTCGCGGCCCCGCTCTCCGCGAACGCCGACAGTGCCCCCAAGTCGGCCCCGAGCGCCGAGGACGTCCGGCAGTACGAGATCCACCAGCACACGACTCCCCTGACCCGTACGGCGATCCAGCAGAGCGGCGTGACCGTCGACGAGGCCGACGAGGAGACCGTCGTGGTCTCCGGGCGCACGGACCAGATCAAGAGGCTGCGCCAACTCGGCTACCAGGTCGTCCCATTGGGTGCGGCCCCGGACCGGATCGGCGAGGACGAGGCCCGGCTGTACGACTTCCCGTCGGCCGACTCGCGGTACCACAACTACGCCGAGATGAACGCCGAGATCGACCAGCGCCTCGCCGCCTACCCGAACATCATGAGCAAGCGGGTCATCGGCAGGTCGTACCAGGGCCGGGACATCGTCGCCATCAAGATCAGCGACAACGTGGCCACCGACGAGGCCGAGCCCGAGGTGCTGTTCACCCACCACCAGCACGCCCGCGAGCACCTCACGGTGGAGATGGCCCTGTATCTGCTGCGCGAACTCGGCGCGGGCTACGGGAGCGACTCACGGGTGACGAACATGGTGAACAACCGTGAGATCTGGATCGTCCCCGACCTCAACCCGGACGGCGGCGAGTACGACATCGCGAGCGGCTCCTACCGCTCGTGGCGCAAGAACCGGCAGCCCAACTCCGGTTCCTCGGCCGTCGGCACCGACCTCAACCGCAACTGGGCCTACCGCTGGGGCTGCTGCGGCGGTTCGTCCGGATCGACGTCCTCCGAGACCTACCGGGGTACGGCCGCCGAGTCGGCGCCGGAGGTCAAGGTCGTGGCCGACTTCGTGCGCAGCCGGGTCGTCGGCGGGGTCCAGCAGATCAAGTCGAACATCGACTTCCACACGTACAGCGAACTGGTGCTGTGGCCCTACGGGTACACGTACTCCGACACGGCGACCGGCATGACGGCGGACGACACCGCCGTGTTCAAGGCCGTCGGGCAGAAGATGGCCGCGAGCAACGGGTACACGGCGGAGCAGGCAAGCGATCTGTACATCACCGACGGGTCGATCGACGACTACCTCTGGGGCACGCACAAGATCTTCTCGTACACCTTCGAGATGTATCCGTCGTCGAGTTCCGGTGGGGGGTTCTACCCGCCCGACGAGGTGATCGAGCGGGAGACCTCGCGCAACCGGGACGCGGTGTTGCAGCTGCTGGAGAACTCGGACTGCATGTACCGGTCCATCGGGAAGCAGGCGCAATACTGCTAGGGGCCCCTAGTCGGACTCCTCGGGCTCTTCTTCCTTCGAGTCCGGGGTTTCGTCCTCGAAATACCGGTCCATGACCGCGTCCAACTGCTCGTCCCAATCGGCGAACCGCGCCCTCGACTCCGCCTCGATCTCGATCGGGTACCAGCGGCGGTCGGGAGTGTGCACCGTGATGGTGAACCGCTTGCCGAACCGTGGCGTCTCCGTCTCGATCGCGCCGATCTCGTCCCAGCGGAACTCGCAGGCCTGGTCGTCGAGGGCGAGCCGTACGCCCTGGTGGTCGGCGACGAACTTCGCACGCCGGTCGGAGGCCTCGAAGACGGGGCCGTCGGGAGCCTCCTCCTCGACGGCCTCCTCGGACTCCTCCGCCGTGGCCGTGGGCTCGTCGGCGTCGGCCTCCTCGACCGCCTCCTCGGGCTTGGCGTCCTCGGCCCCTGCGTCCTCCGTCTCGCCGGACACGGGTGAGGTGAGCCCGGGGATGAAAGCCGGGTCGAATCCGGCGCCTTCCAGGGGCTGGCTGCTCGAACCTATGCGCTGCTCCACAGCGGGCAGTATGGTCGACGATCCTGTGCCCGACACAGCCGGCCCCTACATCGTTATCGGACGCCTACATGGGGCTGCACCGCCTACACGAACACACTCAGGACCGCCGCCACCACGAACCCCGCCACCGACAGCACCGTCTCCAGCACGGTCCACGTCCTGAGCGTGTCCCGTTCGCTGATGCCGAAGTACTTGGCGACCATCCAGAAACCCCCGTCGTTGACGTGCGAGGCGAAGATGGACCCGGCCGAGATGGCCATGATGACGAGCGCGACGAAGGCCTGGGAGTGGTCGCCCTCCGACAGCAGCGGCGCGACGATGCCCGCCGTGGTGACGATGGCGACCGTCGCCGAGCCCTGGGCGACGCGCAGGACCACCGAGATCAGGTAGGAGAGCACGAGCACGGGCAGGCCGACGTCGTTGAAGGTGTCGGAGAGCGCCTGGGCGACCCCGCTGGCCTTGAGGATCGCGCCGAAGACACCGCCCGCGCCGACGACGAGCAGGATGTTGCCGACCGGCTTGAGGGACGCGGTGGACACCGTCTCCAGGGACTTGCGGGACCAGCCGCGGCGGATGCCGAGCAGGTAGTACGCGAGAACCAGGGCGATCGTCAGCGCCACGAACGGGCTGCCGAAGAACTCGATCACCGAACGGCCCGTGGACGGGTCGAGCGCGATCGAGGAGAAGGTGGCGGCGAGGATCAGGACCAGGGGAGTACCGATGATGCCGAGGACCGTGCCGAGCGGTACGGGGTCCTCGCGCGGCACTACACCCTGCGACCGCTGCTCCTCGATCACCGCCTGCTTCGCCTCCGCGGCCGCCTCCACCATGTCCTGCGGTACGGCGACGAAGATGCGGCGGCCGACCCACGCCGAGTAGACCCACGCGGCGAGCACCGCGGGGATGCCGCAGACGATGCCCATGAGGATCACCCAGCCGAGGTCCACGTGGAGCAGACCGGCCGCCGCGACCGGGCCGGGGTGCGGGGGCAGGAACGCGTGGGTCATCGAGAGGCCGGCCAGCAGCGGCAGACAGTAGAGCAGGATCGACTTGCCGCTGCGCTTCGCCGCCGCGTACACGATCGGCGCGAGCACGAAGATGCCGACGTCGAAGAAGACCGGGATGCCGAAGATCAGACCGGTCAGGCCCATGGCGAGCGGGGCGCGCTTCTCGCCGAAGAGGTTCAGCAGCCGGGACGCCAACACCTCCGCACCGCCGCTGACTTCGAGAATCGCCCCGAGCATCGTGCCCAGGCCGATGATGATCGCGACATGGCCGAGGATGCCGCCCATCCCGGACTCGATGGTGGACACGGCGTCCGACCGCTGGACCGTGCCGAAGAGTTCGGTGACCGAGAGACCGGCGAGCAGGCCGACGGCTATGGAGACGCCGAGCAGGGCGACGAAGGGCTGGAGTCTCGCCTTGATGATCAGGAAGAGGAGCAGGGCGATACCGATGGCGGCGACCGTGAGGAGACCGGCCGTGCCGTCGATGAGGAGGAGCAGACCACCGGTGTGCGGGGGTGTCTCGGTGGTCGCGGCGAGCGGTAGGGACATGGGGGGAGGTCCTCTGCGTAAGTACATGGAGCTTTCGGGCAGGGGGCATCGCGGTACGGCCCGGTCAGGGGCCGCACCGGTCACGGCGTGCGGGAGTGGGTGGAGCCGGCCGAGTCTCAGCCGAGAACGGCGAGCGCGTCGATCTCGATGAGGAGCCCGGCGGGAAGGCCGACGTAGACGGTGGTCCGCGCGGCGGGCGGGGCGGTGAGGCCCTGCTCCTCGAAGTAGGTGTTGTAGATCGAGTTCATCTCGGCGAAGTGGTCGACGTCCGTCAGATAGACGCGGATCATCATCGCGTCGTCCCAGGAGGCGCCGCCCTCCTCCAGGATCGCCCTGACGTTGGCGAGGGTCTGGAGGGTCTGCTCGCGCAGGGTGGGTCCGGCGGGCGTGGGCGGTTTGCCCTCCTCGGCCGGGAGGAAGCCGACCTGTCCGGCGACCTGGAGGATGTTGCCCTTCCTCACCCCGTGGGAGAACTTCGCGGGCGGGGTGGTGTGGGTCTTGGGGGTGAGCGCGATCTTGTCCGTCATACGGTGTCCTTGGGGTCCTTTGCTGGTGTTCTGCCGGAGTACTCGCCGCTGATGGCGTCGGCCGTACGGCGGACCTGCGGAAGCAGGGTGAGGAGTTCCTCGGCGGTGACGACGACGTTCGGTGCGGAGACCGACATCGCGGCGACGACCCTGCCGTCGGCGCCGCGAACGGGGGCCGCGACGCAGTTGATGGACTCCTCGTGGCCACCGAGGTCGGTGGCCCAGCCCTGTTCGCGCACGCGCTCCAGCTCCTTGAGGAAGGCGGGGGCGTTGGGTGTCGAACGGGCCGTGTACAGGGGGTAGTCGAGCTTGTCCGCGAGGACGCGGAGCTCGGCTTCGGGGAGATCGGCGAGCAGCAGCTTCGCCACCGCCGCGACGGTGATGGCGACGGGCTTGCCGATCCGTGAGTACATCCGCACGGGGTAGCGGCTCTCGACCTTGTCGATGTACAGCACCTCGTCCTCCTCGTACACGGCGAGGTGGACGGTGTGGCCGCACAGCTCGTTCAGCCGTACGAGATGGGGGTGGGCGATCTCGCGGATGTCGAGGTTCTCCATCGCCTCCTGGGCGAGGGCGATGAGGCGGGCGCCGAGGCGGTAGCGCTGGTCGGACTGGCGGTAGACCATGCCGTGTTCGTGGAGCGTGCGGAGGAGTCGCAGCGCGGTGGACTTGTGGACGCCGAGGCGTTCGGCGACCTGACCGAGGTCGGCGGGGCCCTCGGCGAGCAGCGGCAGGATGCTGAGTGCTCGGTCGACGGTCTGACTCATGGGGTGCGTACCTCCTCCGGGGCCGTACCGGCTTGCGTCCAGCCGGGGCCGAGTCGAAGTGTCCCCCACGCGTCGTCCGCGACGGCGGCCAGTCGGTCGGCGGTGTCGCGGGCGGGGGGTGTCGCGAGGTCGCCGGGGGTGGTGAGAGCGGCGGCGGCGTGAAGGTGACCATGGCGCAGGCGGGTCTGCAGGGGAAGGCCGCGGAGAGTGGCGGAGAGAAACCCGGCAGCAAAGGCATCACCGGCACCTGTGGTCGCTACGACGTCCACGTGCAGGGCAGGCACGAAGATGCCCGTCTCCGGGGCCGGCAAGGGGTGGGTGCCGCCCGCAGACTGCGCCGGACCGGGTGAAGGGCCAGCGCCTTGCGGCCGAGGGGCCGTGTCCGGTCTGAGGGGCGCGGGGCTGGGGCCATATGCGGCTCCGTCGCGGGGTGCCACCGGTCCCAACCGGTCCGCAGCCGACACGAATGCCGTGGCTCCCACCGCTCCCTGCTTCACCACCAACACCCCGGGCTCGGGCAGCGCGGCCCGAATCTCCGACGGCCCGCCCGAGATCCCCCACGCCTCCTCCGCCTCGTCCTCCCCCACGAACACGATGTCGGCCCCCCGGGCCAACTCCAGCAGCACGCGCGGACCGTCGGCGTCCCGCCACAGGCCGGCCCGGTGGTTGACGTCGAAGGACACCAGCGGCCGGTCCTCACCCGACGCCATCAGCGAACGCAGCAGCGCCAGACACCCTTCCGACAACGCGGCCGTGATCCCCGACAGATGCAGCACCCTGGCCGCCCGCACCGACGCCAGGTCCACGTTCTCCACCGACATCGCCGACGCGGCCGACCCCGCCCGGTAGTACGCGACCTCATGCGCGTCCGTCGCCCGGTCCCCCGCCGTACGGAAGTACACCCCCGTAGGACGCGAGGAATCCCGCCCCACGGCGGAGACATCGACCCCGTACCCCCCGACCGTCTCGACCAGGTGGTCCCCGAACCCGTCCGACCCGACCCGGCTGACCCACCGAACGGCGTGGCCGGCGGCAGCCAGCCCGCACGCCACGTTCGACTCCGCGCCCCCGATCGCCCGGTCGAAGGACGGCACGTCGGCGAGCCGGCCCGCACGCGTGGGCAGGAACGTGACCATGGACTCGCCGAGCGCGACGACGTCCACGACGTCGGGGGCATTCACGATGGTCGTAGCTCCTCGTCGATGGCGGAGGGTCACGGAGGCTCCATTGACCCGGCGTTGGCCAGGATGTTAGACAGCTGTAAGCGATATACGCAATGGCCGTTGCAGACTATGCAACCCACCTGATCAGGGAGGCCCCGTGTCCCTCGCCCGCCTCGCAGAGGACCACGTCGACCACCGTTTCAAGGGCCTCCCCCCGGACGCGGACGGCCTGTCCGTCGCCGAGTTGACCGCCCAGCGCCGCAACCTCTTCACCGGCGGCTTCACGACCCCCGTGCTGGCCCTCTCCGCCGAGCGCCTGGACCACAACCTCGCGCTCATGGAGAGGTACGCCGCCCGCCACGGCCTCGCCTTCGCTCCGCACGGCAAGACGACCATGGCCCCCCAGCTCTTCCGCCGCCAGATCGAGCACGGCGCCTGGGGCATCACCCTCGCCGTACCCCATCAGGTGCGCGTCGCCCGCGACTTCGGCATCGAGCGGATCTTCCTCGCCAACGAACTCGTGGACCCGGCGGCGCTGAAGTGGATCGCCGCCGAGCTCGACACCGATCCCGCCTTCCGCTTCATCTGCTACGTCGACTCCGTGCGCGGGGTCGAGCTGATGGACGCGGCCCTCCGGGGCGCCGCCCGCCCCCTGGACGTCGTCGTCGAACTCGCCGCCGGCGAGGGCGCCCGCACCGGTGTCCGTACGGAGGCGGAGTGCGCGGCGGTCGCCGACGCGGTCGCGGCCACCGGGACGCTACGGCTCGTCGGCGTCGCCGGGTACGAGGGCGAGGTCCCCGGGGCGGACCCGGAGCGCGTCCACACCTGGCTGCGCCGGCTCGTCGCCCTGGCCGCAGACTTCGACAAGGCGGGACGGTTCGCCGCGGCGGGACCGGACGAGATCGTGATCAGCGCCGGCGGCAGCGCCTGGTTCGACGCGGTCGCCGACGTCTTCGCCGAGATCCCCGAACTCTCGCGTCCCGTCCTGAAGTTGCTCCGCTCCGGCGCCTACGTCTCGCACGACGACGGCCACTACCGCAAGGTGACCCCCTTCAACCGGGTCCCCGAGGAGGGCGCCCTGGAGCCCGCGTTCCGCCTGTGGACGCAGGTCGTCTCCCGCCCCTCCCCCGACCAGGCCTTCACCAACGCGGGCAAGCGGGACGCCGCCTACGACCTCGACCTCCCCTTCCCCCAGGTGGTCCGCCGGGGCGACACCGAGCGCCCGGCCACCGGCATCGAGGTGACCGCCCTCTCCGACCAGCACGCCTGGCTGCGCACGGCTCCCGAGGCCGACCTGGAGGTCGGTGACTGGCTGGGCCTCGGCCTCTCCCACCCGTGCACGTCCTTCGACAAGTGGCAGCTCATCCCCGTGGCGCAGGCCGACGGCACCGTTGTGGAATACATCCGCACGTTCTTCTGAGACACGTTCTTCTTGAGACGCGAAGGGAGTCCGGCGATGGAAGAGCTGGTCATCCGGGACGCCGACGTCGTCGACGGCAGCGGCGCCCCCTCGTACCGCGCCGACCTGGTGGTCGACGGCGGCCGGATCGTCTCGATCGTCAAGGAGGCGGCCGACGCGGGCTGTCAACGCCCCACGGCGAGAAGGGAGCTGGACGCCGAAGGCCTCGTCCTGTCCCCCGGCTTCATCGACATGCACGCCCACAGCGATTTGGCCCTGCTGCGCGACCCCGACCACAGTGCCAAGGCCGCGCAGGGGGTCACGCTCGAGGTGCTGGGCCAGGACGGGCTGTCGTACGCGCCGGTCGACGACCGCACCCTGGAGGAGGTGCGCCGCGCCATCACCGGGTGGAACGGCCACGGCGACGACATCGACTTCGACTGGCGGTCGGTGGGCGAGTACCTGGACCGCCTCGACCGCGGGATCGCCGTCAACGCCGCCTATCTGATCCCCCAGGGCACGCTCCGCGCGCTCGTCGTCGGCTGGGAGGACCGCGAGGCGACTGAGCAGGAGCTGGACCGTATGCGCCGGCTGGTCGCGGACGGCATGGAACAGGGCGCGGTCGGTATGTCGTCGGGCCTGACCTACACCCCGGGCATGTACGCCAAGGACGCCGAACTGACCGAGCTGTGCCGGGTGGTGGCCGAGTACGGCGGCTACTACTGCCCGCACCACCGCTCGTACGGGGCGGGCGCACTGGAGGCGTACGAGGAGATGGTCGCCCTGACCCGGGAGGCCGGCTGTTCCCTCCATCTCGCCCACGCCACCATGAACTTCGGCGTGAACAAGGGCCGGGCGCCGGAGCTGCTCGCCCTCCTGGACGAGGCGCTGGCGTCGGGGGCGGACATCAGCCTGGACACGTATCCCTACACCCCCGGCTCGACGACCCTCGCGGCCCTGCTGCCGAGCTGGGCGAGCGAGGGCGGCCCCGAGGCCGTCCTGAAGCGGCTGGCGGACGACGACACGGCCGAGCGGATCCGGCACCACCTGGAGGAGATCGGCGCCGACGGGTGCCACGGTGTGCCCGTCGAGTGGGACACCGTCGAGATCTCGGGCGTCGGCGACGCGGCCTTCGCGGACCTCGTCGGCCGTACGGTCGCGGAGTCGGCCCGCTCGCGGGGCGAGAGCCCCTGGACGACCGCCCGGCGGCTCCTGCTCGCCGACCGGCTGGCCCCGTCCATCCTCCAGCACGTCGGCCACGAGGAGAACGTCCGGACGATCATGCGGCACCCGGTGCACACCGGCGGCTCCGACGGCATCCTGCAGGGCGCCAAGCCGCATCCGCGGGCGTACGGCACGTTCCCGCGGTATCTGGGCACGTACGTGCGGGAATTGGCCGTCCTCTCCCTGGAGGAGTGCGTCGCGCATCTCACCTCGCGCCCGGCGTCCCGACTGCGTCTGCCGGACCGCGGCCTCGTCAGGGAGGGTTACCGGGCCGACCTGGTCCTCTTCGATCCGGAGACGGTGGCGCCGGGGTCGACGTTCGAGGACCCGCGCCGGTTGCCGACCGGTATCCCCCATGTGCTGGTCGACGGACGATTCGTGATCGAGAACGGCCGGCGCACCGACGCCTTGGCAGGCCGGGCGGTCCGTCACAGTCCCGTGCGACGGAACGCCCCGCACGGCGCTACGGCTTAGGCAGGGTGCACGCGCTCGCGTTCAGGTCGAGCTGGTTCCCCGTCGTGAAGCAGGCCGGGATGTTGTAGATCTCCTGGGCGTAGTTGATGCCTTCGCGGACGGTGACGTTGCCGTTCGCGTCGACCTCGCACGGGTTGTTGTCCGTGCAGCGCCCGCCGTCCTCGTTGCCGGTGTTGTTGACCGCGACGACCTTGCCGGTGGCCTGGTCGATGACGGGCGAGCCCGAGGTGCCGCCGATGGTCTGGCAGGCGGAGGTGTAACGGACCGAGTCCTTCCAGGTCCAGTCACCCTCCTTCAGGCGGTACGCGAACCCGTCGATGTTGCAGCTGTAGAGCCTCTTCCAGTAGCCGGAGGCCACGGTGATGGCGGTACCGGCGGTCGGGTGCGTGTCCTGCACGGTGAGCGGGGAGATGCCGTACGAGCTCTTGATCGACGCGTACGTGCTGGTGAGCTGGTAGATCGAGACGTCCGTGTCGGTCATCGTCCCGTAGGCCAGCTTGCTGGCGCGCAGGGTGGCGACCTTGGTGCCGGCGGAGTTGAGCAGTCCGAAGGTCCGGCTGGAGGCCTGGTTGGTGAGCACCTCGCCCGGCTCCGGGAAGCCGGTGGTGAGGCAGTGCCCGTTGCTGAGCACCAGCGCCGGGGCGGTGTCCAGGGAGTTCGGGAACCGGATGACCGAGCCGGAACAGTTGCTGAGCGAGACGGTCCCGGCGAGGGTCACGGCCTTCAGCTTGGGCGAGGGTGACGTGAGCTGGGACAGGCTCGCCGTGGTGGACGTGACCACGTCGTGGACCACGGAGCTGACCGTGTCCGTGTCGACGCCCTTGCCCACGCTCGTGGCCGTGGGTTCGGCCGCGACCGCGGGTGCCGTACTCATCCCGGCGAAGGCCAGGATGCCGAGTGCGGCGACGAGAGGCTTTCTCATGTGGGGGTCCCCTCTTGCGACTTGGGCGACCGGAAATCTTCCGGCCGCCCGCGATTTTGTCATGCACATTGTGAAGATAGGTGGGTTATTGGGCAAGAAGCTGTGCCGAGCCCGCGCGTTCGGCGTGGCCGGGAGGGGGGTCCGGCGACCGGAGCGGAGCGCGGCGTCGACGCGCTGAGACGACTCCCCGCTGGACATGACGATCTCCGCGCTCAACTCCCGGCAGCGGACCCCCTTGGTTCGGCGCGATGCGGCCCGCGGAGAAGATCGCGGGTCCGTCGTGCCGGCCGCCGTCCCGCCGGCGCCGTGGAGCCGTGGGCCCGGCGTCGCCGTCCCTCCCACGCGCCACGTCGGAGATCAGCAGGCCGACATGGGTAGGGCCGTCGAGAATGCGCTCCGCCTGCCGCGCCCCCGACCACCGCCCGGGCGGCCCGGCCGGTGCCCAGCAGGTCGGACTCCCGGTCCGTCACCGGCTCGTCGTCCCACAACGCGAAGTCCATGCCCACCTTCCCGATCGGCATGGCCAACTTACCCAGCCGGACAGCTACTTGGGACCTTTGGTACTGCCCTGTCCGCGTCCTTTGCGGTCGGAGTTGCCCGGACCTTCAGTGGAGGCGGAACTCGACGAGGGCGAAGCCGAGGGGGCGGCCCGGCCGGTGCCCAGCAGGTCGGACTCCCGGTCCGTCACCGGCTCGTCGTCCCACAACGCGAAGTCCATGCCCACCTTCCCGATCGGCACGGCCAACTTACCCAGCCGGACAGCTACTTGGGACCTTTGGTACTGCCCTGTCCGCGTCCTTTGCGGTCGGAGTTGCCCGGACCTTCGGAGGAGGCGGAGCTCAACGAGGGCGAAGCCGAGGGGGCGGCCCGGCTACCGGAGGCGGCAGACGGACTCCCACCCGTCTCCGGGCTCCCGGACGCATCCGCGGAGGCGTCCACGCCGGACGTGGCGGCACCGGTCGCCGGCCCACCGGAGGCCGTCGCCCCCGGGACCGCCGGACGGGCGGAGGACGCCGGGTCGGTGGCATCGCTCGTCCCGGCGGAGGCCGACGGGCTGCCGCCCCTCCGGTCCTGCGCGGGCCCCGAGGAGGACAGCCCAGCGATCAGAGCCACCGCCGACACCACGCCGACGGCTCCGACGGCTCCGACGGCCACGATCACCCGCCGCGAGCGCCGGGCGTCCGTGCCGCGCGCGGCGCGCCGCCGGGCGGCCCGGCCGGCGGAATCGGGGCCGACGGAGTGCGGGCCGGGCGGCTGCCGGTCGTCGGGCTCCGGGGTCGCGGGTTCGATCCGGGGAAGCTCGGCCGTCGCGTCGTACGCGTTCTGCCAGCCGTGCGCCACCGCCGGATCCGCGTACTCCTCGTACGGCGGAGCCGATGCGGGCTGCGGCTGGTAGACCTTCGGCGCTCCGGACTCGTACTCGACTGGCCTCGACATGGCGACGAATTGTAGAGACGGAAGCGGCAGGTGGGACAGCTACCGGCGATAACAGCCCAAAAGGACGCGTCTCACGTGGCGGAAAGCACGGCCCGCGAAGCGTTACCGGGCCGTAAGCTCCCAGACATGCAGGTGATCCAGTCGACCAAGCTCGCCAACGTCTGTTACGAGATCCGGGGCCCGGTTCTCGAGGAGGCGATGCGCCTCGAAGCGGCCGGGCACCGCATCCTCAAGCTGAACACGGGCAACCCCGCCGCCTTCGGGTTCGAGGCGCCGCCCGAGATCCTGGAGGACGTCCTCCGGAACGTCTCGACGGCCCATGGCTACGGCGACGCGAAGGGACTGCTGGCCGCGCGCCGGGCCGTCGTCATGCACAACCAGACCATCGGCATCGAGACCGACGTCGAGCACGTCTTCATCGGCAACGGCGTCTCCGAGCTGATCGTGATGGCGATGCAGGGGCTGCTCGACGACGGCGACGAGGTCCTCGTACCCGCTCCGGACTACCCGCTGTGGACGGCCGCCGTGTCGCTGTCCGGCGGCACGGCCGTCCACTACCGCTGCGACGAGCAGGCGGACTGGATGCCCGACCTCGCGGACGTGGAGCGCAAGGTCACCGACCGCACCAAGGCGATCGTCATCATCAACCCGAACAACCCCACGGGCGCCGTCTACGACGAGACCATGCTCAAGGGCCTGACCGACATCGCCCGCCGGCACAACCTGCTGGTCTGCTCGGACGAGATCTACGACAAGATCCTCTACGACGGTGCCACCCACACGCCGACCGCCGCGATCGCCCCCGACCTGCTGACCCTCACCTTCAACGGCATGTCCAAGGCGTACCGGGTGGCGGGCTACCGGGTGGGCTGGATGTCGATCTCCGGCCCCCGCGCGCACGCCGACTCCTACATCGAGGGCCTGACCGTCCTGGCCAACATGCGCCTGTGCGCGAACATGCCGGGACAGCACGGGGTGGTCGCCGCGCTCAGTGGGCGGCAGTCGATCAAGGACCTGGTGCTGCCGGGCGGGCGGCTCGTCGAGCAGCGGGACGTGGCGTACGAGCTGCTGACCCAGATCCCCGGCGTGAGCTGCGTGAAGCCGAAGGGGGCGCTGTACCTCTTCCCGCGACTCGACCCCAAGGTCTTCAAGATCAAGGACGACCGGCGGATGGTCCTGGACCTGCTGCGCCAGGAGAAGATCATGGTCGTCCAGGGCTCCGGCTTCAACTGGCCCGAGCCCGATCACTTCCGGGTGGTCACCCTGCCGACGGTCGCGGACCTGCGGGACGCGGTGGGGCGGATCTCGAACTTCCTGGATGGGTACGGCCAACTTTAGACAGAATCTAAGCTAGGATGGTTTCCTGACAGCATCAGGAGGCCATCCCATGTACGAACCGATCCGCACCAAGTCGGTCCACAGCACGATGGCCGACGCCCCTCTTGACTTCCCCCACCGCTCACGCGAGGAAGAGCTGGACATCCAGCTCGCGGGACATCTCGCGGCGCTGCTCGCCGTCACGGACGAGCTGCGGGCGGTGGCGCCGTCCGCCGACCTGGACACCGCGGCCGAGCGGCTCGCCGAGCAGGTGGCCCGGCTGCGCGGTGGAGGGGCACCGGCCCGCGTCCCGCCGACCGCGGCCACCTCGAACCGGGACGACCTCCACCGCCGCGCCCACGCCGTGGCAGGCCGCGCCCTGCTCGTGGCGGCGTCCCGGGCGGACACGGCGGCGGCGATTCTGGCGGCGGAGCGGATGGACGCACACACCGCCGCTCTGGCCGACCCCCGCGAACTCACCGCCCACTGAGCCCTACGGCTCCCTCCTGAACGGCCCCGGCCCGCGCGCACCCGCAGCGACGCGCGGGCCGGGGCGCCAGGGCACTGCGTTGGCTTGAGCCGGGGCGCCTCGCCGTAGGGGTTCTTGTCGGCTTGCGGGCGCGGGTTCGTTGTGGCTTGTCGCGCCGTTCCCCGCGCCCCTGACGGGGCGCTCCCGCTCAGCCGTGTCGAGTCGGGACCGGTGCTACACCTTCCGTTCACCCTGTTCGCCGGGGAATGTTGGGTTCCGCGAGCACGCTCCCCGTGTGAGACGAATCGCAGGGATCGTCCTCGCGGTCCTGCTGATCGGCGGCGTGGTGGCAGCCGTCGTGGCAGGCCGGGAAGCGGACGACAAGGGCACGGCAACGAAGACCGTGCAGGGAGTGATCGGATCGGAGAAGGCCGAGTTCTTCGCCGATCCCGACGTGGTGAAGGCCCTAGCCGCCAAGGGCTACACCGTGAAGGCCGAGACCTCCGGGTCCTGGGCCATGGAGGGCCTCGACCTCGACGGGTACGACTTCGCGTTCCCGTCCAGCCAGGCCCCGGCCACCGAGCTCGCCGCGAAGTACAAGGTACGGGGGACCCTCCCCCGCCCCTTCTACTCGCCCCTCGTCGTCGTGGCGCACAAGAGCGCCGCCGGGGTCCTCGCGAGCAACGGCCTGGCCACGCTGGACGCGGAGCACCGCGGCACCCTCAAGATGGCCGCCTACCTCGACGCGGCCCGCGAGGACCGCACCTGGCAGCAGCTCGAGGGGGCGGACAAGTACGGGGAGCTCACCGGCACCCTCTACCTCTCCAGCACCGACCCGGAGACCTCCAACTCCGGCGCCCTCTACCTCGCCGCCGCCTCCTGTGCGGCGAACGGCGGCAAGGTCGTCGCGAGCGACGCGGAGGTCAGGAGGACGGCCCCCCTGCTGCACAAGCTCGTCAGTGTGCAGGGCGCCCAGCAGTCCAGCACGGACGCGGCCTTCCGGGACTTCGTCAGCGGCGCCGGCAACCCGCTCGTCCTGGTCTACGAGTCCCAGGTCGCCTCGCTCCTCGCGGACGGGCAGCACCCCGACGACCTGGTCGTCCTCTACCCGGACACCACGGTCAACAGCGACCACACGGTCGTACCGCTGACCGAGAACGGCCAGGCCCTCGCCGGACTCCTCTCGACCGACCCGCGGTTGCGTGAGCTGGAGGTCCGGCACGGGTTCCGGCCGCAGGGCGAGGCCACCGAGTTCGCCGCGGCCGCCACCTATCTCAAGCAGGAACTGACCGGCGTCCGCCAGGCGCCCGTGCCCACCTCCGCGGTGCTGCACGAACTGGCGCGACGGGCGCGCGGATGACGGGGGACACAGCCATGACATCCATCAACGACGACACTTTCGTACTGACGCCTCCCGAGGCCGTCGCACCCGTGCCCCGCGAGAAGGCCGGCGGACTCGTCCCCGTCGACGACACCGTCCGCACGGACATGGCCAAGAAGGCCTCCGCGTACGTCGAGGGGCTCGCGACGCTCGACGCCCGCTCACCCGAGTTCGCCGGCAAGGTCGGTGAGATCACCACGCTCGGTGCCGGCGAGATGCGCAGCGCCGCCGCCCAGTCCAACCGGATGCTGGAGCGGACCGTGCGCAGCCTGCCGGACAAGGGCGGGGACGCGCAGTCCCTGGTGGCGGGCTCGCTCGTCGAACTGCGGCGCGTGGTCGAGGATCTGGACCCCCGGGACCTGCCCGCCGCCAAGGGCCGCAAGTTCCTGTCCCGGCTTCCCGGCGGCAACAGGCTGCGCGATCACGTGGCCAAGTACGCCTCCGCTCAAGGGACGTTGAACAAGATCGTGGGCTCGCTGCGCGGCGGCCAGGACGAACTGCGCCGTGACAACGCCGCGTTGCAGACCGAGCGGGTCCGCCTGTGGGAGACCATGGGCAAGCTCCAGGAGTACGTCGTGCTGACCGAGGCGCTGGACACGGCCGTCGAGCGGCACATCACCGCCGTAGGAGATCCGGAGGCGGCCGACTCGCTCCGCGCCGACGTCCTCTTCCCCGTCCGGCAGAAGCACCAGGACCTGCTCACCCAGCTCGCCGTCTGCGCACAGGGCTACCTCGCCATGGACGTCGTACGCCGCAACAACGAGGAGCTGATCAAGGGCGTCGACCGGGCGGCCACGACCACCGTGTCGGCGCTGCGCATCTCCGTGATGCTGGCCTCCGCGCTCGACAACCAGAAGAAGGTCATCGAGCAGGTCAACGCGCTGCGCGGGACCACCGAGGACCTGATCCGGGGAAACGCCGAGATGCTCGCGACCCAGAGCGGGGAGATCCAGCGCATCGCCGCCGACCCGGCGGTCGGCGCCGAGACCCTGCGCTCCGCCTTCCAGCAGATCTACCGGACCCTCGACGCGATCGACACGTACAAGGTCCAGGCGACCGAGGTGATGGCGGCGACCGTGGAGTCACTGACCTCCGAACTCCAGCACGCCAGTGGGTACCTGGAGCGCAGCCGGTCGCAGGGCGCACTGGAGGGGGGCCTCGGATGAGACGACGCGCACTGGCCGCCTGTCTGGCGGCGCTCGGCCTGCTCACCGCCTGTACGGCACAGGAGGACGGGATCAGCGGCGTTTCGACGCCCGGCGTCCCCGGGCCCGCCGAGCCGGGCACCCTCCGGGTCCTCGCGTCCAGCGAGCTGAGCGACATGGCCCCGGTTCTCGCCCGGGTCGAGAAGGACACCGGCATCAAGGTCCGGCCGACGTACATCGGCACCCTGGACGCCGTGGACATGCTGGCGAAGGGCACGACCGACGGACAGTACGACGCCCTGTGGCTGTCGTCGAACGACTACCTCCGGCTGCGCCCCGAGGCGGCCGGGAAGGTGGTCTCCGAGACGCCCGTGATGTCGAGCCCGGTCGCGATCGGGGTGAAGCAGGCGACGGTGAAGGCACTCGGCTGGAAGCCCGATGACGTCACCTGGTCCCAGGTCGAGCAGGCCGTCCAGGACGGAAAGCTGACGTACGGCATGACCGACCCGGCCCGCTCCAACTCCGGCTTCGCCACGCTGGTTTCGGTGGCCTCCGCCCTCTCCGGCGCCCAGTCGGCGCTCACCGACGCCGATGTCGGCAAGGCCACGCCCCGGCTGAAGGAGTTCTTCAAGGGCCAGAAGCTGACCTCGGGTTCCTCGGGCTGGCTGGCGGCGACGTACGACCGGCGCGGAGACGTCGACGCCCTGCTCAACTACGAGTCCGTCCTCAAGGGCATCCCCGGCCTGACCGTGATCCGCCCCCGCGACGGCGTGATCACCGCCGACTATCCGCTCACCACGCTCAAGTCCACGAGCACGCGGACCCGCGAGGACGTCCGCCGGCTGACGGAGGACCTGCGCACCGAGAAGATCCAGCGGGAGATCACCGCGCGCACCCACCGCCGCCCGGTCGTCGCCTCGGTCCCTCCGGCGAGCGGTCTGGACACCACCCGCCGGCGTGAACTGCCCTTCCCGGGCACCCGTTCCGTCGCCGACGGCCTGCTCGACTCCTACGAGAACGAACTGCGCCGCCCGTCGAGGACCGTATACGTCCTGGACACCTCGGGCTCGATGGAGGGCGACCGCCTGGACCGCCTCAAGACGGCCCTCACCGACCTCACCGGCGACTTCCGCGAACGCGAGGAGGTCACGCTGATGCCGTTCGGCTCGGAGGTGAAGAGCGTACGGACCCATGTGGTCGAGCCGGCGGACCCGCAGACCGGCCTGGCCGCGATCCGCGAGGACACCTCGGCGCTCTCCGCCGACGGCGACACCGCGATCTACACCTCACTGGAGAAGGCGTACGGCCATCTCCGCGCCGACCGCGACACGTTCACGTCGATCGTGCTGATGACGGACGGCGAGAACACGGCGGGCGCCGACGCCGGGGACTTCGACGACTTCTACCGGGACAGCCTGACCCCCGCCGCACAGCGGATCCCGGTCTTCCCCATCCTCTTCGGCGACTCCGACCGCTCCGAACTGGCCCACATCGCCGAGCTGACCGGCGGCCGCCTCTTCGACGCCCGGCAGGGCTCGCTGGACGGCGCCTTCGAGGAGATCCGTGGCTATCAGTAGGTATCTGGAGTCCCGCAAGAACATCGCGGGAAGCGCGTGCGGTCTGGTCGGCCTGGTGCTGACCTTCGCGGGGGTGGCCGGCCCGTACTGGCCCGTGGTCGTGGCCGGGCTCTACGGCGCGGGCGCGCTGATCGCCCCGCCGGAACGCCCCGCGCTGCCCGACCTCCCGGACCCGTCGGCCCAACTGGACGAGGTGCGGAGCGACTTCGAGAAGGTCCGCGCCTACCTGGCGGACATCGACCTGTCGGTCACGGCGGCGGCGCGGCTCCGTGAACTCACCGAGCTGCTGACCGCGTTGCTCGACCAGGGCTGGAGCAAGGAGCTGCTGGCCCATGACCCGGAGGGTGTGCACTCGCTGTCCCGGATCGTCCGGCGCGACCTGCCCGAGGCCGTCGACAGCTTCGTACGCACCCGGTGGTGGACGCGGATGACACCGGGCACGGAGTCCCCCGAACTCCACCTGGAACAGCAGCTGGGCCTCATGAAGCAGGACGCACAGCAGCTGGCGGCGGCCCTCCGGGACACGGAGGCCCGCCGCCAGGAGACCCACACCCGGTATCTGGAGGACCGGGGCGGGCACAACGGGGTCAGTGCGTGACCGACGGTCAGGGGCAGCAGATGCGGAGGTCGCCCGGGGCGGCGACCGCGATGCCGGGGAAGGTCGGGAACCGGGGCCAGGACGGTCGCCGCGGCGGTCCCGGCCCGGTTCCAGGAGGGGCCGGTGGCCGCGTTCGTCCCGTCGGCGTCGCCCTCACCGGGCGCGGTGATCCGTCCCGGTGGGTGAGTGGGCAGCACGCCCCGCACGCCGTTGTGCGGGGCCGGTTCGTGACTCAGGGCCTGTCCTGCGGACCTGCCCTCGTGCCGCCCACCCGCGGCCGGCCCGTGACGATCACGGGTCAGGGCTCCCATCGGGGGCCGGCCGCGGGGGTTCTCGGGGGACTCAGCCCAGGCGCTGCACCAGCGCGCGGTACTCGTCCCACAGCTCCTTCGGCGTGTGGTCACCGAAGGTGTTGAGGTGCTCGGGGATCAGGGACGCCTCCTCCCGCCACACCTCCTTGTCGACCGTGAGCAGGAACTCCAGGTCGGAGGGGGCCAGGTCGAGGCCCTTGGTGTCGAGCGCGTCCTTGGTCGGCAGGATGCCGATCGGGGTCTCGACGCCCTCCGCCTTGCCCTCCAGCCGCTCCACGATCCACTTCAGAACGCGGCTGTTCTCGCCGAAGCCGGGCCAGACGAACTTGCCCTCGTCGTTCTTGCGGAACCAGTTGACGTAGTAGATCTTCGGCAGCTTCGACTGGTCCTTGTCCTTGGCCACGTCGACCCAGTGCCCCATGTAGTCGCCCATGTTGTAGCCGCAGAACGGCAGCATGGCGAAGGGGTCGCGGCGCAGCTCGCCGACCTTGCCCTCGGCGGCGGCGGTCTTCTCGGAGGCCACGTTGGCGCCGAGGAAGACGCCGTGGTTCCAGTCGAAGGACTCCGTCACCAGCGGCACCGCGCTCGCGCGCCGCCCGCCGAAGAGGATCGCCGAGATCGGCACGCCCTTGGGGTCCTCCCACTCGGGCGCGATGATCGGGCACTGGGCGGCGGGCGTGGTGAAGCGGGCGTTGGGGTGGGCGGCCGGGACGTCCGAGGAGGGCGTCCAGTCGTTGCCCTTCCAGTCGGTGAGGTGGGCCGGGGTCTCCTCCGTCATGCCCTCCCACCAGATGTCGTTGTCGTCGGTGAGGGCGACGTTGGTGAAGACGGAGTTGCCCCACAGCGTCTTCATCGCGTTGGCGTTGGTGTGCTCACCGGTGCCGGGCGCGACGCCGAAGAAGCCGGCCTCGGGGTTGATCGCGTAGAGGCGGCCGTCCTCGCCGAAGCGCATCCAGGCGATGTCGTCGCCGATCGTCTCGACGGTCCAGCCGGAGATCGTGGGTTCCAGCATGGCGAGGTTGGTCTTGCCGCAGGCGCTCGGGAAGGCGGCGGCGACGTACTTGGACTCGCCCTGCGGGGGCGTGAGCTTGAGGATGAGCATGTGCTCGGCGAGCCAGCCCTCGTCGCGGGCCATCACCGAGGCGATGCGCAGGGCGTAGCACTTCTTGCCGAGCAGGGCGTTGCCGCCGTAGCCCGAGCCGTAGGACCAGATCTCGCGGGACTCCGGGAAGTGCGAGATGTACTTGGTGGAGTTGCACGGCCACGGGACGTCCGCCTCGCCCTCCGCGAGGGGGGCGCCGAGGGTGTGCACGGCCTTCACGAAGAAGCCGTCGGAGCCGAGTTCGTCGAGGACCGGCTGTCCCATGCGGGTCATCGTGCGCATGGAGACCGCGACATAGGCGGAGTCGGTGATCTCGACGCCGATCGCGGAGAGGTCCGAGCCGAGGGGGCCCATGCAGAAGGGGACGACGTACATCGTCCGGCCCTTCATCGAACCGCGGAAGACGCCCTTCTCCCCGGTGAAGATGTCGCGCATCTCCGCCGGTGCCTTCCAGTGGTTCGTGGGCCCCGCGTCCTCCTCCTTCTCCGAGCAGATGAAGGTGCGGTCCTCGACGCGCGCGACGTCGGTCGGGTCGGAGGCCGCGTAGTAGGAGTTGGGGCGCTTGATCGGGTCGAGCTTCTTGAAGGTGCCCTTCGCCACGAGCTCCTCGCACAGGCGCTCGTACTCCGCTTCGGATCCGTCACACCAGACCACGCTGTCCGGCTCGGTCAGTTCGGCGATCTCGTTCACCCACGAGATCAGTTCCTTGTGCTGGGTGGGGATGACGGGGGGAGCCGCGATGTCGCGCGCCACGATTGCTCCTAGATGAGGGATTTTTTGTTTGGAGGCCCCGTGGGGGCTGCGACCCGGATGCTTTTCGTGCCTTTTGGTGGTGACCTTGGCGCTCATCCGGTGTCGACCGCACTCATTTGATCATCCGACCGAACCGCCCATCTGTCCAGAGGGCATCACAGGTGAGCGGAGTGAGGATCGCCACGCCCCCTTTGGGCACAGCGCGTTTATTTGCGTGCACTTAACGTTCAGCCAACCGTTTCTTTACTGATCAACTCCCGTGAGACGATGGCCACTCTTGGCCGTTCCTCACGCTCTACTCATGCGTAACTTACGGTCCCGTAGGTACGATGCCGGGCATGACGCCGCCCGCCCACGACGCCGACGCACCCTCTCTGCCGCACCAGATCAAGCAGCACGCCCAGCACCTGGCCGAGCCCATCAAGCCGAAGCTGCGCGGCTGGCTGCACCTCGGCATGTTCCCGGCCGCCCTGGTCGCGGGGCTGGTACTGACCGCCCTCGCGGACTCCACGAGAGGCCGGATCGCCTGCGGGATCTTCGCCCTGACCGCCTGCCTGCTGTTCGGCGTCAGCGCGCTGTACCACCGGGGCACCTGGACTCCGCGCATGGACGGCGTGCTGCGACGGCTGGATCACGCCAACATCTTCCTGATCATCGCGGGCACTTACACCCCGCTGACCATGCTGCTCCTGCCGGGCAGCAAGGGACGGTGGCTGCTGTGGGGCATCTGGGGTGCCGCGGTGGCCGGCATCCTCTTCCGGGTCTTCTGGGTCGGCGCCCCGCGCTGGCTCTACACCCCCTGCTACATCGCGATGGGCTGGGCCGCGGTCTTCTTCCTGCCCGACTTCATGCGCGCCGGCGGTGTCGCGGTCCTGGTCCTGGTCGTCATCGGCGGCCTGCTCTACAGCGCGGGCGGTGTGATCTACGGCCTCAAGCGGCCGAACCCGTCACCGCGCTGGTTCGGCTTCCACGAGGTGTTCCACTCCCTCACCGTGGCCGCCTTCGCCGTCCACTACGTCGGCATCTCACTGGTGGCGTACCAGCACACGTAGACCGTTCCACGCACTTTCCAGGGCCACGGCTTCCGAGCCGTGGCCCTTTTTGCATGTCGAAACCGATTGACAGTCCCTAGCTTTTGAGAGTTACTGTCATTTCATGGAAACTATCACTCCGGACCCCCGTCGCTGGTGGGCCCTGGCCGCCCTCGTCGCGAGCATGCTGACGCTCGGCTTCGACCTGACGATCCTCAATGTGGCGCTGCCGACGATGGCCGCCGACCTCGACGCCGGCACCGGCGCGCAGCAGTGGATGGCGGACGCGTACGTCGTCGTCTTCGCGGCCCTGATGCTCCCCGCGGGTCTGCTCGGCGACCGGTTCGGGCGGCGCCGGATGCTGATCACCGGACTCGCGATCTTCCTCGCCGGATCACTGGTCGGCGCGCTGGCGGGCGATGTCAACGCGGTGATCGCCGCCCGCGCGGTGATGGGCGTCGGCGGCGCCCTGGTCACCCCGCTCGCACTCTCCGTGCTGCCCACGCTCTTCGCCCCCGACGAGCGCACCAAGGCCGTAGGCATCGTCTCCGCCGCCTCCGCGCTCGGCCTGCCGCTCGGCCCGATCATCGGCGGCTGGCTGCTGAACCACTTCTGGTGGGGCTCGGTCTTCCTGGTCAACGTCCCGATGGCCGCGATCGGCATCGCCGCCTGCGTCTTCCTGCTCCCCGAGACCCGCGACCCCTCCTCCCCCAGGGTCGACGCCCTGTCCGCCGCACTCACCGTCACCGGACTCGGCGCCCTGGTCTACGCGATCATCGAGGCGCCCACCCGCGGCTGGGGCGACCCGCTGGTGCTGGGCATGCTCACGGCGTCCGTCCTGCTGATCGCCGCGCTGGTGCTGCGCGAACGCCGGGTCCGGCGCCCCATGCTCGACATGACCCTGCTCACCCATCGCGGCTTCCTCTTCAACACCGTCGCCGCGACCCTGGTGAACTTCATCCTGTCCGGCCTGCTGTTCGTGCTGCCGCCCTTCCTCCAGGCCGTCCTCGGCCACGACGCCCTGGGCACCGGCGTCCGGCTGCTGCCGATGATGGGCGGACTGCTGGTCGCCTCCCGCCTCGCCCCCAAGGTCGTCGCCCGCTTCGGCGCGCGCGCCACGGTGAGCGCCGGCCTGGTGGTGCTGGCCTTCGCCGGGCTCCTGGGCAGCCGTACGACAGTGGACTCCGGCTACGGATTCGTCGCGCTGTGGCTTTCTCTCACCGGCTTCGGCTTCGGCCTCTCGCTCATCCCCGCCATGAACGGCGGCCTGAGCGCCCTGCCCCGCGACCGCGCCGGCAGCGGCTCCGGACTCCTGATGACCATGCGTCAGGTCGGTGGCGCGATCGGCATCGCCCTGCTCGGCAGCCTGCTCTCCAGCACCTTCCGGGACCGCCTCGACGTCACCGGGCTGCCCGCCCGGGCCGCCGACACCGCCGGGGAGTCCGTGGTCGCCGCGCACCTGGTCGCCCAGCGCACCGGCTCCGCCGATCTGCTGGCCTCCGCGAACAGCGCGTACATCCACGGCATGGGCGTCGTCCTGCTGGTCTGCGGGATCGCGGCCCTCGTCGCCGCGCTGCTCGCCGCGGCCTTCCTGCCGGGCACGCCCCGTCCGGCCGAGACCTCCACAGCCCCGGACATGGCTGCCGAGGAGGCGGATGCCCGACAATGAACCCCATGACGGCCGCACGCTCCCCCCTCTCCCCCGCCGACCGCCCCCGACTGGGCCTTCGTGAGCGCAAGAAGATCAAGACCCGCGAGGCGATCCGCACCGCGACCTACGCGCTGATCAAGGAACAGGGCTACGACGCCACGACGGTCGAGCAGATCGCCGAGCGCGCCGAGGTGTCACCGTCGACCGTCTTCCGCTACTTCCCGACCAAGGAGGACATCGTCCTCACGGACGAGTACGACCCTCTGATGGTCGAGGAACTGCGCGCCCGGCCCGCCGACGAGCCGTGGATCGACTCGCTGCGGCACGTGATGCGCCTGGCCCTGGACGGCACCATGGCGGAGGACCCCGAGGCGATCCGCGTCCGGGCCCACCTCGGGGTCCAGATCCCCGCCGTGCGCGCCCGGATGCTCGAGAGCATGTCGGAGACCGGGCGCATGCTCTGCGAGGCCATCGCCGAACGCTCCGGCCTGGCCGCGGACGGCCTCCAGGTCCGCGTCTACGCGATGTCCCTCATCGGCGGCCTCATGGAGGTCTCCATGTACTGGGCGGAGAACGGCTTCGAGGGCGACCTGCGCGACCTGGTGGACCAGGCCCTGGACGTCCTGGACCAGGGCCTGCCGACGAAAAAGCCCTGAATCCGCTCTCCCCTCCCGTGGCATCCTGACCGGGTGAACGGTCCCGAGATCCACGTCGAGTTCGCCCCCGGCCTGGCCGTGTTCGTCGCGAGCGGCCGCCGCCGGGGGCCCACCCGCCTCACCACCGACGGCGTCTCCTCCCTCGGCCACGTCGTCGAGTCGACCGGCGTCCCGCTCACCGAGGTCGGGGCCCTGCGGGTGAACGGCCGCGAGGTCCCGAGGTCCTACGTCCCCGTCGCGGGCGACTCCGTGGAGATCAGCGCCGTCGCCCGCCCCCAGCAGATCCCCGGCGCTCCCCTGCGCTTCCTCCTCGACGTCCACCTCGGCACCCTCGCCCGCCGCCTGCGCCTGCTCGGCGTGGACACGGCGTACGAGTCCACGGACATCGGCGACCCGGCCCTCGCCACCCGCTCGGCGACCGAGAAACGCGTCATGCTCAGCCGCGACCGGGGCCTGCTGCACCGCAGGGAACTGTGGGCGGGCGCCTTCGTCTACAGCACCCGCCCCGAAGACCAACTCCGCGACATCCTGGACCGCTTCCGCCCCGAACTGCGCCCCTGGACCCGCTGCACGGCCTGCAACGGCCTGCTGCGAGAGGCGACCAAGGAGCAGGTGGCCGACCGGCTGGAGGGCGGGACGGAACGGTCGTACGACGTCTTCGCGCAGTGCCAGGAGTGCGGCCGCGCCTACTGGAAGGGCGCACACCACGAACAGCTGGAGGCGATCGTGGCGAACGCCCTGGCGGAGGTCAACCGCCCAACGCCACCCGCAACGCCTCCGCGTCGGTCGTAGGCGCCTCACAGGTGAAGTGCCTGCAGACGTAAGCGGTGGGTTCGCCGTTGACGAGGATCCGGTCGGCGAGCAGCGGGAGTTCGTCGCTGTCCGGAGTGCCCACCGCGACCACGGCACCGGGGGCGGTCCCCAGAAGCGCCGTTCGGTGCAGGGCCCTTGTGGCGTCGTCGGTCAGCGCGGGTCCCACGATCGCGACCTCCTTCGGCCCGTCGAGGTGTGCCTCCGCCACCGCGAGCCCCCAACCGACGAACCGCGGCACCCGGGGCCCGAGCGCCTTCACCACCCCGAGTGCCTTCTCCGCGGCCGCGCGATGGGGCTCGGCCCCGGTCTGCGCGGCGTAGGACAACAGCGCCCCTGCCGCGGCCGTCCACCCGGAGGGCACCGCGTTGTCGGTCGGATCCTGCGGCCGGCGAATCAGCCGCTCGGCGTCGGCGGCCGTGTCGAACAGCCCGCCTTCGGGCCCGGTGAACCGCGTCAGCACATGGTCGAGCAGGAACCCGGCGAAGTCGAGCCAGACCCCCTCCCCGGTCACGGACGCCAGCGCGAGGAAACCCTCGGCGACATCCGCGTAGTCCTCCAGCACACCGGCGTTGGCACCGACCTGACCGTCCTTGCTGGTACGGGACAGACGGGCCTGCTCGTCCAGATGCAGCCGTACGAGAAGATCGGCGGCCCCCAGCGCGGCCTCGACCAGGTCGGGACGGTCGAAGTAGGCGCCGGTCTCGGCGAGCGCCGCGATCGCGAGCCCGTTCCACGCGGCGACGACCTTGTCGTCCCGGCCGGGAGCGGGACGCTGCGCCCGCGCGTCCAGGAGCCGCCGCCGGATCGACTCGATCTTCCCGGCTTCGAACACGGTGTCCTGCTGAGGCAGCTGGAGGACGGACTGCCCGTGCTCGAACGTGCCCTCCTCGGTGACGCCGAAGTACTGGGCGGCGAGGTCGGCGTCCTGCTCGCCGAGCACCTCACGCAACTGCTCCGGCGTCCACACGTAGTACGCGCCCTCGACGTGCTTGCCCGTCCCGTCGTCACTGTCGGCGTCCAGCGCGGAGGCGAACCCGCCCTCGTTCGTGCGCAGTTCACGGACCATGAAGTCGGCCGTGTCGAGGGCGACCCGACGGGCGAGGTCGGAGCCGGTGGACCGCCACAGATGGGCGTAGACACGGCACAGCAGGGCGTTGTCGTAGAGCATCTTCTCGAAGTGCGGCACGATCCAGTCGCGGTCGACGGAGTAGCGGGCGAAGCCGCCGCCGAGCTGGTCGTGGATGCCGCCGCGGGCCATGCGCTCGCAGGTGTCCCGGGCCATCTGGAGGGCACCCTCGGCGCCGGTGCGGGCGTGGTGCCGCAACAGGAACTCCACGACCATGGACGGCGGGAACTTCGGCGCCCCGCCGAATCCGCCGCGCTGCGCGTCGTACTCCCTCGTCAGCCCGAGCAGAGCCGCGGCGAGCTGCTCCTCGCCGGGTGCCTGCGCGTCGCCGTAGGACATCTCCCGCCCGGCGAGATCCCGCACGATCTTCCCGGCGACCTCGGCGACCTCGTCCCGCCGGTCGGTCCAGGCGGCCCGGACACCCTCCAGGACCTGCCGGAAGGAGGGCATGCCCTGGCGGGGGGAAGGCGGGAAGTAGGTGCCGAAGTAGAAGGGCTCGGCGTCCGGCGTGAGGAACACGGTCATGGGCCAGCCGCCCTGCCCGGTGGCGGCCTGCACGGCCTCCATGTAGACGGCGTCCACGTCGGGGCGTTCCTCGCGGTCGACTTTGATGCTGACGAAGTGCTCGTTCAGGAAGTCGGCGGTGACCCGGTCCTCGAACGACTCGTGTGCCATGACGTGACACCAGTGACAGCTCGAATATCCGACGCTCAGCAGAACGGGTTTGTTCGCCTTCCGGGCCTCCTCGAAGGCCTCGGCCGACCAGGGCCACCAGTCGACGGGATTGTCCGCGTGCTGGAGGAGGTAGGGGGACGTCTCGTGGGCCAGTCGGTTCGGCATGGGGTCCATCCTGCCGCAGTACCCCGCGGGTCAGGCGTCAGGCGTGTCCCGACGGCGCCGTCGAGCTTCCCGGTGCGGCCCTCTCGCCCCGATGCCCCGTCCGCAGCACACTTGACCAAGAAAGCCGTTGCCGCCGGAGGGGGAAGTGACATGCGGGACAGTCATCGGGCGGAAGCCGAACGGCTGTTGGGCCGGGCCGTGGAGGAGGAGGTGCGGCGTTCGGGCGGACGGGTCGACGGGGCCGTACTGCTCGCGCGGGCCCGGGGATCACTGGACGCGATGGCGCAGACGGCCGCCGAGGAGTACGAGGCCTACACACGCGCGCTGGACGAGGCGCAGGCAGGTCAACTCACCTTCTGGCAGCGGTACTCCAAGGAGGCGTCCGGGACTCCTCTGCTGGTGGCCGCGGTCGCCGCCATGGCTGCTGCCGTGGCCGACCTGGCGCTCGGCACCGACACGGGCACCGCGCTGGGCGCGGGCGTGACCGTGGGCGTCGTGGCCGCGGCGGCGACCGTGGTGAAGGTGGCCGGCTCGCATCTGCCGGCCGCGCACCACCGGGCGGGCGCCATCGGCCAGCCCGGCGGCCCGGAGCAGCTCCGGCTCCAGTGGCTGACGGCCCTGGAGGTACGGGGCATCCGGCCCTTCCTCGACCAGCAGCGGGTGCTGAGCGCGTCGACCGGCCCGAAGAAGGCGGGCCCGCGGCTGCGCGGCACGGACAAGAGCGCGGCGGCCCGCGGCAGGAGTGTGCTGGAGCAGTCGTTCGGGCAACTCCCGGAGCCCATAAGCGAGTTCGCGGACCGTCGGACGGAGATGGGCCGCATCCGGCAGTGGGTGCAGGCCTCGCGCGCGACGACCGAGACCCGGCCCACGGTGGTCGTGCTGCACGGACCGCCCGGCAGCGGCCGGACGGCGCTCGCCGTGCGGGCGGCGCACGACCTCAAGGACTACTTCCGCGGCGCCTGCGTCGTGGACCTGCGCGGCGACAACCCGGAGGAGTCCCCGCTCTCCACCCGGGACGCGCTGCTGCATCTGCTGAACCGGCTCGGCGCCCCGCGCGAGCAGCTGCTGTTCCGTGAGCGTTCCTCGCCCGACCAGCAGGTCAAGCGGCTGAGCGAGCTGTACCACCAGCATCTGACCGGCCTGCCGGTGACGATCGTGCTGGACGACGCCTCGGACCCCGAGCAGGTCCGCACGCTCGTCCCCGAGCGTTCCGACAGCCTGGTCCTGGTCACCGCGCGCGAGCCGCTCGGCCTGCCGTCGGACCTCGCCGCCCAGGTGCACGAACTCCCGGTCACCGCGCTGGACGCGGCGGGCGCCGAGGAGCTCCTGGACGCGGCCGCGCAGTCCGCCGGCGGTCCCTATGACGCCCAGTCCGCCGACCGGATCAGGGAGTTGTGCGGCGGCCTGCCCCTGGCCCTGCGCATAGCGGGCTCGTCCCTCGGTCCCCGCTCCCCGCGCCAGCTGGCCACCGATCTCGGCGCGTACGGCCCGGTCGGGCCCGTCGAACGCGTCCTGTGGCTCCGCTACACCGACCAGTCGGAGCAGGCCCGCCGGCTGCTGCGCCGCCTCGCGCTGGCCGGCCGGTCCTCGCTCGGCGCCGCCGCGGCCGCCGCGCTGCTGGCCACCGACGAGACGGAGGCGACCCGGCACCTGGTGGCGCTGGCCCGCGCGGGCCTCATCGACCACGTCCGCGGGAGCCGTTACCGCGTCCACGACGTGGTCCGCGCCTTCGCCCAGGCCAGACTGCTGGACGAGGAGGAACCGGCCGAGCGCACGGCCGCGCAGGAACGCCTCATCGTCAACTACGCCGACCTCGCCGACTCCGTGCTGCGTCTGGTCGACGGCAACATGTCGACCCGCTCGGACCGCTTCAGTCCGCACGGCTTCACCTCCCTCGACGAGGCGCTGCGCTGGCTGGACGACGAGTCGAGTTTCATCACGGCGGCGCTCAGGCACGCGGAGGGCGTCAACCAGGGAGCGGTCCTCAACCTCCTGGGCGCGCTGTGCGACTACTGCCTGCTGCGCGGCGACCTCTACCGCCTGGGCGAGATCAGCGAGTTGGCGCAGGCGGTGGACCAGGGGCTGCTGGTTCGCTCGGTGCAGTGGCGCACCGGTATCGCCGCCCGCCAGCTGGGCGAGCTCGACAAGGCTCGCACCACACTGACCTCGGTGGTCGACCTCTACATGGAGGCCCACCACGACGCGGGCGCCGCGCGCGCCCTGTGTTCCCTGGGCATCACCCTCCACCACCAGGGCCATCTGACCGAGGCGGCGGCGAAGCTCGAGGAGGCACTGGCCCTCCAGTCACCTCCCGAACTGGCCACGGACCGCGCCTGGACCATGCACGCCCTGGCGGCCGTCGAACGCGACCGCGGCCGCGTCGAGCAGGCACAGGACCTGCTGACCCGTTCCCTGGTCCTGCACCGCGCCGGAGAGTCCGTCCACGGCGAGGCCTGGGCCCACTTCCAGCTCGGCCAGCTGGCCCTGCGCATGGGCGACGTGCCGCGCGCGGAGACGGAGCTGAGAACAGCCCTCGACCTGTACGGCCGCACCCGCGACGCCCGCGGCGAGGCGTGGGCGCTGACCCAGCTGGCGCGGGCCCGCCTGGTGGCCGGGGACCCGTCGGCGGCGGTGGACGGCCTGCGCCAGGCGGCCTCCCGCCACCGCGACAACGAGGACGCGCGCGGCGAGGCGTGGACGGTGTACTACCTGGGCCAGGCGCTGGAGGAGACGGGCAACCTGGATCTGTCGGTCCGCGAGCTGGAGCGCTCGCGGACGATGTTCTCCCGTATGCGGGACGTCTACGGCCTGGCCTGCGCCCGCCACCACTCGGCCCGTGTCACCCGCGACCAGCGCGCCGCGCAGACGGGTTCGTTGCGCAACTCGGGCTTCGCCCGCCAGCTCCTGGTCGACGCCCGCGCCGACTTCCAGCGCATCGGCGTCGCCCACGGGGAGGCGTGGACCTGCCTCGAACTGGCGGTGGTGGACGCGGGCAACGGCCGTACCCCCCAGGCCCTCGCCCTGTGCGACGAGGCGGCGGCTCTGTTCGCCTCCTACGGCGACCAGCGGGGCGAGGACTGGGCCCGCTTCCTGCGCTGCACCCTGCTGCCGTACGCGGCGCCGGGCGGCGTGGAGATCGGCGCGGCGGTCGCCCAGGAGGAACTGGCGGAACTGAGCCGCCGGGAGCACGGGGCACGGGACGAGAAACTGGACGACTACGTGGGGGCGTACGGACTGCTGCTGGAGCGGGGCGTGAACCTCGACACCGGGTGGCAGGCATGGCGGCTGGGCATGGTCCCGAACCGGCATGCCCGTGAGGTGATGGGGGTGGCGGTGGCGCCGGCGCGGGGCTGAGGTGCGCGGTCGGTCTGCCCGGCGGCCCCGTGTCTGTGCCTGCGCCCGCGCCTGTGCTAGGCGGTGTACGCCCTCGGCGTGGGCGGCCCATCGGCTGCTGCCGTCGGCCGAGCACGGCCGTTGACGGGAGGGGGCCTCGGGTGTCCCCTCCCGTCGCCGCCGCGTGGCTCAGCCCTTGGCCGGCGAGGTCTTGCCGGACGGGCTGTCGGTGGTCTCCTTGCCGGAGGCCCCCTCGTCCGGGGACTCCTTGAAGTCGACCTTGCCCATGTGCTTGCTCATGGACTTCATCAGGGCCCACACCGCCAGGGCCATCGCCGCGAAGACGATGAAGCCGAGGACGCCGGGGGTGACCTTGTCCTCGTCGACCTCCTGGGCGAGGGTCGCGAGGTGCGTCATTGCCAGGCTTGCGCTTGCGCTCATGTCAGGCATTGTCGCGGATGCCCGCAAAGAGGTCGTCCTCGGGGAGGGAGGTATCGACGAGGGACTTCGCGAGCTCGTACTCCTCCGTCGGCCAGACCTCCTTCTGGAGATCCAGCGGGACCTTGAACCAGCCGCCGTCGGGGTCGATCTGCGTGGCGTGCGCGATCAGGGCCTTGTCGCGGATCTCGTAGAACTCCGCGCACGGAATGTGCGTGGTCAGGGTGCGGTCGCGCATCGGCGACTCGTCCCAGCGCTTGAGCCAGTCCCCGTACGGCGACTCCATGCCGCGCTCGATCAGCGCGTGGTGCAGCGCCTCGGTGCGGGGGCGGTTGAAGCCCTGGTTGTAGTAGAGCTTCAGCGGCTGGTAGGCCGGGCCGAACTCGGACTCGGGGAACTTCTCGGTGTCCGCCGCGCCCTCGAACGCCACCATCGAGATCTTGTGGGTCATGATGTGGTCGGGGTGCGGGTAGCCGCCGTTCTCGTCGTAGGTGGTGATCACCTGGGGACGGAAGGTGCGGATCTGCCTCACCAGCTCACCGGCCGCCTTGTCGACGTCCTCCAGGGCGAAGCAGCCGTCGGGCAGCGGCGGCAGCGGGTCACCCTCGGGCAGGCCGGAGTCGACGAAGCCGAGCCACTCCTGCCCCACGCCGAGGATCTCGCGGGCCTCGTCCATCTCCTTCTTGCGTACCTCGTGGATGTGCTCCTCGATGTACTTGTCGCCCTGAAGCTTCGGGTTGAGGATGGAGCCGCGCTCCCCGCCCGTGCAGGTCACGACCAGCACGTCCACCCCCTCGGACACGTACTTCGCCATGGTCGCCGCGCCCTTGCTCGACTCGTCGTCGGGGTGGGCGTGCACGGCCATCAGTCGCAGCTGGTCAGTCAAGACTCAATCCTCAGTAAGTCGGCGCCCCGGTGTCTTCGGGTGCGAACGGCGGCTTCTATAGTGACCGAATCGGGGGGCGATTAATTCCACGGCCTTGCTTTACCAGGAGACGATCATGAGCACGGCGAGCACCCAGCTGCCCGAGGGACGCTACGGCCGCTCCTCGGACGAGCGTGCCGACCACAAGCTCCGTATCGCCGGTGCCGTCCTCGGCGCCCTCCTGCTCGCGCTGATCGGCTACTTCGCCTACCACTACGTCGTCGAGAACAAGATCAGCGCAGAGGTGATCACGTTCGACGCGCAGAAATCCGCGGTGCAGGTGCATCTGGAGGTCCGCAAGGACTCCGGCACCTCCGGCTACTGCACGATCCGCTCCCAGGCGGCGGACGGCTCCGAGGTGGGCCGGGCCGACTTCCGCTTCGGTGGTGACGCCACCCGCATCGACAAGCTCGTCACGCTCCGTACGACGGCCCCGGGCACCACGGCCGAGCTGCTGGGCTGTCACGCCGACTGACGTCACCCTCGATACGTGGCCGCTGACCTGCGCTGACGTATTTCTGATGGCTTATGTCCTCCCCCTTCGGCCACTGAATTGTTAGGCTCGTGGTTTCGCCCATCCGTGAAGGCACATTCTTCTGGGTAGGGCGATGCTTTGTATTCCCAGTACCTACGAGGAGCACCTGTGACCCAGACCAGCGAAGACGTCACCTGGCTGACCCAGGAGGCGTACACCAAGCTCAAGGAAGAGCTGGCGTACCTGTCTGGTCCCGCGCGCGAGGAAGTCACCGCGAAGATCGCGGCCGCGCGCGAGGAGGGGGACCTGCGCGAGAACGGCGGGTACCACGCGGCCAAGGAAGAGCAGGGCAAGCAGGAGCTCCGCATCCGCCAGCTGACTCAGCTCCTGGAGAAGGCCAAGGTCGGTGAGGCTCCGGCGTCCGCGGACGGTACCGTGGCGCCCGGCATGGTCGTGACGATCGCCTTCGACGGTGACGAGGACGACACCATGACCTTCCTGCTCGCCTCCCGCGAGTACGCGAGCGCGGACGTCGAGACGTACTCGCCGCAGTCCCCGCTGGGCTCCGGCGTGATCGGCCACAAGGTCGGTGAGGACGCGGAGTACGAGCTGCCGAACGGCAAGAAGGCCTCCGTGACCATCCTCAAGGCCGAGCCCTACAACGGCTGACCCCGACCCCGGTCCACCGTCTGTCCTTGGCGGGCCCCCGGCGCCCTCGCGGCGCCGGGGGCTCTGTCATGCGGTGGCCGAGCGGTACTTGCGGACCGCCAGGGTCCTGAATATGACGATGATCAGGATCGAGTAGATCAGCGAGGCCCAGACCGGGTGCTGCATGGGCCAGGCGTCGGAGGGGGACACACCGGGGTTGCCGAACAGCACGCGACAGGCCTGGACCGTGGCACTGAACGGGTTCCAGTCGGCGACGTGCTGCAGCCACGGGGTCATGCGGCTGGAGTCCACGAACGCGTTCGAGATGAACGTCACCGGGAAGAGCCAGATCAGCCCACCCGAGGTGGCCGCCTCGGGCGTGCGCACGGACAGGCCGATCAGGGCGCCGACCCAGGTGAACGCGTACCCGAGCAGGAGCAGCAGACCGAAGGCGCCGAGTACCTCGCCGATGCTGGTGTGGGTGCGCCAGCCGACCAGCAGGGCGACCATGGCCAGCACGAACAGGGTCAGCGCCGTCTGCACCAGGTCGGCGAGCGTCCGTCCGGTGAGCACCGCGCCGCGGGCCATGGGCAGTGAGCGGAAGCGGTCGATGAGCCCCTTGTGCATGTCGTCGGCGATCCCCGCGCCGGCGCCCGCGGTGGCGAAGGTGACGGTCTGCGCGAAGATGCCGGCCATCAGGAACTCGCGGTAGACCAAGGAGTCCGTGGTGCCGCCGATGTTCATGGAGCCGCCGAAGACGTAGCTGAACAGCACCACGAACATGATCGGCTGGATGAGGCCGAAGATGACCATCTCGGGGATTCTGGACATCCGGATCAGGTTGCGCTTGGCGATGACCAGCGAGTCGCGGACGGACTGGCTGAGGGGGTTGCCGGGAGCCGCGACCCGCGCGGTGTCGGTGACGGCGCTCACTTGGCGTCCTCCTTCTTGTCGTTGTCCTCGTCCTTCGCCTCGGCCGCATGTCCCGTCAGCGACAGGAACACGTCGTCGAGGGTGGGGCGGCGCAGGCCGATGTCGTCTATCTCGATGCCGCGGGTGTCGAGTTCGCGGATGACCTCGGCGAGCAGCTTGGCGCCGCCGGTGACGGGCACGGTGAGCTTGCGCATGTGGTCCTCGACCGAGGTGTCGCCCTTGCCGAAGCCGCGCAGGATCTCCGAGGCGGCCTGGATGTGCTCGCGCTCGTGCACGACGACCTCGACGCGCTCGCCGCCGGTGCGGGCCTTGAGCTGGTCGGAGGTACCCGTGGCGATGACGTGGCCGTGGTCGACGACGGCGATCTCGTGGGCGAGGTGGTCGGCCTCCTCGAGGTACTGGGTGGTCAGCAGCAGGGTGGTGCCCGCGGAGACCAGCTGTTTGATGACCTCCCACAGCAGTTGTCGGTTGCGTGGGTCGAGACCGGTCGTCGGTTCGTCCATGAACATCACGGGCGGTGAGACCACCAGGGCGGCCGCGAGGTCGAGGCGGCGGCGCATGCCCCCGGAGTAGGTCTTGGTGGGGCGGTCGGCGGCGTCGGCGAGGTCGAACTGCTCCAGCAGCTCGATCGCGCGGACCTTCGCCTGCTTCGCCCTCATCTGGTAGAGCTGACCGACCATCTGCAGGTTCTCGCGGCCGGTGAGGTATTCGTCGACAGCCGCGAACTGGCCGGAGAGGCCGATGGAGCGGCGCACGGCGTCGGGGTGCTTGAGGACGTCGACGCCCGCGACGACCGCCGAGCCGCTGTCCGGCTTCAGGAGAGTCGTCAGGCAGCGGACGGCCGTCGTCTTGCCCGCGCCGTTCGGTCCGAGGAGGCCCAGGACGGTGCCCTCGGGGACATCGAGGTCGACGCCGTCCAGAGCCCTTACGTCACCGAAGGTCTTGACCAGGCCTTCGGCATAGATGGCGCCAGGCATATGAGTCTCCACGTCGTCGGGGATTCTTGGGAAAGCCTAGGTTTGTGCGCTTTCTCCCGCCCGTCATTTTCTTCCGCGGGCGGTGTGAGCGGCGGCACGAGACACACCATAACGCGATGTATCGCGTCTCTCAATGGACTTGCTCGAAAGAGTGACTCCTGCGTGCTGGAGGGGGTCCTGACCTCAGTCGATGACCGTGTAGCCCGCCTCGCGGAGGGCTCGGCCGACCTCGGCGCAGTGCTCCGGCCCCTTCGTCTCCAGGTGCAGCTCGACCTCCGCCTCCGCGAGCCCGAGCCGTGGATCGGTCCGGACGTGGCTCACGTCCAGGACATTAGCGTCGACCACTGACAACACCCCGAGGAGCGTCGCGAGGGCACCGGGCCGGTCCGTGAGCCGGAGCCGAACGGCCAGGTAGCGGCCCTGCGCGGCCATGCCGTGCCGCAGCACCCGCTGCAGCAGCACCGGGTCGACGTTGCCGCCGGACAGCACGGCGACGACCGGCCCCTCGAAGGCGCCCGGGTCGCTCAGCAGCGCCGCGACCGGGCTCGCCCCGGCCGGCTCGACGACCAGCTTGGCCCGCTCCAGGCACAGCAGCAGCGCGGCGGACAGCTCGTCCTCCGTCACCGTGCGCACCTCGTCCACGAGTTCGTCCACGATCCCGAACGGCACGTCCCCCGGCCGCCCGACCTTCATGCCGTCGGCCATCGTCACCGGGTTCTCGATCGACATCGGGCGCCCGGCCGCCAGCGAGGGCGGATACGCGGCCGCGCCGGCCGCCTGCACACCCACGATCCGCACGTCCGGCCGCAGGGCCTTCACTGCGATCGCGACACCGGCCGCGAGTCCGCCGCCGCCGATCCCGAGAACGACCGTGCGCACCTCGGGGCACTGCTCCAGGATCTCGAGGCCGACCGTGCCCTGGCCCGCGATGACGTCGGGGTGGTCGAAGGGATGGATGAACACCGCGCCCGTCTCGTCCGCGTACTCCTGTGCGGCGGCCAGCGTCTCGTCGACCACCTGACCGTGCAGACGCACCTCGGCGCCGTAGTGCCTGGTGGCGCTGATCTTCGGCAGCGGGGCGCCCTTCGGCATGAACACCGTGGAGCGCACGCCGAGCAGCGTGGACGCCAGCGCGACGCCCTGCGCGTGGTTACCGGCGCTCGCGGCCACGACACCCGCGGCCCGCTCCTCGGGCAGCAGTCCGGCGATCCGGACGTAGGCACCGCGGAGTTTGAACGACCCCGTCCGCTGGAGGTTCTCGCACTTGAAGTGCACCGGCGCGCCCACCAGCTGGGTCAGATGGCGGCTGCCCTCCATCGCGGTCGTCCGCGCCACGCCCGACAGCATCTTCTGCGCACCGCGCACGTCGTCGAGGGTCACCGGCGGCACGGGGTGGGCCTTGCGGTAGTTCATGACTCAAGTCTCGCAGTTCACACGTGCGTGCTCGCGCTGTGACCAACGTCCGAGACGGGTTTACTCAGCGCCGGTACGGCCTGCCTCCGGGCCGCGTACCCTGTCCCCCAACCCAGCAGCCCTTCATGAAGTGAGCCCCCGGCCATGCCCACAACACCTGAAATGTCGATGGACATGACGACCGTCGGTGACACCGGTCTCCTCGACACCCTGCAGCACGAGGTGGCGGTCTTCGCCCGTCGTGCCGAACAGACCCGGCTCGGCGGGGTGGGGCAGGTGCGCAACTCCATGGACCGCGCCGCGTACCTGCTGCTCAACCGGCTCGACAAGGAAGGCCCGATGGGCGTCAAGGCGCTCGCGGCGAGCATGGGGATCGACTCGTCCACGGTCACCCGGCAGGTGGCGCCGCTCGTCGACACCGGGCTGGTCAAGCGCACCTCGCACCCCGAGGACGGACGCGCGGTGGTGCTCCAGCTGTCCCCGCGCGGGCAGTCCCGGCTGGAGGAAGTGCGCTCATCACGGCGTCAGTTGATGGCCGAGCTGACACACGACTGGGCGCCGGAGGAGCGCGAGGCGTTCTGCACGCTCCTCACACGCTTCAACACCGCCCTCTCCTCCCGGATGGCGGTCCAGGGGGTCCCGGGACCGGAGGCGCAGTCCTCTTAGGCGCCGCGCGCACGCGTGTACCGCCCCGCCTCTTGACCGGACGGCCGTGCCGGGCCTCATATGAGACCGGGTCCTCTGAGACCGGGTCCTCCTGGTCGTACGAAGCCGTCGTACGGCCCTCCGCAGGCGGGGAGGTGCGGTGCGGCAACGGCAGGTGGTCCAGGGCACACGTCGGGCCCGGGAGTTCGAGGCGTTCGTCGCGGGCGCTGCCGGGCGGCTGCTGCACGCCGCGACGCTCCTGACCGCGGAGGCACCGGACGACAACCCGCGCGCGCGACGCCTGCTGACGCTCGCGCTCGCGCACACGTACGCGTGCTGGGACCGGCTGCGTGGTGAGGATCCCTACGACCGCGCCCGCCAGCACCTCGCCCTGCGCTTCGCACACGGAGCATGGCGCCGCCACGGCGTCCTGCTCCGCGGCCGCACGCACCCCGACAGCCCGCTGTCCCGGCTCGCCCCCCAGGAGCGGCTGATCCTGGTGCTGCGCCTCTACGAGGGTGTGGCCGAGGAACAGGCGGCGGCCCTGCTCGGCCTGCCGGCGGAACGCGTTCACACGATCTGCGACCGGGCGACGGCCACGCTGCTGCACCCGGCGCGCGGGCCCGCACCGGCCGTGGTGAAGGCGAAGGTGGCGGCGTCATGAGGAGAGGGGACGGGAGTGGCGGCCGTGCCGTGAGACACCCGCGTCACCCCGGGAGGTGCGCGTGAACCGGACCCAGCGTGAGGCCGCCGTGCGGCAGATCATGGAACGGGGAGCGCCGCAGGTGCCCGCGGATCTGTACGGGGACGTCGTACGGCGTGGATCGCGCATGCTCAGGCGCAGGACAGCGGCGCGCCGGATCATGTGGCTGCTGATGTTCGCCGCGAGTGTGGCGTTCGTGGTGTGGGCGCTGACCGCGCGCCCCTGGGTGGAGCCGCCGTCCACGACGACTCCACCGATGAGGGGCTGGTGAGCCCCGCCCGGCCTACTTGGCGAGCGCCTGCTGGAGGTCCTCCAGCAGGTCGTCGACGTTCTCGATGCCCACGGACAGGCGCACGAGGTCGGCGGGGACCTCGAGCGCCGAGCCCGCCACGGACGCGTGCGTCATACGGCCCGGGTGCTCGATCAGCGACTCGACGCCTCCCAGGGACTCCCCCAGCGTGAAGATCCTGGCGCGGTTGCAGACCTCGACGGCCGCCTCCTCGCCGCCCTCCACCCGGAAGGAGACCATGCCGCCGAAGGACCGCATCTGCTTGGCCGCGACCTCGTGACCGGGGTGCTCCTCCAGGCCCGGGTAGAGCACCTGCGTCACGCGCGCGTGCCGGGTCAGCATGTCGGCGACCTTCGTGGCGTTCTCGCTGTGCCGGTCCATGCGCACCGACAGCGTCTTGGCGCCGCGCAGCACCAGCCAGGAGTCGAAGGGCCCGGCGACCGCGCCCATCGCGTTCTGGTGGTACGCCAGTTCCTCGCCGAGTGCCTCGTCGGCGGTGACCAGGGCGCCGCCCACGACGTCGGAGTGGCCGCCCATGTACTTGGTCAGGGAGTGCACGACGACATCGGCGCCGAGCGACAGCGGCTGCTGGAGGTAGGGCGTCGCGAAGGTGTTGTCGACGACGAGCTTCGCGCCCGCGTCCCGGGAGATCTGGGCGACGGCGGCGATGTCGGTGATGCCGAGCAGGGGGTTGGAGGGGGTCTCCACCCACACGACCTTGGTCTTCGGGGTGATCGCGGCCCGTACGGCGGCCGGGTCGCTGGTGTCGGCGACCGACCACTCGACGCCCCATCGGGCGACGACCTTCGCGAAGAGGCGGAACGTGCCGCCGTACGCGTCGTTGGGGATGACCACGTGGTCGCCGGGGCTGAGCAGCGTACGCAGCAGGCAGTCCTCGGCCGCCAGTCCGGACGCGAACGCGAGGCCCCGGCGGCCGCCTTCGAGGGCGGCGAGGTTCTCCTCCAGGGCGGTGCGGGTCGGATTGGCGCTGCGGCTGTACTCGTATCCGCCGCGCAGACCGCCCACGCCGTCCTGCTTGTAGGTCGAGACCTGGTAGATCGGCGGGACCACCGCTCCGGTGACGGGGTCCGCGGTGTTGCCCGCGTGGATCGCGAGGGTCTCGAAGTGCTGACTGATGTGCCTGTCGCTCATGGGCTCCGAGGGTAGTCCGCCCGGGGGGCCGATGACGGACGGCGGGCTCCGCACGGCCGTACGGCAGGGTTTTCCCCAGGCGTTCGGGCCGGCCGCGGGGAGTTTCCCCCAGGACATTCGGGCCGCTCCGGGAGTTTTCCACAGGGCGCCGACCGGGTTGGGCAATTGTCGGCGGCGTCTGGAACTCTTGAGGCATGGAGATTCTCTGGGTCCTGATGGCGGCGGTCATGCTGGGCTTCGTGCTGCTTCCGTTCCTGCGGCGCAGGCGAGGCGGGATCGAACAGGTCCCGGCGGGCCACCCGGACGCCGCGGACCCGGAGGACTACGGCTTCGTGCGGCAGGAGGAGCTGGACATCCGCATGCCCGGCCCCGACCAGGATCTGCTGGACGTCCTGGACCTGGTGCAGCGCACACAGGACTACAAGGCGGCCTCCCAACTCCTCGCCGGCACCGAGCGGGAGGGCGAGCTGCGCTGGCAGCGTGTGCAGGCCTTCGCCGGAGCCGCCTCGCTGGAGCTGCAGCAGCGTCCGGGCGGGGTCAGCGAGGCACCGGGCGGGCAGTGGCTGCGGGTGTGGCGGGCCGAGCAGCCCAAGGACGCGGGCGGCGCGGCCGTGCACGCGGAGTTCCTGGTCCATCAGGCGTGGCGGACCTCGACGCCGGGCACGGACGAGTTCCGGATCATCATGGAGGAGGCGAAGGTGGCCTGCGGCGACGCGGCGCTGCTGGCGCCGGGCGATCCGGTCCCGTACATCGTCGAGCTCTCCGTGGCGCGCGGACTGGCCTATTCGCAGGCGGAGTTCGAGCAGCTGTGGCTGAAGATCCTGGACCGCGCCCCGGCCCACATGGGGGCGCACCTGGCCGCGCTGCACTACTGGTGCGAGAAGTGGCACGGCTCGCGGGAGCTGGCGTACAGCTTCGCGGAGGCGGCCGCCGCCCGGGCCCCGCATGGCTCCCTCCTCGCCGCGATGCCACTGTTCGCGGTCTTCGAGCACCTGCCCGAGGTGAACCTGGTCAGCGGCTTCTACCGGAGCGAGGTCGTGACCAAGGCCATCCACGGCGCGCTGCACGCGGTCCACTCGGCCCGCGCCGACGATCCGATGCTGGCCCACGTCCGTCATCTGCTGGTCTTCTTCCTCGTGCGCGGCGAGCGCTGGGCGGAGGCCATGAGCCAGCTCGTCCACATCGACGGCCATGTCGGTGCCCTGCCCTGGACGCTGTCCGCCGATCCGGCCGCGGAGTTCGCGATATACCGGGCACTGGCGGTGGCGGGGTACGAGGCGAACGGCGGGAGTCCGGCGACGCTGGCGCAGTGATCGCGCCACCGTGGCGGTACGAGGGTGATCCGGCGGGCGGGCACGGCACCTTCGGACTGACGGCGGGCTCAGGCCGGCGAACTCACCTCCACGTCGGGCTTGTCGGAATGCGGCCCCGCGCGGAAGCGTTCTCGGTGCCGACCCGCATCCCTGTGCGACGCGCACGTACGAAGGAGCCCACATCATGCTGTTCGGCCGTACGCCCGTCCTGCCCACCCCCGAGCAGGCGCTGAAGGGCCGCCCCGAGCCGATGTACACGCTCCCCGACCGCCACACCATCCTCGGCACCCCGCTGCTCGGCCCCTACCCCGAGGGCTATCAGATCGCCGACTTCGGCCTGGGCTGTTTCTGGGGCGCCGAGCGCACGTTCTGGCGGCTCCCGGTGGGGGTGTGGACGACCCTGGTCGGCTACCAGGGCGGCTACACCGAGAACCCCGCGTACGAGGAGGTCTGCTCGGGCCTCACCGGCCACACGGAGGCGGTCCGCGTGGTCTTCGACCCCGCCCTCATCTCGTACGAGCGCCTCCTGAAGACCTTCTGGGAGGCCCACGACCCGACGCAGGGCTTCCGCCAGGGCAACGACGTCGGCACCCAGTACCGCTCGGCGATCCACACCCACACTCCCGAGCAGGCAGCCGCGGCCGAGGCCTCCCGAGCCGCCTACCAGCAGGTCCTCACGTCCTCGGGCCACGGCAGGATCTCCACGGAGATCCTCCCCGCGACGGGCCGGACCTTCTATCCGGCGGAGGGGTACCACCAGCAGTACCTCGACAAGAACCCGGCGGGTTACTGCGGGATCGGCGGGACCGGGGTCTCCTGCCCGATCGGCGTGGCCAAGGCCGATGGCTGAGCCGCTGTCGCCGGAGGCCACGGCGACCCTGCGGGCGCTGCTGTCCGGCCCGGATCCGGTAAGCGGCGCCCTGCTGGCCCAGGTTCCCCACGCACGCGTGTCGGGCCGATGCGGGTGCGGCTGCGCGACGGTCGATCTGGAGGTGGACCGTACAGCGGTCGCTCCCGCGCCGCCGCACGACAATCCGGCTGTGGAGGCCGGTTACACCACCCCGCACCGGGCCGGTGCCATGGTCTGCTCCGAGGACGGCTACCTGTCGCTCCTGGGGATCCACTCGGTCTCCGACGCACCGATCTCGACATGGCCGGACCCCCGCTTCATCGAGCGCTGAGCAACCCGGCGCACGCACCAGCGGTACCTCGACAAGAGCCTGGCCGGCTCCTGCGGGATCGGCGGGACGGGCAGGCTTGGTGATCCGCTCGGGACGAACCTGGGGCTTCCTGCCCGAGAAAATCAGTGGCCGCCTGAACCGGCCGACTCCACGCTGTACGCCATGGAAGAACCGCAACACCGGATCCGTGCGGCCCACTCGGAATCCACGATCACCGTCTACCAGGCGTACTCCCCGGAAATCGGGCTGCCCGCCGCCCGCGACGGCCGTTTCCCCGCCGCGTGGAAGCGGGACAGGATGACGTGGATCATCAAGCCGCGTTCACAGACCCTGTCGTGGCAGATCATCGAGCGTGTGAGAGATGCGCCTACCTCTGTGAGTCGGCGCGCCTGTCGTTCGAGGGGACGTGAGGGACGGCGGAGCCAGGGTCGAAGCCTGCGAAGGCCAAGCCGATCACGAATCCCGCCACCTCCTCCAACTGGCGGACGCGATCAAGCGTCCCCAGCGTCGCCGGGATTCCGCCGACGTCACGGACCAGTTCACCGACGACTTGCAGCGCGGTCGCATCGTCGCCGCACATCGCCACCGTCACGCGGGACTGGCCACCACCGATCGGGCTCGTCCACTGGTCAGCGGGAAAGAGATGGAACGCCTTCACGACCCGGGCTCCCGGAGCAAGTCCGGCGATCCGCCCCGCCATCGCCTCGCCGTGTTCAGTGAGCAGAGTGCCGACGCCATGCGTAACGGCGTTCGTGGGATCGATCAATGGCATCCCTTGGAGCACGCCGTCGGACGCGCCGACCATTCCGAGCATCTCTTCGACACCGTCCCAAGACACGGCGAGGAGCACCGCATCGCGCCCGGTGACCGCCTCACGCGGTGCGACAGCGAGCACTTCGTGGTCCAGCCGCTCAGCAAGCTTCTCCGCCTTGACCTGCGACCGTCCGCCGATCACCACCTCATGCCCCGCACGTGCCCAGCCCTCACCCAGGGCCGCCGCCAGTGTCCCTGTCCCCAGAATCCCGATACGCATCTGTCTGTGCCTCTCCCAAAGTGGTCGGGTCGGGTGGTCACGGTAGGGAAGGCGTTACGCACCGATCAGTGCGTGACCGGCGCGCGATGATGGATGGCGAGATGACTGATCACGACGCCCACTGCTATGAATTTGTTGCTGATTGCCGTTTGCGCGCGGCCACCGATCTCTTCGCCCATACCTGGGATCCCGTCGTACTGGCGGCGCTTCGCTTGGGACCGCACCGACGCCGCGAGTTGCACGCCGCGATCGGCGGCATCAGCGACAAGGTTCTGACCGACTCCTTGCACCGCCTGCTCGCGAACGGACTGATCGAGCGCCACGCACATCCCGAGGCGCCGCCACGCGTCGACTACGCCCTGACCGGCTTGGGGCAGAGCCTGGTCGAGGGCCCGATGATGGCGCTTGGACGCTGGGCGATCGAGCACGGTGACGAACTTCTTGAAGCCCAGGAGAGCAGTACCGCAAGAGGTCTGTGAGCGAAGCTTGACATGGATCAAGCCGTCGTTCCTGTGGATGATGTACCGCTGCGGTTGGGGCACCAAAGAGGGGCAGGAGACCGTTCTCGCGGTCGAGATCAGCCGTGACGGCTTCGATCGGGCGCTGCGCAACGCGTGTCTGTCGAGCTACGTCCGCGGAGTGCACGCCGACCGAGCCACGTGGCAGCGCCAGTTGAAGCGGGCGCCCGCTCGCGTGCAGTGGGACCCGGAGCGGGACCTGCGCCTCCAGCCCCTGCGGTATCGGTCCTTGCAACTGGGTCTCTCCGGTGAAGCTGTACGGCTCTACGCGGACGAGTGGACGGTCGCCATCCGCGACGTGACCCCGCTCGCCCACGAGATCCGTGCCCTCGTCAGCGGAGACGACTTGACCGCCGCCACGCGACTGCTCCCCCAGGAACGCCCTTATCCCGCTGGAGACGAGTTGCTTGCCAACGTCCTGGGATGACGCCCGACGGGCATCAGGCCCGCACCGGAGCCCACGGAGACGTCACGGCCCTCTGAGCTACCGTCCTGCGCCACCCCAGGTCAGCTGACTCGTACGGGAACACGCCTACGATCGCGTCGCAGCGGTGGGCCAGTACGGTGAACCTGTGCGGTCGCACCACGGGCAACCTGGATGGCCGCGCTTTCGGTGTCGAGTCCAGGGGACCCAGGGGTGACCCAGACCGAGTGACTCATGCAGGGCGAGGTGCGGGTTGGTGAACTCCCTGAGTACGGGACCGACCAGCCGACGGTCTTGTGCCACTTCTCGCCTGGGCCGGGCTGGGAGCCCGTCAGACCGCTGTTCGAGGCGTGGGCGGTCGTGCGGGGTCCTGACCCTGACGGGAGCCGGCACGCGAACGCCATAGCGCATCCATGGGGACACGGCCCACCTCCGTTGCTGATCAGCCGATAAAGGCGCGCGCTGGTCAGGCCGGTGCGTTGCCGACGGCTGAGGCCGAGGTGCGTCACGTCCGTCGGGCGTCGCCGTGACCCTCGATGGGCTGTGTCCCGGTGATCATCGGCGTCGTGTGTGGTGTGCGGTCGGCCGTTCGAGGCTTTCGGTGGTGGAGCTGTCGGCATAGACCACGAGTGTCTGTTCCGGCGCTTCGGCCAGGTGGAACGCGGTGTACGCGTACTCGGTCGGGCCGTGCAGTGGGTGGTGCAGGCGTTTGCGGCCGCTGTGGCGGGGCTGGATGTCGTACTGGGGCCACCAGGCCCTTACTTCGGGGCTGCCTTCGTGCAGTTCCCGGACCAGGCGGGTGTAGCGGGGGTCGTCGGGGTGGCGGGTGGACAGGGTGCGGAGGCGGGCGAGGAGGCCGCGGGCCTCGGGTTCCCAGTCGATGACGACGGACCGGGCGACCGGCTCCAGAAAGACCCAGCGAACGAAGTTGGGCGGGCGTCCGGTGTCGTCGACAAGGCCCGGGAAGAGCTCTTCGGCCGCCTGGTTGTGGCTCAGGACGTCGTAGTTGCCGGCGATGACGTACGCCGGGTTCGGCTGGAGCAGGTGAGGGACCGCGGCCGCTTCCCTGGTGAGCGCCTCGGGCTCCTCGGGCCCGGGTGTCGCCGGGCCGTGCCCGGCGAGGTGGAACAGGTGATCACGCTCGTGCGCATCGAGCCGCAGGGCTGCCGCGAGCGCGTTCAGCACCTGTTCGGAGGGGCGGATGTCCCGCCCCTGCTCCAGGTACGTGTACCAAGTGGCACTCATCCCGGCCAGCAGGGCCAGTTCCTCCCGGCGCAGGCCCGGCGTCCGACGGCGGCCGGTGCGGGGCAAACCGACCTCGTCAGGAGTGAGGCGCTCCCTGCGGCTGCGCAGAAAGCTGCCCAGTTGGGTGCGGCGGTCGGGCTGCTCGGACATGACGCGTAGCACCTCTGATTCCAGGATAAACACACTCTGGATACCAGGCTAATCCCTGGCGAGACTGAGGTGAGAGCTCAGACCGCACACCACGAGAGGACCGCATCATGGCCGAGACCGACGGACTCCACGGCAAAGTCGTGGCCATCACCGGAGCGAGCGGCGGCATCGGCGAGGCGACCGCCCTCCTGCTCGCCGAACGTGGGGCGCGGCTCGTTCTCGGCGCCCGTCGGACCGAGCGGCTGGCGGAGCTGGTGGCCCGGATCGAGAAGGCGGGCGGTACGGCCGTACAGATCCGCACCGACGTGACCCGGCGGGACGACCTGCACGCCCTGGTCGCGCTGGCCCATGAGTCCTTCGGCCGGCTCGACGTGCTCGTCGGCAACGCCGGGGTCGGCACCATCTCTCCCCTCGACGATCTGCGTGTCGAGGAGTGGGACCACATGGTGGACGTCAACGTGAAGGGCGTGCTGCACGGGATCGGCGCCGCGCTGCCGGTCTTCCGCGCGCAGGGCGGCGGTCACTTCGTCACCGTCGCGTCCACGGCCGCGTTCCGCGTCGTCCCGACCATGGCGGTCTACGCCGGTACGAAGTTCGCGGTCCGGGCCATCTGCGAGGGGCTGCGCCAGGAGGCGGGCGAGTCCGTGCGGGTGACCACCGTCTCGCCCGGTCCCATCGCGACCGAGTTCGCCGAGGCGTCCTCCAACAGCCGGGTCAGGGCGGAGATCACGAAGATGCGCGACGAGATCGCGATCCCTCCCGACGCGATCGCCCGGGCCATCGCGTTCGCGGTCGAACAGCCCGCGACGGTCGATGTGAGCGAGATCGTCGTACGGCCCACTGCGCAGGCCTGAGCGCGACCCACCGGAGGGGGATCATGGTGAGGTGACGGAACCCTCCCCCTACCAGCGGGACTTGCGGGACCGGCTGGCGGCGGTCCCCGTGCTTCCCGCGCCCGCTCCCTGGCAGCCGGTGTTCGAGCCGTGCGCCGCCGTCGGAGGGCTGCTCGGGATCGGGTTCGCCACGCACCCCGACAGCGGCAACGACCTGCTGATGGTCGTCTCGACCGCCGGTCACGGTCTCTTCGACGCCCTCACCGGCGCGAGGATCGCCCGCGACCGGGACCCCGATCCCGAGACCGGCACGCCGGATGCGGCAGCGGATCTGACCTGCCCCGGCCTCGGGCCGGTCGCCGGCGGCAGGGTGCACATCGCCGGGCTGTACGGCGGTGGACTCCACTCCACCACCGCCGACGGCTGGCATGTGGAGGTCGTCTCGCCGGTCTGGCCCAACCACCGCGTCCTGCTTTCCCAGGGCAGCGGCATGCCCCACCGTGGTCCGCACGGCGAGCGGTGGTGGCACGTCTTCCACTCCGACTACTCCGAGCTCCGGGCCGTCGGCTTCTCCCCCTCCGGCCGCACCCTCGCCGTGGCGACGAGCAGCGACGTATCCCTGTGGAGGCGCCCGCCGCGTCCGTGATTCGGGTTCGGTGCGCTTGACCTTGACACCGTGACAAGCCCTTCACTGCCTGCTCAGGAGGTGGTCTCGGTGACCATGACGGAACAGGGACAGGAACGGGAACAGGACGCGGGGGCGGTGCGCGCGCTTCAGGGGCTGGAGGACGGTCGTTCCTCCGTACGGCTGCGGGCGGCCCTCGCGGTCGGTACGGCGCCGGATCCGCGGTTCGTCGACAGGCTCGTCGAGCGGTGCGGGGTCGAACCCGAGTTCTACGTCCGGGACATGCTCACCTGGGCCCTGACCCGCCACCCGGTGTCCGTGACGCTCCCCGCGCTGCTCCGCGAAGTCGGCTCGGAGCGTGCGCAGGCGCGGAGCCAGGCGTTGCACACGCTGTCCAAGATCGGGGACCGGCGGGCCTGGCCTGCGATCACCAGGGCGCTCCTGTCCGACGGCGACGACGAGGTGGCGCGCAGTGCCTGGCGGACCGCGGTCGTGCTGGTGCCGGAAGGCGAGGAGTCCGGGTTGGCCACGGTACTGGCGACACAGCTCGGCCGCGGCGAGCGCGAGACGCAGCTGAGCCTCAGCAGGGCGCTGGTCGCGCTGGGTGAGGTCGTGCTGCCGGTACTGCGTGCCGCGACGACGGCCCCTGACCGACATGTGCGCACGCACGCGCTGGCCACGGAACGGCTGCTGAGCGACCCTGATGCCGGATTCGAGTTCGCGATCGAGGAGGCGAAGCGCGTAGTGGCCCTCGGCGGGAACGGCCGGGAGGGACGATAGGGCGTGTTGATCGGTGAGGTGGCGCGACGGTCCGGGGTCAGTGCCCGCATGCTCAGGCACTACGAGTCGCTCGGCCTGCTGCGCCCTTCGGGTCGTACGGGTTCCGGGTATCGGGAGTACTCCGGCGACGACATCCGGCGGATCTTCCACATCGAGAGCCTGAGGTCGCTGGGACTGTCGCTGCGTGAGATCGGACGCGCGCTCGACGATCCCGGCTTCGCACCCTCGGCGCTCGTCGAGGACCTCATCCGTCAGACGCGCGAACGCATCGCGGCCGAGACCGAGCTGCTCACGCGGCTCCGCCGGATCGATGCCGCGGAACCCGCCGGCTGGGAGGACGTACTCCAGGTCGTCGTGATGCTTCGGGCGCTGGGGTCGAAGAGCGCCGCCGCCCGCCAGCGTGCCGCGCTGTCCTCGGTCGACGAGATCCGCGCGTGCCGGTGGAGGCCCTGGTCGAGGCGGTCCTCAGGGAGACGGATCCGAACGTCGCCGGAGCCCTTCGATGGGCGCTGGCACGATCGGGCGACGGCAGCGCGGCACTGCTGGCGGAGGGTCTCGGCTCACCGTCGGCCGCGGTACGGGAACGTGCCGTTCGGTCCCTGGCCGAGATGCCGGGTGAGGAGCCCGCCGCCGGGTTGCGTGAGGCTCTCGCGGACCCCGATGCCGTGGTCCGCGGCCAGGCGGCGCTGGCGCTCGGGACGCGTGGCGTGGCCGATGCCGTCCCGGCGCTCATCGACATGATCGTGGCGGGGCGGAACGACACCGACGCGGCCGACGCACTGAGCATGCTGGCGGGCGACACCGCGACCGCGGAACGGATCGCCACCGGGCTCGTCGGCCGCCTCGCCCACGGCGCCGCCGAGGCGCCCGCCCGCGCCCGGCTGACCCAGGCGCTGGCGGACATCCCCGGAGCCACGGCCGCACGCGCCCTCGTGGAGCTGTCGTACGACGCCGACCCGGCCGTCGCGCTGACCGCGACGTATCTTCTTCGGCTCCGCGAGGCACGGTGACGGATCTCGCCGCGGCGGAGCAGGCCTGCGGGCCCGCCTCGCGGTCAGCCCTCCGCGCGGGCGGGCAGCCGCCATCCCGGGCGCGGGAAGTGGCAGGTGTAACCGTCCGGGTAACGCTGGAGGTAGTCCTGGTGCTCGGGCTCGGCCTCCCAGAAGGGGCCCACCGGCTCCACCTCGGTGACGACCTTGCCCGGCCACAGACCCGAGGCGTCGACGTCCGCGATCGTGTCCTCGGCGATCCGCTTCTGCTCGTCGTCCACGTAGTAGATCGCCGAGCGGTAGCTGAGGCCGATGTCGTTGCCCTGGCGGTTCTTGGTGCTCGGGTCGTGGATCTGGAAGAAGAACTCCAGGAGCGTGCGGAAGTCGGTCTTCTCGGGGTCGAAGAGGATCTCGATGGCCTCCGCGTGCGTGCCGTGGTTGCGGTACGTCGCGTTCGGCACGTCGCCCCCGGTGTATCCCACCCTGGTCGCCGTCACGCCCGGAAGCCGGCGGATCAGTTCCTCCATGCCCCAGAAACATCCGCCCGCCAACACGGCCCTCTGTGTCTGCGCAGCCATCGCTGTCCTCCCATATCTGCTCACTCGAGCCGCTCGGCCGGCACAACGCCGACACCCCTGCCCGCTGCCCACTCCCCCACAACGCGCGAGGGCGCCGGGCGATTCCACGGCCGCAGGGTGACGCAGCCATGGTGCCGGTGTGACGTGAGTACCCATAGGGTCCCCCCGTGACCTCCAACTTGAGTTCCACGAGAACCCGCTCAGCGCTGCGCACGTCGGCGCGGGCCTCCGCGGAGTTGCTGCTCATATTGCTGATGCTCGCGGTGAGCCTGTGGGTCCTGGGCCGGATGTGGTCGGTCGTGTGGCCGCTCGTGATCGGTTTGCTGCTGACCACGCTGACCTGGCCGCCGACCCGCTTCCTGCTGCGCCGCGGGTGGAAGCCCGCTCTCGCGGCGTCGACGGTGACCGTGCTGTTCCTGCTGGTCGCCGCGGGGGTCGTGGCCCTGATCGCGGTGCCGGTGGCGTCCCAGTCCGGCGAGTTGACCGACGGGGTGGTCGACGGCGTCCAGAAGGTGCGCGAGTGGGCCTCCGGGCCGCCGTTGAACATCGGTGACGCCCAGATCGACAAGGCCTTCGACTCCGCGGTCTCCCGAGCGCAGGACGGTCTCGGCAGCATGGTCGGCGCTGTCGTCACGGGAGTGAGCACCGTGGTGAACGGCCTGGTCACCGGCGTCCTGGCCCTGTTCCTGATGTTCTTCTTCCTCAAGGACGGCCCGCGGTTCCTGCCGTGGCTCGCCCGTCAGCTGCCCGGTCGGCTCTCCACCGACGTCCCGACCGTGGCCGCGCGCGGCTGGGACACGCTGGGCTCCTTCGTACGTTCCCAGGCGGCCGTCGGCCTGATCGACGCGGTCCTGATCGGCCTGGGCCTGTGGATCCTGGGGGTTCCGCTGGTGCTCCCGCTGGCGGTGCTGACCTTCGTCTCCGCGTTCGTGCCGATCATCGGTGCCTTCTTCGCCGGTTTCGTCGCGGTTCTCATCGCGCTGGTCTCCAACGGCCTGACGGACGCGCTGATCGTGCTGGCCATCATCGTGGTGGTGCAGCAGCTCGAGGGCAACGTGTTCCAGCCCATGATCCAGAGCCGGGGGCTCGGCCTTCACGCGGCGGTGGTCCTGCTGGCGGTGACGTTGGGCGGCAGCCTCGCCGGAATCGTGGGGAGTCTGCTCGCGGTACCGGTCGCCGCGCTGATCGCGGTGATCTGGAACTACGTGCGCGAGCAGCTCCAGGAGCCGTCACACGATCCGGGCACCGACGAGCCGGAGACCGGCATCGCCGTCCCGTCCTGAGGAGCGGTCCCGTCCCTCGAGGCGACCGCCCACGCCGTGGCCCGAGCCGACGGCCGTCGGGCGGTGCCATGCGGCACCTCGTCGAACCCCAGGTGTCAAGCATTTCGGCCTCGTTGAAAATGAACCGCGGCCGCAGCCTCCCCGCCCTACGATCGCCTGCATGCTGATTCATCGGACATTACGGATGATCGTCGTACTCGCTCTGGCCGTCACCGGAGCGCTCGGGGGTGCTGTGGGGACGGCACAGGCCGAAGGGAGCCGGCCCTCTTCAGACCGGCAGTTGTTGTTCTACAACCACTCCTACGGGGTTCTCGACCGGGAGACCGCCAATGCCATCGAACACTCCGACTACCTGAGGGACTTCGCCAACTTCCAGGTCCGCACCACGACCGGTACCGGCGGACAGACCTGGACCGGCCGCTACCTGATGGGCCGCCAGACCTACCTGGAACTGTTCGGAGTCGGTGACATCGCCGGCCCGGACGGCACCCTCGGCTCCGGCGGGCTCGGCCTGTCGACCGAACGGGACGGAGACCTGGCGACGGTCACCGAGCGACTGAAGAGCGAGGGGGTCGCCGACCCCGTCGAGTTCCTCCAGACCCGCGACTTCGGTGACGGTGTACCCGTGCCGTGGTTCGACGCCATCCTCCCCACCACCGAGTACGACGCCTTCCAGGCCTGGGCGATGGAGTACCGGCCGGAGTACTTCGCCGACCCTCGCAGCAACACCGAGCCCGCCAGCTTCCCCGGCGACGTCGGCAGGGAGCGTGTCCTGTCCGACGACTACCGCACCCACCTGATGCGTGACGTGACCTACGTCCGCTTCGCCGTCACCGAGGGCGACCTCGCCGACAACGTGCCGCTGTTGCGGGCCGGCGGGTTCGCCGTCAAGAACGTGCCGGGCGGTGGCGTCGTCGCGGAGGGCGGCGGCACCACGATCAGGTTCGACGCCGTCCCGCGCGAACAAGAGGGGTTGCAGCGGGTCGAGATGTCACTCAACCGGCCCGAGAAGGACCGGCACGTGGAGCAGATCGGCCACTCGACCCTCACCGTCGGCCCCGGCAGCCATGCCGTGTGGACGTTCGCCGGCAACGGCACTCGGTAGACAGTGGGTGCGCCCCCGACGCGGGGCGCACCCCGAGACCGGACGAAAAAGCCCGGCACACCGATGAGTCCTCGTGCCCGCGGACGTCTACAGGCGCGACAGTTCCGCGAGGCATGAAACGAGGCGACGAAGCATGAGCACCGAGCAGACGACCCCGGCCAACGGCTTCTCCTACGAGCTGACCCGAACGCTGGACGCTCCGGCGGCGCGGGTGTGGCGGGCGTGGACCACCGCCGACCAGTACGCGCAGTGGGCCTACGCCGCTCCCGGCTCCGTCGAGATGGACGTACGGCCGGGCGGCGCGTGGAAGGCCACGATGGTCACACCCGACGGCGGACAGTTCCCGCTGACCGGCTCCTATCTCGACGTCGACGAGAACCGCGTTCTGGTGGTCGGTATGGACGTACCCGGCAAGCCCGCGCCCGCGGTCATGACCATGAAACTCGAGGAGCAGGGCGACCGCAGTACGCAGATCGTGCTCCGCCAGACCTGTGACACCGTCGAGGAACGCGACATGGCCGAGCAGGGCAGCACCATGCTTCTCGACAGCCTGGGCGCCTTCCTGGCCGGTGGGGCGAAGGGCTGATGCACGGCCCGCTGACCCGCCCGTGCCCCTCGGAGAACGTCAGCCCCCGCTGCCGTACGGCCTCGTCAGGATCTCCAGCCGATGGCCGTTGGGATCGTCGAAGTACGCGCCCCGGCCCCCGTCGTTGCGGTTGATCTCGCCCGGGCGGTGGTGGAAGGGGTCCGCCCAGTAGGTCAGCCCCGCCTCCTGGACCCGGGCGAAGATCGTGTCGAAGTCGTCCTCGGTGACGAGGAGCGCGTAGTGCTGGGGCGTGATCTCGTCGCTCGTGTCCATGTAGTCGAGGGTCACGCCGTTGGGGATCTCGACCGGGACGAAGGGGCCATACTGCGGGCTCACCCTCAGGCCCAGGATGTCGGCCAGGAAGCGGGCCGAGGCGTGCTTGTCGTGTGCGGCGACGATGGTGTGGTTCAGGTCAACTACCCAGCGCTAAAGCGCCGGGCTTGCACAACGGGCATCACTGGCGGTGATGCTGCGTTTGCGTCCAGTCCCGCCCCGAGGTGTCCGGGGCGGGGCAGGGGCCGCTGACTGGGCCCCGCGTCGCCACAACTCCCACGCTCTGGCGCGGATGTTGCGGGAGCTGTTGCTGTCTGCGTGATCAACGAATCCGCAGCTCCGGCACGCGAACCAGGCCTGCGAGACCCGGTTCGCCTTGTCGATGTGGCCGCATTCGGCGCAGGCGCGGGAGGTGTACGCCGGATCGACGTGCACCACCGGAACCCCCGCCCGACGTGCCTTGTACGCGATGAACTGCCCCAGCTGGGCGAAGGACCAGCTGGAGTGGGTGGCCCGTTGGGGCTTTCGAAGCCGTACCCGCTCGCGGATGCCCGTCAGATCCTCCAGGGCGATCCCGCGACCGGTGCGTTCCGCCTCGGCCACCACATGCTTCGCGATCTTGTGGTTGATGTCCTTGGCCCGCCGCGCTTCCTTGCGCCGCCGCTTCCTCAGCCGGCGCTTGGCGGACGGGGTGTTCTTCTTCTGCAGCTTGGCGCGCAGGCCGCGCTCACGGACGCGGATCCGGTTGAGCTCGCGCCCGGTCATGATCTCGCCGTCGGAGGTGGTGGCGATGTTCACGATGCCCAGGTCGATGCCGAGAAAGTCCACCGGCTCGGTGTTCAAGGGGGCTTCGGGCACCTCACAGGTGGCGTTCAGGAACCACATGCCGTCCCGCTCCAGCAGGTCGGACTCACCCTTGCGGTACAGGTCCAGGGTGGCCAGCTGCTCAGTCGAGGCGGTGAACGCAACGCTCTTGAGCCGCCCACCAGTGGTCCAGATCGACACCGTTCGATCCGGGATCTGCCAGGACAGCATGCGGTCGTCGTAAGGCTGCGCCCCCTGCGGGCGGAAGACGACCGGCTTCTCGGCGGCACGGCGGTAGCGCGTGGAGCCGGGCCTGCCGAGGTTTCCGGCCTTCAGGTTCGCCCTCAGGGTGGTGTACGCGTCGCATGTCTTCTTGAGACGTGCTGGGCGGCCTGGGCGCCCAGCTCTCAGCGGGACTTGACGGTGTCGTAGGTGTGTCGGCGCAGGGCGAAGTTCTTGAACTCACCGCGCGCGAAGGCCGCTTCGCTCACCCAGGAGGCGGCCTTGTTGCAGGCGCGCAGGGTTGCCTCCAGTGCCGCCGCCTGCTCGGGCGTCGGCAGCAGCCTGACCTGCACCACCAGCTTCACAAGCACCGAACGTACACACCCACTCGACAGACCACCGCACGTTCGAAGTTGATCACCTGAACGAGTGACACACGGTCGCGTGCCGGACCCTCGAGCGAACCAGTGACCCGGCCGCTCCGCGCCGCCTGATCCAGGATGCGATTCCTCCCGGGCGTGAACGCCCGGGGTTCCTTGCAAGAAACAAGCTGAACGGTCATCGCTACCTCCTCGTTCAGAGGCTACTCCGCCACGGGTTAAGGTAAGCCTTGCCTTAGCAAACCTCCCCCACAGTCTCAGGCCCATCGGCCCCAGTACTTCCCCGGAGCAACCGTGCGTGCAGCAGCAGTGAAGGCCGTCGTGGCCGCGACCGTCGTCGGAGGGCTGCTCGCCGGCTGCTCGTCGTCCTCGTCGGGGACGAACGGGACCGCCGACAAGGCGGCCGGTGACCGCAACCCCGTGCTGGGCGCCTCCGAAGGCCCCTCCGCCGCACCGAGCACCCTCGCCGACGGTATGGGCTCCGACCAGGACACCGACGGGACGTTCCCGCGCACGGTCACGCACTTCGAGGGCAGGACCACGGTCGAGGCCCGGCCGAAGAGGATCGCCGTGCTCAGCACCGGGCAGCTCGACGACCTGCTGTCCCTGGGGGTCGTCCCCACGGCCACCACCCGCGCCGACAACGCCGGGCTCGTGCCCGGCTATCTCGCGGACGCCTTCCCCACGGACAAGAAGCGGCTCGACGGCATGACCGACGCGGGCACCCGGCAGGCCCCCAACCTGGAGACCCTCGCCGCCGCCAAGCCCGATCTCATCCTCGCCAACGACTCCCTCGGCGACCTCTACCCCAAGCTGTCGAAGATCGCGCCCACCGTGATCACCGCCGGCAACGGCATCAACTGGAAGCGTGACCTGCTGCTCGTCGGCGACGCGGTCGGCAAGGGCGAGGCGGCGCGGAAGCTGCTGGACGACATCGTCGACGACGCCCGGGCGAAGGGGCAGATGATCGAGGGCGACCCGGCCGTCTCCATGGTCCGCTTCACTCCCGACCGCACCCGGATGTTCGGCGTGTCCTCGTTCACCGGGTCCATCGCCGTCGACATGGGGCTCTCCCGGCCCAAGTCCCAGCAGTTCAAGGCCATCTCGGAGGACATCGGCGCGGAGAGCATCGACACCGCCGACGGGGACTGGATCTTCTACTCCGTGCAGGGGGACGCGTCGAAGACGGATGCCGAGAGCGTCGTGGCCGGGCCGCTGTGGAAGTCGATGAAGGCGGTGACGGCCGGGCAGGCCGTGAAAGTCGACGACGACCCCTGGTACCTCAACGCCGGCCCGTCCGCCGCGCGGCTCGTCATCTCCCAACTCGCCGACGCCATCGGCAAGTAGTCGCGTGATACGTCGTCTCGCCTGGCCTGCGGCCGTCCTCGCGGTGGCCTGCGCCGGGATGCTCAGCCTCGCGGTCGGGACCCGGGCGGTGCCGCTGTCCGCCGTCGTGGACGCCCTGTTGCACGGCGGTGGGTCGCCGGACGCGCTCGTCGTACGGTCGCTGCGGGTGCCGCGGACCGAGATCGGGCTGACGGCGGGAGCGGCGCTGGGAGTCGCGGGGGCCGCGCTGCAGGCCGTGACGCGCAATCCGCTCGCCGATCCCGGGATCCTCGGGCTGAGTCAGGGGGCCGCGGCGGGGGTCGTGGCCGCCATCGGGCTCGGGCTCACGAACGGGTTCTCCGGGTATGTCTGGTACGCCTTCGCCGGAGCCGTTCTCGCGGCCTGCCTCGTGTACGGGATCGCGGCTCGGGGGCGGGGCGGGGCGTCGCCGGTGAAGCTGGCGCTCGCGGGGACGGCGCTGTCGGCGATGACCGCCGGGGGCACGACCGTTGTCCTGACGTCGAGTTCGGCGACCCTCGACCAGTTCCGGTTCTGGCAGGTGGGGGCGTTGAGCGGACGGGACGCGGGGACGGTCGTACGGGTACTGCCGTTTCTCGTCGTCGGGGCTGTGCTGGTGCTTGGGTGCGCGCGGGGACTGGACGCGCTGGCGCTGGGCGACGAGACGGCTCGGGCGCTCGGGCACCGGGTCTCGTGGGTGCGGGGGGCCGCGGCGCTGGGGGCGGCGCTGCTGACCGCGGCGGCGGTGGCCGCGGCGGGGCCGATCGCGTTCGTGGGGCTCGCGGTGCCGCATCTGGCCAGGCGGCTCGTGTCGGGCGGGCACCGGGCGGTGCTGCCGCTGTCGGCGTTGCTCGGGGCCGCGTTGCTGGTGGGGGCGGATGTGGTGGGGCGGGTCGTGCGGGCTCCCGCGGAGGTGCCTGCGGGTGTCATGACCGCGCTGGTGGGGGTGCCTGTGCTGGTGGTTCTCGTACGGCGTCGGGGGGCTGTGTCGTGAACGGTTCCCGGAGTGCTGCGGCGCCTACGGAGGTACCTCGCCAGGTGGTCTCGCGACTGCGGGCCGGTGGGGGCCGGTCGCGCAGCCGAACCCTTGTCCTGCGGCCCCATCCCCGGTTGTCGCTCGTCATCCACCGTCGGTCCGTCCTCGTCGCCCTCGTCCTGCTCACCCTCCTCCTCGCCGTCATGACCGCCTCCGCCTCCCTCGGCCAGACGTACATCTCCCCCACCGAGGTCTGGCGCACCCTTCGCAGCGGATCCGGCCCCTACGACCTGGTCGTCAACGAACTCCGCGTGCCCCGGATCGTGCTCGGCGCTCTCGTCGGGGCGGCCTTCGGGCTGTCCGGGGCGCTCGTGCAGACCGTCACCCGTAATCCTCTGGCCAGCCCCGACGTGATCGGCGTCGGGCACGGGGCGGCCGCCGCGACCGTGCTAGCCCTTGCCACCGGGGTCGTCTCCTCACCCGGGGCCATGCCCCTCGTCTCGGTAGGGGGCGGACTTGCGGCAGCAGCCCTCGTTTACGTGCTCGCCTGGCGGCGCGGTATGCAGACCGGTCGGTTCGTGCTCGTCGGTGTGGGGATCGGGGTCGCCCTGTCCGCCGTCGTGCAGCTGTATCTCACCGACTCCGAACTCGAGGCCGCCGAGCAGGTCAAGCTGTGGCTGACCGGGAGCCTCAACGGGCGGGGTTGGCAGCAGGCGGGGCCCCTGGGCGTCGTACTCCTGGTGTGTCTGCCCGCGCTGGCGTGGGCGAGCAGGGCCGTGCGGCCGCTCGGGCTCGACGCGGACACCGCCGCCGCGCTGGGCGTGCGGGTGGACCGGGTGCGGCTCGGGCTGACCGTGCTCGGGGTGGTGCTCGCCGCCACCGCGACCGGTGCCGCGGGGCCGATCGGGTTCGTCGCGCTGACCTCGCCGCAGCTGGCCCGGCGGCTCACCCGGACGCCCCAGCTGCCGCTTTTGTGCTCGGCGCTGACGGGTGCCGTCGTTCTGGTAGCCGCCGATCTCACCGCGCGGACACTGTTGCCCCCGCTGGAGATCCCGGTCGGTGCGCTGACCTCGCTGGTCGGCGGACCGTATCTGCTGTGGCTGCTGGGTCGGCGGACGGCCGTACGCTGAAGGACCTCCAGCGGGAGCGAGCCGTGCCCCGAAGGCCCCCGGCCGGAGCAAGCCGTACGCCCGTAGCCCCGCCCCGCAGGAGCGACCCGTACACCGAGGCACCTCCCGCCGAAACGACCCGTACCCCGAAGGCCCTCCCGCGGAGCGAGCCTTTCACCGAAGGCCCCCGGCGGAAGCAAGCCGTACGCCCAAAGCCCCGCCCCGCGGGAGTGAGCCGTGCGCTGAAGGCCCTCCCGCGGGACCGAGCCGCACACCGAAGCATCTCCGGCACGACCCAGCCGCACACCGAAGCCCCCCCCCGGCACACCCCACCTGCACGCCAAAGGGCCCCGGCATCAGACCGGGGCCCTTCGTTCACGCCATGCGGATCAGATCGTCGCCGTGTCGATCACGAACCGGTAGCGCACGTCGCTGTTGACGACCCGCTCGTACGCCTCGTTGATCTCCGACGCGGCGATCAGCTCGATCTCGGAGCCGATGCCGTGCTCGGCGCAGAAGTCGAGCATCTCCTGGGTCTCGGCGATGCCGCCGATCATCGAACCGGCGAGGGTCTTGTTGCCGCCGATGAGGGAGAACAGGTTCAGCGCGATGGGCTCCTCGGGGGCGCCCACGTTGACCAGCGCGCCGCCCGTCCTGAGCAGGCTCAGGTAGGCGCCGAAGTCCAGCGGGGCCGAGACCGTGGAGAGGATGAGGTCGAAGGTGCCGGCCAGCTCCTTGAAGGTGTTCTCGTCGCTGGTCGCGTAGTAGTGGTCCGCGCCCAGCTTCAGGCCGTCGTCCTTCTTGCGCAGGGACTGCGACAGGACGGTGACCTCGGCGCCGAGCGCGTGCGCGATCTTGACGCCCATGTGGCCGAGACCGCCCAGGCCGATCACGGCGACCTTCTTGCCGGGGGCGGCGCCCCACTGCTTGAGCGGGGAGTACGTGGTGATGCCGGCGCACAGCAGCGGGGCGGCCTCGTCGAGGGCCAGGCCCTCGGGGATCCGGACGACGAAGTTCTCGTCGACGACGACCTTCTCGGAGTAGCCGCCGTAGGTGGGCTCGCCGTCCTTGCCGATGGCGTTGTACGTGCCGACCGAGCCCCCGGTGCAGTGCTGCTCGAGGCCTGCCTTGCAGTTGTCGCACTCACGGCAGGAGTCGACCAGGCAGCCGACGCCGACCCGGTCGCCGACCTGGTACTTGGTGACGCCGGGGCCGACCTCGGAGACGACGCCGGCGATCTCGTGGCCCGGGACCATCGGGAAGATGGCCTCGCCCCAGCCCTCGCGGGCCTGGTGGATGTCCGAGTGGCAGATGCCGGCGAACTTGATGTCGATCAGGACGTCGTGCTCGCGGACCGCCCGGCGCTCGATGGTGGTGCGCTCCAGCGGAGCCTTCGAGGCGGGGGCGGCGTATGCGGCAACAGTGGTCATGAGGGTGGTTCTCCTCGGGAGAGTGCGTGCCCGGCTGCCTTCTGTCTTGTCCATCCGTCCGGGCACGCTCCACAGCCTGCCCCATGAATCGACGCCCACCCAGGCCACAGCTTTGCGTACGTTCGGCGGTCCTACTACTGGCGGGGACAGGATGGTGGGCGTACGACCGTGAATACTTGACGTATGGACGACATGGCCGAGGAACTGCCCGGGGGCCGCTCACTGGACCGGCGCGCCGAGCTCAGCGAGTTTCTGCGCACCCGGCGGGCCCGGCTGAAGCCGGAGGACGTGGGGCTGCCGGACTTCGGACGGCACCGCAGGGTACCGGGGCTGCGCCGCGAGGAGCTGTCGCAGCTGGCGGGCGTCTCGGTGGCGTACTACACGCGCCTGGAGCAGGGCAACGGGCGCAATGTCTCGGCGGAGGTCCTGGACGCCATCGCCCGCGCGCTCCGGCTGACCGACGCCGAGCGCGCGCACCTCACGCATCTGGCGAAGCCCAAACAGCACAAGAAGAAGACGACCGCGCGCACCGAGCAGGTGCGCGGGTCGATCCGGCAGCTGCTGGACTCGATCAACGTTCCGGCGTACGTCTCGGGGCGGCGGTCGGACATCGTCGCCTGGAACCGGATGGCGGCGGCGGTCTTCGGGGACTGGGCCGAGCTCCCGGCGCAGGAGCGGAACTGGGCCCGGTTGATCTTCCTGCGGCCGGAGTACCAGAACCTGTTCGTGCCGTGGGAGCAGAAGGCCAGCGACGTGGTCAGCTACCTGCGCATGGACGCCGGCTGCCATCCCGACGACCCGCGGCTGTCCGCCCTGGTCGGCGAGCTCTCCGTGAAGAGCGAGGAGTTCAGGCGGCTGTGGGCCACGCACGACGTCAAGGAGAAGAACTTCGGCGTCAAGCAGCTCCGCCACCCGCTGGTCGGTGACCTGACCCTGAACTTCGAGTCGTTCCCCCTGTCCGACGGCACCGAGCAGGCCCTGATCACCTACCACGCGGAACCGGGCTCGCCGTCGGCTGAGGCGCTCAGGCTGCTGGCGAGCTGGGGCGCGGACGCGACCCGGGCGGGCGAGTCCGCGCACTCCTGAGCCGGTCTCAGCCCTGGTACGGCGGCGCCGCTCCCCAGTTCCACTTCGGCACCGGCTGCTCCGCCGGCGGCGTGGCGTCCGGTCCTGAGAAGTGGACCGCGAGCCGGGTGCCCCACTCCACGTAGGCGAGGAACGCCGAGCGGAACTCCGCGTCGGTGGGCAGGCCGGCCTCGTCGGCCGCGTCCTGGATGAGGTTCACCCAGCGGCGGCGCTGCGGCTCGGTGATGCCACGGCCCAGGTGCTTGGCGACCATGTGGCCGTGGCCGCCCTGGGTCTCGGAGTAGGCGGCCGGGCCGCCGAAGACCTCCGCGAGCCAGAGGGCGACGTGCTCGGCGTGCTCGGGGGCCAGCCCCTCGAACACCGGGGCCAGTAGATCGTCGGCCAGGACCTTCTCGTAGAACACCGTGGTGAGCCGGCCGAAGGCCTCCGCGCCGCCCGCCCACGCGAACAGGGTGGGCACGGCGGCGCCCCGGCCGCGGACCGTCGTCGGTTTGTAGTGGCGCATCTCCTCGATGTTCTCGATGTACGGCCGGATCTCGGCGAGGAAGTCCGGGAAGAGCTCCGACTTGCGGAAGCCCTCCAGGTGGTCCTCGGTGGAGGTCCAGGTGATGCGCAGGACGAAGTGCTCGAAGTCCTCCTCGCAGCGCGCCAGTTCGTAGTCGACGCACTGCGGGGCCGCCGCCAGCTGGGTCGCGGCGTGCGTGTAGGCGGACAGGAACTCCGCCGAGCGGTCTTCCGGGATGTGGTAGCGGATGTACTCGACGGTCTCTGTGGTCATGGCCTCACACAAACACGGACACCCCGCCGGAAGCTGCCCCTCCGACACGGAGTTCGCTGTGGGCTCACCCCGGGCCGCGCCGGACCACGGCCACGTCGAGTTCCAGGGCCACCTTCCCGGCGATCATGCCCCGCCCCCAGGTGATCCCCCAGTCCCCGCGGTCGAGGGTGCCCCTGGCCGCGAATCCGAGCCGGAGGGCACCCTGGGGGTCGGTCCCGGTGCCGGTCCGCTCGAGGTCGAGGACGACGGTCCTGGTCATGCCCCGCACGGTCAGGTCGCCGGTGACCCGGAACCCCGGGCCGGCCGGTGCCACGGCGGTCGAGGAGAAGGTGAGGAGCGGGTGGCGGTCCGCGTCCAGGAAGTCGCCGCCGCGCAGATGCTCGTCGCGCTTGTCGTGGTCGGTCCGGATGCTCCGGGCCCGGATCGTGAGCCGGACGGCGGACCGCGAGGGGTCGTCACCGTCCAGACGGGCGCTCCCCTCGAACTCCTCGAACCGCCCGCGCACCTTCATGACCAGCAGGGACCGGCTGACGAAGCCGAGCCGGGTGCGGGCGGTGTCGAGGACGTAGTCGCCGGTCAGCTCTCCGGCTCCGGTCGTGGCCGTCATGCCTCGGCGCTCCCGGCGGGAAGGGACACGGTCAGTCCGGGCTCGGGCGGGGCGCCCGTGAGCGCGGTGGTGTCGAGGTAGCGGATCTCGTAGGAGCGCTCGGTGAACCTCCAGCCGTCCGGGGTGCGGCGGTAGCGGTCGTGGTACAGGGCGTGGTTGGCGTGTGAACTGCCGTCGCGCATCCGCCCGAACTCCACGATGTACGCCCGTCCGTACGCGCTGTCGCCGTCGACCCCGACCACTCCCGGGTGCACGGTCTGCACGAAGTACTCCCACACGCCCCGCAGCCGTTCGATCCCCTCGCGGATCTCCTCGGGGCCGGTGAACTCGACGCCGGCGGCGGGTATCCGCAGGACGCCGTCCTCGGCGAACAGCGCGGCGAGGCGGTCGTAGTCCCGCAGCATCCCCGCGTCGGTGAACTCTCCCGCCAGTGCCTGGATCTCGATGCGGTCGGCGATGGCCCGCAGATCGGTCATGGTTCCTCCTCGGTCTCTCCGCTACGACGACACGGCCACCGAGAATGTGAGGACCTCACTTTTCGGGGTGTGGTCTCGTCGTACCGGCAAAGGAGGCGACCGTCATGAGCACACCGTCCGAGCCGGCCCTGAGCGCGATCATGGGTGAGCGGCGCCGGCTGATCAATCTCGCGTACCGGCTCCTCGGGTCCCTCGCGGACGCCGAGGACGTCGTGCAGGAGACGTACGCCCGCTGGTACGCCATGCCGCCCGAGCAGCAGGCGGCGATCAGGTCGCCGGGCGGCTGGCTGACCACGGTCGCCGGGCGGATCTGCCTGGACGTGCTCGGCTCGGCGCGGGCCCGGCGGGAGAGGTACGTCGGTGAGTGGCTCCCGGAGCCTGTGCCGGACAGCACGGAGTGGGCCGGCACCCCGGTGGATCCCGCCGACCGGGTCACGCTCGACGAGTCGGTCGGGATGGCCTTCCTCGTGCTGCTGGAGTCGATGACCCCGGCCGAGCGGGTGACGTTCGTCCTGCACGACGTCTTCCGCTACCCGTTCGCCGACGTGGCGGAGATCGTCGGCCGTACCCCGGCGGCCTGCCGTCAGCTGGCCGTCTCGGCCCGCCGGCGCGTGGGCGAGGCCCGGCCCCCCACGACGTCGACGGCCCGGCACGCGGGCGTGGTGCGGGATTTCAAGGAGGCCTGGCAGGCGAAGGACATCGGCGCTCTCGTCCAGCTCCTCGACCCGAACGCCGTGGCGACCAGCGACGGCGGCGGCCTCGTCACCGCCCTGCCCGTCCCGCTGCACGGCGGTGAGCCGATCGCCCGCTTCCTGGCCGGTCTCCTCACCGGCGCCCCCGAGACGGCCCTCCTGGAACGCACGGTGAACGGCCGGCCGGGCCTGGTGGTCCAGGTGGACGACACCGTCCAGGCGGTCCTCGCCCTCGATGTCGAGGACGACCGGGTCACCCGTATCTGGGCGGTACGGAACCCGGAAAAGCTGCGGCCCTGGACGGCGGGCTGAGGCACGCGAGGGGCCCGCCGGAAGCGGTGCTTCCGACGGGCCCCTCAACTACCGCTTCCTACAGGTCACTTCCCGTAGTAGGCGTTGTAGATCGAGATCGTCGACTTGTTGCCCTTCTTGTCGGCGATCTTGGCGTGGAAGGAGATGGCCTTCCCCTTCGCCGGGTTCTTCACGGTGATCTTGCCGCCCGAGACCGTGACCTTCTTCCAGGTCTGGCCGTAGTCGTACGACACGTACACCGCGAGGGACTTCAGGTTGGAGCCCTTGGCGGAGCCCTCGACGGTCAGCGGGATCTTGACCGTCTTACCGGCCTCGACCCTGCTGTCCAGACCCGTGGCCGCGTTGAAGCGGACCATGGAGGCGGGCAGCTTGGTGAAGTCGGCGGTCTTCTTGGACGAGAACGTCCAGCTGGCGTCGATCCGGGTGGAGGCCGCCGCGACCTTGACGCTGCGCTTGACCGAGGTCGTCAGCTTGTACGAGGCCTGGCCGGCCGGGACCTTGAAGGTCTTCTCGCCGAACAGCGGGTCGTCGTTCGAGCCGACCTTGACGCCGTTCTTGTACAGCGTCGTGTTGACCGAGGTGAACAGCGACGAGCCGGCGTGGCCCTGGCCGTCCGCGAACAGCGGGAGCGAGCCGAGGATCTCGTTGCCGTTGCGGAACAGACCGAAGTCGGCGTTGAGATGCGGGCCGAAGACCGCGGTGTTGAAGGTCTTCCCGTAGGACTTGCCGCCCTGGAAGGACTGCGAGGCACCGAGCGTGTAGAACGCCTCGGCGAGCGGGAAGCCGTCCGGGTCGACGCCACCGTCCTGCTCGAAGTCCATCTGCCACTTCACACCGCTGAGGGTGGACAGGTGCAGGGTGCGGGTGCCCGGCAGGGTCTGCTGGATACCCATCGAGGAGGCGGAGAAGGAGCCGGGCAGCCAGCCCACGGCGTTGATCGAGCCCTTCTTGCCACTGGCGGCGGCGCCCATGCCGACCTTCACCTTGGCCAGCTCGCTCGCCTTGTAGTGCTTGGTGTAACCGGTGGCGAACTGCTTGACCTTGCCGCCGGCGACGGTGTCGTACTGCTCGGTGGCGCCCTTGCTCCAGTGGCCGTCGAACTGCTGGGTGAGCGAGCCGTCGGTCACCTGCGGACCGATGTGCGCGGTGTTGAAGCCCGCGTACGAGTCCAGGAACCAGCCGAAGCCGTAACCGCTGTTGGGCGTCTCGATCTGGAAGCCGGGCGAGGCGAACTCCGACTTGGCGGCCGCGTCCGGCACGGTGATGTCGACCGGCTTGGCCTTGCGGGCGTCCAGCGTGACCGTCGTGCTCTTGGTGACGTTCAGCTTCGGCTGGACCAGCCAGTCGGTGCCCTTGGTGACGTCCTCCGGGTCCACGAAGGTCGTGGTGCTGAGGACGTAACCGCCCTTGGGCACGCGCACGGTGACGGTGCCGTCCTCGTCGTACGGCGTGTACCACTTGCCGTTGCCGAGGCCGGAGATACCGCTCAGGTCGCTCGAGTAGTTCTTGGTCGGCTGACCGTCACGGCCGAGGACCTTCAGCGTGACGTCGTACGACTCGACCTCGCGCTGCACCGCGGCCGCCGTGCGGACGGTCTGGCCGCCGCCCGTCGCGGTCACGTACGCCGAGTAGGCACCGTCGAGCGTGCCGCCCAGCTTCGTGTTGACGATGAGGTCGACGGATGCCGTGCCGCCGTTCGCCGGGACCGTCACCGTGGTGGCGCCCAGCTTGAAGAAGCCGGCCGGAGCGGCCTGGCCCTTCGGGTTGGTGGCCGTCGACGACAGCTTCAGCGTGACGTCCTTCGTACCGAGGTTGCGGTACGTCACCTTCTTGGTGTCCGGCTTGTCGTCGGTGTGCGGCCACGACTGCGTGCCGAAGCTCACCGACACCGGGTCGGCGATGACGGTCTGCTTGATGGCCTGGTCGACCTGGATACGGCCCGAACCCTGCTGGAACGGGGTGTACTTGCCGCCCTTCGTGGAGCCCGTCAGGGCGCCCTTCAGCTCGGCGTAGTCCCAGTCCGGGTGCTCCTGCTTGAGGATCGCCGCCGCGCCCGCGACATGCGGGGTCGCCATCGACGTACCGGAGATGGTGAGGTAACCGGCCGGCTTCTCGCCGACCTCCTTGGCGATGAGGCTGCCGGGAGCGGCGGCCGCGGTGATGTCCACGCCGGGCGCGGTCACGTCGGGCTTGATCTGCCCGTCGAGGCCGGGGCCGGTGCTGGAGAAGGACGCCAGCTTGTCCTTGTCGTCGACCGCGCCGACGGTCAGGGCCGAGGCGGCGCTGCCCGGGGAACCGATGGTCTGGTCGCCGAAGTCGCCCTCGTTGCCGGCGGCGATGGCGAACAGGATGCCCTTGGTCTGCGAGAGCTTGTTGACCTCGGCTTCCAGCGGGTCGATCTCGGGGGTGTCGCCGCCGCCCAGGCTGAGGTTGACGACGTCGGCGCCCTGCTCGGCCGCCCACTCCATGCCGGCGAGGATCTCCGAGTCCTCGCCGTAGCCGTCGTCGCTGAGCACCTTGCCGTTGAGCAGCTTGGCGCCCGGCGCCACACCCTTGTACTTGCCGCCCGACTTCGCGCCGGTACCGGCCGCGATGGAGGCGACGTGGGTGCCGTGGCCGAACTTGTCGGTCGCGTCGGCGGAGGTGGAGAAGTTCTTCGACGCGATCACCTGGTCCTTGAGGTCCGGGTGGGTCGCGTCGACGCCGGTGTCCAGGACGGCGATCTTGACGCCCTTGCCGTCGTAGCCCTTGGCCCAGGCGGTCGGGGCGCCGATCTGCGGCACGGACTTGTCGAGGCTGGCCTTGCGGACACCGTCGAGCCAGACGTGCGCGATGCCGGAGGCGGTCTTGTCGCCGTTGGTGACGGCGTCCCACAGCTCGGGCGCGTCCTCCTTCGGCGTCTGTACCGCGTCGGCGTTCAGGGAGGTCAGGGAGTGGCGGAGCGTGCCCGCGTCCCGGACGTCGCCCTTGGCCGTGCTCGCCGCGCCCTTGTAGCCGACGATCACCTTCAGTCCCTTGCTCTGGGACTTGCGGGTGGCGGCCTTGTTGAGCTCGGTGACGTCGAACAGCCGCTGGTCGAGCTTGCCGCTCGACACCAGGCGGACGACGTCGGACGGCAGCACGTAGGTGTGGCCGTCGGCCTTGCGGAGCTGAACGGGTATGTGCTCGCGGCCCTTCGCGGGCTCCAGGCCCACGACGCGGCCCTTGGCGTCCACGACGACGCGGTCACCGGTGATCAGGGTGATGCGGTGCTTGGGCGTGAGCTGCGCCTTGTTGGTCTGCGCGACGCTCGCCGTCTGCTGCGCGTCCGCCGACGCCGGGCTGGTCATGCCCGCCGCGAGCGCTACCGCGGCCGCCGCGGCGATCGTGGCCGCGCATGCCTTTTTCACTTGTCTGCGCAAGTTTCCCCCTTGCAGAAGGACCGGGTGAATTCCCCGTTCACCCGGGCGGGGGGAGACTCGCACGTATATACGTGCACCCCCCGGTGCTCGAAGTATGCCGAGGGGTGATCACGACCTCAATAGACAACTGCCCGACAGCAAAGTCTGTTACAAGACTGCCGGATTCAGGGGGAGTTGAGGCTCCGCGCTCAGGAGGCGGCGTTCTCCTTCACCGTGATCCTGCCCTTGCGGATCGTGGCGAGACGCGGGGCTTTCTTCGCGATGGCGGAGTCGTGGGTGACCATGATGAAGGTCAGCCCCAGCTCCTTCCACATGCGTTCGAGTACGTCCATGATCTCGTCGCGCATCGACTCGTCGAGGTTGCCGGTGGGTTCGTCGGCGAGGAGTACCTTCGGCTGCTTGACGAGGGCCCGGGCGATGGCCACCCGCTGCTGCTGTCCGCCGGACAACTCGGAGGGCAGATGCCTCAGGCGCTCGCCGAGCCCGACGGAGGTGAGGGCCTCGGCCGCCCGCTCCCGTCGCTCCTTTCCCTTCACGCCGAGGGGTACGAGGGCGGTCTCGACGTTCTCCTGGGCGGTGAGGGTGGGGATGAGGTTGAAGGACTGGAAGACGAAGCCGATGTTCTCGCTGCGGACCTTGGTGAGCCTGGCCTCCGACAGCTTGGCCAAGTCGGTGCCATCGAGCACGACTTCGCCTTCCGTGGGCTTGTCCAGTCCGCCGAGCATCTGGAGCAGGGTGGACTTGCCGCCGCCCGTGGGGCCCTGGATGACGAGACGGTCCCCGTCGGCGATGGTGAGGTCGACACCGGCGAGCGCGTCGACGGTGTCCTTGCCTCGGGAGTAGCGCTTGGTGACGCTTCTGAGTTCGTACATGTGAGTGCTCCGGGGTGGGTGGGGTTCGGGCTGGTGCGGTTCGTGTTCGGCTGCGGGTTGGTGGGGCCGGTCGCGCAGTTCCCCGCGCCCCTTGGGCACCCGGCCGGCCCCGACGGACGCTGCTACTCGACTCGCCGCAGCGCATCAGCCGGCCGCAGCCGGGACGCGCGCCAGCCGCCGAACGCCCCGGCGATGAGACCGCCGGCCACAGCCAGCCCGACCGCGATCGACACCGTCGTAAGGCTGACCGGAGCGGTCAGGGAGACGTCCAGCGTCCTGGCGGCCGCCTGACGGCCGAACCCACCGCCGAAGCCTCCGCCACCGGGACCGCCCGTGCCGCCACCGCCGCCGCCCAACTGGGCCTGCAACGTGGGGCTGACGGCCGTCACGACGTACGCGCCCGCCAGACCCAGCGCGATGCCCAGCGCCCCGCCCAGCAGCCCGTTCACCATCGCCTCGCCGACGACCTGCCGGGTCACCCGCCCCGACTTCCACCCCAGCGCCTTGAGGGTGCCGAACTCCCGCACCCGGCGCGAGACCGCGGACGAGGTCAGCAGACCGGCGACGAGGAAGGCGGCGATGAGCACGGCGATGGAGAGCCACTTGCCCACGTTGGTGGCGAGCGAGGAGGCCGTCGACAGCGACCCCGACACCGTGTCCGCGAGATCCGCCGAGGTCGTCACCGTCGTACCCGAGATGTTCTTCTGGATCGTCGACTTGACGGAGTCGATCTTCTGCGAGTCGGTCGCCTTGACGTAGATCGTGGTGACCTTGTTCTTCGAGTCGCTGAGGGTCTGCGCCTGGGTGAGCGGGATGTAGACGTTGGCGGCCGCGTCCCCGCTGTCCGCGGTGGCGATACCGATCACCTTGAACTTGACGCTCTTGATGGTGACGGTGGAACCGACCTTGAGTTTCTTCTCCTTGGCGTACGCGGAGTCGACGACGGCGACCTTGGCGGCGGTCTCGCTCGACGTGAACGTACGGCCGCTGGTGATCTTGGAGGAGGTCAGCGGGCCGAGGGCCGCCTTGGTGACGTCGGTGCCGAAGACGGAGTAGTTGTTGACGTCGAAGTCGGCGCCGCCGCCCCGCACTTCACCCTGTGGCTGGCCGGTGCCGCCGCCGTTCCGGCCGAAGCCGCCGCCTTCACCGCCCCCGTTGCCGTTCTGCTGGAACTCGCCGCGAGTGAACTGGCCGTTGATCTTGATGACTTGCAGGCTCAGCCCGCCGACCGCGTCCGAGACCCCGGTCTGCTGGTCGACCTTGGAGACCGTGGAGGTGGACAGGGTCTGGAACCCCTGCACCAGCACCCGGTCGCTGCTCTGCTCCGCGTCGGAGCCGTTGTCCTGCGCGTCGAACCGGAAACGCGGCCGCTCCGACGAATCGGCCTGCGGCTGGGCGGCCTTGGTGACCGTCATGTCCGTGCCCAGCCCGTACAGCGACTGGAGGACCTTGTCCTGGGCCTTCCCCATGCCGGACGACACGGAGCTGACCACGATGACCAGCGCGATCCCGAGCGCGAGCCCGGAGGCGACGACGAGGGCCGCCTTTCTGCGGCGGCGCAGTTCGCGCCTCAGGTAGGTGAAGAACATGGCCGAAAGCTAGGTACGGCGCGTGATGACTCCATAAGCCACGAATAAGAGCTGCATGAGAAGGCTGTCTGTGAGCCAGGAAGAGCCCCGGACGGACCTGTCAGTGCTGCGGCTGCCGGGAGGTCGTGACGTCCCCGACCTGTGCTCCGGACGAGACGGCGACCAGACGGACAGGCAGGTTCAACGCCGGACCAAGGGAGCTTCAGTCGAACAACGGCGTACGGTCTCGTCCCACCCGTCCAGAGGAGGCCGTCGCAGCGTGATGAGCCCGTTGGACCTGGAGGATGGCAGAGGCCGCGCCCGTTCGTGTCAGCACCCCCCGGAGCATCCACCCTGGGCCGTCACAGCCGACGAAGCGGACCGCGACCGGCTCCCCGCCGGACTCGCAACGCACTCGGACTCCTGCGCGACCAGCTCAAGGGCTGGGGCATCAAGGTCGTCTTCACGACCCTGACCCCTGCGACGGCTTCAGTCCCTGCACCGCGGCCGTCGACCAGAACCGCATCGACACCAACATCTGGATCACCGATCAACTCGACTTCACGTCCCCCACCGTGAGTTACGTGGACGCGGAGTCGGTCGTGGCGGTCACCGGCACGGCCAGTACGGCCGACCCGCAGGCCCTGAAGCTGGGCAACGACACCGCCCCCGCCGACTTCGACTCCGGTGACCACGTCAATCCGACGACGGACGGATACCAGGCCATCAGCGACTCCTTCGACCTCGCCTCACTCGGCCCGGACGCGTAGCGCAACCGCAGGAGGAAACGCGGAAGGCGGCCACCCCGAGGGGTGACCGCCTTCCCGCGTCAGTCGGCCGGCGTCGGTCAGACCGCCGACCCCGCCTTCCAGTCCGCCCAGTTCAGGTTCCAGCCGTTGAGGCCGTTGTCCGGGGCCACCGTCTTGTCGCCGGTGTTCTGGACGACCACCACGTCGCCGACGATCGAGTTGGTGTAGAACCAGTAACCCGCCGTGCCGGTGTCGTTGGCGCCCTTGGTGTCGGACAGGCCCACGCAGCCGTGGCTGGTGTTCACGTTGCCGAAGACGGACTTGGCGCCCCAGTAGTTGCCGTGCACGAAGGTGCCGGAGTTGGTGAGCCGGATGGCGTGCGGCACGTCCTTGATGTCGTACTCGCCCTTGCCGTCGTCGTCGGTGAAGCCCACGGTCGCGCCGTTCATGCGCGTCTCCTTGAACTTCTCCGACATCACCATGACGCCCTCGTACGTCTTGTTCTCCGGCGAACCGGCCGAGATCGGGATGGTCTTGATCGTCTGGCCGTTGTGCGTGATCTTCATCTGCTTGGTCTTGGCGTCGACGTACGAGACCTGGTTGCGGCCGATCTTGAACGTGACCGTCTTCTGCTGGACGCCGTAGACACCGGAGGCGCCCTCGACACCGTCGAGCGCGAGCTTCAGCGTGACGGTGGAGTTCTCCTTCCAGTACTCGTCGGGACGGCAGTCCATGCGGACGGTGGAGAACCAGTGGCAGACGACCTCCTGGCCGCTGCTGGAGGAGACCGTGATGCCCTTCTGCACGGCCGCCTTGTTGGTGATCTCCTTGTTGAAGTTGATCGACACCGGCATGCCCACGCCGACCGTCGAGCCGTCCTCCGGCGTGAAGTTGCCTATGAAGCTGTTGGCCGGGGAGACCGTCGTGAACGAGGCGTTCTCGTGGGCCACGAGTCCGTCGGAGTCCTTGGCCTCCGCGGCGACCTTGTAGGTCGTGGAGCGCTCCAGCTGGGTGTCGGGCTTCCAGCTGGTCTTGTCGGCGGACAGCTCGCCGGCGACCTTCGTGCCGTCGGCCGTCGTCATCGACACGTCGGTGAGCGTGCCCTTGCTCACGGTGACGGCGGCGGAGTTGTTGATGGAGGCGTTGTCCGTGCCGTCCTTGGGCGTGATCTTGATCTCGGCCTGGGAGCTCTTCTTGGCCGCCGCCTCGTCGGCCTTGGCCTGCGAGGTGTCGCCGCCGCTGCCGTTCGACGAGGAGTCGTCGCCACCGGAACAGGCCGAGAGCACCAGCACCCCGCCGAGCAGTGCGGACGCGACCGTCAAGCCCCTGCGCCGCTTACTGACCGTCATCACACGCTTCTCCATCGTTGCCGAATCCCGAAACCACGAGAGTCCCCGTCAATAAAACCTAAACGCTACGACCGGTTCGTCCCGTTCCACCTTCTGAGAAGGTGTGGGGCACACCACGTCCGCCGTGGCGGAGGGTGTGTCTGTCGGTGCGTGCGACCCATGAGACGACGAAACCCCGGGCGACGGTTGCCGCCCGGGATCACGATTTCCCCAAGCGCGCTCAGCCGACGGCCTCTTCTTCCTCGTCCTCCTGGACATCATCCTCGTCGAGGTCCCAGTCCGGCGAATCCGGGTCGTAGTCGATCTGCTCGCTGCTCCAGGAGGCCTGGGCCAGTTCGACGCCTGTCAGGTCCCCGACCAGGTCGAACGGGTCCACGAGATAGGCGAGGGCCTCCGCAGTGTCTTCCGTCACAGCGCCCTCGGCGTGCGCCCGCTCGTCGTCCGGCATGTCCGGATCCTCCGCGATCCGCGCCAGCGCGGCCCGGGTCACGGCGTCCTGGTCGTCGACCTCGACGACGAGTTCCACCCGAAGCCGTACAAAACGTGATGTCTCTTCAGTGCTCATGCCCGGAGCGTAAAGCCCACCGCTCCCGTGACTTTCCCGTGACCCGCGCCTTTCACTAACATCGCCCCACACGGCCAATTCGCCAGCACCACAAGGGGATCGATATTCCGTGTCATCCGTTCGCCGTCCGTTGCTGACCGCCACCGCCGCGGGGACCCTTCTGGGTGCCCTGTGGTTCGTCCCGTCCGCCAACGCGACCCAGGACAGCCCGGCGAGAACAGAGCCGTCCCCGCAGGCCACGGCACAGGCGCGGGTCACGACCACGAGCGCGGAGACGTCCGTGGACGACACCCGGCTCGCCGACACCGGCAGCTTCGACACCACGCCGTACGTCGTCGGCGGCACGCTGTTCCTCACTCTGGGTGCGGGCTTCGTCGTCTATTCGGTACGCCGCGAACGGCTGGGGTTTTAAACGGGCTTGACGTTCTCTTGACGCGACCTTCATAGTCCGCGCATGAAGAGATCATCGACGGTGCGCACAGGTGTCACGGCGGCCGTGAGCGTGCTGTCGCTCGCGCTCATCACGGGGTGCAGCGGCGGCTCGGACGACGACTCGAAGGCATCCGAGAGCCCCCGGCCGTCGGAGGCGTCCGCCTCGCCGACCACGGCCGCCGCGAAGGCGCTCGGCGCGGCCGAGCTGGAGAAGCTGCTGCTCGTCCAGAGCGACCTGCCGAGGGACAAGATCGCCGACGGCGACGACACCCTGCCGAAGTCCCGGGGCGAGCTGAAGACGGACAAGGCCGCGTGCGCCCCGCTCGCCTACGCCCTGACCGGCCTGCCCCCGGGCGACTCCGACACGGGCGCGAGCAACACCGTCACGTCGGAGGAGCGCGTCGGGAACTCCTTCAACGTCACCATGACCAGCGTGGGCCTGTCCTCGTACGAGGGCGATGGTGCCGCGAGGGCCCTCAAGGCCGTCTCCGACGGGATCGCCCCCTGCTCCGGCGGGTTCGGCATCACGGCCCAGGGCGAGGAGATGAAGATCACCAAGGTCGCCACGGGCAAGGCCTCCGGCAGGGGTGACGACTCGGTGGCCTTCGTCCTGGGCGCCGACATGGACGGCGAGGGCACGGGAACCTTCACCGTGGAGGCGGTGCGCGTCGGCACCGTCGTCTCCACGTACTACTCGGTCGACTTCGCCTCGATGGAGAGCGGCAAGACGTCAGCCGTCCCGCTCGCTGTGATCGACGCGCAGGTGGGCAAGCTCAAGTAGCGCTCCAGGCCCCGCCGTCGTCGTACGGCGGGGCCCGTCCCCCTTACCGCAACGGCCCGGTGACCGTCTCCACCGCCTCGACCAGCCGCCCCTCCCGCACGAACGCGTCCGCCGCGGCGAGGTCCGGCGCCAGGAACCGGTCGGGACCGGGACCCTCGACACCCGCCTTGCGTACGGCGCTGATGGCGGCCTGCGTCGCCGGCGCCGGGCTCAGGCCCTCGCGCAACTCGACGGCGCGCGAGGCGGCGTAGAGCTCGACGGCGAGGACCCGGGTGAGGTTGTCGACGGCGGTGCGCAGCTTGCGCGCGGCCGACCACCCCATCGAGACGTGGTCCTCCTGCATCGCGGACGACGGGATCGAGTCCGCGGACGCCGGTACGGCCAGCCGCTTCAACTCGCTGACCAGCGCGGCCTGCGTGTACTGGGCGATCATCAGCCCGGAGTCGACACCGGCGTCGTCCGCGAGGAACGGCGGCAGCCCGTGGGACCGGTTCTTGTCGAGCAGCCGGTCGGTGCGCCGCTCGGCGATCGACGCGAGATCGGCGACGGCGATGGCGAGGAAGTCGAGAACGTAAGCGACGGGCGCACCATGGAAGTTGCCGTTGGACTCGACGCGGCCTCCCCCAGAGCCGAAAGCCTGGGAGGTGCCCCCAGGCAGGACAACGGGATTGTCGACCGCGGACGCCAACTCCCTCTCCGCCACCAGCCGCGCATGCGCCATGGTGTCCCGCCCGGCCCCGGCGACCTGTGGGGCACAGCGCACGGAGTAGGCGTCCTGGACGCGGGGGGCGTCGTCCTGGTGATGCCCGGTGAGCTCCGAACCCCTCAGCACGGCCAGCATGTTGGCGGCGGAGGCCCCCTGCCCCGGATGCGGCCGGATGGCGTGCAGCTCGGGAGCGAGCACCTTGTCGGTACCGAGCAGGGCCTCCAGCGACAGGGCGGCGGTGATGTCGGCGGACTTGTAGAGCAGGTCCAGATCGGCGAGCGCCATGACCAGCATGCCGAGCATGCCGTCGGTGCCGTTGAGAAGGGCGAGCCCCTCCTTCTCGCGCAGTTCGACAGGCTCGATCCCGTGCTCGGTGAGCAGCTCACCGGCGGCCCGCACAACACCGTCCGGCCCCTCGGCGTCCCCCTCCCCCATGAGCGTGAGGGCACAGTGGGACAGCGGCGCGAGATCGCCGGAGCAGCCGAGCGAACCGTACTCGTGGACCACCGGTGTGATCCCGGCGTTGAGCACGTCGGCCATGGTCTGCGCGACCTCGGGCCGCACCCCCGTGTGTCCCGAACAGACGGTCTTGAGCCGCAGGAACATCAGCGCCCGTACGACCTCCCGCTCCACCCGCGGTCCCATCCCCGCGGCGTGCGAACGGACGATGTTGCGCTGCAGTTGGGCGCGGAGCTCCTGGCTGATGTGCCGGGTCGCGAGGGCGCCGAAGCCGGTGCTGACGCCGTAGACGGGCTCGGGCTTGGCCGCCAGGGCCTCCACGATCCCGCGGGCCGCGGCCAGAGCGGCGACCGCCTCCTCGGAGAGCTCGACGCGGGCACCGCCTCGTGCCACGGCAAGGACGTCGGACGCGGTGACCCCGGACGTCCCCACCACCACAGTGTGCATATCCATATTCAGGAGCGTACGCATTGAATTCCAGGATGTCACTACTGGGTCGGGGTTACGCCCCTTACATGTACGCACCCCCTCAGGGCTGCCGCCCCCGGAACTGCCGCCGCTCGGGCGTCTCCCCGGAAGGAGCGGCGTCGGCCAGCCGTACGACGGGATCGTCGGGCCCTGCCCGCCCGGCGACGACGGGCTTGGTGGCGCGTTCGGCCTTGGCCCGGTACTGCGCGGCATCGGCGAGCCGGAACAGCCGCCGGGCGGAGCGGACGGGCCCGATCGGATCCGCGGTGGAGGCGACCCCACAGGCCACCCCCTCGCCCAGCTCCAGCTCCCCGGCCCGCCGGCAGAGTTCATCGGCCGCCCTGACCACGTCGTCGGCGGCCGGGCCGACGGCGAGCAGACAGAACTCGTCTCCGCCGAGCCGCGCGGCGAGGGCACCCGGCAGCATGGCCCCGCACAGCGACAGCACCGAGCCGAAACGTTCCAGCAACCGGTCGCCCACGGCGTGCCCGCGGGTGTCGTTGACCCGCTTGAGCCCGTTCAGATCACACACGACGAGGCTGACGACGACACCGTCCCTCTTGTGCCGGTCGACGGCCTCGTCGAGCCGCACATCAACGGCACGGCGATTGGCGAGCCCGGTCAGCGCATCCGTGAACGCCAGCCGTCTCGCCTCCTCCAGCCGCTCCGCCTGGGCGATCCCGGCGGCGACCACGGCGGCCAGAACGGTGGCGAAGTCGGCGTCCTCCCGGCCGAAGACGGGGGCACCGGCGGGCCGGGCCACATACAGCTCCCCCCACGCCCGTCCGTTGAGCACGATGGGAGCGACGACACAGCTCCCACGCCCCCTCCTGCGCAGCGCGGCGACACGCTGATGCACATATCCGGGCCGCCCCCCGGCCGCAGGCCCCTCCGCCGTCTCGACCCACGCGTTGGGCTCGCCGCCCCCGGCCCACCGTTCGTGCAGAAACTCGGTGATCTCCGGGAACTGGTGCACGGGGTAGGCCTCACCGTCGGGAAACTCCTCCTCACCGGCGGCCAGCTCCCCCACGTTCACCAGCACCCTGAGCCGCCCGAGCTCCCGCTCCCACACGGACAACGCGGCAAAGCTCCCGCCGAGCGCACGGCACGCCCCAGCGGCGGCGGCCCGCCACGCCTCCCGCGAGCCGTGGGCCGCCGCCATGCCCTGAGCCAACGCCACGACGGCGGCCAGCCGGATGTCCTCACCCATCACTCCAGGCTAGGGAGGATTCGGGTGGGGGCTCGGTTGTGGTTGGGCCGTTCGAGAACACGGGGACGCGGCGCTGGGCTTGGGCGGGGCGCCTGTGGGGGTGCCGGGTCGGGTTGTCGGGCGGCTGCGGGTCCGTTGCGGCTGGTCGCGCAGTTCCCCGCGGGCAGCTGCGCTGGGCTTGGGCCGGGCGCCTATGGGGGGTGCCGGGTCGGGTTGTCGGGCGGCTGCGGGTCCGTGGTGGCCGGTCGCGCAGTTCCCCGCGGGCCGCGTGCGCGGGGCTTGGGCGGGGCGCCTACGGGGTGCCGGGTCGGGTTGTCGGGCGGCTGCGGGTCCGTGGTGGCCGGTCGCGCAGTTCCCCGCGCCCCTGGGGAGTTGCAGTCACCGGCGCCACGACGGACCGTTCGCCGCACCGCCCGCCCGGTGGACCCCGCGCCTCAACGGACCGATCCCCACCTCACGCGCCACAACGAACCGTTCGCCACCTGGCGCCACGACGGACCGGTAGCCACACCCCCCGCCCCAACGGACCGATCCCCACCTCACGCGCCACAACGGACCGTTCGCTGCCTGGCCCGCCACGACGGACCGTTCGCCGCACCGCGCGCCCCGACGGACCGTTCGCCGCACCGCGCGCCACGACGGGCCGTTCGCCGCGTACGGCGCGAAGGGGACGGGGTGGGGGGTGTCCGCCCGCAGCGGCCGGCGTCCGTCACCGAGCCCTGCTCAAGAGGCCGAGCCGCCGGACCGAGGACGGATACCCCCCACCCCGGCCCCGACCCACCCACCGAACCCCACGCGCTACACCAGCCCCCACCGAGGCCGAAACGGGCCGCCGCAGGCACTCAGGGGCGCGGGGAACTGCGCACAACGCCCGCCCCCACCGAACCCGCAGCAAACCCGCCCAACCGCCGGAGGCAGAGGCACCGTCACTGTCCAGGCCACCTCGGCGCCCGGCGCTCGTTGAACGCCGCCACCCCCTCCGCCCGGTCCCCCGAGAACGCCACCGCCCGCCACGCCGCGTCCTCCACCTCGAGCCCGGCCCGCAGGTCCAGCCCCTGCCCGAGACGCAGCGCCCGCTTCGCCGCCCGCAGCCCCACGGGCGAGTTCGCGGCGATCCGGGCCGCCAGCGCAAGCGCCTCCGCCCGGTCCTCCCCAGCGTCCACCAGCTGATCCACCAGCCCCAGCCGTTGCGCCTCCTCCGCCTCCACCCGCCGCGCGGTGAAGATCAGCTCCGCAGCCCGCGCCGCCCCCACCCGCCGAGGCAGCAACTGCGTCCCCCCGCCCCCGGGGATCACCCCCACCGACACCTCCGGCAACCCCACCACCGCCGTACGGTCGGCCACGATCAGGTCGCACGCCAGCGCCAGCTCGAACCCCCCGCCCAACGCGAACCCGTGCACCGCGGCGATCGTCGGCACAGGCAACTCCAGAACCCCCGTGTACGCCCCCCGGGACACCGGTCGCTGCCGCAGCAGCTCCGCGTCACTGAAGGAGTTCCGCTCCTTCAGATCCGCCCCGACACAGAACGCCCGCTCATGCGTGGAGGTCACCACGACAGCCCGCACCCCTTCGTCACCCCCCAGCGAGGCACACGCGGCGGCAACGGACCGCGCCATCTCCGTGGAGACGGCGTTCATCGCCTTGGGCCGATCGAGAACCAGCTCGGCGACGCTCCCCTCCCCGGTACCGCCGTCCCCCTCCCCGTGCCGCCGCACCAGCACGAACTCCCCGAACCGCTCCTCACTCATGACACCCTCCCGGTTAACGCGAGTTAACAAGAACGCTCCGATCATCGCAGCCCCACCACCACCGCGAAAGGTTCCCGCCGATCCACCCGACACCCCGTACGAGTGACATCCCGCCCAACTCCCCACCCACCGCCCACAGCAGCGCATAACGTGCGCCCCGCCACAGCGCACGGGGGCGCAGGCACAGGGGAGGAAGCATGACGGCGACGATGACGACAGCGGAGACGGCAACAGAAGGGGCGGACGGCACCGGCACCGACAGCACCACCCGCCTGTTCGGACCGCGCGGCCGCCACCGCAAGCCCCGCCCCCGCAAGGCCCTGCTCGCGGCGGGCGGCCTCGCCCTCGCGGCCGGCGCCCTGAGCCTCGTACGGATGACCCCTGACGCCGGAGTGGGCGGCTTCGGCGCGACGGAGGCGGACCCTCAGGCCGCCCCGGGCGCGGACACGGACATCGACACCGGCACGGACCGAGCCACGAACGCCGCCGCGACCGTGGGCCCCGCCCCGCAGGCGAGCCCGTCGTCGACCACGGCGATGGGCGGGATCTCCGCGACGCCCACACCGGGCGTCCGGCAGGCCCCGACGGGATCCGCGACCGCCGTACCACTGCCCCTCGCGGCGGCCCCCACGACGATCCCGGAGGCGCCGAACACCCCGGCACCGACCCCCACGGCGTCGACCACGCCCCACTCACCGCCGACGACCACGGCCCCGCGACCGGCCCGGACCACTCCCCCACCGGCACCGGCACCCACGCCGCAGCCCACTCGCACGACCCAGCCCGCGCCCGGCCTGTGCGTACCGATCATCGGCCTGTGCGTGCGGCAGCGCGGCTAGGAGGGAGCCACGTCCCTGCGGGTCAGCAGCCAGGGCTCGACGACGCCGAGTCCTCGCACCGGCCGCTGCCACATCGGCTGGAGCGCGAAACGGTACGTCGGCGGCTCCTCGCCCTCCTTCTCGGCGGTGGCCGCGGCCTCGGCCGCCTCGGCCTCGGAGGCGGGCGCCTCGCCGGTGCGGATCAGCTCCTCCGCGAAGGCGCTGTCGACGAGAACGGCGTCGCGGGGAGCTATCGAGGTCAGCCGGGAGGCGAGGTTCACCGTCGTACCGAAGACATCACCCATACGGGTGGTCACCGTGCCGAAGGCGATGCCGACGCGCAGCTCGGGCATGGTCTCGTCGTTGGCCATGGTCTCGATCAGCCGCAGGGCGATCTCGGCGGCCACCGCCGCGTCGTCGGCCGCGTACAGCACCTCGTCACCGAGCGTCTTGATGAGCCGCCCGCCGCGCGCGGCGACGAGGTCGGCGGCGGTGGTCTCGAAGGCCTCGACGAGCTCGCCGAGCTCCTCCTCCTCCATCCGGCGGGTCAGCCGCGTGAACCCGACGAGGTCGGCGAAGCCGACGCACAGGCGCCGGTCGACCATCTCCTCGTCGTCGGCGGCCTGCACGACCCGCCCTGCCGATGCGGCGAGTTGGCGGCGCCAGACGTAGACGAGGAACTCCTCCAGCTCGGGCAGGAGCAGCTCGATGATCGGGTAGGTCACCTCGGTGCGGGTCATGCCGGGTTCCGGGGGCTCGGTCAGGCCCTCCAGGAAGGAGTCGATCTGCCACTCGGCGAGCCGGGCGGTGGTCTGCCCGGTGGACCGTGCCACCTGTACGGCCATGGCCTCGCTCAGCAGCCCCGCCTCGACGAGACCGGCGAGCCGGCGCAGTGCGAGGACGTCCGCCTCGGTGAACGCCTTGGCCTGGCCGACGTCGGCGAAGCCCATCGCCCGCCAGAAGCGGGTGGCCAGCTCCATGGAGACACCGGCGGTGCGGGCCGCCTGAAAAGGGGTGTAACGCCGCTCTGCGCCGAGGATGAGCTGCTCGAGACGCACGGCGAGCGGGTGCGGGGTCGCGTCCGCGCCGGAGCCCGTGTCGTCTGCGGTCACGCCTGCTGCCCTTCCGATCTGTCACGGTCAGGTATCGACCGGCCTCAACTGTACGGCAGGTGTGCGCCAGCTCACGTCCTCACTCCGTCAGGTGGAGCGGGGAGATCGTGGGTGGCTGATGTCTTCGGTCGTCTGCAGGGGGTGTCGATGCCTACGCCGGTCGCAGGTGCACGATGTCTCCCGCGCCCACCGGCTCCTGTACCCCTTCCTCCGTCGCGATCACCAAACGGCCGTCGCCGTCCACCGCGACCGCCTCGCCGACCAGTGAGCGGTCGCCCGGCAGCTCCGCCCGTACCGTTCTTCCCAGCGTCGCGCACCCTGCCGCGTACGTCTCCTGGAGTCCGCTCACCGTCGGATCGCCCGCCGCCGTGCGCCACCGCTCGTACCACTCCTCCAGGGAGCGCAGGACGGCCCGCAGCAGTGGGTCCCGGTCCGTGCTCACCGCTCCGGCCAGCACCAGCGAACCCGCGGTCGGGACCGGCAGCTCGTCCTCCCGGAGGGTGACGTTGATGCCCACGCCCACGACGACGCCGTCCTCGCCCGCCCGCTCCGCGAGGATTCCGCCGGCCTTGCGTTCCTCGCCGCCCACGGTCACCAGCAGGTCGTTGGGCCACTTCAAGGCCGTGTCGACACCGGCGGCCCGGGACAGGCCCGTCGCCACCGCCACCCCCGTCAGCAGCGGCAGCCAGCCCCAGCGGGCCACCGGCACCTCACCGGGCGTCAGCAGAACGGAGAAGAACAAGCCCGATCGCGGCGGCGCGGTCCACCGGCGGTCCAGGCGGCCCCGTCCCGCGGTCTGCTCCTCGGCGACGAGGACCGCACCCTCGGCCGCCTTGCCCGCGCCGGCACGGGCGACCAGGTCGGAGTTGGTGGAGCCGGTGCCGGCCACCACCTCGATCCCGGACCACAGCCCGCCCTCCCGCACCAGCCCGCGGCGCAGCGCGGCCGCGTTGAGGGGCGGCCGGTCGAGGTCCGACCAACGGCTGTCGTCTCCTGAAGCATCTCGCGGCGTCATGCAAGCCACCCTAGGTGTGTGAAACGCCGCACTGCTGATTCCCAGGGCCACCACTACTCTACGGATGAGTAACCGTCCCCCCTTTTGAGCAGGCAGGGAGCCGCGATCCCGATGTCCGAGCCGGAAGCGACCGACATTCACACCACCGCGGGCAAGCTCGCGGATCTCCAGCGTCGTATTGACGAGGCGACGCACGCCGGCTCCGCACGCGCCGTCGAGAAGCAGCACGCCAAAGGCAAGCTGACGGCCCGTGAGCGCATCGAGCTCCTCCTCGACGAGGGTTCCTTCGTCGAGTTGGACGAGTTCGCCCGGCACCGCTCCACCAACTTCGGCCTGGAGAACAACCGTCCCTACGGCGACGGTGTCGTCACCGGCTACGGCACGGTCGACGGCCGCCCCGTCGCCGTGTTCTCCCAGGACTTCACCGTCTTCGGCGGCGCGCTGGGCGAGGTCTACGGCCAGAAGATCGTCAAGGTGATGGACTTCGCGCTGAAGACCGGCTGTCCGGTCATCGGCATCAACGACTCCGGTGGCGCCCGGATCCAGGAGGGAGTGGCCTCCCTCGGCGCCTACGGCGAGATCTTCCGCCGCAACACCCACGCGAGCGGTGTCATCCCGCAGATCAGCCTGGTCGTCGGTCCCTGCGCCGGCGGGGCCGTGTACTCCCCGGCGATCACCGACTTCACGGTCATGGTCGACCAGACCTCGCACATGTTCATCACCGGCCCCGACGTCATCAAGACGGTCACCGGTGAGGACGTCGGCTTCGAGGAGCTGGGCGGCGCCCGCACCCACAACGCGGTGTCCGGCGTGGCCCATCACATGGCCGGGGACGAGAAGGACGCCATCGAGTACGTCAAGCAGCTGCTGTCGTACCTGCCGTCCAACAACCTCTCCGAGCCGCCGGTCTACCCGGAGGAGGCGGACCTCGCGATCACCGACGAGGACCGCGAGCTGGACACGCTCGTCCCGGACAGCGCGAACCAGCCGTACGACATGCACACGGTGATCGAACACATCCTGGACGACGCCGAGTTCTTCGAGACGCAGCCGCTGTACGCGCCGAACATCCTCACCGGCTACGGCCGGGTCGAGGGCCACCCGGTCGGCATCGTGGCCAACCAGCCGATGCAGTTCGCCGGCTGCCTCGACATCACCGCGTCCGAGAAGGCGGCGCGCTTCGTCCGCACCTGCGACGCCTTCAACATCCCGGTGATCACCTTCGTCGACGTGCCGGGCTTCCTCCCCGGCGTCGACCAGGAGCACGACGGCATCATCCGCCGCGGCGCCAAGCTGATCTACGCCTACGCCGAGGCCACGGTTCCCCTGATCACGGTGATCACCCGCAAGGCCTTCGGCGGCGCGTACGACGTCATGGGCTCCAAGCACCTCGGCGCGGACCTCAACCTCGCCTGGCCGACCGCCCAGATCGCCGTGATGGGCGCCCAGGGCGCGGTCAACATCCTGCACCGCCGCACGATCGCGGAGGCGGAGGCGGCCGGAGAGCTGGAGGCGACCCGCGCCCGCCTGATCCAGGAGTACGAGGACGCCCTCCTCAACCCCTACATCGCGGCCGAGCGCGGCTACATCGACTCCGTGATCATGCCGTCGGACACCCGCCGCCATGTGGTCCGGGGACTGCGCCAGCTGCGCACCAAGCGCGAGTCCCTGCCCCCCAAGAAGCACGGCAACATCCCCCTCTAGCCCTGCCGGGAGCCGTCATGAACATCAAGGTCGTACGGGGTAACCCCACCCCGGAGGAGCTCGCCGCCGCCCTGGCGGTGGTCCGGGCACGCGCCGCGGCGGCGGCGACAACGCCGTCCGGCGCCGAGGAGCAAAGCGCCGCGTGGTCCGACCCGTCACGGATCGCGGGCCATCACCTGCCCCAGCCAGGGCCCACCTCATGGGCGCGCACCTACTGGCCGGGGTAGGGCCCCGGACCGTTTCGGAGAAGTTGAGTACGCGTACTCAGGCGCCCTCCGCGAAATCGCCGCACGCTGGAAACCATGCTGTGGTCCGATCCCGAGAACGAACCGCCGAAGGAACTGCGCGACACGCAGGAGATGCTTCGGCGTCTGAGCATCTTCCTGGCGATGGCCATGGTGCTCGCGATGATTGTGATCGGACTACGCTGACCGCATGACCGACCAGCCGCGCCGCCGACTCGTCCTGGCCTCCCAGTCGCCCGCCCGCCTGAACCTGCTGCGGCAGGCGGGCCTCACCCCCGAGGTACTCGTGAGCGGGGTCGACGAGGACGCCGTCACCGCCCCCACCCCCGCCGATCTCGCACTCGCCCTCGCCGAGGCGAAGGCCTCCGTCGTGGCCGCGAAGCCCGAGGTCAAGGGTGCGCTGGTGATCGGCTGCGACTCGGTGCTCGACCTGGACGGCGAGGCACTGGGCAAGCCGGCCGACGCCGAGGAGGCGACGGCCCGCTGGAAGTCCATGCGCGGGCGCGCGGGCACCCTGCAGACCGGCCACTGCGTCTACGACACGACGAGCGGCCGGTATGTCTCCGGCGTCGCCTCGACCGTCGTCCGCTTCGGCGAGCCGACCGACGACGAGATCGCCGCCTACGTCGCCTCCGGCGAACCCCTCTATGTCGCGGGGGCGTTCACCCTGGACGGCCGCTCGGCCCCGTTCATCGAGGGCATCGACGGCGACCACGGCAATGTGATCGGCCTCAGCCTGCCGCTGCTGCGCCGGCTGCTGGCCGATCTCGGCGTCGGCATCACGGAGTTGTGGGCGCCGGCGGGGACGTGAGCGGCGGGCCGTCGGCCCCCTGAGGGCCCTCCGGCTCCTTGGCCCCCTCCGGGCCGCCCGGACCCCGCGCGTCCTGCGGCTCCGCCGCGACCGGCCCGCGCTGTCCGTCGTAGGTCACCAGCACGAGCACGATCAGCCCGAGCATCACGACCATGAAGAGGAACTGGGGCCGGCCGATCAGCGACCAGGCGACCGCGCCCAGCAGGCCGTGCACCACGGCCGCGCTGATCAGCAGGACCCGGCCGAGCCCGGCGGGCTGCCGGTCGCGCACCGCCACCAGCAGGGCGACCAGCGCGCACAGCGCGAAGTAGAGGCCGAAGACGACCCCGCCGATCTTCGACGACATCGACATCGCGTCCGGGTCCAGACCGGCCAGCGACATGTTCTGCGCGTCGACGAGATCGCCCATGACCCAGTTCAGCATCGCCACGCCGAGAGCCTCGGCGAAGAGAACGACCGCCACGACCCACGCCACCGGCCTGCGGATCACCGGTCCCCACCCACTTTCGAGCCATGCTCCGGACACCCGACGTACGTTCAATACAGCGCGAACGCTACTAACGGGTAAACCCCGGGACAAGGGTTCGGCCGCAAGCAAAGATTCATTGGGCCATTCGTAGGGACTCCACAAAGAAACGGAGTGGTCCGCAGCACGCTCTCACAGAGACCTTGGCCACAGAGGAGGGCTAGGGTTTCCGGGAGGAGTCCTGCGTAACGAGGTGCGACAAGGGATTTCGCGGGTCGGGCCAACCCCGCATCACGCTCCGTGTGGGGAAGCTCACCACAGGGGATGGGTCGAAGAGGCGTGTCGGCAGTCCCTAAACTCGGCTTGTTTCAAGGAGGGAGCCTCAATCGTGCGCAAGGTGCTCATCGCCAACCGTGGCGAAATCGCTGTCCGCGTTGCCCGGGCCTGCCGGGATGCCGGTATCGCGAGCGTGGCCGTGTACGCCGACCCGGACCGGGACGCTCTGCATGTCCGCGCCGCGGATGAGGCGTTCGCCCTGGGCGGTGACACTCCGGCCACCAGCTATCTGGACATCGGCAAGGTCCTGGGCGCCGCGCGCGAGTCGGGCGCGGACGCCATCCATCCCGGTTACGGCTTCCTCTCCGAGAACGCCGAGTTCGCGCAGGCGGTCCTGGACGCGGGCCTGATCTGGATCGGCCCGCCCCCGCAGGCCATCCGCGACCTCGGTGACAAGGTCGCCGCCCGGCACATCGCCCAGCGGGCCGGCGCCCCGCTGGTGGCCGGCACCCCGGACCCGGTCTCCGGTGCCGAGGAGGTCGTCGCCTTCGCCCGGGAGCACGGCCTGCCGATCGCCATCAAGGCCGCCTTCGGCGGCGGCGGTCGCGGCCTGAAGGTCGCCCGCACCCTGGAAGAGGTCCCCGAGCTGTACGACTCCGCGGTGCGTGAGGCGGTGGCGGCGTTCGGCCGCGGCGAGTGCTTCGTCGAGCGCTACCTCGACAAGCCGCGCCACGTGGAGACCCAGTGCCTGGCCGACACCCACGGCAACGTGGTCGTCGTCTCCACCCGTGACTGCTCGCTGCAGCGCCGCCACCAGAAGCTGGTCGAGGAGGCCCCCGCGCCGTTCCTGTCCGACGCCCAGGTCGCCGAGCTGTACTCGTCCTCCAAGGCGATCCTGAAGGAGGCCGGCTACGTCGGCGCCGGCACGGTGGAGTTCCTGGTCGGCATGGACGGCACGATCTCCTTCCTCGAGGTCAACACCCGCCTCCAGGTGGAGCACCCGGTCACCGAGGAGGTCGCCGGCATCGACCTGGTGCGCGAGATGTTCCGCATCGCCGACGGCGAGGAGCTCGGCTACGGCGACCCCGAACTGCGCGGCCACTCCTTGGAGTTCCGCATCAACGGCGAGGACCCGGGCCGGGGCTTTCTGCCCGCGCCCGGCACCGTCACCCGCTTCGAGGCCCCCTCCGGCCCGGGCGTGCGCCTGGACGCCGGTGTCGAGTCCGGCAGCGTCATCGGCCCCGCCTGGGACTCCCTGCTGGCCAAGCTGATCGTCACCGGCGCCACCCGCGCCCAGGCCCTCCAGCGCGCCGCCCGCGCCCTGGCCGAGTTCCAGGTCGAGGGCATGGCCACCGCCATCCCCTTCCACCGCAAGGTGGTCACCGACCCCGCCTTCGCCCCGGAGCTGACCGGCTCCGGTGACCCGTTCACGGTCCACACCCGCTGGATCGAGACCGAGTTCGTCAACGACATCAAGCCCTTCGCCGCCCCCACCGAAACCGAGGCCGACGAGGACACCGACCGCGAGACGATCGTCGTCGAGGTCGGCGGCAAGCGCCTGGAGGTCTCCCTGCCGGTCTCCCTGGGCATGTCGCTGGCCCGCACCGGCCTCGCCGCCGGGGCCAAGCCCAAGCGCCGCGCGGCCAAGAAGTCCGGCCCCGCGGCCTCGGGTGACACCCTCGCCTCCCCGATGCAGGGCACCATCGTCAAGATCGCCGTCGAGGAGGGCCAGGAGGTCAAGGAGGGCGACCTCGTCGTCGTCCTGGAAGCCATGAAGATGGAACAGCCCCTCAACGCGCACAAGGCCGGCACCGTCAAGGGCCTGTCCGCGGAGGTCGGCGCCTCGATCACCTCCGGCGCCGCGATCTGCGAGATCAAGGACTGAGCAGTCGTACGACATCTCGAGGCGCCCGGCGGACTGGAGCAGTCAGTCCGCCGGGCGTCTCGTTTCCCCGTCCCCCGTGCCGGTGGTTTACGGGATGCGCGCCCAGCCGGTGCCGTGGCGGACCAGGGCGAGGCCGACGTAGGCGAAGGCGACGGCCGCCATGACGAAGGACAGCGCGGTCAGGGCCGCGATGCCGATGACGTATCCGGCCACGTTGAGCGGCATGGACAGGATCAGCAGCCAGGCGGCCCAGGCCGGGATCGCGCGGCCTCGCAGCAGGGCGACACCGAGCAGGATCGCGCCGACGACGTGCGCGGCGACGAAGTAGAGGATCGGGCCGTTCACGACGGCGAGTTCGTTGACGCCGTCCGCGATCCGGACCAGGGAGTCCTGGCTCACGCCCTTCTCGAAGCCCCCGAGCGCCACGATGTCGAGGTTCGGCGTGGCGTTGACCGCGATCAGCCCGGTGCCGAAGAGGACCGAGCCCCACAGGCCCAGCCGGGCGGAGCGGGCCACGGCGAGCAGGGCCACGGCGACCAGCCCCGGCAGGAACAGCACGGTGCCCACCGTCCACAGCCACACGGACAGTTCGGTGGCCCCTTGGCTCCCGGCGATCTCCCGGGCGATCTCCTTGCTGGAGGCGTCCGTGTCGTACGGCGCCACGAGGCCCGCCGCCGCGAACAGCAGGGGCCCGAGGGTGGCCGCGATCGCGGCGAGCAGGCGGGCGGTGCCGGGTGTGGCCCCTTCCGCGGCGGCGGTGGGCGTGCGTGACGGCGTGGTGGTCATGAGAGTCCCCCTTGGCGGTCTGCCCCCGTGCGGAGCGCCCTAGGTCAGTGAAGCGAGAAGGGGTGGCCGATGACCATCCGTCAATTCTGAGGGGGTCGCGACATGTCGTCTTGGACCGTGCGGTCCGTGAGCAGGCCCAGGTCGCGGCCCCGGCGCAGCAGGGCCGCCGTGTGGCCGGCCTCCAGCTTGCGGTGCAGGGAGGCGATGTAGCCGCGCACGGTCGCGGGGGACAGTCTCATCCGGTGTGCCGTCTCCGTCGCCGTACGGCCGTCGTGAAGATGGACGAGGGTGCGGTGCTCCTGCTCGGTGATGCCGAACAGGCGGGCCACGGCGCGGGCGCGGGAGAGGTCGTGCAGGAGGAGCAGGGCGGGGAGGCCGGGGGTGGCCTGCAGGTGCCGGACCTCGATGTGGCGGGTGGCGAAGGAGACTTCGGCGGTGAGGCGGGGGTCGTCGCGCAGTGCGGTCAGGAGGTCGGCGGCGACGGCGTTGAGGGGGTGGGGGCGGCCGGTGTCGTCGATGCTCGCGACTCCGCAGCCCTGGCCCTCGGCGAGGCGCAGGGCGGCGGCGGAGAGGGTGACGAGGCGTCGGCGTTCGGCCAACTGGTTTTCCACCGTGTTGAGTTGGAGCTGGGCCAGGCCGAGCAGGTCGCGCTCCCGTGGGGTGAAGTCGGTGCCGGAGCGGACCAGGGCGTAGCCCTCGACCGCGGTCGCGGTGTCCGTGCCCGCGGAGGCGACGAGGTGGTGGCGCAGGCCGAAGGGGCGGAAGTCGAGGTTGTAGCAGTGGGTGCGCTGCCACTGGCGGCCGCCGGCGACGTCGCTGACACGCCAGGCGCCGGGGGTCACGGTGTCCAGCATCAGGTCGGTCAGGGGGTGGTCCAGGGGATGGTCGTAGATCACCATCGGGTCGGCGTGGAAGGAGTCGGCGGGCACGTTGAGCACGAACACTCCGCGCCCGTCGAGCGGAAGGCGGTACCGCTGTCCGGCGTCGGCGGGCACGAGCCCCATCACCGCGGTCAGCGCCCGCTCCCACAGCTCCTCCGGCCGGGCGGCGTCCGCCAGCTCCCGCCCCAGCTCCACCACACGACGCGCGTCCGCCCCGCTGATCTCCATGCCACTCTCCCGGCGCTGCTCTCGCCAGAGATTTCCTCTTGGGGAGCAAAAATCCCCCTTGAGAAGAACCTACGGCTTCCGGCCGCTACGTGAAGCGTCCAGGGCCGATTGCCGGGGTTGGGTGGAGGTCCGACGGGGGCGCACGGAAGGCGAGTTGAGCTGGGGAGGCTCACGGCGCGTCCTGGGCGGGCCGGACATTCGGCACCGTCTCAAGCACGGGGTCGAGTCGGCCTGCGGGCCGGGAGCGTCCGGGTGTGCCGGGGCTTGCCCCACGCCGGAAAAAGGTCTGCGCCGGGAGCCGTCCCGAGACATCAACCCCGTCCACGGCCCCACGCCTCCAGCCGGTCCCACCCCACGGCGGTCGAGCCGCACGACACCCCCGCCCCCGCGCACCGGCGCCCACGGTGCAGCCACGCCTCCACACGCACCCGCCCCTCAAGCAACCCGGCGGCACAGCGCGGGCCGAAAGAGCTCAGCGGCGGCGCAGATCCGCCACCCGTGCCCGTTCCGCACCCGGAATCGGTTCCCCCAGGGCAGTGGCCGTTCGGAGAGCGGGGCCCGGTGAGGGGACCTGGCCGCGGCGGGGCCCCGGCAGGGGCACGTCCCGGCGCTGTTGCTGCCGCGCCGGGACCTGATCACCCCCCGGCGCTCCCGACGCGCCGGCAACGGTGATCTGCACCCCCTGGTCGGCGAGCGCCTGGAGTTCCGTGGCGGCCCGGTCGTCGTGGGCCGGGGGCTCGTCGGTGACAAGCCGGGTGATCAGGTCCGTGGGCACGGTCTGGAACATCGTGTCCGTACCGAGCTTGGTGTGGTCGGCGAGGACCACGACCTCCGCGGCGGCCTGCACCAGCGCCCGGTCCACGGACGCCGACAGCATGTTGGACGTGGAGAGACCGCGCTCGGCGGTGAGCCCGCTCCCGGAGATGAAGGCCCGCGAGACCCTGAGCCCCTGGAGCGACTGTTCCGCCCCGGAACCCACCAGGGCGTAGTTGGAACCGCGCAGAGTACCGCCGGTCATCACGACCTCCACCCGGTTGGCATGGGCGAGCGCCTGGGCCACCAGAAGGGAATTGGTCACGACGGTCAGCCCGGGAACCCGGGCGAGCCGGCGCGCCAGCTCCTGCGTGGTGGTACCCGCCCCCACCACAATGGCCTCGCCTTCTTCGACGAGACCCGCGGCGAGATCGGCGATGGCCGTCTTCTCGGCGGTCGCGAGATGCGATTTCTGCGGAAAGCCGGACTCCCGCGTGAACCCGCCCGGCAATACCGCACCGCCATGCCGGCGGTCGAGGAGTCCTTCTGCCTCCAGTGCGCGCACGTCCCGCCGTACGGTCACTTCGGAGGTCTGGACGACGCGGGCGAGCTCACGGAGCGATACAGCCCCGTTGGCTCGCACCATTTCGAGGATCAATTGGCGACGTTCTGCAGCGAACACGAAACTGACAGTAACGCCAACGACCGTCTGCTTTCAGCTGTTTGCGCCGAATAGCAGAAGATGTTCGCACACGAGGGCGGGAAGTGGTATAGGGCCTAATCCCCCCGCCTATGCCGCACGAATGGTCGGCAACTCCCTGTGACCAGGCAGGAATCGCTTTCGGCCGTCAGGCTCCCCCGGTCTCCTTGCGCGTGTGCAGCTGCCGTGCCACCTCGGCGATCGACCCCGAAAGGGAGGGGTAAACGGTGAAAGCGTTCGCGATCTGTTCGACGGTCAGATTGTTGTCGACCGCGATCGAGATGGGATGGATCAGTTCCGAGGCGCGGGGCGAGACGACGACACCACCGACGACGATTCCGGTGCCCGGCCGGCAGAAGATCTTGACGAAGCCGTCGCGGATGCCCTGCATCTTCGCGCGCGGGTTGCGCAGCAGCGGAAGCTTCACGGCCCGGGCGTCGATCTTGCCGCCGTCCACGTCCGCCTGCGAGTAGCCGACGGTGGCGATCTCCGGGTCGGTGAAGACGTTCGACGAGACCGTCTTCAGGTTCAGCGGGGCCACCGCGTCACCGAGGAAGTGGTACATGGCGATACGCCCCTGCATGGCGGCCACCGACGCCAGCGCGAACACCCCGGTCACGTCGCCGGCGGCGTACACACCGGGAGCCGTGGTCCTGGACACCTTGTCGGTCCAGATGTGCCCGGACTCGCGCAGCTTGACGCCCGCTTCCTCCAGCCCCATCCCGGCGCTGTTCGGAATGGCACCCACGGCCATCAGACAGTGCGACCCGCTGATGACCCGCCCGTCCGCCAGCGTGACCTCGACGCGGTCCCCGACCCGCTTGGCGGACTGGGCACGGGAGCGCGCCATGACGTTCATGCCGCGGCGGCGGAAGACGTCCTCGAGAACCGCGGCCGCGTCCGGGTCCTCCCCGGGCAGCACCCGGTCCCGCGAGGACACCAGCGTCACCTTGGAGCCGAGCGCCTGATAGGCGCCGGCGAACTCGGCACCGGTGACACCCGACCCGACCACGATGAGCTCTTCCGGCAGCTCGGTGAGGTCGTAGACCTGGGTCCAGTTGAGAATGCGCTCGCCGTCGGGCTGGGCGTCGGGCAGCTCACGGGGATGCCCACCGGTGGCGATGAGCACGGCGTCGGCGACGAGGGTCTCCTCACTCCCGTCGGCGGCCCGCACCACGACCTTCCGCGACCCGTCGAGGGCCTGCATGCCCTCGAGGCGCCCACGCCCGCGCAGCACCCGGGCACCGGCACGCGTCACGGAGGCGGTGATGTCGTGCGACTGCGCGAGGGCGAGCCGCTTCACACGCCGGTTGACCTTCCCCAGGTCGACGCCGACCACCCGGGCGGCCTGTTCCAGCGGTGGGGTGTCGTCGGCGACGATGATCCCCAGTTCCTCGTACGACGAATCGAAGGTCGTCATGACCTCGGCCGTCGCGATAAGGGTCTTCGACGGCACGCAGTCGGTCAGTACCGACGCTCCGCCCAGACCGTCGCAGTCGACGACGGTCACCTCCGCGCCGAGTTGGGCGGCCACCAGGGCCGCCTCGTATCCGCCGGGTCCGCCACCGATGATCACGATCCGAGTCACGTACTCCATTGTCCCGCACGACCCACGGTGCTACGGCCCGGGGGGCGCCCCGAGATGCCACTGTTACGGGAGAGACGCCGGGGAAGCCTGCCGTACCCTCGACCCATGTCGCTCTACGCCGCTTACGCCGGCAACCTCGACGCGCGGCTGATGACCCGCCGCGCCCCGCACTCGCCGATGCGCGCCACGGGGTGGCTGAACGGGTGGCGGCTGACCTTCGGGGGCGAGCACATGGGCTGGGAGGGCGCACTCGCGACGATCGTCGAGGACCCCCTCTCCCAGGTGTTCGTGGCGCTCTACGAGATCGCGCCCGCCGACGACGAGTCGATGGACCGCTGGGAGGGCGTGGGCCTGGACATCTACCGCCGCACCCGCATCCGCGTCCACACCCTGGAGGGCGAGGAGCAGGCCTGGACGTACGTCCTGAACGGCTACGAGGGCGGCCTGCCCTCCGCCCGCTATCTGGGCGAGGTGGCCGACGCGGCGGAATCGGCGGGCGCGCCCCACGACTACGTCATGGAACTCCGCAAGCGCCCCTGCTGACCGCTGAACCACACAGGTCACCGGCGTCACACCGTTGGTTGGAAACGACAAGACAACGATCGCCATCCCGTCAGCTCTGTCATCTACGCGCGTAGGCCCGGACCGGCTACCCTCATCCGCGTGAACGCATCTCTTCTTCCGGACGACATCCAGGGCGACCCGCATGCCGCCGCTGACGCCGCCGCCGCGCGCCTGCGTGAACTGACCGGCGCCGAGACCCACGACGTCGCCCTCGTGATGGGCTCCGGCTGGGCACCGGCCGTGGACGCCCTCGGTGCCCCCGACGCCGAGTTCCAGGTCACCGAACTGCCCGGTTTCCCGCCGCCGGCGGTGGAGGGGCACGGCGGCAAGATCCGCTCGTACAAGATCGGCGAGAAGCGGGCGCTGGTCTTCCTGGGCCGCACGCACTACTACGAGGGCCGCGGTGTCGCCGCCGTCGCCCACGGCGTCCGCACCGCCGTGGCCGCCGGCTGCAAGACCATCGTCCTCACCAACGGCTGCGGCGGCCTCCGCGAGGGCATGCGCCCCGGCCAGCCGGTCCTGATCAGCGACCACATCAACCTCACGGCCACATCCCCGATCATCGGCGCGAACTTCGTGGACCTCACGGACCTCTACTCGCCCCGCCTGCGTGCCCTGTGCAAGGAGATCGACCCCAGCCTGGAGGAGGGCGTCTACGCCCAGTTCCCCGGCCCGCACTACGAGACTCCGGCCGAGATCCGCATGGCCCGCGTCATCGGCGCGGACCTGGTGGGCATGTCGACGGTCCTCGAAGCGATCGCCGCGCGCGAGGCGGGGGCGGAGATTCTGGGCATCTCGCTGGTGACGAACCTCGCCGCGGGTATGACGGGTGAGCCGCTGAACCACGAGGAGGTTCTTCAGGCGGGCCGTGACAGTGCGACTCGGATGGGTTCGCTGCTGGCGCAGGTGCTCGGGCGGATCTGACGATTGCCCAAGGGGGTGCCGGGTGCTGTCGTATGGCGGATGCGGGTCCGTTGTGGCTGGTCGCGCAGTTCCCCGCGCCCCTGGGGAGTTGCAGTCACCCGCGCCACGACGGACCGATCCCCACCTCACGCGCCCCGACGTACCGTTCGCCACTTCGCGCGCCACGACGGACCGTTCGCCGCACCGCGCGCCACGACGGACCGGTAGCCGCGTACGGCGGCAAGGGGACGGGGTGGGGGGTGTCCGCCCGCAGCGGCCGGCGTCCGATACCGGGCACCACTCAAGGGACCGAGCCGCCGGACCGAGGACGGATACCCCCCACCCCGGCCCCGACCGCCAACACACCCGCACGCGCTACACCCGCCCCCACCGAAGCCGCACAGGCCGCCGCAGGCACTCAGGGGCGCGGGGAACTGCGCACAACGCCCGCCCCCACCGAACCCGCAGCAACCCGCCCAACCGCCGCAGGCACCCGCATCCGACACACAACGAGAGGCTGACGCAACCGTGCACGACGACCTCATCGCCCGGGCCAGGACCTGGCTCGCCGAGGACCCCGACCCGGACACCCGCGACGAGCTCGCCGAGCTCCTCGACGCCGGCGACGTCACCGAGCTCACCGCACGCTTCAGCGGCACCCTCCAGTTCGGGACCGCCGGCCTGCGCGGCGAAATCGGCGCAGGGCCGATGCGCATGAACCGCACGGTCGTCATCCGAGCCGCCGCCGGTCTCGCCGCGTACCTCAAGAAGCACGGCAGCACCGGCGGACTCGTGGTCATCGGCTACGACGCCCGCCACAAGTCCGCCGACTTCGCGCGGGACACGGCAGCGGTGATGACCGGCGCAGGCCTGAAGGCCGCCGTCCTCCCCCGCCCTCTCCCCACCCCCGTCCTGGCCTTCGCCATAAGGCACCTCGGCGCGGTGGCAGGCGTAGAGGTCACCGCCAGCCACAACCCGCCCCGCGACAACGGCTACAAGGTCTACCTCGGCGACGGCTCCCAGATCGTCCCGCCCGCCGACGCGGACATCGCCGCCGAGATCGCAGCGATCGCGAGCCTGAACGACGTCCCCCGCCCGGACACCGGCTGGCAGACCCTCGACGACGCCGTCCTGAACGCCTACCTGGCCCGCACGGACGCCGTACTCGCCAAGAGCTCCCCCCGCACCGCCCGCACCGTCTACACCGCGATGCACGGCGTGGGCAAGGACACTCTCCTCGCCGCCTTCGACCGCGCAGGTTTCCCCGCCCCGGAACTCGTCGCCGAGCAGGCCGACCCCGACCCCGACTTCCCGACGGTCGCCTTCCCCAACCCGGAAGAGCCCGGCGCGATGGACCTGGCCTTCGCGAAGGCCCGCGAGACGAATCCCGACCTGATCATCGCGAACGACCCCGACGCGGACCGCTGCGCGGTCGCCGCCAAGCGGGACGACACCTGGCGCATGCTCCGCGGCGACGAGGTGGGCGCCCTCCTCGCCGCCCACCTCGTGAGCCGCGGAGCGCACGGCACCTTCGCGGAGTCGATCGTCTCCTCCTCCCTCCTCGGCAGGATCGCCGAGAAGGCGGGCCTTCCCTACGAGGAGACCCTCACCGGCTTCAAGTGGATCGCCCGGGTGGAGGGCCTGCGCTACGGCTACGAAGAGGCCCTCGGCTACTGCGTGGACCCCGAGGGCGTACGGGACAAGGACGGCATCACCGCGGCCCTCCTCATCACGGAGCTCGCCTCCGAGCTGAAGGAACAGGGCCGCACGCTCCTCGACCTCCTCGACGACCTGGCGGTGGACCACGGCCTGCACGCCACGGACCAGCTCGCGGTCCGTGTGGAGGACCTGTCGGTCATCGCCCGAGCGATGGAGCAGCTGCGCGAGCACCCGCCGACCGAGCTCGCGGGCCTGGTCATCACCAAGGCCGAGGACCTGACGCAGGGCACGGACCGGCTCCCGCCCACCGACGGCCTGCGCTACACGCTGGACGGCGCCCGGGTCGTCGTCCGCCCGAGCGGCACCGAGCCGAAGCTGAAGTGCTACCTGGAAGTGGTCGTCCCCGTCGCCACACACGCCGACCTCCCCACGGCCCACGCCAGAGCAACCGACCTCCTGACCACCATCAAGCGAGACCTGTCGGCAGCGGCGGGCATCTGAACCGGTCAACACCGCGGCGTCTGAACCTGTCGGCGGCCGGCGTCTGACACTGTCTGCCGGGCGGACATCTGAACCTGTCAGCACCGGCAGGCATCTCAAGCTGCCGGCAACCGTGGGCGTCAGAAGGTGTCAGCAGCGGCCGGCGTCAAAAGCTGTCAGCAGCGGCGGCAGGCATCTCAAGCTGCCGGCACCGGCCAGCACCTGACCTGTCAGCACCGGCCGGCACCTGAACACGCCGGCCCAGCCCGGCACCCAACCACGTCACCACCGCGACCCGCCACCTGAACCGAGGGGCGGCCCCGTCCGGGCCGTCCCTCACCCGTTCAGCCGACCCGCCGATGTGCTGCCGCTCCGCCACGTTCGCGCGGCCGGCCGCATCAGCGCGGCAGACGCCACACGACACCACGTGGCACCCCGGAACACGTCACCCAAGCGCCGCCAGGATCGCCAGCAGCACCGCCCCGGCCACCGCCGGCCCGACGATCTCGTACGCCCACCGCACGGTCACCTCGCCCTGGGAGGTCTGTGCCTTGCCCCGGGCCTCCAGCATCTCGCGCAGTTCGTCGATGATCTTGTCGGTCTCGGCCCGGGTGGGTCCCTCCGGGACGGGCGTACGACCGCCGAAGCCGTCCGGCTGCATTCCGCCGCCGAACAGGCCGAGGCCCCTGGTGGAACCGCGCCCCGACGACTGCCGGGCGGGTCTGCTGGGCCGTCTGCCGTGCCGCCTTCTTGCGGCCGCGCAGGGAGACCGGGATCGCCCACAGCTGGTACTTCGCGCCGGACTTGACGAACACCTCGTTCGAGTAGCCGGAGCGCAGCATCTCGACCTCGCCCCACGGCACGACGATCACGCGGAAGGGGTTGCGGATGCGCAGGCGGTCGTGGTTCGCGAAGACGGCCGGGCGCAGCGTGAAGGCGACCACCAGCGGGACGGCGAGGATGAGGGTGGCGAGGGCCAGCCAGGGGGTGCGGCCGGTGCCGGAGACGACGGCGTCGATGCCGAGCCAGCCGATGATGACGAGGACGAGGGAGCCGCCGATCAGTGCCATGGGTGAGCGGTAGATGCGGTCCCTGGACTCGGGGGGTGCGGTCGTCATGAGGCCGATCCTAAGCGCCGCCCGGGTTCGTGTCGGTGTGCGGGTGCCATCAGAACCCGCTCCCCGGGGTGTACAGCCGCTACGCGCGTAGATATGCTCGTCTGGTGACCATGCCCACCACTGCATCAGCCGCACACCCGCTCACGGACGTGACCGCGTCCGACAGCACGCTGCGCCGGTTCCTTCACGGGCTGCCCGGCGTGGACGCGGTCGGCCTGGAGGCGCGTGCCGCCTCGCTCGGTACCCGTTCCATCAAGACGACCGCGAAGGCGTACGCCATCGACCTCGCCATCTCGATGGTCGACCTGACGACGCTGGAAGGCGCGGACACCCCGGGCAAGGTCCGGGCGCTCGGCGCCAAGGCGGTCCGCCCCGACCCGACCGACCGGACGACCCCCGCCACGGCCGCGGTCTGCGTCTATCCCGACATGGTGCCCGTGGCGAAGGAGGCCGTGGCCGGTTCCGGCGTCAAGGTCGCTTCCGTGGCCACCGCGTTCCCGGCCGGCCGCGCCGCCCTCGACGTGAAGCTGGCCGACGTGCGCGACGCCGTGGCCGCGGGCGCCGACGAGGTCGACATGGTCATCGACCGCGGGGCGTTCCTCTCCGGCAGGTACATGAAGGTGTACGACGAGATCGTCGCCGTGCGCGAGGTCTGCGGAACGGCCGCCCGGCTCAAGGTCATCTTCGAGACCGGCGAGCTGTCGACGTACGACAACATCCGCCGCGCGAGCTGGCTCGGCATGCTGGCCGGCGCGGACTTCATCAAGACGTCCACCGGCAAGGTCGCGGTGAACGCGACCCCGGCGAACACCCTGCTGATGCTGGAGGCGGTGCGTGACTTCCGTGCGCAGACCGGCATCCAGGTAGGCGTGAAGCCGGCCGGCGGCATCAGGACGTCCAAGGACGCCATCAAGTTCCTGGTACTGGTCAACGAGACCGCGGGCGAGGACTGGCTGGACAACCACTGGTTCCGCTTCGGCGCCTCCTCGCTTCTGAACGACCTGCTGATGCAGCGTCAGAAGCTGGCCACCGGCCGCTACTCCGGCCCCGACTACGTGACGGTGGACTGATCACCATGGCATCGGCATTCGAATACGCACCCGCACCCGAGTCCCGCTCGGTCGTCGACATCGCGCCGTCCTACGGCCTGTTCATCGACGGCGAGTTCGTGGACGCGGCCGACGGCAAGGTCTTCAAGACCGTCTCGCCGTCCACCGAGGAGGTCCTCTCCGAGGTCGCCCAGGCCGGTTCCGAGGACGTGGACCGCGCGGTGAAGGCGGCCCGCAAGGCCTTCGAGAAGTGGTCGGCGCTGCCCGGCTCCGAGCGCGCCAAGTACCTGTTCCGCATCGCCCGGATCATCCAGGAACGCAGCCGCGAGCTCGCCGTCCTGGAGACCCTGGACAACGGCAAGCCCATCAAGGAGACCCGCGACGCCGACCTCCCCCTGGTCGCCGCGCACTTCTTCTACTACGCGGGCTGGGCCGACAAGCTGGAGCACGCCGGGTTCGGCCGGAGGACGACGAATGGGCACAGCGGCGCTTCCCCGAAGCCCCTCGGCGTGGCCGGCCAGGTCATCCCCTGGAACTTCCCGCTGCTGATGCTGGCGTGGAAGATCGCCCCGGCGCTGGCGACCGGCAACACCGTCGTCCTGAAGCCGGCGGAGACGACCCCCCTGTCGGCGTTGTTCTTCGCGGACGTCTGCCGTCAGGCCGGCCTGCCCCGGGGTGTCGTCAACATCCTTCCGGGCTACGGCGACACGGGCGCCGCGCTGATCGCGCACCCGGACGTCAACAAGGTGGCCTTCACCGGCTCCACCGCCGTGGGCAAGGAGATCGCGCGGACCGTCGCCGGCACCCGCAAGAAGGTCACGCTCGAACTGGGCGGCAAGGGCGCCAACATCGTCTTCGACGACGCCCCGATCGACCAGGCGGTGGAGGGGATCGTCAACGGCATCTTCTTCAACCAGGGCCAGGTCTGCTGCGCGGGCTCCCGTCTCCTCGTCCAGGAGTCCATCCAGGACGAGCTGCTGGACTCCCTCAAGCGCCGCCTGTCCACCCTGCGCCTCGGCGACCCGCTCGACAAGAACACCGACATCGGCGCGATCAACTCCGCGGAGCAGCTCTCGCGGATCACCTCACTCGTCGAGAAGGGCGCGGCCGAGGGTGCCGAGCCCTGGTCTCCCGAGTGCGAACTCCCCTCCTCCGGCTACTGGTTCGCCCCGACGCTCTTCACGAACGTCACCCAGGCGCACACCATCGCCCGCGACGAGATCTTCGGCCCGGTGCTGTCGGTCCTCACCTTCCGCACCCCGGACGAGGCCGTCGCGAAGGCCAACAACACCCAGTACGGCCTCTCGGCGGGCATCTGGACGGAGAAGGGTTCGCGGATCCTGGCGGTGGCGAACAAGCTCCGGGCCGGGGTCGTCTGGTCCAACACGTTCAACAAGTTCGACCCGACGTCGCCGTTCGGCGGCTACAAGGAGTCGGGCTTCGGCCGCGAGGGCGGTCGCCACGGCCTGGAGGCGTACCTCGATGTCTGACCGACTCAGTGTCCTCAAGACCTACAAGCTGTACGTCGGGGGCAAGTTCCCCCGCTCCGAAAGCGGCCGGGTGTACGAAGTGACCGACTCCAAGGGCAAGTGGCTGGCCAACGCGCCGCAGTCGAGCCGCAAGGACGCCCGTGACGCGGTCGTGGCCGCGCGCAAGGCGTTCGGCGGCTGGTCCGGCGCGACGGCTTACAACCGCGGCCAGGTCCTCTACCGCGTCGCGGAGATGCTGGAGGGCCGCAAGGCGCAGTTCGTCCACGAGGTGGCCGACGCCGAGGGTCTGTCCAAGTCCAGGGCGGCCGAGCAGGTCGAGGCGACGATCGACCGCTGGGTCTGGTACGCGGGCTGGACCGACAAGATCGCTCAGGTGGTGGGCGGCGGAAACCCGGTGGCGGGCCCGTACTTCAACCTGTCCTCCCCCGAGCCGACGGGCGTGGTGGCCGTCCTGGCCCCGCAGGAGTCGTCGTTCCTGGGCCTGGTCTCGGTGGTCGCCCCGGTGATCGCCACGGGCAACACGGCGATCGTGGTGGCGAGCGAGAAGTCCCCGCTCCCGGCGCTGTCCCTGGGCGAGGTCCTGGCCACCTCGGACGTCCCCGGAGGCGTGGTCAACGTCCTCTCGGGCCGTACGGCCGAGATCGCGACCCCCCTGGCGTCCCACCAGGACGTCAACGCGATCGACCTGGCGGGCGCGGACGAGGTCCTCGCGAAGGATCTGGAGATCGCGGCGGCGGACAACCTGAAGCGAGTCCTGCGTCCACAGCCTGTGGACAACTGGACGGCGACTCCGGGCACCGACCGCCTGACGGCGTTCCTGGAGACGAAGACGGTCTGGCACCCGACGGGTTCGCTGGGGGCGTCGGGCTCGTCGTACTGATCCGTCCGCACCGCAGAGCCGCGCCTCCCCTCCGTCCGGGGGAGACGCGGCTCTCCTGCCGTCGTACCGGAATCAGCTGTTCGGCAACCCCACCACCTGTCCCACCACCGGCATGCTCCCGATCGACTGCGCCTGCGCGACGGGCCCCAACAGCGCCCGCGAGGCAACCGGCTGGGAGTCGCCGAGCTGCGTCGCCACCCCGTTGTCCAGCGGATCCACTCCCGTCCCCGCGAGCGGGTTCGGCTTGAGACCGGCGACCGGGCCGGTGACGTAGCTGACCGAGCCGGTGAGCGACTGCACTCCGGCCTGCGGGTCGATGTTGCCCAGCGAGGTCGGCCGGGCGCCCACCATGCCGACGACCGGCTCGGTGTCCGCGGCGGCCACCCCTGCGCCCGCGCCGAGTGCGACGCCCGCGGTGGCGAGGGCGGTGAGCGTGCGCCGGGCTGTCGGGTTCGCGTGTCGTGCCATGTTTTTCTGCCACCTTTTCCGTGCACTGGGTAATCGTGTCGACACGAAGGGTAGTTGAGGTGTGACGCACGCTTCAAAGTCAACCCGCGGGGTCGATGAACAGCAGGTGAATGCCCCACACTGGTGTCCCGTGAGTTCCCAACCGCCCATACCGACGCGAGTCGTGCTGCTCTGCGGCCCCTCCGGCTCCGGCAAGTCCCTCCTCTCGGCCCGGTCCGGTCTTCCGGTCCTCCGGCTCGACGACTTCTACAAGGAGGGCAACGACCCGACGCTGCCGCTGGTGGCGGGGAGCTCCGACATCGACTGGGACCACCCCGAGTCCTGGGACGCGGACACCGCCGTGGCGGCGATCGTCGAACTGTGCCGCACGGGCCGTACGAATATCCCGGTCTACGACATCTCCCTGAGCGCCCGCACCGGCGAGGAGTCGGTCGACATGGGCCGGACCCCGCTGTTCATCGCGGAGGGCATCTTCGCCGCCGAGATCGTCACCCGCTGCCGGGAGCTCGGCGTACTGGCCGACGCGCTGTGCCTGAGCCGCGGTCCGGTGCGGACGTTCCGCCGCCGGTTCCTGCGTGATCTGCGCGAGGGCCGCAAGTCGGTGCCGTTCCTGCTGCGCCGCGGCTGGCGGCTGATGCGCCTGGAGCGCTCGATCGTCGCCCGCCAGACCGCCCTCGGCGCCCACCCCTGCGACAAGGACGAGGCCCTGACCCGCCTGTCCGCGGCGGCAGCGGGGCACCGGCCGGCGGCGGCTCCGGCGGCCTGAGCGGCCCGGCCGAACGACTTCGGCGCCTTCTCCGTCGTAGGACCGGAAAACGGTCACCTCGGGAAGGAAGCGGATGACGACAGCACGGCTGGTCATGACGGTGGCGATGCTGGCGGTGGTCCTCGGATGCTCGTCCGGCGGCGAAGCCGCGGACTCCTGCGCGGGGGTGGTGACGCACGAGAACCGTGACTATCTGCCCACCCAGGACGAGGGCTTCACCGTCGGCGAGCGCCTGGGCACCGCCCGCATCGCGGAGTGCGACGACACGCCGAACGATCCCGACGTCGCCATCCCCGAAGGCACGACCAACGCGTACCTCGTCGAGGGCAGGGACCCCGCCGAGGCCGTCGCCGTCGGTGACTCGCCCGTCTCGGCGAGGCTCGTGGAGATCCGCTGAGCACACACCGAAGCGGGACTGGACGGACCCCCCGGCCCTCCAGTCCCGCTTCTTGGTGCTTCCCCCGCAGTCCCCGTGGGTCCCCCGTGACCCCCGTTGATCCCCCCCCGGGTACCGGCCCCCCAGCCGGTACCCCTGATCCCCCGTTCCTCCCCCAACCCTCAGGCGACGAGCTCCCCGAAGGCGTTCTCCTCGTCACGGCCGAAGCTGAGGACCTCGTCCTCGCGCAGCCGGCGGAGCGACCGCCAGATGCTGGACTTCACCGTGCCGACACTGATGTCGAGGATCTCCGCGATCTCCGGGTCGGTGCGGCCCTCGTAGTAACGAAGGACCAGCATCGTGCGCTGGAGTTCGGGGAGCCGGGCGAGCGCCTGCCACAGGACCGCGCGCAGTTCGGTGCCGCGCATCGCGTCCGTGTCGCCGGGCGTCTCCGGCAGTTCCTCGGTCGGGTATTCGTTCAGCTTGCGGCGGCGCCACGCGCTGATGTGCAGGTTCGTCATGGTGCGGCGGAGGTAGCCCCCGACCGCGGCCTTGTCGCTGATCCGGTCCCATGCCCTGTACGTCGAGAACAGCGCGCTCTGCAGCAGGTCCTCGGCCTCGAAGCGGTCACCGGTCAGGTGGTACGCGGTGGCGTACAGGGAGGCGCGGCGCTCCTGGACGTAGGCGGTGAACTCCGCCTCCGACAGCGAACGACGCTCCCCCGTGTCCTCCCTGTACGACGATCCCCCGTGCGATTCCCCCGTGATGGTGTCAACCACCGACATGTACGCGGTGTGCTGACGCCCGGTGCCGCGAGCGCACCCCCGCCCGCTCACGGCACCGGACTTCTCGGAACCCCGGGTCACGTCGTGCAGCCGCGTGACCACTGCGCTGGTGCTGATGCTGTGCAGCGTGTTCATCTCGCGCCCCCCGTCGTGGACTTCCGGTGTTCGGTCTGCTCGGGCGGTGCTGCCTTGCCCGTGCCGAGAAGCTTGCCCTCGCACCTTCATGGCCGTGTCCGCCGACTGTCACAGACCTGTCACAGGGGCCCGTCTCAGGAATTGCACAGCGGACCCACGGACGGGTGCCGTAAGGACTGCCTGTCCCCACAGGTCGAACCGCACCCCCTCCATGGGCCAGAATGAGCCCGTGCCTTCCCTGTTGCTGATCGAGGACGACGACGCCATCCGTACGGCCCTGGAGCTGAGCCTCACGCGCCAGGGCCACCGGGTTGCCACCGCTGCCACCGGCGAGGACGGCCTGAAGCTGCTGCGTGAGCAGCGGCCGGACCTGATCGTGCTGGATGTCATGCTGCCCGGCATCGACGGGTTCGAGGTGTGCCGGCGCATCCGGCGCACGGACCAGCTGCCGATCATTCTGCTGACCGCGCGCAACGACGACATCGACATCGTCGTCGGACTGGAGTCCGGTGCCGACGACTATGTCGTCAAGCCGATCCAGGGGCGGGTGCTGGACGCCCGGATCCGGGCCGTGCTGCGGCGCGGGGAACGCGAGTCGACCGACGCGGCGAGCTTCGGCTCCCTGGTCATCGACCGCGCGGCGATGACCGTGACGAAGAACGGCGAGGACCTACAGCTCACGCCCACCGAGCTCAGGCTGCTCCTGGAGCTGAGCCGGCGGCCCGGCCAGGCCCTGTCGCGGCAGCAGCTGCTGCGGCTGGTCTGGGAGCACGACTACCTCGGTGACTCGCGCCTGGTGGACGCCTGCGTGCAGCGGCTGCGCGCCAAGGTCGAGGACGTGCCGTCGTCCCCGACGCTGATCCGTACCGTGCGGGGCGTGGGTTACCGGCTGGACACGCCTCAGTGACCCAAGCGCAAGGGGGGTTCCGCGGCTGGTTCGCGGCTCGCAAGGGTGTGTGGTCACGGCTGCGTTTCACCAGTCTGCGCCTGCGGCTCGTGGTCGTCTTCGGCCTGGTGGCGCTGACCGCCGCCGTGTCCGTGTCCGGGATCGCCTACTGGCTCAACCGCGAGGCGGTGCTCACCCGCGCCCAGGACGCGGTGCTGCGCGACTTCCAGCAGGAGATGCAGAACCGAGCGGGCGCCCTGCCGGAGGACCCCACGCAGGACGAACTCCAGCAGGCGGCGGGGCAGATGGCGGGCAGCAGCCAGCGCTTCAGCGTGCTGCTCGTCGCCGACGACGCCAACGGCAGGACGGTGTACGGCAATTCGGGCGCCCTGGACGGCTTCACGCTCGAGGACGTGCCCGTGTCGCTGCGCGAGGCGGTGAACGAGAAGCAGAAGGTCGACTCCGCCAACAAGTACGCCTATCACCTGTACTGGCAGCGGACCGTCGACCACGACACCCCGTATCTGGTCGCCGGCACGAGGGTGATCGGCGGCGGTCCGACCGGTTACATGCTCAAGTCCCTCGAGCCGGAGGCCAAGGACCTCAACTCCCTTGCCTGGTCGCTGGGTATCGCCACCGGGCTGGCGCTGATCGGCTCCGCGCTGCTCGCGCAGGCCGCCTCGACGACCGTACTGAAGCCGGTGCACCGGCTCGGGATCGCCGCGCGCCGGCTCGGCGAGGGCAAGCTGGACACCCGGCTCAGCGTGTCGGGCACCGACGAACTCGCCGACCTCTCGAGGACGTTCAACCACGCGGCCGAGGCCCTGGAGAAGCGGGTCGACGACATGGCCGCCCGCGACAACGCCTCACGGCGCTTCGTGGCGGACATGAGCCATGAACTCCGTACACCGCTCACCGCGATCACCGCCGTCACGGAGATCCTGGAGGAGGAGCTGGAGGCGGAGTCCGGCTCGATGGACCCGATGATCGAGCCGGCCGTGCGGCTGGTGGTCAGCGAGACGCGCAGGCTCAATGACCTGGTCGAGAACCTCATGGAGGTCACCCGCTTCGACGCGGGTACGGCCCGGCTGGTCCTCGACGACGTCGACGTGGCCGACCAGATCACCGCGTGCATCGACGCGCGCGCGTGGCTGGACGCGGTGGAGCTGGACGCCGAGCGCGGCATCCACGCCCGCCTCGACCCGCGCCGCCTCGACGTGATCCTGGCCAACCTGATCGGCAACGCCCTCAAGCACGGCGGCTCCCCGGTGCGGGTGGCGGTGCGCGCGGCGGCCGACGAGGTGGTCATCGGGGTCCGCGACCACGGCCCCGGCATCCCCGAGGACGTCCTGCCGCACGTCTTCGACCGCTTCTACAAGGCCAGCGCCTCCCGCCCGCGTTCCGAGGGCAGCGGCCTCGGCCTGTCCATCGCCCGGGAGAACGCCCACATCCACGGCGGTGAGATCACCGCGGCGAACTCCCCCGACGGAGGCGCCGTCTTCACACTCCGGCTCCCCCGGGACGCCTCGGCGCTGGCCGAGGAACTCCTGGAGGCCAAGAAGGACGACGGCGTGTCGAAGAACGGCGTGTCGAAGAAGGGGGACGCCTGATGAGCTCCGAGAGGCGACACCGCCGGGGGCGTGCGGTACGGGCGGAGGGTGCGTGCGCCGGGCTGAACGTACGCCGGCTGCTGGCGCTGCCCCTGCTCGGGCTGCTGGTCGCCGGGTGCGGGATCCGCTCCACCGAGGTGCCCACCGACTTCGGGCCTGCGCCCTCGCGGGTGCGGTGCTCGTTGTCGGAGCCGGACACGACGACGCAGGCCTCGCGGGGGCTGGCCGTGCAGGTGTTCCTGTTGTGCGGGTCGTCGCTGGTGGCCGTGGACCGGAGCCTCAGGGTCCCGGACGGGACCGCGGACTCCGCGCGAAGGGTGCTGGTCGCCCAGGGGCTCCTCGACCAGCTCGCCGAGACACCGTCGGCGGCCGAGCGGGAGGCCGGGTATCAGACGTATGTGCGCGGCGGCATGACCGTCAGCGGGCCGCGCGCCAAGGATCCCGAGGACACCTTCCGGCTGAGCACCCCGCCCACCGAGCTCTCCGCCTACGCGCTCGCCCAGGTGGTGTGCACGTTCTCCGACTCGGCCGCGGCCGAGGGCGACGGCTCCGTCATCCTCGGCGGCCCCACGAACACCCCTCTGCGCCGCTACGACTGCACGGACGAGGTCCGCTCCCAGCCGGGCAGCCGGCAGCCCGCGTCGAGCGAGGTGACGGACGGCTGACGCCGGTCCGACGACCACGTGTGGCGCAGACCTCACCCAGGTACCTCGGGGTGTTCCGGAACCGATCGTGGCGAGCGGGGCGTCTAGGGGGTCGTGCAGCGTCAAGGCTTCGTCGGCGGCAGTGCCGCCCTTCGCGTCCGTGTGGCAGGAGGTGCCCTCCTGGTCGCACACCTCGCGTTCGTCGCCTGGTTCACGTTGCGGCCGCTGGACGTGCCCTGGGTCGTCCCGGCCAACCTGCACCCCCTGGCCGGCATCCGCGCCGACCTCGCGCTCGGCTGGCAGGAGGCGGCCCGCCGTATCGGCGAGGGACTGGCCCTGCTCGCCCCGCTCGGCTTCCTGCTCCCGATGGCGCACGGCAGGCTGTGGGCCTCTCCGCTCGGCTCCCTGATCCGTACGTCCGCCGCGGGCGCCCTGATCTCGCTGGGCATAGCGCTCCTGCAGACCGATGTCCCCGGCCAGGTCGTCGACATCGACTCGCTGCTCCTGAACACCGCCGGCGTGGCCCTCGCGCACGTCGCGGTCGTGCCGGCGGCACGCCACTGGCTCCGCCGCGGGACCGAGCGCCGCAGGCGCACCGCCGTCCGCCAGGAGGAGCCGGCTCAGGGTCGGACCCCGACGATTCCCAGGGTCGGGATCGCACCGTAGAGCGACGCTTTGTGCCGTTCGTCTCCGTAGCGTTGAGGACAGTTGGAGAGGGTCACCCGGACCCGACCACCGACGCTCACGAAGGAGCCGCAATGTCCCGCCTTGCCCGCCCCACCAACGGCCGCATGATCGGCGGAGTGTGTGCCGCGCTGGCACGGCGCTTCGGCACCTCCGCGACCACGATGCGCGTGATCTTCCTGGTGTCCTGTCTGCTGCCCGGCCCGCAGTTCCTGCTCTACATAGCGCTGTGGATCCTGTTCCCCTCGGAGGAGAAGGCGCAGGCCGCCTGGTAACCAACCCCCTACGCGCGTACGCCGGTGGGGCGCACCCGAGACCACGGGGTGCGCCCCACCGGCGCGTGCGAGGAGTGCCGGACCTCAGCCGAGCGGCAGGCCGTTCAGGCTGGTGTCGCTGCCCAGCAGGAGCTTGCCGACCGGCAGGCCGCCGAGGAGACCGGCGACGGGCGCGGCCGGACCGTCGGCGAGCACCTTCGCGACGGCCGGCTGCGCGGTCGCGAGCCCCGCGCCGAGCGCCGGCTGGGCCTGCGCCAGTGCCGAACCGCCACCCGGAAGCGCCTGGGTGACGTTCTCGGTGGGGAGCCCCTTGGAGACGGAGCCGAGCGCCTGAGTGGCGTCCGGGGCCGCCGGAGCGGCGTTCGCGGCACCCGCGCCGGTGGCGGCGAAGGCGGCACCGAGGGCGGCGACACCGAGGGTCTTGGCAGCAGACTGCTTCATAAAATGCGTCCTCGAAATGGTTTTACCGGGATGTAAGCGGTCCACGACCGTAAACACGCGGACCCACCCGCCGCAAACATCGAAATGCGGACGAATGGTGAACACCCGCCCGCATTTCGTACCCAAGAACGTGCTCGGTCAGCTCTCCTCGGCCACAGAACCGCTGGTGGAGGCGGTCTGCTGGAACAGCCATTCGGACTTCAGCTCGGCATATCCGGGCTTGATGACGTCATTGATCATCGCGAGTCTTTCATCGAAAGGAATGAACGCTGATTTCATCGCATTGACGGAGAACCACTGGAGATCGTCGAGGGCATAGCCGAACGCGTCGACGAGGTGCTCGAATTCCCGGCTCATGCTGGTGCCGGACATCAGCCGGTTGTCGGTGTTCACGGTCGCCCGGAAGTGCAGGCGCCGCAGGAGCCCGATCGGGTGCTCGGCGTACGACGAGGCCGCCCCGGTCTGCAGATTGGAGCTGGGGCACAGTTCCAGCGGGATCCGCTTGTCCCGGACGTAGGAGGCGAGCCGCCCGAGCTTGACCGTGCCGTCCTCGTGGACCTGGATGTCGTCGATGATGCGCACACCGTGCCCGAGCCGGTCGGCGCCGCACCACTGCAGGGCCTGCCAGATGGACGGCAGCCCGAAGGCCTCGCCGGCGTGGATGGTGAAGTGGTTGTTCTCGCGCTTCAGGTACTCGAAGGCGTCGAGGTGGCGGGTGGGCGGGTAACCGGCCTCCGCGCCCGCGATGTCGAAGCCGACGACGCCCAGGTCGCGGTACCGGTTGGCGAGTTCGGCGATCTCCAGGGCACGGGCCGCGTGCCGCATCGCGGTGAGCAGGGCGCCGACCCGGATGCGGTGGCCGTTCGCCCTGGCCCTGCGCTCCCCTTCCCGGAAGCCCTCGTTGACGGCCTCGACGACCTCTTCGAGGGTCAGGCCCTTCTCCAGGTGCTGCTCGGGGGCGTAGCGCACCTCGGCGTAGACCACGCCGTCCTCGGCGAGGTCCTCGGCGCACTCGGCGGCCACCCGCACCAGCGCCTCACGGGTCTGCATGACGCCGACGGTGTGCGAGAAGGTCTCCAAGTACCGCTCCAGCGAACCGGAGTCGGCGGATTCGCGGAACCAGACGCCCAGCCGGTCCGCGTCGGTCTCGGGGAGCCCGGAGTACCCGCTGTCCCGGGCGAGGTCGACGATCGTGCCGGGGCGCAGCCCGCCGTCGAGGTGATCGTGCAGCAGAACCTTGGGTGCCCGGCGGATCTGGTCCGAGCTCGGGGGGTTCCCCATCCGGTCAGTCTTGCTCGTCATCTTGGCACTCTAACGCCTACGCGCGTAGATGGCGCGTTGTACGAATCCGCCGATACGTAACGGTGACCGCCCCGCCCCGTGTCGTACACCCGTGCTTCTGACACTGTTCTGTCATGGCACAGCAAGCGACGCCGGTTCGCAGCGCCCGACTGGGCAGGACACTCGGCCCGGAGCCGGCGGCGGTGAGCGGGGTGGTGCTGCTCCTCCCGGGCGGCGACGAAACCTCTCTGCGAAGGCCCGCCTCGATGCGACTCCCCTCCGCCGTACGGGCGTTGGGACGACGGCTCGCCCGGTCGGGACACGCGGACGGGCTGGCGGCACACCTGGTGCACTACCGCTATCGCGGCTGGAACGGCAGCGAGGCGCATCTCGCGCACGACGCGACCTGGGCCGCCGACGAGATCGTACGGCGATACGGCGACGTCCCCGTGTCCCTGGTCGGCGTCGACATGGGCGCGCGGGCGGCACTGCGCGCGGGCGGGCACGAGGCCGTCAACTCCGTGGTGGCGGTCGCCCCTTGGCTGCCCGAGGAGGACGTGGCGGCCACCCCCGAACCGGTGAAGCAGCTCGTGGGGCGGCGGGTGCTGATCGTGCACGGCACGAACGACGAGCAGACGGACCCGGAGTTGTCGTTCCGGCTCGCGTCCCGGGCGAAGAAGGCGAACCGGGAGGTGTGCCGGTTCGAGGTGCACTCCGACGGACACGGGCTGCATCAGTACCGGGCCGAAGTGCAGGCGCTGACCGAGGACTTCGTCATGGGAGCGCTGTTCGGGCGGGCGCTGTCCCGGCCTGTGCAGGACGCGCTGGCCGCGCCTCCGCCGCTGGGGCTGCGGATGCCGCTCGCCTCCGGGTTCGGGCGCAGACGGTAGGTCAGGGCAGCAGGTTCCCCCTTCTCGACAGCAGGAACTTCTTGAAGGCGGCCACCGGGGGTGTGTCCGGGTGGCCGTCCAGCCAGGCCACGCCGATCTCGCGGGCCGCCCGGGGGGCCGTGACCGTCAGTTCCGCGACTCCTGGGCGGGGGAAGGCCGGCGGGGGCAGGAGGGCGACACCCAGTCCTGCCGCCACCAGCCCCCGCAGCGTCTCCGCCTCCTCCCCCTCGAAGGCGATCCTCGGCTTGAAGCCGGCCTCCTGGCAGAGGTCGTCCGTGATCCGGCGCAGGCCGTAGCCGGGCTCCAGGGTGACGAAGGACTCCTCGGCGGCCTCGGCGAGGCGTACGCGCCTGCGGGCCGCGAGGGGGTGATCGGCGGGGACCACCAGCCGTAGCTTCTGTTCGTCGAGGCGGCGGGCCACGAGGTCGGGTGCGTCCGGGACCGGGGAGGTCAGGCACAGGTCCAGCTCCCCTGCGCGCAGGCGTTCGATCATCGCCTCGCCGTAGTTCTGGACCAGGCTGAAGCGGACGCGGGGATGGTCGGCGCGGAAGGCGCGGATGAGGCCGGGGACCGTTTCCGAGCCCATGGTGTGCAGGAAGCCGAAGGCGACCTTGCCGGTGGCCGGGTCGGCGTCCGCGCGGACCTCGTCCGCGGCGCGCTGGATCTCGGCGAGGGCGCGTTCGGCGGAGGCGAGGAAGGTGCGGCCCGCGGGGGTGAGGGAGACCGTGCGGCCGATGCGGGCGAACAGGTCGACGCCGAGGTCCTGTTCCAGGCGGACCATCGCGCGCGAGAGCGTCGACTGGGGTACGTCCATCTCCTGCGCGGCGCGGGTGACGTGCTCGGTGCGGGCCACTCCGGCGAAGTAGGCGAGCCGCGGGGCCAGCAACATCACCATGTCTTCTGTGTCACTGGATGGTGACAGGCGCGCCTGTGACCTCTGCTGATGCTCCATGGGAACGATTATGGCGAATCCATGCATTGGACGGATGAGCGGAGTCGTACGTAACTTCGAAGCATGCCTGCCAGTACCGAGGCGCCCACCCGCGTGGGCGCCGCATCTCCCGCCTCTGCCGCCTCCGCCGCCGTCGATTCCCGTCTGACGCCGGGTGGTCCCGGCTACCGCCGGATGAGCTTCGCCCTCTTCCTCGCCGGTGTCGCGACCTTCGCGCTGCTGTACTCCACGCAGGCCCTTCTCCCGCTGATCTCGGGCGAGTTCGGGGTGGCGGCGAGCGAGGCGAGCTGGACGGTGGCGGCGGCGACCGGTGGTCTGGCGCTGTTCGTGCTGCCGATGAGCGCCCTGTCGGAGCGTTTCGGACGCCGTACGGTCATGACGGCGTCGCTGGCGGTCGCGGTGACGGTCGGTCTCCTGGTCCCCTTCGCGCCCTCGCTGACCGCGCTGGTCGTGCTGCGGGCCGTGCAGGGGGCGGCCCTGGCGGGGCTGCCGGCCTCCGCGACGGCGTATCTCGCCGAGGAGGTCAGGCCGAAGGCGCTGGTCACGGCGATCGGACTGTTCGTCGCCGGCAACAGCGTCGGCGGAATGAGCGGGCGGGTCATCACCGGCTGGGTCGCGCAGGAGTGGGGCTGGCGGGTGGCCGTGGGGGTCATCGGCGCGATCGCGGTGGCCTGCGCGGTGGCGTTCCGTCTGCTGCTGCCGGCGCCGAGGCACTTCGTGGCGGGCTCGCTGCGGCCGCGGGTGCTGCTCGGCACGGTCCGCGGACACCTGGGCGACCCGCTGCTGCGCCGCCTCTACGCCATCGGCGCGCTGTTCATGACGGTCTTCGGCGGCGTGTACACGGTCATCGGCTACCGGCTGACCGAGGCGCCCTTCTCGCTCCCCCAGGGCATCGTCGGCTCGATCTTCCTGGTCTACCTGGTGGGCACGGTGTCCGCGTCGACGGCGGGCCGGCTGGTCGGCCGCCTGGGCCGCCGGGGCGCGCTGTACGCGGCGGGCGGTACGACGGCGACGGGCCTGCTGCTCTCCCTGGCCGGCTCTCTGTGGCTGGTCCTGCTGGGCCTGGTCCTGATCACCGGCGGCTTCTTCGCCGGACACGCGGTGGCGTCCTCGGCGGTCAGCAAGACGGCCACCCACGGCCGCGCCCAGGCCTCGGCCCTCTACCAGTCCGCCTACTACATCGGCTCCAGCGCGGGCAGCACGGTCGGCGCGCTCGCCTTCCACGCGGGCGGCTGGACCGGGACGGTCGGGGTCGGACTGCTGGCGGTGCTCGGCGTGGTGTCGATCACCGTCCTCGGAACACGTGCGGCCCGGGCCCAGCAGCGGCTCGCTACGGCTTGAGCCGCACGTTTTGCTTCCCCCTGGCCGGGGTCGGCCGGTCAGGGGGATTCTTCATGTCCGACAGCCACAATTACGGGATGGCAGTTAGTAGTTGCTCGACTCCATCTGGTGACGCTAGATTGATCGCCCCACGCGGGAGTCACCCGAAGGCACAGATCCGGCTATGCCGGTGGACCCGGTTGCACGGTGACGCCTGACCGCGCAGGTGCGGGGCGCCGTCAATCGCCCCTGCTGCTCACCGGAGCAGCTGGACGCAAGCGTGGCGTCACATCCAGTGGCGAGCGCTGTGCAAGCCGCACGGCAACAAACGTCGGCAGTTGACACCCCTGCGGTAGACAGGGGCCCGAGACGCTCGGTCGGCAGCGAGCCGACTGCCGCTGAGCGCTTTACGGGACCGGCAAACACCGCCTCTGAGCTGCCCCTTTCCCACCCCGGACGCCATTGTCAGTGGCGTGCGGTAGCTTCCAAGTAGTGGGCGCAAAGGCGCGGCACAGCACGGCCACAGGGGTGGGTGGACGATGACGGACAGTACGGCGACGACGACAGACCTCGACCTCAGGCTCGAGAAACACCGCACCGAGCTGACGGGGTACTGCTACCGCATGCTCGGCTCCTCCTTCGAGGCCGAGGACGCGGTGCAGGACACGATGGTGCGGGCCTGGCGGAGCTACGACAAGTTCGAGGGCCGTTCCAGCCTCCGCTCATGGCTGTACCGCATCGCGACGAACGTCTGCCTGGACATGCTGACCGCGGGCAACAAGCGCGCCCGCCCCATGGACCTCTCCGAGTCGACCCCCCTCGCCCAGGCCGCCCTCTCCCCCCGCCCCGACCACACCTGGCTGGAGCCGATGCCGGACAACCGCATCCTGCCGACGGTCGAGGACCCGGCGGAGGCGGCGGTCGCCAAGGAGACCGTGCGGCTCGCCTTCATGGCCGCCCTGCAGCAACTGCCGCCCAAGCAGCGCGCGGTGCTGATCCTGCGCGAGGTGCTGGCGTGGAAGGCGAGCGAGGTCGCCGAACTGCTCGACACCTCCGTCGCCTCGGTCAACAGCGCCCTCCAGCGAGCCCGCGCCACCCTCGCCGAGCGGGAAGAGCATGGCGCCGACGCGGCCGTGTCCGACCCGCTGGACGAGGAGCAGCAGAAACTCCTGGACCGCTATGTGAAGGCGTTCGAGGGGTACGACATGACGGCTCTGACGGCCCTCCTCCACGAGGACGCCATCATGACGATGCCGCCGTTCGACCTCTGGCTGACGGGCCACGACGACATCACGGGCTTCATGACGACCCTGGGCTCGGCCTGCGAGGGCTCACGTCTGGTGCCGGTGCAGGTCAACGGCCTGCCGGGGTTCGCCCAGTACAAGCCGGACCCGGAGAAGGGCGGTCACACCCCCTGGGCGGTACAGGTGCTGGAGATCTCAGACGGCCGGCTCACCGGGTTCCACTTCTTCCTCGACACCCAGCGCTGGTTCCCCTTGTTCGGACTGCCCCTCCACCTCGAAGCGGAGGCCGACGAGGTCAAGGAGGGCGTGTAGCCCGGGGTCGGGGTCGCGCAGCCTGATCCGGCCCCCGGCGCGCCGGGCCGCGAGCTGGAGCCGGGCGAGCAGATCGACCGTGCCGAGCCCCGGCGGCCCGAGCCCGGCGACATCGCACACCACCACCCCGGCACGGGTCGTCCGCAGCAGCGCCCGGACCTCGTCGCTCAGCCCCGTCACCTCGTCCCGGGTGACGGGGCCGACCAGCACGAGTACAGCGGGTGTCATGGCGTCCACGATCGGTAGACCGGACGGGTGGGCGTAACTCATCGGCCGACGCCCTGTCCGCGCGTGCAGGATCACGTTGACCTGCGGGCCGCCTTCCCACCAGGGTTGCCTGTATGCGCCACCCATCAGCACCTCCCTGGATACGCCACGCCCTCCTCACGCTTGAGGAGTCCCCGTGCAGGGAGTGCTGACCGGCTTCGCGGTGATCGCGGTGGTCATCGGGGTCGGTTATCTCATCGGTCTGCGCGGCTACCTCGGCGACCATGGCCGGGAGGTCCTGACGAAGCTGGCCTTCCATGTGGCGTCCCCGGCCCTGCTGTTCACGACGCTGGCGCGGGCCGACCTGTCGGTGATCTTCTCCAGCCGCCTGCTGGTGACCGCGCTCAGCACGGCAGCGGCGGCGGGCATCTTCGTGGCGGTGGGTGCCGTCCGCGGCTGGGGGCTGGGCCGTACGACGATCGGCGCGCTGTGCTCGTCGTACGTCAACTCCGGCAATCTCGGCATCCCGATCGCTGTGTACGTCCTCGGGGACGCGTCGCTCGTGGCGCCGGTGCTGCTGTTCCAGCTGGTGGGGGTGACCCCGGTCGCGCTGACGGTTCTGGACCTGGCGTCGGGCGAGGGGGAGAAGGGCCCGCTGCGGCGGCGACTGCTGACCCCGCTCCGTAATCCGATCGCGGTGGGCTCGCTGGCCGGCGTGGCGGTCTCGGCGGCCGGTCTGAAGGTCCCGGCCCCGGTCATGGACCCCTTGACCCTGATCGGCGGCATGTCGGTCCCGGCCGTCCTCCTCGCCTTCGGGATCTCCCTGTGCGGCAGCACGATGCCCGGCCGGGGCCCGGACCGACAGCTCGTCCTGCTCTCGGTCGCGCTGAAGTCGGTGGGCCAGCCCGCGGCGGCCTGGGCACTGGCGGCCGGGGTCTTCGGCCTGCACGGGGCCCAACTCCTCGACGTGGTCGTGACCTCGGCCCTGCCGGCCGCGCAGAACCTCTACGCCTACGCCTCCACCTACGGCGTGGGCGAGCGGTTGGCCCGGGACTCGATCCTGGTGTCGACGGTGCTGTCGGTGCCGGTGTTGGTGGGGGTGGCGGCGCTCCTCGGCTGACTCACGTCTCGGGGAATTCGCCGGTGTCGATGACGAGATCGAAGGGCGCCGGGATGGTGAGGAGTTCGCCGAACTTGGCGACGGCCAGGGGGCGGTAGACATCCCCCTGAGGCTCTCCGTAGAGCGTCGCCGTGGGGCCTTCGGGCGCCCAGCGGTCGACAAGGAGGCAGAGCGGGATGCCCGCGGAGGCGTAGGCGGCCGGCTTGCTCACACGGTCGTGGCGGGCGTTCTTCCTGGAGGTGACCTCCACGACGAGTTCGGCGACGGCGGCCGGCAAGTAGGTCTCCGCGTCGGTGCACTCCTCGATCGGGGCGACCAGGATGTCCGGGATGAACATCCCCAACCGCGACGGAACAGCGATGGCCTGGGTCTGGAACACCCCCCAGTCATCGGGGATCACGGAGTAAAGGCGGCGCTGAATACGTTCCGCGATCACGTTGTGACGCGGCGCGGGAGCAAATGACACGGTGATGATCCCCTCGATGATCTCCACCTTGCTGCCCTCGGGCCATTCCATCTCGTCCCAGAGCTGGACGAGGTCGTCCCAGCTCTGGCCGGGATCGTGGCCCACGGTGAGTGCGCTCATGGCGGTCTCCTATCGGTGCGTCACCGATCCCAGCATGCCGAACGGGACCGGTGGCGGTCCACCGATCCCGTTCACCCGGAAGAGGAAACCCCAGGTCAGGCGATACGTTCCAGCACCACCGGCGACGTCGTGAAGACCGTCCCGGCCGCCCCGATGTCGTAGGAACCCTCGATCGACTGGAGGGCGTACTCGAAGCGCTCCGGGGTGTCGGTGTGCAGGGTCAGCAGGGGCTGGCCCTCCGTCACCGTGTCGCCCGGCTTGGCGTGCAGTTGCACGCCCGCGCCCGCCTGGACCGGGTCCTCCTTGCGGGCACGCCCCGCGCCGAGGCGCCAGGCGGCGACGCCGATGCCGTAGGCGTCCAGACGGGTCAGCACACCCGAGGCTCCCGCCTTGATCACGTGCTGCTCGCGGGCCACCGGCAGTTCCGCGTCCGGGTCGCCGCCCTGCGCCGCGATCATCCGGCGCCAGACGTCCATCGCCGAGCCGTCGGCCAGGGCCTTCGCGGGGTCGGCGTCGCGGACGCCCGCCGCGTCGAGCATCTCGCGGGCCAGCGCGAGGGTCAGTTCCACCACGTCCGAGGGTCCGCCGCCCGCGAGGACCTCGACCGACTCGCGGACCTCGAGCGCGTTGCCCGCCGTGAGGCCGAGGGGCGTGCTCATGTCCGTCAGGAGCGCGACCGTCTTCACGCCGTGGTCCGTGCCCAGGCCCACCATCGTGGACGCCAGCTCGCGCGCGTCCTCGATGGTCTTCATGAAGGCGCCGGTGCCGACCTTCACGTCCAGGACCAGTGAGCCCGTGCCCTCCGCGATCTTCTTCGACATGATCGAGGAGGCGATCAGGGGGATGGCCTCGACCGTTCCCGTGACGTCACGCAGGGCGTACAGCTTCTTGTCGGCCGGAGCCAGACCGTCGCCCGCCGCGCAGATCACCGCGCCGGTCGTGTCGAGGACGTTGAGCATCTCCTCGTTCGACAGCAGCGCGCGCCAGCCCGGGATCGACTCCAGCTTGTCCAGCGTGCCGCCGGTGTGGCCGAGGCCGCGGCCCGAGAGCTGGGGGACGGCCGCGCCGCAGGCCGCCACCAGGGGCGCCAGCGGGAGTGTGATCTTGTCGCCGACGCCGCCCGTGGAGTGCTTGTCGGCCGTCGGGCGGGACAGGGACGAGAAGTCCATGCGCTCGCCGGAGGCGATCATCGCGGCGGTCCAGCGGGCGATCTCGCGACGGTTCATGCCGTTGAGGAGGATCGCCATCGCGAGCGCGGACATCTGCTCGTCGGCGACCTCCCCGCGGGTGTACGCGTCGATGACCCAGTCGATCTGCTCGTCGCTGAGTTCACCGCGGTCCCGCTTGGTGCGGATGACGGAGATGGCGTCCATGGCCATGCAGGGCTTTCCTTCCGGGAATTACTTGGTGAGATGCCCCGGCCCGAAGGCCTGCGGCAGCATCTCCGACAGCGGCAGGATCCCCGCCGGGGTCTCCATGAGCAGGTCGGGGCCGCCGAACTCGTACAGCAGCTGCCGGCAGCGGCCGCAGGGGACGAGGATCTCGCCCCTGCCGTCGACGCAGGTGAAGTGCGTGAGGCGGCCGCCGCCCGTGTTCTGCAGCTCCGAGACCAGACCGCACTCGGCGCACAGGCCGAGGCCGTAGGAGGCGTTCTCGACGTTGCAGCCGGTGATCGTACGGCCGTCGTCGACCAGGGCGGCCACGCCGACCGGGTAGCCGGAGTACGGGGCGTACGCCCGGGACATGGCGTCCCGGGCCCGCTCGCGCAGCGACTCCCAGTCGACGTCGGACCGCGGGGTCACTTGCCCTGGCCCTTCCGGTAACGCATGCCGTCCGCCTTGGGCATCCGCAGGCGCTGCGCGGACAGCGACAGCACCAGCAGGGTGACGACGTACGGGGTGGCGCCCACGAAGTCGCTCGGGACCTCGTCGGTGACCAGGTACCAGACCAGGACGCCCGCGGCCACCATGAGGCTGATGCCGCCCTGCCAGTGGGCCTTCTTGTACAGCTTCCAGCCGGCCATCGCCAGGAGCAGCACGAACAGCAGGAGCAGCAGCGCGTGGACGGTCTCGCCGCCGCTGCGCAGCTGGAGCGCGTCGGAGTAGCCGAACAGGCCCGCGCCCATGGCGAGTCCGCCGGGCCGCCAGTTGCCGAAGATCATGGCCGCCAGACCGATGTAGCCGCGTCCGCCGGTCTGGCCCTCCAGGTAGGTGTGCGAGGTGACCAGGGCCAGGAAGGCGCCGCCGAGGCCGGCGAGGCCGCCGGAGACGGCCACGGCCATGTACTTGTACTTGTAGACGTTGACGCCGAGGGACTCGGCGGCCATCGGGTTCTCACCGCAGGAGCGCAGCCGCAGGCCGAACGGGGTGCGCCACAGCAGCCACCAGCTGCCGACGAACAGCACGACCGCCAGGACCGTCACGATGGACAGGTCGGTGAACAGACCGCCGAGGATGCCCGCGATGTCGGAGATCAGGAACCAGTGGTGGTTCTCGATGGAGTGCAGTCCGCTCGAGATGCCCGGGACGTCGAAGCTGGGCAGCGAGTCCACGGGCGGGGACTGCTTGGGGTTGCCGCCCGCTTCCTCCGCCTTGCCGTCCACGAAGAAGAGCTTGGCGAGGTACTGGGTGGTGCCGAGCGCGAGGAGGTTGATCGCGACACCGGAGACGATGTGGTCGACGCCGAAGGTGACGGTCGCGACCGCGTGCAGCAGGCCGCCCAGGACGCCGAAGCCCACGCCGCACAGGAGGCCGAGCCAGGGGCTGGACTGCCAGCCGATCCAGCCGGCGCCGAAGGTGCCGAGGATCATCATGCCCTCGAGGCCGATGTTGACCACGCCGGACCGCTCGGACCACAGACCGGCCAGACCGGCGAGGCCGATCGGCACGGCCAGGCTGAGCGCCGCGGAGACCTGGCCCTCGGAGGTGAGCTGGTCGGAGCCGGAGATGACGCGGACCGCCGCGACGAGCAGCAGCGCACCGGCCACGATCATGAGGATCTGGCCGAGCGAACGGCCCGACCGGGTGGCGGTGTCCGCCTTGGGTGCCGCGGGGGGCGGCGTGTCGGTCATCGTGGCAGTCATCACGCCACCTCCTGCTTCTGGGTCGTGGCTGCGGCCTGGGCGGCGAGCTCGGCGCCGACCCGCTGCTGCTGGCGCTTGAGTCCGTAACGGCGTACGACTTCGTAGGCGATGACGACGCACAGGACGATGACGCCCTGGATGACGCCGAGGATCTCCTTGTCGTAGCCCTCGAACTCCAGGTGGTTGGTCGTGCGCTCCAGGAAGCCCCACAGCAGCGCGCCCAGCGCGATGCCGACCGGGTTGTTGCGGCCGAGCAGGGCGATGGCGATGCCGGTGAAGCCGATGCCGGTCGGGAAGTCGTTGCTGAACTGGTGGCTGTCGTTGAGGAGGGTCGGCATGCCGATCAGGCCGGCCACCGCGCCCGAGATGAGCATGCTGGTGGCGATCATCCTCTTCACCGAGACACCGCTCGCGGCTGCGGCGCTCTCGGACTGGCCGACGGTGCGCAGGTCGAAGCCGAAGCGGGTGCGGCCGAGGACGAACCAGTACGCGATGCCGACGAGCGCGGCGATGACGATGAAGCCCCACAGCACGCCCGCGGCGCCGGTGTCGATCTGGAAGAAGTACGAGGACGACGGCAGCGGCTTGGTGGAGACGACCGTGCCGCCGGCCTGGAGTTCGGCGAGCTTTCCGGGCTGGAGCAGATAGGCGATGATCGCGGTGGCGATCGCGTTGAGCATGATCGTCGAGATGACCTCGCTGACGCCGCGGGTCACCTTCAGAACGCCCGCGATGCCCGCCCACACGGCACCGGTGCCCATGGCGCACAGGATGATCAGCGGGATGGAGATCCAGCCGGGCGTGGTCAGCGCGCCACCGAGGACGGCGGCGAAGAACGCGGCGATGCGGTACTGGCCGTCGACGCCGATGTTGAACAGGTTCATGCGGAAGCCGATGGCCACCGCGACACCCGCGAGGTAGTACGTCGTCGCCTTGTTGAGGATGTAGACCTGGCTGTCGCTGGCGGAGCCGTAGGTCAGCATGTCGCTGAAGGCGGCGCCCGGGTTCTTGCCGGTGGCGAGGATCACCAGGGTGGTCACGACGAGTGCGGCGACGACCGCCAGCAGCGGCGCCGCGATGCCGAGGAGCAGCCGCTCCTTGTCGATGCGTTGGGTCAGCTTGTTCATCGGGCGTCGTCCTCGTCGTCCGCTGCGGAGTCCTCTGCGTGCTCCAGGTGCCCGGTGGCAGCACCGGTCATCGCGGAGCCCAGCTCCTCGGGGGTGATGGTGGCGGGGTCGGCGTCGGCGACCAGTCGGCCCCGGTACATCACCCGCAGGGTGTCGGACAGGCCGATGAGCTCGTCCAGGTCGGCCGAGATCAGCAGCACGGCCAGGCCCTCGCGGCGGGCCTGGCGGATGTGGTCCCAGATCGCGGCCTGCGCGCCGACGTCCACACCGCGGGTGGGGTGGGCGGCGATGAGCAGCGTGGGCGCGTGGCTCATCTCGCGGCCGACGATCAGCTTCTGCTGGTTGCCGCCGGACAGGGAGGCGGCGGTGACGTCGATGCCCGGGGTGCGGACGTCGTACGCCTTGATGATGCGCTCGGTGTCGGTGCGGGCCGCCTTGATGTCGAGCAGCTGGCCGCGGGAGTTGGGCTTCTCGGTGACGTGGCCGAGGATGCGGTTCTCCCACAGCGGGGCCTCGAGGAGCAGACCGTGGCGGTGGCGGTCCTCGGGGATGTAGCCGACGCCGGCCTCGCGGCGGCGGCGGGTGGGGGCGTGGGAGATGTCGGTGCCGTCGAGGACGACCGTGCCGGAGTCGGGGTTGCGGATGCCCATGATGGCCTCGACCAGTTCGGACTGGCCGTTGCCCTCCACACCGGCGATACCGAGGACCTCGCCCTTGTGGATGGTGAACGAGATGTCGTCGAGGATGATGCGCTCGATGCCGTCGAGGTCGGTCTGGGCCAGGCGCAGACCGTCCAGCTTCAGCAGCGGGACGTCGGTGACCGTGGACTCCTCGGTCTCCGGGGTGGGCAGTTCGCTGCCGACCATCAGCTCGGCGAGCTGCTTGGGGGTGGTGCCGGCGGGCTTGACCGTGCCGACGGTGGTGCCGCGCCGGATGACCGTGATCTCGTCGGCGACGGAGAGGACTTCGCCGAGCTTGTGCGAGATGAAGATGACGGTGAGGCCTTCGGCCTTGAGCTCGCGCAGGTTGTCGAAGAGGGCGTCGACCTCCTGCGGCACGAGGACGGCGGTGGGCTCGTCGAGGATCAGCGTCTTGGCGCCGCGGTAGAGGACCTTGAGGATCTCCACGCGCTGGCGGTCGGCGACGCCGAGCTCCTCCAGCAGGACGTCGGGGCGTACGTTCAGGCTGTACGCGTTGGAGATCTCCCTGATCTTCGCGCGGGCCTTGGCGCCGATGCCGTACAGCTTCTCCGCGCCCAGGACGACGTTCTCCAGGACCGTGAGGTTGTCGGCGAGCATGAAGTGCTGGTGCACCATGCCGATGCCGCGGCCGATGGCGTCGGCGGGGGTGTGGAAGGTGACCGTCTCGCCGTTCACCGTGATGGTGCCCTCGTCCGGCTGCTGCATGCCGTAGAGGATCTTCATCAGGGTGGACTTGCCGGCACCGTTCTCACCGCACAGGGCGTGCACGGTGCCCGTGCGGACGGTGATGTCGATGTCCTTGTTGGCGACGACGCCGGGGAATCGCTTGGTGATGCCGCGCAGTTCGACGGCAGCGGGAGGGCTGGACGCGTTGATGGCGCACTCTCCTCGGGGAAAAGGGGCTGCGTAGGGGAGGGCAGGCGTCGGTGACGCTAGCGCGGCAACTCCGTGCTACACGCGTAGAGTTGACACATTGTTATGGCTCGACGAGGGGGTTGTCGAGGCCCCCTCGTCGAGCCCGGGTTCCGGCGGGAACCGTCAGGTCAGCTGGTCTTGACCTTGACGGTGCCGTCGACGATCTTCTTCTTCGCGGCGTCCAGCTGCGGCTGGATGTCGTCGATGAAGCCACCGCTGGTGGCCAGGCCGACACCGCCCTTGGCGAGGGAGTAGATCTGGTTGCCGGTCAGCGGCTTGCCGTCGTGCACGGACTTGACGAAGTCGTAGACGCCGACGTCGACGTTCTTGACCATCGAGGTCAGGATCGAGTTCTTGTACTTGCTCAGACCCGGGATGTTGTACTGGTCCGAGTCCACGCCGATGGCCCACGCGCCCTTGACGCCGGAGACGGCCTCGATGGCGCCGTTGCCGGAGGAGCCGGCCGCGGTGTAGATCACGTCGGCGCCGCCGTCGAGCTGGCCGGACGCGGCCTCCTTGCCCTTGTCGGGGCTGGCGAAGCCGGACAGGTCGGAGCCGTGGGTCAGGTACTGGACGTCGACCTTGACGCCGGGCTTGGTGTCCTTGACGCCCTGGACGTAGCCCGCCGCGAACTTCTTGATCAGCGGGGTGTCCACACCGCCGATGAAGCCGACGTGGGACTTCTTGGTCTTCAGCGCGGCGGCGACACCGGCGAGGTAGGAGCCCTGCTCCTCGGTGAAGGTGATGCTGTCGACGTTCTTGGCGGTCGCGACCGAGTCGATGAGGCCGAAGTTGACCTTCGGGTACTTCGCGGCGACCTTGTCCACCGAGGTGGCGTAGGAGAAGCCGACGGCGACGATCGGGTTGTAACCGGCGTCCGCCAGGTCGGTCAGGCGCTGCTCACGGTCGGCCTCGGTGTCGGAGCTCTTGGCGGTGAGCTCCTTGATGGAACCGTTGAACTCCTTCTCGGCCTTGTCGGCACCGCGCGCGGCGGAGTCGTTGAAGGAACGGTCACCGCGGCCGCCGACGTCGTAGGCGAGACCGATCTTGATACCGCCCTTGCCGCTGCCCGCGGAGGCGGACGAGGAGCTGTCGTCCTCGGAGGAGGTGCTGCCACAGGCTGTGGCAGTCAGTGCGAGAGCTGCGGTGGCGATACACGCAGCGGAAAGCTTGGCTACCCGGCGCACGGGAGGCTCCTTCACCTGACCTGAGCGCCTTGTCGGCGCTTCATGTGAGCACCATGCCAGTGCCCGGGCCTGTACGCCCCTGCGGCGTTGGCTTCGCGGCATCGTAACGCGCGTAGATGTCGGAAACAGACCTCTTCCGAAGCCGTTATCGATTCGAGGCAAACAGCGTCTGAACTGAGGCTCTGCCGCCCTCGCACACCGGGATTTCGATGTGCGCACAATTGGCTTACGAGCATGTTGCGCCGGTCGGCGGAACGGCCCCCGTGGGGGCCGTCCGTCACGCTCGGATCACTGTGCGGCATCCAGCAGGGCCGCCGCCGTGAACATCTCCACACCGACGGTGATGGCGGACTCGTCGGCGTCGAAGTCGCCCTGGTGGAGGTCGCGCACGGTCCGCTCCCCCGGCGTGCGCACCCCGAGACGCGCCATGGCACCCGGCACATGCTGCAGATACCAGGAGAAGTCCTCGCCGCCCAGGCTCTGCTCGGTGTCCTCGATCGAGTCGGCTCCGCGCCGGACGGTCATGGCGTCCCGGAGCAGCTCGGTGACGCCCGCGTCGTTGACGACGGGCGGAACCCCACGCACGTAGTTGATCTCGGACTTGGCCCGGTGCAGATTGGCGACCTCGTCGATCGCGGCGACCACGATGTCCGGGGCCTGCCGCCAGGTGTCGAGGTCCAGGCAGCGCACGGTCCCGGAGAGCTCGGCGTGCTGCGGGATCACATTAGGTGCGTGCCCCGACTCGATCCGCCCCCAGGTCACGGCGAGCCCGGCCCGCGTGTCCACCCGTCGCCCGACGATAGCGGGCACGTCGGTGACGACGCGGGCGGCGGCGGTGACGAGGTCGGTGGTGAGGTGCGGCCGGGCGGTGTGCCCACCGGGCCCGTCGAGGGAGATCTCCAGCCGGTCGCAGGCGGAGGTGATGGCACCGGTCCTGAGCCCGATCTTCCCGGCGTCGACCCGCGGGTCGCAGTGCACGGCGAGCATCTTCCCGACGCCCTCCAGCACCCCGCAGTCGATGGCGTCGGCGGCACCGCCGGGCAGCACTTCCTCGGCGGGCTGGAAGAGCAGCCGCACGGGCCGCGGCAGCAGCCCACGCCTGTGCAGGTCGGCGAGGACGAGCCCGGCCCCGAGCACCACGGCCGTGTGGACGTCGTGTCCGCACGCATGCGCCCGATCGGGCACGGTCGACCGGTACGAGCACTCGCTCTTCGTGTCCGGGATGGGCAGGCCGTCGATGTCGGCGCGCAGGGCGAGCATGGGCCGCTCGCCGTCCCACTCCCCGATGTCACACACGAGCCCGGTGCCGACGGCGAGCACGCGCGGCTTCAGGCCGGCCCTCTCCAGTCGTTCCTTGATCGCCGCGGTGGTTCGGAACTCCTGGTTGCCGAGCTCCGGGTGCATGTGCAAGTCGCGTCGGAACACTACGAGTTCGGCGTGCAGTTCCTCGCTCAGCACGCCGGGAAGCACGGCTTCCCCGGGAAGATCGACCTCGGACTCCAGTGACATCAGTTGCTTCACCCTCTAAAGGGTAGGACGCCGGGGCGACCAACCGACCCGCGATCAACAAAACTTCAACCCGCCGGGGGAAGAAAATATGGCCGCTCGACGCATGGATGAGATTTGAGGTGGGTAGGAACCTCTTTTCCCACACATACCATGCTGCGCCTGCGTCCGGCGGCTCTGTTCATTTGTCGGAACGACATTGGGACCGGGTGGGGGCGGGTTCGGGTCATCACCGTCGGGTGCGGGTGCGGCTCCATGGAGTGATCGGCGGTGGTGGGCGGGGGGCGGGACCTCGGGAAAGCCGCACCTGGCTTACAGGTCCGCCGAACTCTGCCGGGAGCCGCGCCGAGATGCTGGAAGTCGGCGCCTGTGATTGTGGCCACGCTTTGCGCTCCGCGGGCCCCGGCTCCCATTGACCACTCGATCTCACCCCCAGGAACCGGCCGACGCCGCCGAAGCCACCACCCCACCCGGCGTACATACGCCACGCGACCGCGCCCCGGCGACGCCGGACCGTGACGCAGCGGACTCTGACCCCATGGACCTGGCCCCGCTCCCCTCGGGCCGCCCGCTCGCTTCTCCCCCGTGCTGAAGCGAGCCGCGTCTGGAGTGCGCCCGGACGGCCATCGGCGCAGCCGACGCGGAGCGCCCTTGACGCGGCTCGCGGAAGCACGACCGTGACGAAGAAGCGGGCGCCCCCTGGCCCCACGGCTCCTCCTAAGCGGCGGCCAGCTCACACCACACGAACTTCCCCCGATTGCCGTGCCTGGCCAACGGCTGCCACCCCCACAGATCGGCGCACGCCTTGACCAGCGCCAACCCCCGCCCCTCCTCCACCTCCCCCATGCTGTTCAACTCACCGGGCGGCTCCGGAGGTGCAGGGTCCGCATCCCAGGCCCCGATCCGCAGCACCCCCGCCGACCAGCGCACCCTGAGGGCGGCCGGCCCCTTCGTATGCCGTACGGCATTGGAGACCAGCTCGGCCGCGAGCAGCTCCGCGGTGTCGGTGAGGCGGATCAGACCGTGCATCGTGAGGATGAGCCGGAGGGTGCGGCGGGCGACGGTGACGGCTCGGATGTCGTTCGGGATGTAGAGGGCGTACTCCCAGGGGGCGTTTTCGGGCATGGGTCAACTCCAGTTCTGGAGGGGGCTTCGGGTGGTGGCAGTGCCGCAGCCGTCATGGCAGGACGGGGCGGTGCGCTTCCGGGATCCCGGCGATTCCACAGAGTGTGCGTCGCGTCACTGACAGTAGACCTGCAATTCGAGGTCTAGCAACCTGATCGCGTAATCTGTCCCCGAACGAGCCACGCCTGTGGGCGTGTTGATCCGAGGAGCACTCCATGGCGGGACTGAGGCCTGAACCGACCGCACGGCAGATGCGACTGGGAACCGAACTGCGCAGACTGCGGGAGAAGGCTGGCCTCACCGGACGCGAGGCGGCTGCCCTGCTCGGCGTGAGCTCCGGCCAGATCAGCCAGATCGAATCCGCCCTGACCGGCGTGAGCGAGAAACGCTTGCGCAGCATGGCGGCCAACTACTCCTGCTCCGACGAGAAGTTGATCTCAGCCCTGGTACACGTGGCCACCGACCGGACCCGCGGCTGGTGGGAGGAGTACCGGGGGCAGTTGCCCACGCCGTTCCTGGACCTCTCCGAGCTGGAACACAACGCCACCTTCCGATGGGACGTGGACTTGCTGCATGTGTCGGGCCTCCTCCAGACCGAGGACTACGCACGGGCTCTCTTCTCGACCCGCATCCCTGAGCTCCCCGATACCGACCGCGAGCTGCGTGTGCGGCATCGCATGCAGCGTCGAGCAATCCTCGAAAGGCCCACACCGATTCCCTACCAGGCCTTGATCCACGAGGCAGCACTACGAATCAGGGTCGGCGGCCGGGCCACCTCGCTGGCCCAACTCGCCCGAATCCTGGAGCTCTCCGAAGCAGGCCACATCACCGTCCGAGTGATCCCGTTCACTCTGGAGCGCTTCGACGACACGGGCAGCGCAATGATCTACGCCGGTGGCGGCATCCCGAGGTTGGACACTGTGGTCCGCGACGCTCCGCACGGCACGGCGTTCATCGACGCGGAGGCCCAACTCGGCGTATTCCGAACACTCTTCCGTAGAGTAGAGGCGTCGTCACTCGATCCCGAACAGTCACGCGACCTGATCCACAATCTGGCCAAGGAACTGTGAGGCACCCTATGAGCACGCGCGAAGTCTGGCGGAAGTCGTCCTACTCCGGCGGCGGCGACGGCAATGCCTGCGTGGAGATCGCAACGCACCCCACCCACATAGCCATCCGCGACTCCAAGACGCCGACCGGCGCCATCCTCGCCTTCCCGCCCGACACCTTCACCACCTTCCTCGAAGCCCTGAAGTCCCCGCACCCCACCGTCTGATGACCGCCGGGGGAACTCCGCGCGGCACTCCCCACCAACGTGTTGGCCAAGGAGCTGTGAGGCACAGGCGACCACCCCCGACAACTGGCGGAGGTCGTCATACTCAGGCCCCGGCGACGGCGACTCCTGCGTGGAGATCGCAACCCACCCCACCCACATAGCCATCCGCGACTCCAAAACCCCGGCCGGTGTCACCCTCACCTTCCCGCCCGGCACCTTCACCGCCTTCCTCGAAGCCCTCAAGTCCCCGCACCCCACCGCCCGATGACCGCCAGGCAAACTCCTCGCGGCACCCCGCAACTTCCCACCCGCCGCTCCAAGACCCCCCGCTAGGGTGCAGCCCGTGAACGCCGAGAACCCCGACTTCATACGGGCCACCCGAACCGCGTACGACACGATCGCCGAGCCCTACACCGAGCAGTTCTCCGAGTGGGCCGGCATCCCCACGCTGGACAGAACCCAGATCACCGGCTTCGCGGAGTTGGTGAAGGAGCAGAGCAAGGGCCCCGTGGCCGACATCGGCAGCGGACCGGGCCACGTGACCGCCCAACTCGCCGCACTCGGCATCCCGGTCTTCGGCGTGGACGTCTCCCCGAAGATGGTCGAACTGGCCCGCAGAGCCCATCCGGACCTCCGCTTCCACGTGGGTTCGATGACGTCGCTCGACCTACCGTCGGAAACCCTGGGCGGCATCACCGCGCTGTACTCGATCATCCACGTCCCGGACGACCACCTCCCCACGGCCTTCGCAGAGTTCCACCGCGTCCTGGCTCCCGGCACCCACGCTCTGATCGGCTTCCAGTACGAGCCCGGCGGCACCCACATGCACCTCGACGAACGCTTCGGCCACAAGATCTCCCTGGACTACTACCTACGCGCACCGGAGGCAGTGGTCGAACCGCTGATCAAGGCAGGCTTCGAGGTGATCGTCCGAGTACTCAGGGAGCCCCTCGGCGAGGAAAAGCTGTCCCGGGCGTTCCTGGTGGCAAGGAAACCGGCGGCGTAAGACGCATCCGCCCGCACGCTGAGCCGAAACACGACACGACCCGGCTTTCGCGAAAGTCTCTGCAGATCTCAGCCGGCGAGCTTGTTCGTCTTGCGGATCTGTCCGTCGAAGACCCCGGCGGGAAGGATACGGCGCGCCGCGCTGACGAGCCGGGCCTGCCGGCCGGCGGTGTACCGCACCTTCGGCTTGGAGTCGGTGGCGGCCGCGACGATCGCCTTCGCGACGGTGGCGGGGTCGTCGCCGTCCTCGTTGACCGCCACCGCCAGTTTGTCGGCGATGCGCCGCTGCTCCGCGTAGATGTCCATGGGCATGTCGGGCTCGACAGTGTTCGCCTCGAACGCGGACTTGGTACCCCCCGGCTGGACGATGAGGGCGCGGACCCCGTACTCGCGGATCTCGTGGTCCAGGGACTCGGTGTACCCCTCGAGCGCGTGCTTGGACGCCGAGTAGGTGGCCATGTAGGGCGCCGGGAGGAACCCGAGGACGGACGAGATGTTGATGATGCGCCCGCTTCCCTGGGCGCGCATGTGCGGGAGAACGGCCTTGGTCATGCGCATCACACCGAAGAGGTTGATGTTGAAGAGGCGCTGGGCCTGCTCGAGAGAGTTCTCCTCGGCGGCGCCCGAGGAGCCGATGCCCGCGTTGTTGACCAGGACGTCGATCCGCCCGAACCGCTCGATCACCTGCCCGACCGCGGCAGTGACCGAATCGTCGCTGCCCACGTCGAGGGCGAGGAACGTCACGCCGTCGCGACGGTCGGCTCCCGAGGTCTTCCGGCTCGTGCCCACCGTCTCGAACCCCGCTGCGGCGAGCGCGAGGGCGGCCGCCCTTCCGATACCTGTGGACGCGCCTGTCACGAGTGCCACCGGTCGGTTTGTCGTAGTCATTGCGGCCTCCAAAACCCATTGCCATACGTTCGTATGTCTTACGGTCATAAGACTAACCAGGAGGACGGATGGTTGGCAAGGGGTCTTCGGCTGTGAGAGCCCCTCGGCGAGGAGAAGCCGGCCAGGGCGTTCCTGGTGGCGAGGAAACCGGCGCAGGACAGCGTCGCCCGGCACGTTGGGACCACTTCGGCGTGCCAGAAAGGCAACCAAGGACAAAGTAAGATTCAATCTACGTAAGAGTGGATCTGCGTTAGTTGCGGAGGTCGTCACGTGGAGTTTCATGGTCGGGCCACAGATCTCGAACGGTTGACTGAGCAGCTCGCGTCGGTGACAGAAGGTAGTGGGGTCACTCGGGGGCGAGCTGTGATCATGACTGGTCGGCGCCGGGTGGGAAAGTCGCGGCTGGTTCAGGAGTTCTGCGACCGCTCGGGAGTGCCGTACGTGGTGTTTCAGGCCACGCGCGGGCGTAATCCCGTGACGGAGCGTGCCGAATTTGCCGCAGCTCTTGCGCACTCTCCGCTGCCGGCGGCGGAGCTGGTCGCCGGTCTCCAGGCACAGGACTGGAACCAGGCCCTGCGTTCGCTGGCGCTCGCGATCAACGATGACTCACCCAGCATCGCGGTGATCGACGAGGTGCCATGGCTGGTCGAGCAGGATCAGGAGTTCGAGGGCGCACTGCAGACCGTCTGGGACCGTCATCTGTCCTCCAAGCCGGTGTTGCTCCTGCTCGTCGGCAGCGATGTGTCGGTGATGGAGGCGTTGCAGTCGTACGGACGGCCGTTCTTCGGTCGGGCGGCGAAGATGACCGTCCATCCCCTCAACCTCGCCGACGTGCAGGCCATGACCGAGCTGAACGCGGCAGACGCCGTGGATGCCCAGCTGATCACGGGAGGATTTCCGGAGATCGTGCAGTCGTGGCGTCCGGGAATGAGTCGCATCGACTTCCTCCGGGCTTCCGTCGCCACCCCCCTCTCTGCCTTGTTGGTGGCCGGCGAGCTGTCCCTGTTGGGTGAGTTCCCGGAAGCGTCGCACTCACGGGCCGTACTGGAAGCGATCGGCAGTGGTGAGCGCACGTTCAGCGCGATCGCGGCCCAGGCCGGTGGTGGCGGAGCGCTGCCGTCCGGCACACTTTCGCCGCTGCTGACCACTCTGCAGGCCAAGCGGGTTCTGACTGCCGATCTCCCGCTCTCCGTCAAACCCGACAGCAAGAACAAGCGCTACCGGATCGCTGACCCGTACCTGCGGTTCTGGCTGGCGTTCCTGCAGCGCGCGATCCCGCTCATCGAGCGCGGGCGTGGCGACGTGGCACTGGAACGCATCGAACGATCCTGGACCACCTGGCGTGGTCGTGCGGTCGAGCCGCTGATTCGCGAGTCATTGCTGCGCCTGCTTCCGGACGGTGAATGGACCGAGACCGAGGCCATCGGCGGCTGGTGGAACCGGCAGAACAACCCCGAGATCGACCTCATCGGCGCAGACCGTGAGCCGGTGGCCCGGCAGGTGCACTTTGTCGGGTCGATCAAGTGGCTCGAGAACCAGCCCTTCGGCCGTCATGAGTACGACGCACTCGTCCGGGACATGCTTGCCGTCCCCGGCGCCGATCCCGACACCGCACGTGTCGTGGTCTCACGCTGCGGGGTGGCAGACGGTCTGCCGCTGACCGCGCATTGGGGGCCGGAGGATCTCGTACGGGCATGGCAGCCCCGATAGCCCTATCGGAAGGGAATGTTGAGCCAGGGACTGCCTGGGTCCGAGGTCAGGATCCTGTGGACGGTGACCATGTCCTGGTACCAACTGCCGAACTTCTCGTTGTCGAACTGCAGACAGCGGCCGAGGATGAAGGCGGCGGAGAAGTCCTCCCAGGACTCATAGCAGCGGGCTGAGTTGTACCCGGCCTCGACGACGGCTGCCTCCGCTTCCGGCAGGTCGCAGTAGCGCGTGCTCAGACCCCAGCGGGCCATGCAGGAGGCGCGGCCCAGGTCCCAGGCGTCGGCGGAGGTGACGTACTGCCCGTCACCGAGGATGCCGTCGGCGCGCATACGGGCCTCGTAGCGGGTGATACGGCCAATGAGGTGCTGGACGCCCTTGATGCGCGCCTCGGTCTCCGCCGCAGGGACGGGTTCGGTCTTCGTGATGCCGTCCGGGGTGAGAAGGGTTTCGCCCTCCGCACGCTGGCGCAGAACCCGCGCGGCCGAGTCCCTCCAGAAGGCGGTCTCGACGTAACCGCCGAAGTCACGGGCGATGACGCGGCGCAGACCGAGGGCGAATTCCCAGACCGGGTTGGCGCCGTCGGTGGACAGCAGGGCGTGCTGCTGGGCCTGCCACTGCTGATGGCTTGTTATGCCCCACGAGGTTCGCAGCATTTCGCGTTCCGCGGGGTAGCCCTGACCGTGGTACGCCAGGGCGTTCCACGGTAGGCCTTGGCGGACGATGAGGTGGGCACCGCAAGCCAGCCCATGGGCCACGGGTCCGTGCAATGGGCCGCCCACCCGAAGAGTCCGCAGTGCTGCCTCGTCCGAGGGGCCCTTCTTTCGGTCGGTGTACTGGCCCCAGGCGTGGGCGTGCGGCGGCGCGGAGGGAAGGAATGCCTCGCACGGTGTCCTGGGATTGACAACGATCATCGGCGGGTCGGTCGGATCCCAGACCTTCGCGAACCACGAAAGCGGATACCAGTCGAACACGCGATGCGGTTCGGGCACGGGCAACATGCCCTCGGTGTAGACAGCCCAGATCCTCCCACCGGCGACTCGGGGGTCGGACTCGAAGAGGGGGCGAATATCAGTGGCCCTGGCGTCCACCTTGTCGCGCTGGATCTCGAAGTACACCCGAGTCTGCGCAAGTGCATCGAAGTACGCGGGCCAGTCGTCACGAGACTTGGCGTCCAGCAGCGCTTGCTCGACTTCTGAGGGAGGGTTCCAGGAAGGCGGAGTGGGAGGACCGAAGCCCGCGGGAGCCGGACCGAACGACATTCTTCACCTGTTGCTTCTCAGGAAATTGAACGCATCTTATTGCTTCGAGCATGTCCGCCGGGCCCCATGTCCGCCCCCGGCATACCTGGCGGCCTGGTACCCGATACAGGACACCTTCGGGCTGCCAAGAAAGGCAGCCAAGGTGAGAGTTGATAGTCACCTATTCATTGCCTCGGAGGTCCCACTCGTATTCTTACCTGATGGTCGCGATCAACTAGATCCGCCACTACACCATCGATACGCTCTCCCACCTCTGGCCAATCCTCAGGATCAGAAGATTCCCCAGGGGGATTATAGGATATTACGTCGACAAATCCTTGCGCCTTCGAAATTCCGTCCAATTTCACGAAGAAGCCAAAGGGGAAACGTGCCGCAACGATGCCTGTGACAGGTGAACCCACCGTATGGGTCTCCTTAATGCGCCGCCATTCCTCTTCATCGTTCATTTATGCCATTCCCTGGGGTAATTATTCAGACGCTCCACTGCGGTATTTGGTATCTCCAGTTCCGTTAGTGGCCCCCCTTCATACGGATGCTCAAATATTGCAAAGTACTTTTCATAGTCGCCCACGGGTATCCGCACCTCGATTATGCCCTCTTTGTAATGAGAGGCATAGCGCTCGGCCAGCTCCCTTTCCTTTGCAAAGTAGGCCATGCCGTTCATATACGGGTCGTCCGGACCACCCGGGAAGTCTGAAGCTAGGTAGCCATTTTCGTACTGATGCTGACCTTGGCCTCTCTGCGGTGCTTTGAAGAGGCTCTGCTCGCCCTCGCCGGGTTCACAGGGTGTGAGGCCGAGTGGATCGGCCCAGATGAGCGGATTGTGGACGTAAGTGGTGGGGTTCGGTGCGGGGATGAGACCGAGGGGATCAGGAGTGAGGTACCGGGCCGTTTCGGGGTCGTAGTGCCGGAAGTAGTTGTAGTGGAGCCCCGTCTCCGGGTCGAAGTACTGGCCCGGAAAGCGGAGCGGGGTATATGCCGTGCTGTCCGCAGCCCATGCCGTGGTGCCCCAGAGGGTGGTGCGGGTGCGCCAGGCTATGTCGCCGGCCTCGTCGATGAGTTCGGTCGGAGTGCCGACCAAGTCCGTGACGATGGCGAAGAAGCGGGAGTCGATTTCGTCCTGGGGGGCATCGGCCGCCGTGATGCGTTCCGTCTGGGCGATCGGGTGCAGGCCCTGGTGGTCCCACGTCAGCGTGACCGGGTTGGGGTGGGACGGGGACGTCGTGGTCTGTTCGCAAAGGGTTGTGCCGTCCCAGGTGAAGTCGACCTGTTCCAGGACCGATTCGCCGTCGGGGGCCAGGCGCTGCTTCGCGATCCGGCGGCCCAACGGGTCGTAGCGGTAGCGCCAGCGAGTGCCGTCCGGAGTCGTCACGGAAGTGAGGCGGTCCTCCACGTCCCACTCGTAGCGCCAGGTGTCCGGCTTGCGGGACAGGCGGGTCTTCTGGCGGAGGGTGATGCGGCCCGCCTCGTCGTGTTCGTAACGGATGGCGCCCGCGCGAGTGATACGGGTGCCCACGTACTCCCGGGCGCCGACCGATTCGCTGCTCGGGTGTTCGGCCGGCCAGGACGCATGTGTCTGGTTTCCCGCTTCGTCGTACGCGTACGTCTCCGTCCAGTTCGCCGCGTGGACCGCCGTCACCCGGCCCGCCGCATCGACGTCGAAGTGGCGGGTGCCGTTCAGGTCGTCGTCGATGGCGGTGAGGTTGCCGTCGGCTCGGTAGGTGTATGCGCGGTGCTGGAGGCGGTGGCCTGTCGGGCCGGTCAGGTCCTGTTTCGTCAGGCGGCCCAGCGGGTCGAAGGCCTGGCTCAGGGTCACCGACTCGCCGATGTGGCGGGTCAGTTCGCGGCCTGCCTCGTCGTGGGTGAAGGTGAGGGTGCGGCCCGAGGCCACCATTCCGGTGCGGTTGCCCGACGCGTCGTACGACCACTTCGTCGTCGCGCCGGTGGGGGTGGTGCGGCCCGTTCTGCGGCCCAGCTCGTCGTAGGTGTAGGTGAGCGTGCGGTCGTTCACCGTCTCCGACAGCACCCGGCCCGCCTCGTCCCGGTGCAGCCTCAGGACCGCGTCCGGGCCCGTCGCCTCCGCCAGGGCGCCCGACGGGTCGTAGGCGTATGTCGTGACCGCCCCGGCCGCCTCCTTGCGGGTCACCCGGCCCAGGACGTCACGGGAGAAGGTGAGCGGGTCGCCGGATGCCGTGGTGCTGGCGCTCAGTTGGCCTGCCGGGTCGTGCGTGTAGGTCAGCGTGCGGTCGTCGAAGTCCGTCTCCGCGATCAGGCGGCCCGCCGGGTCGTACTCATAACTCCACGTCAGACCCTGCGGATTCGTGACCTTCGTCAGGCGCAGTTCCGTGTCGTGGGCGAACTCGTAGCGCACGCCGTCCGGGCCCGTGCGGGCCGCCAACAGGTCGAAGTGGGTGTATTCGTAGCGGGAGACCGCGCCCAACGCGTCCGTGTGGGCCGTGCAGTTGCCCTCGGCGTCGTACGTCCAGGATTCCGCCGTGCCGTCCGCCGCCGTACGGCGGGACAGGCGGCCCTCCACCGTCCACTCCAGGTGGGTCACAGCGCCCGTCGGGTCCGTGATCGTCACCGGGCGGCCGAAGGCGTCGCGTTCGTAGCGGGTCACCGCGCCCAGGGGGTCGGTGATCTCCAGGGGAAGGCCCGCCGCATTGCAGTGGACCCGTGTGGTGTCCCCCAGGGCGTTGGTGACGGACTCCAGGTGACCCTGGTCGTCGTACGTGAAGCGAGTCGTCGTCCCCGAGGCGTCGGTCACCGCCGTGCGGTTGCCGAACTCGTCGAACTGCTGGGTGACGTGGGTGCCGTCCGCGCCGGTCACCGCGACGGGCAGGCCGCCGCCGTTGTAGGCGATGCTGGTGTAGCGGCCGTCCGGGCGGACCGCCAGGACCGTGCGGCCCGCCCCGTCGTAGGCATAGCCACGCGTGCGGCCCAGTGGGTCGGTGACGGTCAGCGGGCGGTGCGCGTGGTCGTAGGTGGTGTGGGTCGTGGCGCCGTCCGGGGCGGTTTCCGCCACCACCTGAAGGTCGCCGTTGACCTCGTAACGGGTGCTGTGGCCCAGCGAGTTGACCGCTGTGACGGTTCGACGACCGGTGGCCGGGTCCGGGTCGCCGTAGGTGTACGTGTTGCGCAGGTGGCCCGCCTCGCCGCCTTGAGAAACACACCGGTCCTCGTCGTCGTAGGCGTAGTGGTACGAGGAGTCGTTCGTGTCCGTCCACGCCGTGATCCGGCCGATCGCGTCGTTGGCGAAACGGGTCGGCAGGCCCGAGGAGTTCGTCACCGTGGACAGGTGGCTGTGCGTGTCGTAGGTGAAGCGGACCAATTCGATGTCGTCGGCCAGGTGCAGGGCCGTGATCCGGCCGCCCTCGGTCGTGATCCTCAGGTCGTAGCCGGACGAGTGCACGATGCCCGTGGGGGCGCCCTCGTCGTCGTACTCGAAGGTCAGCCACTGGCTGCCCGAGCGGTCGATCAGCTGGGAAAGCAGGGCTGTGCCGTCGCCGCCCGGGCCCGCGAAGTCCCAGACGCGGCCGGACTCCGGGTCGGTGACCGTGTAGTCGCCCCGCTCGTCCACCGTCAGCGGCCAGGAAGCGCCCGCCGTCGGCAGCACCGGGACGCCTGGCGCCGGGTGCGGGTACGCCAGCAACGAGCCGTCCTCGCGGACGAAGACGACTCCCTCGGCGTCGATCTCCAGGCGCTGGTCCGCCGTCGACGTCCAGCACGGGCCGAACCAGCGCCCCGCCCGGTACGACGACTCGAACTGGCGGGAGAAGATCAGTGGAAGTCGGGCCGGGAGCGTCACATCCGTCTGTGGGAGGGACATGCGGCCGGTGGCCATGTCGATCGGGTCGCCGCCGAACAGCTTGCACTTCAGTTCCCGGGCGACGTCCATGAGTCCCCGGCGCGTGCCTTGGCGTGCGGCTCCCCTCGCCGCGTCCTTGGCAACCCCGCGCAGAGCATCACGCGCAGCCGCCCGGCCCACCCCTCCCGCGCCCTTCCCCCCGATCAGGTTCGACGCGAGATAGCCCATCGCGTCCCCGGGGTCGCTCGACCACCCCGTGCCCAGGATCGACATCGGCAGCCGCTCGGGGTGGGCCGCCGTCCCCACCAGACCTGCCAGCAGCAACTGCGAGTTCTTGCCCCACTCCCCGGGGTGGGTCAGGTTGTACGGGTCCAGCGGATTCACCGTGCGGGCCAGTTTCAGGACGTCCGTGCCGCCGCGCAGCAGGCCGCCCAGGACGTGGACCGAGTTGAGCTGGGTGCCGACGAACAGGTCCGCCGCGCCCGCGCCCAGGCGGTCGGTGAACTCCGGCTTCGGTGGAGCGGACTCCAGGGCGGTGGCTATCTTGCGGCGGGCATCCTGCGCCACCTCGGTGCGCTGGCTGCGGGCGTGGGACAGGATCTCCTCCGCCTCCTGGCGGCCTGTCGTCCCGGGGTCGACGAAATCGCCGGGCTTCGTCGGCTTCACGCCCGGGTCGCCGCCCGTCTCGGCGGTCGCGTTGTACCGCTCGGCCGCCCGGTTGTACGCCGACACCTGCGCGTCGTACGCGTCCGCCGCCCGCCGGGAGGCGTCCTGCGCCCGGCGGTAGGTGTCGATCGCCAGCTGTGCCCGCCGCTGTGCCCATCCCACCATGTCCGCGTACGCGTCCAGTGCGGTGGCCGCCGCCGTGCACGCGTCCGCCGCCGTCAGCCACTGCTTCGGCTGTACGTCGAACTTCGCGCGGAACGCGTCCGCCGCCTGACCCCGCCACTCGCCCGGGTCGAGGGAGCGCATGCCCTGGCCGACGTTCTCGAAGGCGGCCGCGAACTTCCGTAGATGCCCGGCCCGTTCCCTGAGCGCCGGCTCACTGCCGTGGACCAGTTCCTTCGGGTCCTCGCTCTCCCCCAGCGCGCGCTCGGCGACCGTGCCGCCCAGGCGGTTGTTCACGCTCTCGCCGACGTCGCGGACCTTCTCGGCCGCGCCGTCCGCGCCCACGTCCGACAGCAGTCCCGCCGTCTTGTCCGTGCCCCAGCCGACCGCCTCGCCGACACCCTTGTTCAGGCCGTCGGCCGCGCTCTCCAGGCCGTCGCCGAAGTCGTCGACCAGATCCCCGAAGCCCATCAGCCCTCGCCCTCCCCGTCAGGGGTCGCAGACGGGGGCCCGCTCCACTGCCAGTCCGTGCGGGGATCGAAGAGCGCGTCCGGTGTCACCGTCGACGTCTCCACGTCCTCGGCCGCCTGCGACCAGGCCGCCTTCACCTCGTCCTGGCCGGACGTGAAGGACTCCGCGCTGTAGTCGGCGTTCGCCACCTGGGAGACCGGGTTGTCCTTCAGCGTCTCCGACCAGGAACGTTCCTTCACCTCGTCCGGAGAGAGGTACGGGTTGCCCGTGCCCGCCGTCCACACCGACTTCAGGGTGTCGGAGACGTACTGCTCCTGCTCGTGGTAAATCCCCGCTGACAGGCCCAGCCGGCCCGCGAACTCGTTCGCGTCCTGCATCAGCGAACGCACGCCCCAGCCCCAGCGGTCGCAGAAGTCGGCGAAGACCTGCTGGAGGCCGTCGTCGCCGACCTCCAGGCCCGTCATCGACAGGTCGTCGAAGCCGCGGCCCAGGTTCGCCTCGATGTCGAAGCCGAACTCCTTCAGTTCCGCCATCGCCTGGTTGATCCCGCGGGTGATCCGTTCCATCGCCTCCGGATCGACCTGGTAGCCGTCGCTCATGCCGCCGACTCCTTCGAGGGGACGTCCACGGCCACCGCGTCCGGCACGATCCCCGTCACCGGGGGCAGTACGAGACCCGCTTCGCTTCCCGCGTCCACGGCGACGCCCACCGTTCCGCCCACCGCGGGCACCACCTGGTCCAGCAACCGCGCCCCGAACACCGGCACCCACCCGGGTACGGCCTCGCCCCGCGCCTCGGCGAACCGTTCCAGCGCCGCGAGATCCGTGAACGCAAACAGCCAGCGAATCCCGCCCGCCTCCACCGAGAGCACCGAACCGTCCACCACCGGCACCAGCACCTCACCGCGCCTGAACTCCCCTACGAGTTCTCGCAGGTTGCCCTGCCCGGCAGCCGCCAGGTTCGTCAGCCGTTCCCGCAACGCCTCGGCACTCACGCCAGCCGCCCCCGTCGTAGCCCTCATCGAACGTCGCACAAGTGAACGACGATGCTAGACGACGCAGCTGAGAGTCAGCCCGTCGCCACCGCCGACAGCCGGTGCACATCCCGGGCCGTCCCAGTGACCCCCGACAGGAATCCCTGCGCCCGCGGGGAAGCCGTCTCCGTCAGCCAGTCCGGGTCGATGTCGCAGACCGCCACGCGGACCTCCGTACCGGCGAGCGCCAGCGGCAGCGTGTGGACCACGGTCGACGGGAAGCTGAGGATCGTACGGCCGATCGGGCCGCGGCGGGCGATCAGCTCCAGGGGGAGGTCCGGGCGGACGATCTCCAGCCCCGTCTCCACGGCCAGCCGGTGGAGCTTCTCCGTCGCCTCGCGGCGGTGGGCGAAGTAGCGGGTCGCACCGTGGGTCTTGGCCAGGCGGGTGACCGCTTCCAGGTAGCGGTCGGCGTCCACCACGCCTGTCTCCACCAGCGAGGTGCCGACCATGTCCGCGCCCTTCGTGATGCGCGGCGGGCCGAAGCGGCCGCGGGTCCAGGCGAAGGAGTTCACCGACATCGTCACTCCCGGCGGCGCCTCCTCCATCGGCATCGAGGTGAATATCTCGACTCCCCGGCCCGCCCCCGGCGTCAGGCGCTTGCGGGCCGCCGCCGAGATCGGGGCGAAGGCCAGGTCCCGGGGGCTCGGGCGGCCACCCTTGCGGTGCCAGCGCACCAGGCGTTCGCCGCGGGCCAGTTGGGACACGAACTCCATCGTCGCCGTGCCGTCGTCGACCACGACCAGGTCGGTGGCGCGGGTGATGGTCAGGAGCAGCTGTACATAGCGGGAGAAGGGGTCACCCAGGACCACGCGGTCCGCCTTGCGGAGCATGCCCGCGAGGCCCCCGATGGTCTGGAAGGGGGCCGCGGGGCCACCCCTCGCCTCCTCCCAGCGGACCTCGTGGCCCTCCTGGCGGGCGAGTTCCGCCATCCGGCGCAGCTGGCCGCGGGTCATCGGGTCGGTCGGGGACAGCACGACGAGGGTGAGCTCCGCGCCGGAAGCGTGGGCGTGCGCCCACTCCAGCACGTTCAGCAGCTGGACCGGGCTCTCGACGAACGCGAGAGTGTGGGGGCCGGTGTTCCCGGCGCGGGGGCTCATCGACGTACGACCGTCCCGTCGTAAGGCGCTCATGCGGCGCTCGTATGCAGGGGGCGCGCCGGGTCCTCAGGCAGCTGACGCCTGAGGACCCGGCACCTGAGGACTCGACGCCGTGTGGCTCAGACCGAGACCGGCTCGCCCGCGGCGGCCGCGATCTCCGCCTCGGCGACCACACCGGTGACGCGGCGCAGCTTCTTCATGGGGCCGAGCTCGGAGTCGTAGACCTTCTTGACGCCGTCGCCGAGGGAGGCCTCGATGGTGCGGATGTCGCGGACCAGGCGGGTGAGGCCCTGCGGCTCCACCGACGCGGCCTGGTCGGAGCCCCACATCGCACGGTCGAGGGTGATGTGGCGCTCGACGAAGGTGGCGCCGAGGGCGACCGCCGCGAGGGTGGTCTGCAGGCCCGTCTCGTGGCCGGAGTAGCCGATCGGGACGTTCGGGTACTCCTCCTGCAGAGTGTTGATCACGCGCAGGTTGAGCTCCTCGGCCTTCGCCGGGTAGGTCGAAGTGGCGTGGCACAGAAGGATGTTCTCCGAGCCGAGGACCTCGACCGCGTGGCGGATCTGCTTCGGGGTCGACATGCCGGAGGACAGGATGATCGTGCGGCCGGTGGCGCGCAGGGAGCGCAGCAGCTCGTCGTCCGTGAGGGAGGCGCTCGCCACCTTGTGGGCCGGGACGTCGAACTTCTCCAGGAAGGCGACGGCCTCGGTGTCCCACGGGGAGGCGAACCAGGCGATCCCCTTCTCCTTGCAGTACTCGTCGATCTGGCGGTACTCGTCCTCGCCGAACTCCACGCGGTGGCGGTAGTCGATGTAGGTCATCCGGCCCCAGGGGGTGTCGCGCTCGATGTCCCACTGGTCGCGCGGGGTGCAGATCTCGGGCGTGCGCTTCTGGAACTTGACGGCGTCGCAGCCGGCCTCGGCGGCCACGTCGATGAGCTTGAAGGCGTTCTCCAGCTCGCCGTTGTGGTTGATGCCGATCTCGCCGCAGATGTAGACGGGCTGGCCGGGACCGGCGATGCGCTCGGTACCGAACGTGCGGAGGCGGGAGTTAACAGACATGACGGGAACGTTCCTTACTTGTCGAGGGAGTCGAGAGAGGGGCCGAGGATCCAGCTGGCGATCTCTCGGATCGCGCCGTCGCCACCGGGGACGGTGGTGACCGCACGGGCGGCGCCGCGTACCACGTCGTGGGCGCTCGCGACCGCCACGGGCCAGCCCACGAGGGCGAAGCACGGGAGGTCGTTGACGTCGTTGCCGACGTAGAGCACGCGCTCGGGCGCGATGCCCTGCTCCTCGCACCACTGCTTCAGCGCGAGGTCCTTCCGGTCGATGCCGTGCAGCACGGGGATCTTGAGCTTGCGTGCACGGGCGGCGACGACCGGGTTCTGCTCCGTGGAAAGGGTCAGCATCTTCAGGCCCGACCTGCGCAGGGCGGCGATGCCGAGTCCGTCTCCGCGGTGCACGGAGACGAACTCCTTTCCATCGGCGTCGATCAGCACCCGGTCGTCGGTCTGGGTGCCGTCGAAGTCCAGTACGACCGCGTCCACGTCGTCGAAGGACGGCAGGGCGCCGGCGCGGTCCGCGTCGAACAGCGGGGCCAGCGCGCGGGCGCGGGCCAGGTCGTGCGGGTCGTCGATCTCCAGCACACGCGCGGGGTCCGTGCGGACGAGTTCGGTGCGGCCGAAGAAGCGGTGCTGGTGCTTGCGGAAGCCCGGCGCGTCCATCGCGTAGGCGGCGCCGGTCTCCAGGAAGTCCTGGGGGCGGTCCTGGCGGCGGGGGCGGTAGGACTTGTCGTGGTTGACGCCCTGGCCGCCGCCGGTGGCCGCGTCGGCCGCCTCCTGGGAGGACTCGGTGTCCCGCCAGATGAAGCCGTGGAACGGGGCCACGGTGACAGCGGTGTCGGCACCGTCCTCGACGATCGCGGCGGCGACCCCGTCGATGTCCTCGCGGACGATGAAGGGGCTGGTGCACTGCACGAACACCACGACGTCGACGGCCGCGCCGTGCAGGGCCTCGTGGGTGTCCATGGCGTGCAGGACGGCGGCCTCCGAGGTGGCCGTGTCACCGGCGATGGCCGCGGGACGCATCACGACCTCGGCGCCGGCCTCGCGGGCGGCGGCGGCGATCGCCTGGTCGTCCGTGGACACGAGGACGTCCGTCACCAGCCGGGTCGCACGGCACTCGCGCACGGCCCTCGCGACCAGCGGCACACCTCCCACGGGGGCGAGGTTCTTCGCGGGCACACCCTTGGAGCCGCCGCGCGCGGGAATCACCGCGAGCACCCGGCGCACCGAAGCGCCTTGGCCCGCTTGCGGGTTGGACATGGGGTCCACTTCCTTGAATAGCGACTGGAAAGACGTCACAGCTCCCCCATCCGCCGGATCACCGGGGCCACCCGCTGCACCCCGTGCCGGTAGGCGCCCCGGGCCGCGCGGCGGACGATCTGCCGCACCGGGCCCGGCTCCTTGTCGTGGGCGGGGGCGCCGGGCAACGGTGTGCCGTCGGGGCCGAGGTGGTGGCGGGCGAGGATGCCGGGGAGGTAGCCGGGGGCGGTGACGGGTGTGTAGTACGGGGTCAGCGGCGGCCGTTCGGGCGAGGCCAGCAGCTTGGTGATGCGCTCGCGCGCCCCGTCGAAGGCGTGCGCGTACGAGCCGTCCGCGACCACGCCCTGGCGGGCCACCCACTCCTCGTCGGGCACCGGCCGGTGGCCCGCGTCCAGCTGGTCCCAGGAGGCGAGGCAGCCGGAACCGACGAAGTGGTGGTTGCCGAGGACCTCGCGGATGCCCAGGTCGGTCAGGACCGCCGTGGGGACGCTCCGGTGCAGCGACTCCAGGGCCGCCGTGGAGCTGATGGTGACCAGCAGGTCGGTCCGGTCCAGGACCTCGCCCATGTTGCCGTACACCAGACGGAAGTTGGCCGGCGGATCGAGCCGCTGGATCAGCTTCTGGTACGGCAACTCCTCGATGTGCGTGGTGTGTTCGCCGGGCCTGGAGCGCAGCTTGAGCAGCACCTCGCGCTCGGGGTGCAGCCGGGCGTGGCCCACGAGCCGCTCCAGCAGGTACACCCGGTCCCTGCGGTTGTCGGGCACGGAGGGCTGGACCGCGAACACCACGGTGTACGGGTCGTGTTCACCTTCGTAGGCCGCACCGCCCAGGAACGGCAGCGCCACCTCGGTCACGGCGGAGGCATCCGCGCCGACGCCCTCGTACACCGCCCGGAAACGCTCGGCGTCCTGGCGGGAGTTGGCGAGGACCAGGTCGGCTCCGTGCCGTAGGAGCAGGCCGTCGGCGAGCTTCTCGTAGACGACGCCGACATAGCCGGTGACGACCACGGGCCGCTTCTCCAGACCGTCCCAGACCCGCGCCAGGCCGTGCAGCATGGCCTGGACCCCGCCGCCGACCAGGGCCAGCACGACGATGTCGTACGACGTCTCGGCCATGGCGCGCAGGAACTCGACGGCGGTGACCTCCCGCAGGGAGTCCGCACGCACACCGACCTCTTCGAGCTGGCGTGCGGTGGGTGTGGCCCGGCCGCGCAGCAGGAATCCGTCCAGCGCGAGGCCGACTTGCGCCCCGCCTCGCGGTCCGGCTTCCATGGACGGACCCGGAGCGATGCGGTCGGCGGTCAGCGCACCCCATTTCCAGCGGGTGTCGGAGTCCGCGAGGACGGCGATTCGAAGGGACTTCGTTGTACTTGGCGGCACAACGAAGACGCTAGGAAGCAATTTCTAGGTCCTGCCCAACCGCGAATCAACGAGAAGTTAACAAAAGCCCACCGAGAGCCGAACTGGCCCGCCGAAGACCGGGAAGTACACGGGATGCACCGTTCCGACACATCGAGTTCACCCACAGTCCTTCTGCCCGAAAGTTCCGCTGCCGGACCGCCTTCTAGCGTTTCTCGGGTGCCAAAGCTCTCCGTCATCGTGCCGTTCTACAACGTGCAGCAATACGCCCCGGACACCCTCCGAAGTCTTCGCATGAATGCGCGGAAAGATTTCGAGTTCGTGCTGGTGAACGACAAATCAAAGGACGAAACTCCGGCGATTCTCGACCGTGCGGCCGAGGAGCTCTCGGACGTCGCCCAGGTGCAGGTCCTCCACCACGAGACGAACGGAGGGCTCGCCACCGCGCGCAACACCGGCCTGGACGCGGCGCGCGGTGAGTACCTGACCTTCCTGGACGGCGACGACTGGCTCGCGCCGGGCTACCTCACGGAACTGGTCACCGCCATCGAGGACCTGGGCTGTGACTTCGTCCGCACCGACCATGTGCAGACCGTCGCGCGCGCCCGCACCGTGCACCGGGTCCCGATCGGGCGGCGGGGCGAGGTGATGAACCCGCGGGACGCGATCCTGCCCGCCGACCGGTCGACCTCCGTCGACTACGCGTACGCGTGGGCCGGCGCCTACCACCGCCGCCTGCTGGACAAGGGCCTGCTGCACTTCACCGACGGGCTGCGCACGGCCGAGGACCGGCCGTGGATCTGGAAGCTGCACCGCGAGGCCGAGTCGTTCGCCGTGGTGAGTCTGCTGGGGGTGTTCTACCGGCGCGGGGTGGCCTCCTCCCTCACCCAGATCGGCGACGCCCGCCAGCTCGACTTCATCCGCGCCTTCGACCAGGTCATCGAGGAGACGGCGGCCGACCGGGACGCCGACAAGCTGCTCCCCAAGGCGGTGCGCACCTACTGCGCGATCATCGCCCACCATCTCTCCGACGATTCCAAGTGGGAGCCGTCCGTGGCCAAGCAGCTGCGGGCGATGAGCGCGGCGGCCATACAGCGGATGCCGCAGGACGCGCTCGGTGACGTACTCGACACCATGGACCTGCGCCGCTCCGCCAAGCTGCGGCGGCTGCGGCGGCGGATCACCACAGCGAAGGCGGCCGCGTGATGTCCCCCCGTACCCCCCGCACCACGCAGATCTTCTGCGCCTCCACGCTGTACGGCGCGGTCACCCTGGCCGCCGCGATCGACTCCGACCTCTTCGAGGACGCCGAGCGGCGCGTGCTGCTGGTGTTCAACAACACCGCGACGCCGGAGACCTCGCTGCCGCTGGACGCGATGCCGGGCTTCGCGCCGCTGCGCGACCACTTCGACGAGGTGCTCTCCTGGAACGAGGCCATCCGCCCCTTCCACCCGGGCTCCTGGGCCCCCCGCCCGGACGACATCCCCCTCTTCGAGCGCTATCTGCGGCTGCTGTGGGGCCTCGGCGAGGACCGTGTCGAACTGGTCCTGGAGTCCCTCCAGGTCGCCCCCGCCCTCACCGTCGCGCAGATCTTCACCGGCGCCCCGGTGGACGTCTACGCCGATGGCCTGATGAGCTACGGCCCCACCCGCAACAAGCTCGACCCGCTGGTCGGCACGCGCGTGCGGCGGCTGCTCCACCTGGACCTGATCGCGGGGCTCACGCCGATGCTGCTGACCGAGTTCGGCGTACCGCCGGTCGTGGTGCCGACGTCCGCCTTCCTGAAGGCGATGGGCGAACTGACCGCCGTGGAGGAGTTGCCGCCGCTGCCGGACAACGCGGCGCTGCTGCTCGGCCAGTACCTCTCCGCGCTGGACATCCTCTCCCCCGTCGAGGAGGAGGACCTGCACGTACGGATGCTGAAGGGCGCGGTCGCCAAGGGGCACCGCTCGATCGTCTTCAAGCCGCATCCCAGCGCGCCGGCCCGCTTCAGCCGTGCCCTGGAGGCCGAGGCCGAGAAGCTCGGCGTGGACCTCACCGTCCTGGACACCCCGGTGCTCGCCGAGGTGCTGTTCGAGAAGGCACGGCCCGCGCTGGTCGTCGGCTGCTTCTCCACCGCGCTGTTCACGGCCTCCGCCCTCTACGACCTGCCGACCGCCCGCATCGGCACCGAGCTGCTCCTTGAGCGGCTGACGCCGTACCAGAACAGCAACCGGGTCCCGGTGGTGCTGGCCGACGCGGTGCTGGCGGACCTGGAGGGGCGCAAGGGCGAGGAGGCGGTGCCCGCGGACACACTGAACGCCCTGGTGACCGCGCTGAGTTTCACGATGCAGGCGCAGATCCACCCACCGCTGCGCCCGGCCGCGGAACGCTATCTCTCCGAGCACTTCGGCCCACGCACCCGGCGCTACTTCCGAAGGAAGCGCCTGACCTCGCTCGGGCTGCCGGGTGGGATTCCGGAGCGGTTGGCGTTCCTGCCGCACAACGCGACCGCGCGCCGGGTGGTGCGCAGGGCGCGGGCCCTGAAGAAGGCCGTACGGCGATAGGCGACAAGTACTCCCGGTCGAACGGGGCGTGACGGACTTCCGTCACGCCCCGTTCGTGTTTGTTCCGAGCCGTTGTTCACCAACCGTTCGCTCCAGGTTGGGCATGGTCATAGAAAGGTCGTATTTCATTCACGAAGTTGCAGACTTATCCCCAACTGTGGGCAGGTACATCCATGCGTATCGCTGTATTCGTCGAGAACCGGAACGGTGTCGGTCTGGCCTCCGAGATCATGAAGGCTCCCGGAGCCGGCTCCCACTCCTTCCACCTGGTCACTGCCGACCGGGACGGCGATGTCGCCGCTTGGATCGAGGAGGAGGCCGCGGCCCGGTTCGACGGTCTCGCGGTGCGCAACCTCTTCACGGTCGACGAGGCGTTCAGCGCCGACGAGTTCCTGGAGGAACTCGGCTACCGATTACGGGCGTTCGCCGAGCGGGAGGACATCGACCGGCTGGTGTTCTTCAACGACCAGTCGCAGCGCGGCAGACGGGTCGCGGGAGCGTTAGGCCGCTCAGTCCCGCTGGTCCTGGTGCAGGACGGCCACCTGGACTTCCACTTCAAGAAGACCGACGCCGGACTGCATGACCAGAACTGGTACTACGGCTCCTCGTCCCCCGCCGCCGTCTGCGTCTGGGGCCCGGCCACGGCCAACCATCTGACGTTCCGTACCGGGGACGCCGACCCGCCGGTCCACATCACCGGCGCGCTGGGCCACAGCGACGACCCGGCCCTGCTGCGTGCGGCCCGCTCCACCACCCACCGGCACGCCAAGGACCCCGGCGAGCCGCTGCGGATCGTGGTCCTCGACCAGCCGCTGAGCAACCAGAACAAGCTCTCCCGCAGCGATCACCGCACCCAGCTGACCGAACTGTGCGAGGCCCTCGCCGAGTTCGGCACGGTCGAGATCAAGCCGCACCCCTCCACCCTCGGCGGCCACCTCGACTGGCTGCGGACCCTGCCCGACGTGACGGTCCTCGACGAGAAGGCGCTCCTGGACGCCGAGGCGCTCGACGGCTACGACCTCGCCGTCACCTTCTTCTCCACCACCTACCTCCAGACGCTGCGCGCAGGCACTCCGCTGATCCTCTTCAGCCCGCCGCCGCTGAACATCGTCTTCCCGACCATCAACCACCCCCTGCTGCGCAACGTGGGAACCGTCGGCGAGCTCGTCGACGTCGTCGCCGATCTGCAGCGCTCGGGCAAGTTCACGGCCAACGTGCACGGCGAGCCCGTCGAGCACTTCATCAGCTTCCACGACGACGTCCCCGAGCGGGTCCTCGGCATCGTCGAGAAGGCCGCCGTGCCCGCCGAGCCGCCGGCCCCGCGGTGGACCTCCGCCGAGGGCGCGCACGTGGGTGTGTCGCGGGCCGAGCGGGCGCTGCACGCCGTCCAGCGGCGGGTGGTCCGGCCGCGCTCGCTGGCCGTGCTGGGCCTCGGGTTCTCGTACGTCACCGGAGTGGCGATCCCGGTCCTCACCTACACCCAGGCACTGCTCGCGCAGAGCCCGGTCGACATCCGCTACTTCGACCTAGGCGCCTACAGCCGTGCCGAGGACGTCATGGCGGAACTGGAGGGGACCGAGGTCGTGCTGGTCAACAGCCTGGCGCCGTTCTGGCGTTCGCCGCTGGCCAATGAGCTGGTGCAGGCGTTGCAGGAGGCCGGCAAGTCCGTGGTGCTGTACGCCCACGAGACCGAGTACGTCATGAACTTCGAGGGCGGCCAGCACACCCTGCGCCACCAGGAGATGCTCAAGCTGCTGCCGAAGCTCAAGGTGCTGTGCGTCTCCACCTCCCAGGCCGACATGTTCCGCGCGCTCGGGGTGAGCGACCCGGTCGTGGTCTACAACACGGTTCCGCGCGACACCCACCGCGCCCGGGCCCGGCGTACTCCGGGCGAGCGGCCGCGGATCGTGATGGTCGGCTCGATGCAGGACCGCAAGGGCCTCGACCTGTTCTCGCGGGTCGCGGAGCTGGCGTACACGCAGGGGCTGCCGTGGCGGTTCGCGTGGATCGGCCACAAGACGTGGCGGATCGGCCCCTCGACGCTGCTGTCGGATCGCGTCGAGTGGATGGGAGCGCTCTCACGGGACCGGGTGCGCGAGGAACTCGCCGCCTCGGACGTCTTCTTCCTCTCCAGCGTCGACGACCCGATGCCGCTGTCGGTGGTGGAGGCCGTGCAGCAGCGGCTGCGCGCGGTCACCTACCACCGGGTGGGCTCCCGGGAGGTCCTCGAGGGCGTGGCCGGCTACCGCTCGTTCGCCGAGTACACGCCGGAGGCGGCGCTCGACGCGCTGCGCCGGGTGCTGGACGAGGAGGTCTCGGAGACCGACTACCAGGACGTCGAGGACCTGTTCGACATCCCCGCGTTCACCGCCCGGATGACGACGGCGCTCGGCCTGCCCGGACCGGGTGACAGCGGGCGGCCGATGACCGTCACCGACCCCGAGGAGGGGGCCGGCGAAGGGGACACGCCGGCCTTCTCCGCGGTGCTCTCCCGGCACGGCAAGTACCTCGCGGAGGACTTCGCCCGGCACTTCGAGAAGGGCCGGCACGACGACGCCCTGCGCGTGGGCACCGAGATCCTGCGCCGCAGACAGCCCGTCGACATCCTCCTCGGCATGGCGGAGATCCGGGCCCGGCGCGGCCAGACCGGGGAGGCGTGCCGGCTGCTGTCGGCGGCGGTGCTGGCAGGCGGCGAGCGGGCCAGGGTGTGGACCGAGGTGGCCCGGGTCGCCGGACTGCTCGGCACCCGGGGGCGTGCCATCCGCCAGCTCGCCCGCAAGGAGGCGGTCCGCATCCAGGTCGGCAACCGTTCCGCGCGGCTGCTGAAGTCGGAGTAGGCGGTGAGGGGTTGCTCCGGGGAGCCGGGAACACTACGGGAATCCTGTACGACAGCCAGGTGAACCCTTGGAGAGAGCTGAGCGAAGAGCGATCTGCTCGAACAAAAGTACTCAGGGTGGTGCCTAACCTGCTGGTGGACGCCACTTCTCCCTGCTAGGGGTACCACCGTGACCGAGACGGTCGTGAGCACCACCAAGCCGCAGTCCGTCACGGCTGCACCCGTTCAGGTCGTGCCGGTGAAGCGCGCGGGGGGCCGGCTTCGCGCGCTGGACGGACTGCGGCTGGTCGCCGCGCTGATGGTGGCGCTCTACCACTACGGCGGGCGCGGCGGCTTCGTCACCCAGGCCTGGGGCAGCTCGCCCAAGGAGCAGTTCCCCACCCTGCACACGCCGTTCGCCTACGGCTGTCTCGGCGTCCAGATCTTCTTCGTCATCAGCGGCTTCGTCATCTGCATGAGCGGCTGGGGCCGTCCGCTGCGCTCGTTCTTCGCCTCCCGGGTGTCCCGGCTGATGCCCGCGTACTGGGCGGCCGTCCTCCTCGTCGCCGGGGTGTTCGCCCTCCCGTGGGTCGTCTACAAGACGGTCTCGCCGAGCGACGCCCTGGTGAACCTGACCCTGCTCCAGCAGCCGCTGGGCGTCGACCGGGTGCTCGGCGTCGACTGGACCCTGTGGGCGGAGATCCGCTTCTACGCCCTGTTCGCCCTGGTCGTGGTCCTGCCGGGGGCGAGCCGGCGCCGGGTCGTCATGTTCTGCGCGTGCTGGACGCTGGCGGCCGCGATCGCCCAGGGCGCGAAGATGCCCGTGCTGGACATCGTGCTGATGCCGGAGTACGCGCCGTTCTTCATCGGCGGGATGGGCCTCTACCTGGTCCACCGCGACCGCAAGGACGTCTACGCGTGGGGCATCGTCGCCGTCAGCTTCCTGATCGGCCAGCACTACGCGGTGCGCGACCTGTGGAACGTCTCGGACCCGAACGCCTTCGCCCACCGGACGTCGTACGGCATCGTCCTGGTCGTCGCCTTCGGGTTCCTCGCCGTCGCCGCGATCGCGCTCGGCTGGCTGGAGTGGGCCAACTGGCGCTGGCTGACGGTGGCCGGGGCGTTGACGTACCCCTTCTACCTGGTGCACGAACACCTGGGCTGGGTGGTGATCAAGGTCCTCCACCGTGACCTGGACCTGCCGTCGGCCGTGACCTTCGCACTGACTCTGGCGTCGATGCTGACGCTGGCCTGGCTGCTGAACCGCTTCGTCGAGGACCGGCTGACCCCGCGGCTGCGCACGGCGCTGAACAAGGCGCGCTGAGCCGGCCGTTCTCCGAGGCGGTGATCCGCCCCGGAGAACGGCGTGCTGCTAGAACAGGTCCCCGAGCGCGTGGAAGACCGGGGAGACCGCGTGGGCCGCGGACGATCCGATGGTCGACGCCGTGTGGGTGAGGCCGTCGAGCCCACCGACATACCGGCTCGCGCCGAACGAGAACAGTTCGAGAGCGGTGTTGCCGGCGGCCGTCCAGAACTCACTGCTGTCGAAGCCGTAGCCGATTCCGGTGTAGATCGTGGCGAGACCGGACGCGGCGATCCCGGCGATCGCGAAACCAGCGGCGAACGGCTCCACCTCGGGTCCGAGAACCAGCCCCGAGAGCCCGATGATGACGGCGCACTTGGTGAAGGCGTCGGCCGTCTTCTCCAGTTGCTCCGCCGTTTCGCGGGCCGACTCCTGCGTCTCGGAGGGCTCGTCCTCGACGGTGTCGTTCTCCGCGGAGTCGGCGGGGTAGGACCCGGACTGCCGGTCGTCGAGCGAGTCCATGGCCGCCTGCTTGGCCTTCGCCGCCAGCTCGGCGTTCCGCTTCTGCACCTCGAACTGGCGTGCTTCGCTGGCCGCGGTGGCGGCGGTGGCCGCGTCCGCCTGCGCCTGGAGCTTCGCGGCCCGGGCCGCGGTGGCCGACGCCTGGGCCGTGTTGGCGGAGGCGATGGCACTGGCGGCCGCCGACACCGCCTTGTTCGCCGAGTAGTTCGCCGCGCGCGCGGCCTTACGAGCGGTGCTCGCCGCGGTCGCCGCCCGGTCGGCCGCGGCCTGCGCGTCCTTGGCGGACTGTTCGGCGGAGTCCGCGTTCGCGTCGGCCTGCGTCGCGTAGGTGTCGGCCTGCGCGGCGGCCGCCAGCGCCTTGTCGGCCCACTGCTGCGCCTCCGCCGCGGCCGCGCGAGCCGTGGCGGCAGCCTTCTGGGCGGTGCACGCGTCCGCCTGTGCCTTCTGCGCGACCTTCGCGGCGGCGGCGATCGCGCCCTGCATGGCGGAGACGTGGGCCGCCCAGTCGTAGTCGAGCTGCGCGGTCGTGTGCCGCACCTTGGCGATGAAGTTGCGGCGTATCCAGGCCGGGGCTTCCATCGCGGCCTGGGCATAGGCCTTGGTGTACGGGCCGGCGTCGGCCAGCAGGGCGGAGGTCGCCTCGGTGTCGTCCTCCTGCTGCGCCTGCTCGTAGGCGGTGGTGAAGAACTCGCGCAGGGCGTCGGCGGTGCCGGCGTCCAGCGCCGCGTTCACCGCCTCGGTCACGGCCCTGCCCGGGTTCTGCGCGAGAATCGCGGTGGCCCTGACCCGGTTGTCCGCGGCGGCCGCCTCGAACAGACCGGTGTCGAGGAAGGCGGTGCCCGCGTCCGGGTCGGAGTCGGCCAGCATCGTGACCACCGCGTTGGCCACGTCCGGGCTGGTGAGGGTCTGGGCGACGTAGACGGCCGTCTCGCGGTCGTCCTGCCGCTGCGCGAGCAGCCGGTCGGTGTCGATCCAGGCGTGCACATCGGCGTCCGTGCCGGACAGGGCGTAGCGTGCGGCTTCGCGCGACCAGGTGCCGGTCGCGTTCATCACGGCGACGGCGGCCCGGCGTCCGACGGAGGCGGCCCGGTCCGTGTCACCGTCCTGAAGTGCCTGTTCGGCCTGGATGACGAGGTCCTTGGTGGCCTGCACGGTCTGCGCGGTCTGGCTGCGCTTGTCCGCGTACTCGGCCCGGCTCTGTGCCTCCTGCTCCGAGAGCTGACGGCACTCCTCCATCGCCTCCTTCATGTCGGCGTCCAGGCGCTGCTGCTCGGCGTCCCGCGCCTGCTCCTCCACCTCGACCGCCTTCTCGACGGCGGCGACGGCGGCGTTCGCGGCGGTGGTGGCCGCGTTCGCGAACGCGGTGGACTTGTTGGCGTAGTCGAGGGCCTGTCCCGCGTACGTGACCGCCCACTCGGCGGCGTCCGCGGCGGCGTCCGCGTGGTCTGCGGCGTCGTTGGCGGCGTCGCGGGCGGCTGCCGCCGCTGCCGCGGCCTGGTCCGCGAGCGCCTGGGCGCTCGCCGCGGCACTGGTGGCGACCGCCGCGTTGTTGCTCGCGATCGTGGCCTGCCGCTTGGCCTCGGCGGCCTCGGCCTGGGCCACGCCGGAGGCCGCCGCGGCCTCGGCCGAGGCGCTCGCGGCGGCCGCCGCGTTGTTCGCCGCCGAGGCGGCCGACGCGGCGGCGGCCTTGGACTGCCGGGACGAGGCGTTGGCGGCGTCCGCCGCGGCCGCGGCACTGCGGGCCTTGGCGGCGGCGTTGCGGGCGGCGACCGCGGCGTTCTTGGCGGCCGATGTCTGGGCGGCGTCCTTGGACGCGGCGATCGCCGCGTTGTACGCCTTCGCGGCGGCCGATCCGGCGGTGGCCGCGGCCTGGCTCGCGGCGGTGGCGGCGTAGGAGGCCCGGCGGGCCGCCTGGACGGAGGCCTGGGAGGCGCGGACGGCCACCCGGGCGGAGTCGGCGGCGCCGGACGCGGCCTGCGCCGCCTTGCGGGCCGCCGCGGCGGACTTGGCCACGTCCTGCTGGGCCGCCTTGGCCTCGGCCGCGGCCTCGAGCGCCGCGTCCTTCGCCTTCGCGGCGGACTCCTCCGCGCGGGCCGACGCCTCCACGGCCTCCTGCGTGCGCGCGTCCGCGTTCTTCCCCTCGCGTACGACGACGGCGACCAACTCGGCGATGGTCGCGGCCTCCTGGTCACGGGAGCGGGCGATGAACTGGCCGGTCTCCAGGAACCACGCGATGTCCGAGGCGGTGCCGTCCAGGGCCCGGGTGGCGTACTTCCGCACCTCGGGGCCGGCGGACACCATGAGGCTCGACACCTCGACGCGCATGTCCTCCTCGCGCGCGTCGTACTGGCCGGTCTCCAGGAAGGTCTCCAGGGCGCTCTGGGTACCGGTGTCGAGGGCGGTGTTGCCGGCGCGCAGCAGGGCCTTGCCACCGGTGCCCATCACCGTGGAGGTGGCGGCCTGCATGTCCTCCACGAAGGCGGACCGGTAGCCGGTGGAGACGAAGTCGGCGATGGCGGTGTCACCGGCCGCGAGGGCGGCGGCGGCCTCCCGCCGGGTGCCCTTGCCGGCACCGGCCAGGGCGGCGAGGACGGCCTCCCGCTTGTCCTGGGCGCCGGCCGCGGCCAGACCGGTCGACAGGAAGGTGCGGACGTCGGCGTCGGTGCCTGCGAGCGCGGTCTCCGCTGCGGCGCGGACCGCCGTACCGCCGATCATCCACGCCTGGACGGCCTTGCTCCGGTCGGTGTCGGGAAGGCTGAACGGATCGTCGCCGGTGGCCGAGTCGTCGGCGCGGGCCGGGGTGGGGCCGAAGACGAGGTTGGAGGTGGCGGCCGCGGCCGTGGAGGCCGCGAGGACGGCGAGGAGACGCCGTCTGCTCCAGTGGGTGGTGTCCACAGTGGTCCTTCGGGTTCGATGCCCGGCGAGGCGCACGGCGGATCGCCGGGCAGGCGGGAGCGACGGGGGGAGCCCGTCGGCATGCTGTGGTGCGGCGTGGGGGGTGTGGTGCGGAAAGCGGTGCGGGAACAGGGCGGGACGGGCCACCGATTGTGATCAGTGACCCGTCGGCTGCCGGACCGTCAGCGGATCGCCATGCCGAAGGCCTTGCCGGTCAGGGGCAGAGCGCCCACGCCGGGCTGATAGGTCGTCACCGTGGCGCCTGTGCCGCCCATGGCGTTGGACCAGGGGATGCCGTGGACGGCGCCGCGCTCGGCGGGACCGTACGGCATGCCGATCCACAGGTGGGTGCCGGTGGCGTTCAGGAACGCGCCGACCTTCTGTGCGGCGCCCGGGGTGCCCGGCAGGCCGCGCTCGTTGCCCGCCTGGATCCAGTGGTCGGAGTCGCCGGGCGCGCCGAGAAGCGAGAACGTCTGCACCATGCCCGCATCGGTGGCGGTGTCGATGTCCTTGCCGGGCACGCCGACCGCGAGCAGCAGCGTGGCGGTGGTTCCGACCGCCCTGGGGGCCGTGTTCGCCGCGGCCACCGCGGTGCCGAACCCGTCTCCGGCCGCCGAGGCTCCGCTCACCCCGGCGACGCCCTGGTGGACGGTGGCCAGCTCGCTGACCGTGCCGGAGGCGGAGATCCGCAGCGTGGAGACCTGGCCGGCGTCGGCGTAGGAGGTCGTGCCGACCCACAGGGTCTCGCCGGGAGTGCCGACCGCGAGGATCGAGTCGGTCGCGGAGGCCGCGCCGTCGGGACGGTAGGCGATCATCGAGAGCGCGGCGCCGAACCGGTCGCCGGCCTCGGCCGCGTCGCTGATGCCGCTGCTGTCCTGGTCGACGGTCGCCACCGGGGTGGGGATGCCGGCCGCGCTCAGCGCGTGCTTGAAGATCGTCACGGAACCGGCGTCCGCCGCACCGGAGTCCGAGGTCTCGCCGGGGGCGCCGATGGCGAGGTTGTTCGGCGAGGCGGCGAGGGCGGCGCCGAAACGGTCGCCGGCCTCGATGACGCCGACCACTCCGGTGTCGTCCTGGTGGATCGAGGTGTTGGTGGAGCCGCGCAGGTAGAAGACCAGGCCGGCGTCCACATAGCCCTTGAGGTTCTTGCCGGGCACCCCGATCGCCAGGTACGGCTCACCGTCGGCGGCGGTGCCCGCGGCCAGCGCGGAGCCCATCCCGTCGCCCTCCACCGACGTGTTCGCGTCGATGGCGCCGGTGCCGGTGCCCTGCTGGTAGTTGAACGCGGCCCTGCCCTGGCCCAGGCCGTCGGGCGAGCCGTAGAGGACGGTCACCAGGCCGCCGTCCGCGACCTCGCCGATGTCCTCGTGCGGGACGCCCACGACGAGGTCGGAGCAGCCGTCCTCGTCCCAGTCGACCACGGCGAGCGTCTCACCGAAGCGGTCGCCCGCCTCGGCGCCGCCGGGCACGGTGTCGAGGTCCTGGTGGAGCACGGCGGACGTCCGGCCACCGCCGTAGACGACCTTCACGAGGCCGGCCTCGGACAGGCCGTTGACGGACGCCAGCGGATCGCCCACGGCGGTGTCCTCGACGCCGTCGCAGTCGAAGTCGGTGATCCGGGTCGCGCCGGCCTTGGAGGCGACCCAGTCGCCGAGGTCGTCGACGCGGGTCGCGATGCCGCCGGTGCGGGTCTCGGTGGTGTCGGTGCCGAAGCAACCGCCCTGCCAGGAGCGGCTGTTGACGGCTACCAGGGTGGCCTTGCCGCCGCTGACACGGATCTCGGGACCGCCTGCGTCGCCCGCGCACACGGCGGCGTCCTGACCCGTGACGGTGGCGGTGGTGGCGTCGGAGGAGTCCACCGACAGCGTGCCGGTGTGCAGCTTGAGCGGCGCCCACTCGTCCCGGGTACGGCCGTATCCGGTGAAGGTCAGCGTCTCGCCCGCGGCGGCCTGCGTGGTCGCCAGGGCGACGGGGGTCACGGTGGTGACCGGGCGGTTCAGTCGGGCGAGGACCAGGTCGCGGTCGGTGCGCGGGACCAGTTCGACGACCGTGCGGACCACCCCGGCGGTGGTGGTCAGGTCGGTGCGTCCGATGGTCGCGGTAGTGGTCAGCTTCGGCTTGCCGGCCGGCACCGTCGTGCTCGTGGCCGGGTCGTCGGCGAAGCAACTGGCCGCGGTCAGCAGCCATTCCGTGTCGACGAGGGTGCCGGAACAGGCGCGCGTGCCGTCGCCGATGTCGAGGCGGGCGGTGTAGCCGTAGGTGGCGTCGGACGCGGCGGTGCCGGTGACGGCCTGCGCGGGCAGGGCCGTCAGCGTGAGGGGCACCGTGAGCAGAGCCGTTCCGAGCGCGGTGAGCCGGGCGCGTCTGGCGTGTTGGGTGACCATGACTTCCTTGGGTCGAGGTCTGCCGCCCGGCGGATGCGGGACGGCAAAGTGGCTGATGGCGGAGGTTCGACAGGGCGCGGCTTACGCGCCCCGGGCGCTACTTGGAGGTCCTGATCTCCACGAGCATGAATTCGCGCCCCTCTTCGTCAGCGCTCTCGCCCACCGGGGTCCAGGCGTTCTGACTGATGTCGTACGACTGCTCCTCGGTACCGACCGTCATGTCGACCTGGGTCGTGTAGTCGTTGCCGCGGATGGCATAGACGGAGGGAATCTCCAGTGCCAGATAGCCGGAATTCCCGGTGGCCCGGAAGCAGACCTTCTCGCCCCGGTCACGGGCCCAGACCTCCAGCAGACCGGTCGGGCCGCACTCGGCGAGAACGATGTGGCCGTCGCCCCGCTTGAGGGTTATGCCCTGCTCCGCGAGGATTTTGTCGGCTCCCGGATAGGCGAAGTCCTCGACCGCGTAGCCGGGCGCCTCGTCGGCCACCGAGCCGAGCGGGGCGGTACCGCCGTGCCGGGCGGACGCCCCGGACGTGCCGTTCGCCACCGCGACCCAGGCGAGCGCGGCCACCGCCGCGGTGCCCAGCGCGCGGCGCATGAATCTCTTTCTCTTCGGCCGCGGCGAATCCGCAGATCTTTCCCTCATCACAGTCCTCGTCGTCGGTTCCGGACGCGGGACCGAAGGGGACTGGGCCGTGGATTCACCATATGAAGGCAGAGATTTCCGTAAAAGCGCGTTCATAACGTCACCCCCGTCGGCAGTCACTCGACAGCCCGCATGAAAAGCACTCACGCCGGGGCCGGAGAGAGTGACCGCGCAAGCGCTTGCTCGCCGCCCCTCTTCGCCCCACCCTCGGCGACGTCATGGAATCCACGCACTGAGGACACCGAATTAATCCTTCATGAACCGCCGGAAACAGAACGGCAAATGAAGGGCAATAAACGGAGGCCGACAGGTGAAATGAATAATTTCGCGTGTGCGGAGGTGTTCGACGGGCACCTCGACGAGCAAGAGTGGCTCATGGCCGATTCACAGCAGACCCATGCGCTACCCCGTCAGTTCGCCGACGTCCCCGGGTGGTTTCCCCCGCTGGACCAGGTGCTGTTCACCTGGTTCCTGGACCGGCAACGGTCTCAGGGCTTCGGCGGGGACCTGCTCGAACTGGGCGTCTACATGGGGAAGAGCGCGATCCTGCTCGGGCAGCACCTCCGGGACGGGGAGCGGTTCACGGTCTGCGACCTGTTCGGGGGCGAGGCGCCGGACGGCGCCAACAGCGCCGAGACCTCCAAGTCGTACGCCTCTCTGACCCGGCAGGCCTTCGAGCGGAACTACCTCTCCTTCCACGACACCCTGCCGAGGGTGATCGAGGGTCCCACCTCGGTCGTGCCCGGCGAAGTGGCCGAGGGCAGCTGCCGGTTCGTGCACGTCGACGCCTCGCACCTGTACGAGCACGTGTACGGCGACATCGGCGCGGCCCGCGAGATCCTGCGGCCCGAGGGTGTCGTCGTCCTGGACGACTTCCGCTCCGAGCACACCCCCGGTGTCTCCGTCGCCGTATGGGAGGCCGTGCTCAACCGCGGGCTGCGCCCGATCTGTCTCAGCACGCAGAAGCTGTACGGGACGTGGGGGGACCCGGAGCCCGTTCAGGAGGAGTTGCTGGAGATGCTGCGGGGGCGCACGGACGTCGGGCTGAGTGTGCAGGAGGCGGCCGGTCACCGGCTGATTCGGGCGCGGGCGCAGAAGATGCAGGCGCCGCCGTTCCCACGCTCACGGCACTATGTCGCGCCTGCCCCCGCGCCTGCCCCCGCTCCCAAGTCTCGCCGGTCTCCGGCCCGGCGGATCGCCGTGGATCTGCTGCCGCCCGTGGTCACGCGTGCGGTGCGGAAGGTGCGGGCCCGGTAGGCCCGTACTGCTTCTCGATTCCCGCCAGCACCAGGGCCAGCCCCTCCTCGTAATGCCGCTCGAAGTCCTGGAAGATCTCCGCGCCCGCCGCCGCCGACAACGGGAAGCCGTCCATCAGGCGGGCGCGTTCCGCCACGTCGAAGCCTTCGCGGCGCTCGCCGGGCAGTGGCTCCACGCCCTGCTCCTCGGTGACGAAGCCGAGCGTGTAGAGGTACGACGTCGACGTGGCCCGGACCGCCTGGGCGAGGGTGAAGCCGGCGGCCGTGAAGAGACGGAGGGTCTCCTCCATCTGCTCGACGTGGACCAGGCCCGTGAAGCGTGAGCCGCTGTAGACCTTGGCGCCGTCGCGGTAGCCGAGCAGGGCGGTGCGCAGGCCGCGGTTGGACTTGAGCAGGCGTTCGCGCCAGGTGTCGGACGGGTCGAGCTCGGTCCCGGCGACCATCCGCCGGAACATCTCCGTCGCCATCTCGTCGAGCAGCGCCTGCTTGTCCTTGAAGTGCCAGTACAGGGCGGGGGCCTTGACATCGAGTTCCCTGGCGATGGCCCGCAGGGTGAGGCCGTCGAGGCCCACTTCGTTCAGGAGCTTCAGGGCGGTGTCGGCGACCCGGGCGCGGTCCAGGGGCGGGCGTTTCTCCGTACTCACGCTTGACAGCTTAACAGCGTTAAGGGCACTCTCGAGGTTGACGGCACTTAACAGCGTTAAGGAGATGGGTATGAACACGGACGTACTGGTCGTCGGCGCCGGCCCCACCGGTCTCGCCCTCGGTATCGACCTCGCCCGGCGGGGCGTGGACGCGCTGGTCGTGGAGAAGGCGGACCGGCTGTTCCCGGGCTCACGCGGCAAGGGCCTCCAGCCACGCACGATGGAGGTCTTCGACGACCTCGGCGTGCTCGACGCGATCCTCGCGGTCGGCGGGACCTACCCGGTCGGCATGGTCTGGCAGGACGGCGAGCGGGTCGGCGAGCACCGGATGTTCGACCCGGCCGAGGCGACGGAGGACTCGCCGTACAACGCGCCCTGGATGGTGCCGCAGTGGCGCACCCAGCAGGTGCTGTTCGAACGGCTGGAGGAGCTGGGCGGGCGGGTGTCCTTCGGCCGGGAGGTCGTGGGGTTCGAGCAGGACGCCGACGGGGTGACCGTGCGCTTCGCGGCGGGCGCCGACGTCCGCGCCCGGTACGTGGTCGCCGCCGACGGCGGACGCTCGGTCGTCCGCCGGACACTCGGCATCGCCATGACCGGCGAGACGGTCGACCCGAACCCCCTCCTCGTCGCGGACGTCCGCATCACCGGCCTCGACCGGGACAACTGGCACGTCTTCCCGCCGCGCGGCGAGAGCGGCTACCTCGCTGTCTGCCCGCTCGCCGGCACCGAGGACTTCCAGGTCGTGGCCCAGTTCCCGGAGGGCACGGTGGTGGACCTGTCCCCCGACGCCATCCGCGCGGTCGTCACGGCACGCTCCCACCTGGCCGCCGAGTCGGTGACCGAGGTGCGCTGGGCCTCCGACTTCCGGCCCCGCGCGGCCCTCGCGGACCGTTTCCGCTCCGGCCGGATCTTCCTCGCCGGTGACGCGGCCCACGTCCACTCCCCCGCGGGCGGGCAGGGCCTGAACACGAGCGTCCAGGACGCGTACAACCTGGGCTGGAAGCTGGGCGCGGTGCTGCGGGGCGATGCCCCGGCCGCCCTCCTGGACACCTACGAGGAGGAACGCCGGCCCATCGCCGCGCACATGCTGGGCATCTCGACGGGCGTGCACCGGGGCGAGGTCCGCCGCGGCGAGGCGACCCGCCAACTGGGCCTGGGGTACCGGGACTCGTCCCTCACGGAGGAGACGCGCACGGCACCGAGCGGGCTCCGCGCCGGCGACCGCGCCCCCGACGGCAAGCTGGACGGCGTCCGCCTCTTCGACGCGTTCCGGGGCCCGCACTGGACGCTGGTGGCGGTGGGCGTGGAGGCACCGGAGCTGCCGGAGTCCGTGCGTGTGGTCACCGGCGAGGACCAGCCGTCGTACGGGAAGGGGCTGTTCCTGGTGCGTCCGGACGGCTATGTGGGCTGGGCGGGTGAGGACGCCGCGACGCTGGTGAGTTATGCCGGCCGAACGGTCACGCGCTAGCGAACGACAACTTCACCGCGAACCCGAGGAACAGCGCCCCGGCCGCCGAGGTCGCCCCCGCCGACAACCTGCGCCGACGCCGGAAGGCATCCGCCAGCCTCGTCCCGCCGAATATCAGCGCGGTGAGGTACAGGAAGCTGGCCAGCTGGGCGAAGGCTCCCAGGACGACGAACGAGATCGCCGGATAGGCGTATCCCGGATCCACGAACTGCACGAAGAAGGCGACGAAGAACAGGATCGCCTTGGGGTTGAACAGACTGATCACGAGGGCCCTGCGACACGGCCGCTCGTCACCGGCCCCGGCGACGGGAGCCTCCTCGGCGGTCTGCTCCCGCCGGGCCCGCCACATCCCCCACGCGGCCCGCAGCATCCCCACCGCGAGCCAGGTCAGATACCCGGCCCCCGCGTACTTCACGATCCCGAACAGCACGGCGTTGGCCTGGAGCAGCGAGGCGACCCCGGCCGCGGACAGGGTCATCAGCACGGCGTCCCCGCACCAGACGCCCGCCGCCGCCGTGTACCCGGCCCGTACTCCCCGCCGCGCGGCGACGGAGACGACGTACAGCGAGTTGGGGCCGGGCAGCAGGACTATCAGGACGAGGCCGGCCAGATAAGTGGGGAGGTCGATGACACCGAACATGGGAACGAGTGTCGCACTCAGAACGCGTCCGACGGGACATAGGTGCCCCACACCTCGCGCAGCGCGTTGCACACCTCGCCCACCGTCGCGCGGGCCTTGAGCGCGTCCTTCATCGGGTGGAGGACGTTGTCCTCGCCCTCGGCGGCCTTCTTCAGGGCGGCGAGGGCCGAGTCCACCGCGGACCGGTCGCGCTCGGCACGGAGTCGGGCCAGCCGCTCCGCCTGCTGGGCCTCGATGGCGGGGTCGACGCGAAGGGGCTCGTAGGGCTCCTCCTCGTCAAGCTGGAAGCGGTTGACACCCACGACCACCCGCTCGCCCGAGTCGGTTTCCTGGGCGATGCGGTAGGCGTTGTGCTCGATCTCGTTCTTCTGGAAGCCGTGCTCGATGGCGGCGACCGCACCGCCGAGGTCCTCGACCTTCCGCATCAGATCGAGTGCCGCGGCCTCGACGTCGTCCGTCATCTTCTCGATGACGTACGAGCCCGCGAACGGGTCGACCGTCGCCGTCACGTCGGTCTCGTAGGCCAGCACCTGCTGGGTGCGCAGGGCCAGGCGGGCGGACTTGTCGGTCGGCAGGGCGATGGCCTCGTCGTAGGAGTTGGTGTGCAGTGACTGGGTGCCGCCGAGGACGGCTGCGAGGCCCTGGACGGCGACCCTGACCAGGTTGACCTCCGGCTGCTGGGCCGTCAGCTGGACCCCGGCCGTCTGGGTGTGGAAGCGGAGCATCAGGGACTTCGGGTTCCGCGCGCCGAACTCGTCCCGCATCACCCTCGCCCAAATCCGGCGGGCCGCACGGAACTTGGCGACCTCCTCCAGGATCGTCGTACGCGCCACGAAGAAGAAGGACAGGCGCGGAGCGAAGTCGTCGACGTCCATGCCGGCCGCGACCGCCGTGCGCACGTACTCAATGCCGTCCGCCAGCGTGAACGCGATCTCCTGCGCGGGCGAGGCACCGGCCTCCGCCATGTGGTAACCGGAGATCGAGATCGTGTTCCACCGGGGGATCTCGGCCTGGCAGTACTTGAAGATGTCGGCGATCAGGCGCAGCGACGGCTTCGGCGGGAAGATGTACGTGCCGCGCGCGATGTACTCCTTCAGCACGTCGTTCTGGATCGTGCCGGTGAGCCGGTCGGCGCCGACGCCCTGCTCCTCGGCGACCAGTTGGTACAGGAGCAGCAGAAGGGCCGCGGGGGCGTTGATCGTCATCGACGTCGACACCTGGTCCAGCGGGATCCCGCCGAACAGCACCCGCATGTCGTCGATCGAGTCGATCGCGACACCGACCTTGCCGACCTCGCCGTGCGCGATCGGGGCGTCGGAGTCGTGGCCCATCTGGGTGGGCAGGTCGAAGGCGACCGACAGGCCCGTCGTGCCGTGGGCGATCAACTGCCGGTAGCGGGCGTTGGACTCCACGGCCGTGCCGAAACCGGCGTACTGGCGCATCGTCCAGGGGCGGCCCGTGTACATCGACGGATACACGCCCCGCGTGAAGGGGTACCCGCCCGGCTCACCGAGCTTCTCCTCGGGGCTCCAGCCCTGAAGGGTCTCGGGACCGTAGACGGGTTCGATGGGCAGTCCGGACTCCGACTCACGCGTCATGCCCACCACCGTATTGCGGTCTCGGGCGAAGCGCCGCCGGGTCGTTCGCAACCGGCCGTCCGGGGGGAGACATCTCAGGGGATGCCGGTGAGACGACAGGGGGTCCGGATGCGTACTACGGGCATGGGGAGATCGTTCGCCGCACTGCTGGTCCTGGCGTTGGCCTCCGGCTGTACGGTGCAGACCGCCGACGGGGACGGCGACGGCAAGCGGCGTCTACCGGTACGGATCGAGGTCCCGAAGCGCAGTACGCCACCGGCGGACGACGACCCGAAGCCGAGTGCGACACCGTCCGCTCCGGCCGCCGCGCCCGCCGCCGTGCTGTGGTCGCGCGGCGACTCCGGGCGGGATGTGCGGGAGTTGCAGGCCCGGCTACGGCAGGTCGCGTGGCTCTACGACGGGCCGACGGGGTCGTACGACGACCTCACCGAGCGCGCGGTCGAGGGGTTCCAGGGCAAGCGCGGGCTGCCGAGGACCGGGAAGACCGACACGGTCACCTGGAAGCGGCTGGTGAACATGACGCACGAGCCGGGCAAGTGGGAGCTGTATCTGATGGGCGGGCAGCCGGCCGACGCGCCGGACGCACGCTGTCTGACCGGGCGGGTGCTGTGCATCAGCAAGACGAGCCGGACACTGCGCTGGATGATCGACGGCCGGACGGTGAGGACCGTGCCGGTCCGCTTCGGCTCGGTGGGGACGCCGACCCGTGAGGGCGTGTTCAGCGTCTACTGGAAGTCCCGGCACCATGTGTCGACGCTCTACGACTCGCCGATGCCGTACGCCATGTTCTTCAGCGGCGGCCAGGCGGTGCACTACTCGGCCGACTTCGCGGCCCACGGATACGCGGGTGCCTCGCACGGCTGCGTCAATGTGCGGGACGAGGCGGCGATCGCCGGCCTGTTCGCCCAGGTACGGAACGGCGACAAGGTCGTCGTCCACTGGTGAGTTCCGCGAGGAGGAGTTAGGGGCGCGGACGGGACCGGGGGAACGTGTCCCGCCCGCGCCAGGTGCACGAGCCGTAGGTACGGGGGGAACCCCGGCTCTGTGCGACGGCCGATGACCAGTCGGCTCACTCAGTACTGCGCTACAGCGGCCGAAAACGTCACACCCACCGCGACCGAAACCGCGGTGGGTGAGAAAAGTGCAGGTCAGCTATGGGGCGAGCGGTCAGATCGCGCTGTACGACGGGCTCGGCCCCGGGTTCGGTGACATCGTTGCCCGGGGCGAGGCGAGCGGGGCGTCGGAGGTGCCGCCGTCGGGGGCGTGGTGGTTCTTGCGAGGGGACGTGAACCGGCTGTCGTTGTGGCCGTGGCCGTTCCGGTCGCCGTGGCCGCTCTTGTCGTTGTCCTCGCTGCTGCCGGTGTCCTCGCCCTTGCCGTCGCCCTTGCCGTCGCCCGTGCGGTCGCCGGGGGCGGACTGGGCCTCGCCCCGGGTGTCGGCGCCGGACAGGACACCCCGGCAGTACTTCCACACCCGCGAGGTGCCGCCCGCCGCGTCCTCCAGGGCACGCTTGCGGGTGGGGTCGAGGTTCTTGCCGTCGCGCATGTCCCGGCAGGCCGAGGCGGATCCGTTCCAGTCCCTGCGGGGTCGTACGCCCGGGCCTTCGGAGCCCGTGTCGGGGGCCGCGCCGGTGTCGCCGCGTGCCGTGTCCCGGGAGCCGGCCCCGCCGGAGGGGGAGTTCTCGGGCGAGGGCGCGACCTGAGGGGCCGAGGGCGAGACGAGCGGGGTGTCCGGGGTGGCGGCGGCCGACACCGACGCGGCGGGTTCCGGTTCGCCGTCCCCGAGGTGCGGCAGGACTCCGATTCCGGCCGCGACGGCCACTCCGCCGACCATGCTCGCGGCCAGTACGGCGGCCAGTCCGAGGTGCGTGGGGCGCCGCCGGCGGGGACGGCCGGCCCCCGCGTCCGGTGCGCCGATCCGCACGACACCGGCATCGGTGCGGCCTGCTCCGGACCGGTGCCGGCCCCGGGCGACCGGGCTCACCCAGTCGTCCGCACGATCCGAGCGCACCTTGCGGAACGCGGCCAGCGCGGCCTCCTCGCCGGGAAGTCCGCCGCTGGTCGGCGCGGGTTCCGCGGTCAGCGCCTCCAGCGTTTTCGCGAGGCGTTCGGCGTGGTCGCGGTCGGCCGCGTCGACAGCTTCCAGTGACTCGCCGCGCAGCAACCGCTCCGCTGTCTCGAGGTCCAGCCACCCGTAGCTCTCGTCGGCCATCACATGTCCTTCTGCGTCCGCGGACGCATATGCGTCACACTCGCGGACGTCACCGCACTGTCCTGCGGTTCTCGCTGGGGCGGCAGGGCATCGAGCGCACCGGCCGATTCCGGATCCTCGCCGAGGAGCTCGGCGAGCCGTTTCAGACCTCGGTGCGCGGCCGTGCGTACCGCGCCGGGACGCTTGCCGAGGGTCTCGGCGGCGGTCTTGGCATCCAGGCCGACCACCACGCGCAGCACGACCGCCTCGGCCTGGTCCTGGGGCAGCCGGGCGATGAGCGAGAGGGTGCTGCCGGTGGCCAGCGCCTCGATGGCCTCGCCCGCGGTGTCCGACTCGGCGGGCTTTCCGGTCAGCTCGGTCTCGTCGCCGCCGATGGCGGGCCGGCGGCCGCGCATCCGGATGTGGTCGAGGGCGCGGTTGCGGGCTATCCGTGCGGCCCAGCCGCGGAAGCGGTCCGCGTCCCCGTCGAACCGGTCCAGGTCACGGGCTATCTGGAGCCAGGCCTCGGAGGCCACGTCCTCGGCGTCCGGGTCACCGACCAGCGTCCGGACGTATCCGAGCAGCCGCGGGTGCACCGCGCGGTACACAGTCCGGAACGCGGTCTCGTTCCCGTCCTGTGCCGCAAGCACCGCGGCAGTCAACTCCGCGTCGTCCCCCAGCACCCGTGAATCCTCAATACATGGTCGCGATCGATGGTCGCCACTTCGAGCCGTCGAGGGGTTGTGGTGATCGCTCGAGAGTCGCGCTGATCATTCAACTTCCGCGCCCGGCGCGAAAGGCACGTTACGACCTGAAACCGCTGCTCGTCCATGTCCGTACAAAATGCAACTACCTCGTGATCCGTGGCGGGCTCTGCAGGGTGTGACAGAAACCGCACTCTTGGCGCTGAAGGAAGTACGGGCCGCCGCGCGGCCCGTACCGCGCGACGGCCGGGGCCTCTCCTGTGGGGGGTGGCGGCCCCGGCCGTCTCCGCGGCGTCTACGGCTCCGCCGGTCGGCTCTGGCGCGGTCCAACCGGAGATCCTGATCCAGGCTGTCATCGCCGCAGGCTGAGCGGGCTGAACGCGGTCAGCGGGACTCGGCCGCGACGGGTCACTGCTTCCCGGACTTGTTCTTGTCCGCGTTCTGGGGGTCGCTCGCCCCGGCCGTCTGCTTCCCCGGTTTCGCGCCACCCGCGTCACCCGCGGCCCCCGCGTCACCTGCGGCCCCCGCACCGCCCGCGTCATTCGCGCCGGCCGTCCCCGCGTCCGTGCCCGTCAGTTTGGCGCAGTAAGCGCGCACGTTCCCCTCGCCGCCGGCCGCCGTCACGAGCCGCTGGTACGCCGTGGAGTCCAGTGCCTTGCCCCGGCCCCGGAGGTTTTCGTAGGCGCGGCAGCGGGCCAGGGTGTCCTTCGCGGTGGGCGGGCGCTCGGCCGGGGCGGACGGGGTCGGCCTCGCGCTGCTGTGCGAATCGGCCGGGGTGCTCGCCGAGACGCTCGGGCGTACGTCCTTCCCGCCCGTCGCGCCCTTGGCCCCACCACTGCCCGCCGAGTCGATCGCCGCGTAGGCGACACCGCCGAGGGTGAGACTCGCGAGGAGCACCGAGAGCGTCGCCTTCAGCGAACGTGCCCGGCGCCGCTGCGAGCGGGGCCGCCAGTCGTCCCGCCGCCGGGTCCGCGCCCGGTGCGCCCCGGCGTCCCGCTCCGCCCGGAAGGCGGCCACGGCCCGCAACTCCCCCTCGCCGTCGGACTCCCCACGGAGGGCCGCGACGAGCAGGGCCTTGAGGGGACCGTCATCGTGGGCAGCCTCGTCGTACGGCGGCCGCCCATCCCGTGCCGGCCGGCCCCGCAGGGTCTCCTCCCGGCGCGCATGCCGACGGCCGGAGGCATCGCCGCTCCGTTCGTCACCCATGCCGTGTCCATCCCTGTCCGACGTGGCGTCCTCGCCTGTCATGTCGACTCCCCCAGCGTCCGGGGGCCATCATCCGTCACACTCTCGGCGCCCAACTGGTGCGCCAGCCGCTTCAGCCCCCGGTACGCCGCGGTACGCACCGCGCCGGGGCGCTTGCCGAGGACGCGGGCGGCCGCGGGACCGTCCAGTCCGACGACGACCCGCAGCAACACCGCCTCTGCCTGGTCGCGCGGGAGCCCCCGGACCAGTTCGAGGGCGTACTCGGTGGAGAGGGACTCCAGCGCCTGGTCGTGGGTGCTGTGCGGGCCGGGCAGGTCCAGCATGTCCTGCTCCAGCGCCGCCGACCGGGGCCGCACCCGCTGCCGGCGCAGATGGTCCAGGGCCCGGTGCCGGGCGATGGTCGCGGTCCAGCCGCGGAAGCCCGCCCCGTCACCCCTGAACCGGCCCAGGTCCCGGGCGATCTCCAGCCAGGCGTCCGACGCCACGTCCTCCGCGTCCTCCCCGACCAGCCCGCGCAGATACCCGAGCAGTCCGGGCTGCACCAGCCGGTAGGCGACCGCGAAGGCGGCCTCGTCGCCCTCCTGGGCCAGCGCGACGGCCGCGCCCAGTTCCCCGTCGTACGCCTGCACGCGGCGGGGTTCCCCTCCCTGGCCCAAGAACTTTCCTGTCCGTACCGGTTCGTGGCGATTCCGCACCGTTCGGCGCGGTCACACCCTTGCCCATGTCCCCCACGGTCAACAGCGCCGGACCTCACGGAAGTGTCACAGCAGCTTGGACATACCGGGCACCCAGCCTCGAACACCTGTGACACCTGGCAGTGTTCGTACGCTGTGTAGATGCCACCTGTGTGACAGGTGGTGTTTCTGTGACCAAATTCAGGGGTGGGGTAGTGAGTCGTCGAAAAAGCCGTGCGTACAGACCGCTCAGCATGAAGCGGAGGGCGTGGCTGACACTCGGCGCGGTGGTTCTGGGAGGCGGCGGCATCGCGACCTACGCCGCCGCCAGTCCGTCGAACGACGCCGCGGGGGACGTGCAGCCCAAGCGGCCGGTGAAGGTCTACGACCTGACGCTGAAGGGCACCGCGGCCGGCAAGCGGGAGCTGCCGCGCACCGAGACCAAGGAGTTCTCGCTGCTCGGTGTCTCCTGGACGGGGGTGACCAAACCGCTGGAGGGCAAGGCGCAGGTCCGTACCCGCAGCAGCGACACGGGCGAGTGGACCGCCTGGCAGGACCTGGAGACGAACATCGACCCGCCGGAGGACCCCGAGGAGCGCAGCGGCGCCCGCGGCGCGTCCGAACCGCTGTGGGTCGGTCCCTCGGACGGCGTGCAGGCGCAGGTCGTCCACGAGGACGGCACCACAAGTGCCGGACTTCCCAAGGGACTTGAGGTCAACCTCGTCGACCCGGGCATCGCGACCGCCGCCGAGCAGAAGAACGCCGGCGACGACACGGACCCGGCGGCGTTCGCCGCGGACGAGACGCCGACACCGACTCCGACCGACTCGACGTCGCCGACCGACTCGACGTCACCGACCGACTCGACGTCACCGACGGCCACGGTCTCCGCTTCGGCTTCCGAGTCGGCTTCGGCTTCGGCGTCCGCTTCGGTCACCGCCTCCCCGACGCCGACCCCCACGCCCACCGCCACCATCCCCACCGCGCCCCCGTCGACGGTCCCCGAGCCCTCGATGGTCTCCCGCGCCGGCTGGGGCGCCGACGAGTCGCTCAGCCCCGACCCGTCGGAGTACAACGCCGATGTGAAGGCCGTCTTCGTGCACCACACGGACGGCTCCAACGACTACTCGTGCGCCGACTCCGCGGCGATCGTGCGCGGCATCTACGCGTACCACACGCAGACCAACGGCTGGAACGACATCGGCTACAACTTCCTCGTCGACAAGTGCGGCACCATCTTCGAGGGCCGCAAGGGCGGCGTGGCCCTGCCGGTCCTCGGCGCGCACACCTACGGCTGGAACCGTGAGTCCACCGGCATCGCGATCCTCGGCAACTACACCGCCGCGGGCGCCTCGAACGCCGCCCTCACCTCGGTCGCCCGGATCGCGGCCTGGAAGCTCGGCCAGTACGGCGTCGACCCCAACTCGACGGTCCAGCTGAAGGCGGGCGCGACCCAGAAGAACCTCGCCGGTACGAGCTTCACCGGGGGCAGTCTCTACACCTTCAACCGGATCTCCGGCCACCGCGACGGCTACGCCACCGAGTGCCCGGGCAACTCCCTGTACGCCCAGCTGCCGACCATCCGCGCCTGGGCGTCCGGCCCGGTGCAGGGCCTGAAGCTCACCTCGCTGACCGGCGCGGCCCTGTCCGGCTCGACGTACTGGACCAAGGGCGCGATCACGGCGAAGTGGTCGGCCACCACGCCGGGTTCGCTGATCTCGAAGTTCGAGCTGCTGGTCGACGGCAAGGTCGTCGCGACCACGTCCGGTACGGCCACCTCGGCCGGCACCACCCTGGCCGCGGGCAGCCACAAGGTCGCCGTACGGGCCGTGCACCAGTCCGGCAAGACCGCGACGACCACCGCGCTGACGGTCGCGACCGACACCACCGCGCCGACCTTCTCCACCACCCCGAAGATCACCCTGCGCACCGGCACGGTCAACACCACCGCCGTCCCGGTCACCCTCGGCTGGAAGGCCGCCGACTCCCAGGCCCTGAAGCAGGTGAGCCTGCTGTCCCCGACGACGGCCACCTTCGGCCCGACCACCACCAGCTCCAGCCGTACCGCCAAGCCGGGTACCGCGAGCATCTGGTCGATGAAGGCGTACGACTTCGCGGGCAACACCCGTACGTCGTCCCCCTCGTACACGCCGATGATCCTTCAGGAGACCTCGGCCACCAAGTCCGGCAGCTGGACGACGCGTTCCTCCACCAGCTACCTCGGCGGCAAGTCGTACTCCAGCGGTTCCAAGGGCGCGAGCCTGACCTGGACGTTCACCGGCCGGTCCGCCGCGTGGGTGGTCTCGCGGGCGTCCACCTCCGGGCAGGCGTACGTGTACGTGGACGGCACCAAGGTCGCGACCGTCGACCTGAAGTCCTCGACCACCGCCTACCGCCAGGCGATCTGGACCAAGTCGTGGTCCAGCAGCGCCAAGCACACGGTGAAGATCGTGGTGGTGGGCACCAGCGGCCGCCCGACGATCACGACGGACGGCCTGGTCTACATCAAGTAGCGCCTCAGCCCAGCGTGTCCACCGGCTCGGGCGCCCGCTCCCCCGCACCCTGGGGAGTGGGCGCCCGTTCCGCGTTCACGACGACTCCCGCGATCAGCGCGGCCAGCAGCAGCGCCCCGAACGCCCACCAGGTGGCCACGTTGAAGCCGTGCACCGTGGCCTCGGCCTGGAGCAGCCGCTTGTCGACGCCGGGTCCGGCGTGCGCGGTCAGGTAGGTCGCGGTCGCACTCGCGGCGATCGTGTTCAGCAGCGCCGTACCGATCGAACCGCCCACCTGCTGGGCCGTGTTGAAGGTCGCCGAGGCCGCCCCCGAGTCACGCGGCGCGACACTGCCGGTGGCCAGCGAGATGGAGGTCATCATCGCCGTACTCATGCCGAGACCCAGCATCAGCATCCCGGGCAGGACGTGCGAGGTGTACGCCGGCTCGACGCCGACCTGCGCGATGATCGCCAACCCGCCCGCGGCCACGAGCAGTCCGGGCACGATCAAGGTCCTCGGCGGCACCCTGCTCAGCAGCCGTGCGGCGATCTGCGTCGAGCCGACGATCATCGCGGCCGTCATCGGCAGATACGCGAGCCCGGTCTTCAGCGGCGACCATCCAAGGACGCCCTGCAGGTAGTAGGTCAGGAAGAGGAACACGCCGAACATCCCGACGGTGACGAACAGCACGGTCAGGAAGGCGCCGACGCGCTGCCTGTCCTTGACCACCGACATCGGCAGCAACGGCACCCGCGCCCGGGTCTGCCACACCGCGAAGGCGGCGAGCAGCACAACTCCGGCGACCAGCAGGGTCACCACCAGCCCGTCGTCCCAACCCCGGGACGCCGCCTCGGAGAAGCCGTACACCAGGGACACCATGCCGCCCGAGCCGAGCAGCGCGCCCGGCACGTCGAGATGGGCGTCGGGGTGCCGTCCGCCGGGCGCGAGGATCGCCCACGCGCCCGCGAACGCGACCAGCGCGATGGGCACGTTGACGTACAGACACCAGCGCCAGTCCAGATACTCGGTGAGCAGACCGCCCGCGAGCAGCCCGATCGCGGCGCCCGCCCCGACGATCGCCCCGAACACCCCGAAGGCCTTCGCGCGGTCCTTGGGATCGGTGAACGTCGTCGCGAGCAGCGACAGCGCGGCCGGTGCGAGCAGTGCGGCGAACACGCCCTGCAGGGCCCGCGCCCCGAACAGCATCCCCTGCCCCGTCGCGGCCCCGCCGAGCGCGGAGGCGGCGGCGAAGCCGACGAGCCCGATCATGAAGGTGGTCTTGCGCCCGGCGAGGTCGGCGATCCGGCCGCCGAGCAGCAGCAGTCCGCCGAAGGCGAGGGTGTAGGCGGTAATGACCCACTGCCTGTTCCCGTCCGACATGTTCAGGTCGGCCTGGGCGGACGGCAGGGCGATGTTGACGATGGTCATGTCCAGCACGACCATCAACTGGGCGAGCGCGATGACGACCAGCGCCCACCAACGACGGTTGTCGGCCATGACCCCATCGTGCGCCTGCCGCCGCTCCCTTGGGAACGGCAGCGTCTCTTATTACGGTGTTTTTGCCTCGGGTGCCGCCGCCTCCGCGGTCAGCTCCGCACGGCGCCCGTCGCGTCCCGGCACAGCAGTCGCAGCGAGCCGTCCCCCGCGAAGCAGCGGCGGGCCTCGTCCACCGGGTCCCACAGCCGTCCGTCGGGGGTGCGGACCCAGTGGTCGCCGCCGCTCGTCCACCACTCGGCACCGGCCTGGCGGACGACGACCTCACCGGCGTAGGCGCCGAGCCCGCGCAGCACGGTCTCCACGGCGGCGTACGGCGCCCCCTCCCGCCGTATCTCCTCGATCAGCCGGTCGACGCGCCACAGGCTCTGCGCCGAGTAGTCGAGCCGGACGCGTGCGCCCTCGCGCAGGGCCGACACCGCGTCGGCCGCCCAGCGCACGGGCTTGGTCGCGGCGGAGGGCCTGGTTGCGGCGGAGGGCCTGGTTGCGGGCATGGGTGCCTGGCGGGTCGTCATATGAGCCGTCGTATGAGCCGTCACATCAGTCATCACTTGGGGAAAGCGTGTCAGCGAGGTGTTTCGTCACCCGGATCGGGGCCTTCGCGCGGACCGGTGCAGGACCGACCCACCTTCGCCGTATCCCTCTCCGGACGGTCACAGGACCCTCTCCGTCGCGAGGTTGACGCCGGAGTGACGATTCGGCCCTCCGCTGCGCTCCTGTCTCTGATGAGTGACTACTTCCATCTCCGCGCGGTGCCGCCCTCGGCACTGCGCAACAGCGCGAACTGGATGCAACGGCTGTTCGAGGACGACTGGGACGCCGTCCGCGAACGCATCGGACGGCACCGGGAGGAGGTGCTGGACAAGTCCTACCTGGACCACGAACTCCTCTACGCCGGCGCCGAGGTGGTCCTCGGCGGGCTGCCGGTCTACCCGGGCGACCACGACAAGCCCCCGTTCCTGCTCCTGACGGCGGCACGGGCGAACCGTGTCTCGGCGTACCTCGGTTCGGCCGACTTCGAGGCCCTGTGGCTGGTCGTCCGCGAGGAGTTGCTGCCGAGACACGGCGGTGCGGCCGCGGAACGGGAGGCGCGGGGGGTGTTCGCGGCGGCGCACCGGGATCTGACGGCGTTCTACGACCAGACGGCGCGGTACGGGGACGCGGTGGTCAAGTGGCTCGTCCAGTGAGCCGCTCCTCCACCGGGCCGCCCTCCGTCACCCTCGCCGCCGGCTCCTCCGGGACACCACCGCGCGCAGCACCCGGCGGCCTTCCGTCGACACCTCCAGGGCCGGACGCAGGCCTGCCGGGCCGTGGCCGGCGAGGAGTTCCAGGACGGTGATCTGGCGGCGCAGTTCGGCGGCGACGAGGGGAGACATGCCCTCCGTACGGCCCTCGCGGCGGGCGTCGACCGAGTCGCCGGCGCCCGTCAGGGGGTCGAGCAGCCCGTGGATCCGGAGCGCGGCGACCGAGCAGGCGTCGGCCCACACCCGTACCCCGGCGGCGGACCGTTCCACCGGCGCGGCGGCGAGCATCCGGCGGGCCAGCAGCACGGCCTCGTCCTCACCGGAGCCGGAACCGGAACCGGAGCCGGAACCGGAGAAGTCGCCGGAGCCACCCGCGTCCGGCTCCCCGCCGCCTCCGTCGGCCGCTCCGAACTCGCCGCCCAGTTTCCCCCGCACCTGCTCCAGCCGTTCGCCCCACTCCGCGGCCCCGGCGTCCTCCGCGAGCCCCGCCCACAGGGGCCGGAGAACCTCGTCGTCGCCACCGAGCAGCGGTACACAGCGATCCAAACAAGCCAACCCGCTGGCGGCCAGTCCGCGTTCGTCGGCCTGGCCGATCAGCTCCACCAGACTCATCCACGCCTCCCTCGCCGAGCGGTATCCCCTAACGGAACCCGCACTTCCCCTTACTGCGCGCAATGGCCCGGGAGTGTCACAGGGGCACCACACCGAGCCGGTCGAGCATACGGAAGAAGAGGTTTTCGGCCAACGGGTCGGGATCGGCGCTCAGTACGTCGAGCAATGGCTCCTCGGCCACCTCGCGGCCCGCCTCCGCCGCCCAGGCGACGGCCCGCGCGGCCGCGTCCCGGGGTTCGAGGAAGTAGTCCTCCAGGGTCAGCCCCTCCTCGCCGCCCCCGATGTACTCGGCCATGGCGGAACGGGCCAGACAGGTCGTCCAGGCCCCGCTCTCCGGCCCGGCCGCCTCCAGGACGACCGACGCACTGTCCATGACGTATCCGAAGAGCGCGGGCGAACCACTCTCCAGGGCAAGGGCGTTCATGTTGCCGACATCGCCCTCGCCGTTCGCGTACTCCCAGACCTGCCATCCGTCGGGCGCCGACTCGCGTAGGACCATGCCCTCGGCTCCGGCCAGCGCGTCCAGTTCGGCGAGCGGCCGCTCCCCGCGGCCCACGACGAAGTAACCCCAGTAGCCCATCCCCGGTCCCCCTGGCTGCTCGGTACGGCTCGGGCCCGAATACACCACATTCGTACGGCAGTTCGCAGCAGGATGGACCAAATCCGTCATACGGCGACGGGCACCGCGGGTCCCTGGCGGGCCTTCTCGTCCTGCATCCGGGTGAGCCGGAGCACGACGGCGGCGGCGACCAGGGCGGCCACGAGGTCGAGACCGTCGGCGACCATCAGCTGCGTCATGGAGTCGCGGATCTCCTGGGAGGTGTCGGCCTCCTCGAACGCGGTGTACAGGACCCGCCCGATGGTCTGGGAGAGGAGCCACAGCGTCCACCAGACGTTGATCAGGGCATGCCCGCCGGGCTTGTCCCCCGTGCTGCTCGCGTCCCAGATGTCGACCACGACCCGGCGCGGGTACCACAGGCTCGCGATCGGCACGACCCAGCCGGCGATCACCCAGGCCCGCGCCTTGTGGTGTCCGTCCGGGGCGAACACCTCGGCGTTGCGCCGGACCCGCCACAGCCAGATCACGAAGACGACGGCGCAGACGACCAGCATGAGCCCCTGGGCGGCACCGGCCACGCCGGTGAGTGTGTCCGCCAGGTCGGCCCGGTCCAGTACGGCGCCCCCGGTGTCTCCCACGGCGAGGTCGCCCGTGACGTCGTACATGAGGAAGTCCGCGCCGAGGGCGAACGCGTCGACGGCCGCCATCACTCCGAGCAGTACCGCGGTGGCGCGCCCGAGCCCCACCGGCGAGCGCAGCCAGATCTTCGGTGTGACACCGGCCGGCGGGGCCGCGAACCCGGCGGGCGTGGCGCACCCGGCGCACAGAACGCCGTCCGGTGCCGCTTCGGCATGCAGGCAGCGCGTACAGAGCATGGTGAGGTCCCCCCGAGGTGCGGATGATCAGCAGACCGCGCGGGTTCTCCCCAGAGCCTCACGCGCGGCATGCGGAACATACGGTTCGACGGCCCCGTACGTCCACAGGAATCCGCGGTTCCTCAGCTCAGCCGGTCCGCGAGCGCCTTGAACCGCGTCCAGGTCAGGGCGGGCTTCCCCGGATCCCACAGCTTCTGCACGGTCGCCCGCAGCGGCATCCGGATGCCTGTCGCGACCTGGTCCTGCGTCTGCGCGTTCGGGAAGTCGCACCACACCGCGAAGTAGCCGCCGAGGATCTGGCTGTCGTACTTCGAGGGGACGGGTGTCGTTCCGCGGATGACTCGCGGGGTCCACTCCTCGTAGATCCGCTGTCCCGTCGGATAGTAGAACTGGTTGGGCTGCCCGAGGACGTAGTAGAGGAACTTGTCGTTGTAGTTGACGACCTTGCGCCCCGCGCTCAGATACTCCACCGGCTGCCGGGCGCCTATCTCCTTGCCCGTCCAGTACCCCACCCGGATGTCGTCGGCGGCGCGGACGGACGTCCCCCGGAAGAATCCGTCGTTCCACGCGATCGGGGCCCGGCCGTGCGCCCGGACGGTGTCGGCGCGGTCGTTGAGCCAGCCCGTGGTCAGGTCCTCGACGGTGGCGCCGGCGCCGTAGGCCTCCCTGGCGGCGGCGGCGAGCTGCGGGTAGGTCGCCTCCGGGTCGGACACCATGAGCGCGCGGTACTCGTCGCCGCCGAGGTGCCAGTCGGCGCCGGGGAAAAGGCCGGCGTACTCGTTCAGCAGGTCGTCGACGATCTTGGCGGAAGCGGGGTTGGAGATGTCGACGGCCCCGCGCGCCACGTTCCCCGCCCCGCTGCGCAGCTGGAGCTCCGGGTGGGCGGCGATGACGGCCCCCAGGTGTCCGGGCGAGTCGATCTCCGGTACGACGGTGATGTGCCGCTGCGCCGCGAGGGCGACGATCCTCTTCACCTGCGCCTTGGTCAGGTGCTCCCTCGACACGATCTCCGGGTGCGAGTCGGACTCGATCCGCCACGCCTGGTCGTCGGAGAAGTGCAGCTGGAGCCGGTTGAACTTCAGGTCGCCCAGCTCCCGGACCCGGTCCTCGATCCAGCCGGCCGTGAAGTTCTTGCGCGCGATGTCCAGGAGGAACCCGCGCACCGGCTTGGCGGGCTCGTCGCGCACGACGCCCTCCGGCGCCGTGGCGCCACCGTGCACCGCCTGCTTGAGCGTGCGGGTGCCGTAGAACACCCCCGCGTCGTCCGGCCCGCTGATGGCGACCCGCCCGCCGCGCACGGTCATGCGGTACGACTCCGGGTTCGCGCCCTTCCCGGCATTGACCGAGAGGCGTACGTCCCCGGCGCGTATGTCGTCCTTCCGCCCGGCGTACGTCAGCCCCAGCTCACCGGCGAGGAGACGCCCTTCGTCGGCGAGGCCGGCGTTGTTCACGACCACGCGCCGGCCGGGGGCGGGACGCCAACCGGGACCGCGCTCCGGGGTGTGGACGCGCACGGCCGGGATGGTGCGGGGTGTGCTGGACAGGGGGTACGACCGGGTGGGGCTGGGGGTCGGGCTCGGGGCCCTCGAAGGGGTCGGCGCGCCTTCCACTCTGCCGCCCATGGGTGACTCGGCCTGGGACCGGGCCGATCCGGCCGGGCCGCTGTCACTGCCCGCCCACAGACCGAGACCCACCCCGGCCGCGACGGTGACGGCGACCGCCCCGACGATCAGCCCTCGTGCCTGCTTCTCCGTTCGCTTCCTGTGCTGGCTCACATCGCCAACCTAGGGCCTTGTGAGTGAGGACCGCGTCCCGGACCCGTACCGAAACTCCCCCGTGCGGGTGAAATTCGGGCATCCGTCGGACAGATCATGTCCACTCTCGATAACGTAACGTCACACCGCTCACAGCTTCCCCTGCCGAAACACACGTGACGCCCACACATTCTCCTGGCCGACTGGCCATACCGTGCCTGCCCACCGTCCTGGACGCCTTCAACATCGCGCCCGCCGACGAGGCCAGGCTCCTTCTCCTGGACTGCCTGCGCAGCCTCCGCTGGGCGGAGCGGGTCACGGCCCACCGCCCCTATCCGACCGTGGAAGCGCTGCTGGCCGCGTCGGACGAGGCGGCGTACGACCTGACCGTGTCGGATCTCTCCGAGGCCCTGGCGGCCGAGAAGCTCCCCGTGGTGCCCGAGGGGGCGTATTCGGCAGCCCACATGGCCATGGACGCAGCCCAGGCTGCCTACGCGGCCCGCTTCGGCCACGCCTTCGTCATCTGCCTGGACGGCCTGCCCGCCGCTGAGGCCTTGGACCATGCACTGGCAGGCATCCGGTCACGATTGACAAACGATCCGGAGGACGAGCGAGTGGTGGCGGCAGAGGAACTCCGCCGCATCGCGAGGGGCCGGTTGGTGTCCTCCCTCAGGGGCGCGGGGCTGTAGTCGGCACATAAGCGTCGAGACCACCCCATTAGCCTCCGAGTACCCCCATCTGCGTGCCACTTTGATCACACAGGTAGGCCCCGGCTAAGCCCAGCGGCAGCGCATCGCTACGATGCTGGGGGCCGGTGGACCGTACCCGGCCGGGCCCGACCGACAGCACAAGCCGGCAGGCCCCGATAATCGCTCCCGGAGGGACTTCCGTGCCGGCTGGAACGCTGTACCGCGGCCGGGAAGGAATGTGGTCCTGGGTGGCTCATCGAGTCACCGGCGTCCTCATCTTCTTCTTCCTGTTCGTTCACGTGCTGGACACCGCTCTCGTCCGTGTCTCCCCCGAGGACTACGACAAGGTCGTAGCCACGTACAAGACCCCGCTCGTCGCGTGTCTGGAGTACGGCCTCGTCGCGGCCATCCTCTTCCACGCGCTCAACGGCCTGCGCGTCATCGCCGTCGACTTCTGGTCGAAGGGCCCGCGCTACCAGAAGCAGATGTTCTGGTCCGTCGTAGGCCTGTGGGTCGTGCTCATGATCGGGGCGATCTACCCCGTCCTCGGCCACGCCGCTCGTGAACTGTTCGGGAGCTGACACCGATGGCGACCACTGAAACCACCGCTTCCGGTATCGGCCCCGTAGAGGGCGACTCCGGCTACGGCGTCGACAACCCGGCGCCCCTCATCGAGGCCCCGCGCAAGCGCACCAAGAAGACGCCTCGCTCCACCCGCGGCAACTTCGAGATGGCCGCATGGCTGTTCATGCGTCTGTCGGGTGTCGTGCTGGTCGTCCTGGTCATCGGCCACCTGCTGATCCAGCTGGTGCTGGACGGCGGCGTGTCGAAGATCGGCTTCGCGTTCGTCGCGGGCCGCTGGGCGTCCCCGTTCTGGCAGGTCTGGGACCTGTTGATGCTGTGGCTCGCGATGCTGCACGGCGCCAACGGTCTGCGCACGATCATCAACGACTACGCGGAGCGCCCGAACACCCGCCTGTGGCTCAAGGGCCTGCTCTACACCGCCACGGTGTTCACCATCCTGCTCGGCACGCTGGTGATCTTCACCTTCGACCCGAACATCCGCTAGGCACGGGGCTGCGAGAATCATGAAGATCCACAAGTACGACACCGTCATCGTCGGCGCCGGTGGCGCGGGCATGCGCGCGGCCATCGAGTCGACGAAGCGCAGCCGCACCGCCGTGCTGACCAAGCTCTACCCCACCCGCTCCCACACGGGCGCCGCGCAGGGCGGCATGGCCGCCGCGCTGGCGAACGTGGAGGAGGACAACTGGGAGTGGCACACCTTCGACACGGTCAAGGGCGGTGACTACCTGGTCGACCAGGACGCCGCCGAGATCCTGGCGAAGGAGGCCATCGACTCGGTCCTCGACCTGGAGAAGATGGGCCTGCCGTTCAACCGCACGCCCAACGGGACGATCGACCAGCGCCGCTTCGGCGGTCACAGCCGGAACCACGGCGAGGCCCCGGTCCGCCGTTCCTGCTACGCGGCCGACCGCACCGGCCACATGATCCTCCAGACGCTGTACCAGAACTGCGTCAAGGAGGGCGTGGAGTTCTTCAACGAGTTCTACGTCCTGGACCAGCTGATCACCGAGGTCGACGGCGTCAAGCGCTCGGCCGGTGTCATCGCGTACGAACTCGCCACCGGCGAGATCCACGTCTTCCAGGCGAAGGCCGTGATCTACGCGTCCGGCGGCTGCGGCAAGTTCTTCAAGGTGACGTCCAACGCGCACACGCTGACCGGTGACGGCCAGGCCGCGGTCTACCGTCGCGGGCTGCCGCTGGAGGACATGGAGTTCTTCCAGTTCCACCCGACCGGCATCTGGCGCATGGGCATCCTGCTGACGGAGGGCGCCCGCGGTGAGGGCGGCATCCTCCGCAACAAGGACGGCGAGCGCTTCATGGAGAAGTACGCGCCGGTCATGAAGGACCTCGCGTCCCGTGACGTCGTATCGCGGTCGATCTACACCGAGATCCGCGAGGGCCGGGGCTGCGGCCCCGAGGGTGACCACGTCTACCTGGACCTGACTCACCTCCCCCCGGAGCAGCTGGACGCCAAGCTGCCCGACATCACCGAGTTCGCGCGCACCTACCTGGGCATCGAGCCGTACACGGACCCGATCCCGATCCAGCCCACCGCGCACTACGCGATGGGCGGCATCCCGACGAACGTCGAGGGTGAGGTGCTGGCGGACAACACCACGGTCGTCCCGGGCCTGTACGCGGCCGGCGAGGTCGCCTGCGTGTCCGTGCACGGCGCCAACCGCCTCGGCACGAACTCGCTCCTCGACATCAACGTGTTCGGCAAGCGGGCCGGTATCGCCGCCGCCGAGTACTCCCAGAAGGCCGACTACGTCGAGCTGCCCGAGGACCCGGCGCGGCTGGTGCTCGACCAGGTCGAGCGGCTCCGCGACGCCACCGGCACCGAGCGCGTGTCGGTACTGCGCCGCGAGCTGCAGGAGACCATGGACGCGAACGTCATGGTGTTCCGCACCGAGCAGACGATCAAGACGGCGGTCGAGAAGATCGCGGAGCTGCGCGAGCGCTACAAGAACGTCTCGATCCAGGACAAGGGCCGGCGTTTCAACACGGACCTGCTGGAAGCGATCGAGCTCGGCAACCTGCTGGACCTCGCCGAGGTCATGGCGGTCTCCGCGCTGGCCCGCAAGGAGTCCCGCGGCGGTCACTACCGCGAGGACTACCCGAACCGCGACGACGTCAACTTCATGCGCCACACCATGGCGTACCGCGAGGTGGGCGACGACGGCACCGAGTCCATCCGTCTCGACTACAAGCCGGTCGTCCAGACCCGCTACCAGCCGATGGAGCGTAAGTACTGATGGCAACCCCGACCCTGGACAAGGCGGACGCGGCCGGCACGCCCGAGCCCGGCTTCGCCGACTCCCCGTACATCACGGCCACCTTCCGCATCCGCCGCTTCAACTCGGAGGTCTCGGCTGAAGCGACCTGGGAAGACTTCCAGGTGGAGATCGACCCGAAGGAACGCGTCCTCGACGCCCTCCACAAGATCAAGTGGGAGCTGGACGGCACGCTGACCTTCCGCCGTTCCTGCGCGCACGGCATCTGCGGCTCGGACGCCATGCGGATCAACGGCAAGAACCGCCTCGCCTGCAAGACCCTGATCAAGGACCTCAACCCCGAGAAGCCGATCACGGTCGAGGCCATAAAGGGCCTGACGGTCCTGAAGGACCTCGTGGTCGACATGGAGCCGTTCTTCCAGGCCTACCGCGACGTGATGCCCTTCCTGATCACGAAGGACACGAACGAGCCGACGCGCGAACGCTTCCAGACGGCCGAGGACCGCGAACGCTTCGACGACACGACGAAGTGCATCCTCTGCGCGGCCTGCACGTCCTCGTGCCCGGTCTTCTGGAACGACGGCCAGTACTTCGGCCCCGCGGCCATCGTCAACGCCCACCGCTTCATCTTCGACAGCCGTGACGAGGCGGGCGAGCAGCGACTGGAGATCCTCAACGACCGGGACGGCGTGTGGCGCTGCCGCACGACGTTCAACTGCACGGACGCGTGCCCGCGCGGCATCGAGGTCACGAAGGCGATCCAGGAAGTGAAGAGGGCGCTGATCACTCGGCGTTACTGATCTCCGTTCTCCTACGGTGAGTTGGGCCCCGTTCCCCGGTTCGCGCCGGGGCGGGGCCACACTCGTTCCCGGCCAACTCTCGTGTGGTCACTGTGACTTGTGGGGTTTGAGTTGCAGACTGGCCTCATGGCACTCCTGAGGAAATCCGCCGCCGCGCTGTGCGCCGCCGCAGCGGTACTGCTCGCGATACCCCCCACTGCCTCCGCGACCCCCGCTCCCTACGGGACCCTGGCCCGGGAGAACTTCGACCGTCTCCCCCTCGGCCCGGTCACCGAGGGGCGCGGATGGACCGCCGATACGGCCGACGGCACGCTGAGCGTCGCCCCCAGTGCTTCGGGGCACGGGCGTGAGCTGCGGATTCGTACCGAGGGCAACGGTCGGGCCTTCCTTGTGTTCGATGAGCTCGCCCCGCCCGGCAACAGCTTCTGGGGGCGGGTGCGGCTGCGGGTCGGGGGGTTCCCCACGGCGCCCGACTGGGCGCACTGGACCATCGCCGAGGCGTCGGGGGCGGGCTCGCCGACGCTGGTGCGTCCGCTCGGTGGGCAGTACGCGCCCACGGACGGCGCCAACTTCTGGGGCGTCGGGTCCGATCTCGGGCCCACCGGGGACTGGACCTCCTGGAAGACCTCCTCGCCGGCCGTCGGCGGGGCCTGGCAGTGCGTCGAGTTCCATCTGGACGCCACCGACAATCGGGTCACCGTGTACCTGGACGGCGTGGAGCGGTCCGAGCTGACGGTGTCCACCAAAGTGCACGGGGGAACCGCGGACGACTTCGTCTTCCCCGCCTTCGACAAGCTGAAGCTGGGCTGGCAGCTCTATCAGGCCGACCCGACGCCGTCGTCGTACGACATCCGTATGGACGACATCGCGCTCGGCACGCGGCGCGTGGGCGGCTGCGGAAAGGGGAGCTGAACCAGGGATTGCGCCCGTGTGCCGGGCGTGATCCACTTCGGCGGTCATGAGCTGGGGGCCTCTGGGGAGGGGCCGGGGGACAGGGGAGGCAGCGGTGCGTACCGCTGGAGAAGAGATCGTGTCGTCGTGCCCGCAGTGCGGGGTGGAGATCCGTACGGACAGACGGTTCACCACATGGTGTGCCGCCTGCGAGTGGAACGTGGACCCACAGGGGGCCGGCAAGGAGAAGCGCGGGCTGGACAGGGTGCGCCGCGGGCTGGCGCAGCGGTACGGCGCGCGGCTGTTCGACGAGCTGAGGGGTGGGGGCGGGGAGAGGAGCGGGCGTACCTGGTCCGGTCCGCTCGCCTACGCGCTCGCGCTCACCGTGCACGGGCTGACCGTCGTCCTGGCCGTGGTCGGCTTGTGGGGCCTGGTCCGTGGCTGGGGCGGGCTCGGTATGGCGTTCGGGCTGTTCCTGCTGGCGCTTGCCTGGTCGCTGCGGCCGCGGCTGAACCGGCTGTCCGACGACGACCGCGTCCTGCTGCGAGGCGACGCGCCCGAGCTGTTCGCGCTCGTCGACGAGGTCGCCGCCACGCTGGGCACCCGGAGCGTGGACGCCGTCGTCGTCGACGTCGAGGCCAACGCGAGTGTCACCCATCTCGGGCTGCGGCGCCGGCTCCTGACGCTGGGGCTGCCGCTGTGGGAGGTGCTGAGCCCCCAGCAGCGGATCGCGCTCCTGGGCCACGAGCTCGGCCACTTCACCCACGGCGACACCCGGCACGGCATGGTCGTGGGAACCGCCTTCAGATCGCTGAGCACCTGGCTCTACTACGTACGGCCGATGCCGAACCCGAACGTGGTCCAGGCCGTCACCAACCTGGCCTGCGTCCCGCTCCGCCTGCTGATCACCGCCGTCATGGCGCTGCTCGACCTGCTGACCGCGCGGGCCTCCCAACGAGGTGAGTATCTGGCCGACGCCACGGCCGCCCGCACCGGGTCCACCGAGGGAGCGGTCGGTCTGATGGACCGCCTCATGGTCACCGACTCGATCGTCACCACCCTGCAGCGCGAGACCAACAGCCGCCGGCTGCGCGGTACGGGCCGGGGCGGCGAGCAGAACGGCGACGGCCTGTGGGAGGCGCTCGTCGCCCATCTGGACTCCGTCCCGGAGTCCGAGTTCGAACGCCGGCGCCGGGTCGGGGCACTGCGCGGCCACAGCGTCGACGCGAGCCACCCGCCGACCCATCTGCGCCGCCGGCTCCTGCTGGACGGTACGCCGGTGCCCGCCGCTGTGACGGCGGACACCGCCCGGACCGAGCGCATCGGCGGTGAACTGGCGGACGTGCGCGGGACGCTGGCCCGTGAAGTCGTCAGGGACGGTTACGGAGACCAGTGACGCCCCCGGGTCGGGCCGGTCACAGCTGGCTCAGGATCGTCGGATCGGTGATCTTCGTGTCGTCGGCCAGCATCATCGCCTTGCTGAGGATGACCGCGAGCATGCGGTCGCCCTCGTAGGGGAGGTAACCGGCCTGCGATGCTGACGGGTTGGACTTCGGGACGATGCACAGGTACTGGTCGTTCGGGGTGCGGAGGATGTTGCCCGAGCCGAGGTGGATCTTGTACGTGTGACGGTCGCCCTTCACATGGAGGAAGCGGCCCTCCAGGGTGCACCGGTCGGCTATCGCGAGCCTCGGGATCAGGCGGTCCAGGAGGAGACGGCGGGTCTCGGCGCTCTGGTTGAGCTCTCCGAAGCCGTACGACGTCCAGTACTCGCGGAAACGGCCGTCGGGGCCGCCGTCCTGCCAGGTGGGGTCGTTGCCGATGCTGGCCACGCCGACGAACAGGTCCACGTCGCGCAGGACCTCGGACAGGACCAGCGGCGGGATCTCCGTCAGGGGCAGGGGGTCCACCGGCTCGGCACCGTCGCGCAGCCACATGCGGTACTCGCCGCCGGCGCAGTGCGCCGAGTTCTCCGGGGCGTCGATCGGGTAGAAGCGGACCTGGTCGGTGCGCAGGCGCAGGAAGGTGCCGGAGTCGGTGATGTCCGTGTAGTCCTCGCCGCCGTCGCCCTCGATCCAGTACTCGGCTCTCAGGCCCCAGCGCGGGAGGTCCCGGCTGGGCGGCGGGGCCTCGTCGTCGACGGCCAGGCGGAGTCTGTTGCGCCAGCCCCGGGCCGCCGCCAGGGAGTGGAACTGGTGCTGGCGCAGGACGTGGGCCGCGAAGCGGTTGGAGTAGGTGCCGGTGGTGCGCTCCGCGTCCGTCAGCAGGTAGACCTCTCGGTGGGCCTGCTTGAAGGGCTGGGTGATCCGGTGGCGTTCCAGCCAGTCGCGCCAGGCGACGATCTCGGCGGGGGTGCGGTCCACCGGGTGCCAGAGACGGACTTCCGTGCCTGCGGTGACCGGGGTGTCCGTGACCGTGCGCAGGGAGCCGTCGGCGTATCCGGCCGTCGTGCCGTCGACGGTCCACAGGAGGCGACGGGCGAGGGTACCGACGAGGGGGTGGTCGAGGTAGCGCTCGCGCCAGGTGTCGTAGGACCAGGTGCGGTCGGCCAGGAACTGGCGGTCCAGGCGTTCACTCTGGGCCGAGAGCATCTTGTCGACGTCCTTGACGGCCGCCTTGAGCTCCTTCAGCTCCTCCGCGTGGTCCCGTCGCACGGCGGCCGGCACGCTCTTGACCGGCTTCCCGCTCGCGTTGCTCCAGGTCAACACGGCCCTGGAGCCCTGGACTTCGAGGGCGGCCGTGTTCTCGCCGAGCCGGTGCTCGACGCGTCCGACCTCGGTCAGGCCGTATGACGGTACGGCCAGTTCCTCGATCTCCTCGCGGCTGAGGCCCAGGGCGACGGCGCGTGCCTCCAGGGCCGCGTCGAGCAGCTTGGCGGTGTTCTTGTACGTCACCCGGGTGGCCAGGCGGGCCAGTTCGGCGAGGGCTGCCTCGCTGTCGATGCGGGCGAGGGCGTTGACACCGGCGTTGGCGACCTTCGGGTTGCGCGGGCCGAGGCCGGCGACCTTCTTGAGGGAGGTCTCGACGAGGGCGCCGAGGGCGCGGGCGGTGTCGGGGTGCGCCGGGAGAAGGGAGAGAAGCCAGGCGAGGCCGCGCAGGGCGTTCGCGTTGTAGGGGTCGTAGGCGCTGTTGACGTCGGGTTCGTACGGCCCGCGTTCCAGCTCGAAGGTGCGGGGGCGGCCGACCAGGGCGAGCCAGCGGATCACCGCCTCGCGGACGCGGTCGGGACCGAGCGGGTCGACCAAGGCGGCTGCCTGCTTGTCCCATTTGGGGGACGGCTTGGCCGCGGTGGCGGTCGTCATGTGGGTCAGGAGCTGCTGCCAGGCGGGGCCGGTCTCGCGCAGGGCTTCCTCGGCCCACTCCTCCCCCACGTTGAGGGGCGGCTCGGTCAGCTTCTTGGCCGTCCTGGGCAGGTCCTCGTTCTGGTAGGCGTGGAGGACCGAGCGGCGGACCGTGGCGACGACAGCGGGCGCGACCGGGCGGCCCGCGGCCAGCTCGGCCTCGATGAGGTTCTCGTAGCGGGCGCCCCACCAGAAGGAGTGCTGCCGGGAGATCCCGTCGAGCAGGGAGAGACGCTCCGCGGTCAGGCGGTCGTGGGGCGGCAGGTCGCGGGAGACGATGCCCAGCAGGATCAGCGCGTTCTGCCGGGCGTTCGGACCCGCCTGTTCCGAGTGGTACTGCGTCACGAGGCCGTCGGCGATCCGTGACCGCGCGTCCGGCGGCAGTTCGAGCAGCCGGGCCAGCACGCCGTCCCACAGGCCGGCCCAGTTGCCCTTGTTGGCGACCGCGGCCTTGAGCAGGTCGGCGGCGAGCTCCTCCAGGTCACCGTCGTCGGCCCGCTGCCGGATCAGGTCCTTGTACTTCTGGATCTCCCCCATGGTCAGCCCCCCACGAGCGGGACGAGCTTGAGGAAGGTGACCTCGGTGCCGAGCACGAGGTCGATCTCCTCGTCGAGCTCGGTCACCTGGCGGTCGCCGACCAGCACCAGGAAGCCGTTGCCCGCGAAGGCCTTGAGGGCGAGCTCGGTCTGGGTCTCGGGGTCTATGCGACGGGGCGTGCGCAACGCGTAGCCGTTCAGCACGCGTTCGGTGTCCTCGGGCTGGACCAGGCCCTGGAAGACGGCGGGTGTGCGCGCGTTGTACTCGGCGACCTCCTGGAAGACCCGGCGGCGGATCAACTCGCGCACGGCGAGCCGCTCCTCGGCGATCTCCAGGCCCCAGCCGTCACTGCGGCTCCCGCTCGTCGTCTCGTCGACGAACATCACGATTCCCATACCGAAGACAGTACGAGGCACCACTGACAACGGGCCCGGCTCGCAGTGGGTCACACGATGTTGCGGACCACCGTCCAGGCCACGGCCACCGCGAGGACGACCACTTGCGCCCGGGGGCTCAGCGTGGGGCGCCAGCGGCGGCCGTGCAGGCCCTCCCACGCCCAACGGCCCAGCAGGACCAGGGCGTACGGCGCGGCGAGCAGCAGGGCCCGGTTGTCCAGCCACGCCTCGGTGAAGTGGCCGTGCATCAGGTCGTACACCATGCGGGTGCCGCCGCAGGCAGGACAGAGCAGGCCGGTGAGCATGCGGAACGGGCACTGCGGCAGGAGGTGGCCGGGGTCGTGCGGGTCGGTGCGGTAGAGGTAGACGGCACCGGCGGCTCCCGCGGCGAGCACCGCCGAGGGTGCCGTCGCGGGGTGGCGGAGCGGGGAGCGCCGTACGGAGGCCGGGGCGCCCTCCGCCCTAGCTTCGGAGGATCCGGCCGTGTTCATCGGTGTGGTCGTTCCCGGTGAGCAGGAGGATGCCGTCGACCAGCGACCAGATGCCCAGGCCGCCGCAGGTGAAGAGCTGTGCGAGTCCCATTCCGACGTTGCCCAGGTAGAAGCGTCCCACGCCGAAGCCGCCGAGGGTGAGCTGGAGGATGCCCGCGATGACCTTCGACTTGTCGGAGTACGGCCGTCCGTACGGGTCGTAGCCGTAGGGCGCGTTGGGGTCTCCCGTGTATGTCCCCGGGGGTGGGTAGTAGCCCGGCGGCGGGTAGCCGGGAGGCGCGTACCCCGGGGGCGGGTATCCCGGCGGCGGATAGCCCTGCTGCTGTTGGTATCCCTGCTGCTGTTGGCCTTGCCCGCTCTCCTGCTGTTCGTGACCGTGCTGTTCGTGACCCGGCTGCTCGCTCAAGGGGGACTGCTCCTGGGGACCGAAGCGGGAGGACCCGCGAAAAAAAGACAATGAGCCCGGTCATCATGCCCGACGGACACCGCGTCGCAGAAGCCCGTTCCGTCACCCCCGGCTTAATCTGACGACATGTCAGATGACCAGTCGTACGAACTGCTCGGTTTCGACAACGTGCTGTTGCCCGTCGGGAACCTCGGCGAGGCCGTCTCCTTCTACGAGCGCGCGGGCTTCACGGTGGGCTTCCGGCTCGACGAAGCCGGGATCGCACTGCTGAAGGTCGGCGGCGAGACGCCCGGGATCCTGCTCCGACAGGAGGAGGCACTCGGGCACCGGCCGCCGCCGTGGCCCGCCACGCGCGTGTGGCTGGAGGTGCCGGACGCCAGGACCGCCGCCCGGGAGCTGCGCGCTACCGGCCTCGAACTGCTCGACGAGCCCTTCTCCGTGGCCACCGGCTGGACCGTCGAGATCGCCGACCCCTGGGGGAACGTCCTCGGGTTCACCGACTACACCAAACGTCCGGAGCTCGGCCGGCGGGCCTGAGGAATTGCGGGCACGCACGTGACGCAGGCCTCTCCGCAAGCGAGTTGAACACGTTCAAATACAGGTCTAGAGTCTCTCCCGTCAGCGTTTTGAACGCGTTCAAGAAGGGGGAGGCGCATGGACCGTACGGTCGTCGCCTACGTCATCTACCTCGTCGTCAGCATCGCCCTGACCGTCTGGGTGGCCCGCACGCTCAGCAGGAACGGGCGGATCTTTCTCGCCGACGTGCTACGCGGGAACGAGAAGCTCGCCGAGGCCGTCAACCACCTCCTGGTGGTCGGCTTCTACCTGGTGAACCTCGGGTTCGTCGCGCTGTACCTCAGCGGCGACGGGACGATCGAGGACACTCGCGGTGTCTTCGAGGCCCTGTCGACCAAGCTGGGCGTGGTGCTGCTGGTGCTCGGAGTGATGCACCTGGCCAATGTGTACGTCCTCAACCGGATCCGCAGGCGGGGTGCCATGGAGCGGGAGCAGGTGCCGCCGGTCGCGCCGCAGGACTGGGTCCGGGCATGACAGGCCCGACAGGTGCCACGGTGGGTGCGGGCGTCCCGGCGGACCGCACCCCGGTCCGCCGGCTCACCGTCCTGTACGACGCCGGCTGCTCCCTGTGCGCCTTCCTGCGCGACTGGCTCGTACGGCAGCCGCAGCTGGTGCCGCTGGAGTTGGTGCCGGCCGGGTCGCAGGAGGCCCGGCTGAGGTTCCCCGGGCTCGATCACCGCGCCACCCTCGAGGAGATCACCGTCGTCGGCGACGCGGGACAGGTCTACCGCGACACCGCCGCCTGGATCGTGACCCTGTGGGCGCTGCGCGAGCACCGGCCGCTGGCTCACCGGCTCAGCACCCCGTCCGGGGCACGGCTCGCGAGGGGCGCCGTGCTCGCCGCCGCGAAATGGCGGGGCGCGCAGTGGCAGGGCGGTCAGTGGGGCGGCCCCGCGTACCGCCGCTCGGAAGGCTGGGCGTACGACCCCGGCAGGGGCTGGGTCCACACCCCGCCGGGGTGCGACAGCGGTGGCCGCGCCACTGGTTAGGCTCTCTTTCCGTGCCTGCGAACAACGACGGCCCCGACGAGGGCAGTACCCCGAGCAAGTCCGAACAGACGAGCAAGTCCGAACAGACGCGCGCCCTGATCCTGGAGACGGCGATGCGGCTGTTCCAGGAGCGGGGGTACGACAAGACGACCATGCGGGCCATCGCCCAGGAGGCCGGGGTCTCCGTCGGCAACGCGTACTACTACTTCGCCGGCAAGGAGCACCTGATCCAGGGCTTCTACGACCGGATCGCCGCCGAGCACCAGGCGGCGGTCCGGGAGGTCCTGGCCCGGGAGAGCGACCTGGAGGCTCGGCTCGCGGGCGTGCTGAAGGTCTGGCTGGACATCGCGCAGCCGTATCACGAGTTCGCGGTGCAGTTCTTCAAGAACGCCGCCGATCCCGACAGCCCGCTCAGTCCGTTCTCGCCCGAGTCGGAGCACGCGCGCGTGGAGGCGATCGCCGTACACCGCGAGGTGCTGCGGGGCGCGACGAAGACCAAGGTGCCCGAGGAACTCCGGGACATCCTCCCCGAGTTGATGTGGCTGTCCCAGATGGGGCTCGTCCTGTACTGGATCTTCGACCGCACGGAGGGCCGCGAGCGCAGCTACCGGCTCGCCGAGCGCGGCGCCAGGCTCACCGCGAGGGGCGTGTCGCTGGCCCGGTTCCGGGTGCTCAGGCCGCTCGTACGGGAGGTGCACGAACTGTTCACGGACTTCCTGCCGGGGATGACGAAGGTGATGCCGGCCCCCGGCAGGAAGGCGTAGTCACGTCAGTTGACGGCGTCGACCTCGCCCTCGACCAGTTCGACGTCGTACACCAGGGGCCCCTCCCCCACGACGACGTGCCGCGCGCGTGAGCCGTACGCCGGAGCCGTGGTCGCCAGCAGGTACGTCCCGGGTGCCGGGACCGAGACGATGTACGAGCCGTCGGCCAGCGACTCCACCCGGTCCAGCTGACGGCCCCCGGCCGACAGCAGCGAGACGGCGGCGCCCTCCACCGGCTCCCCTTCCGCCGTGCGGACGAAGCCGTGGACGGCCGATGCCGGGCCGCCGCCCGAGGGGGCCTCCGTCGCGGCAGCCGCCTCCTCCTTCGGCTCCACCGCGAGGTGCGGCAGCCGCTTCTCCAGCCACTGCGGCAGCCACCAGTTGGAGTCGCCGAGCAGATGCATCGCGGCCGGCACCAGGGCCGTGCGCAGGATGAAGGCGTCCAGGGCGACGGCGGCGGCGAGTCCCACACCCGCCATGGCGGCCCCGTAGTCGCCGCTGAGCACGAACGCCAGGAAGACGCAGACCATGATCAGGGCGGCGGAGTTGATGACGCGGCTGGTCTCGGCGAGGCCCACGCGCACCGCGCGCGCGTTGTCCCTCGTGTGCACCCACTCCTCGTGCATCCGGCTGACCAGGAACACCTGGTAGTCCATGGAGAGGCCGAACAGGAGCGAGAGCATGATGATCGGAAGGAAGGCCGCGATGGGGCCCTCCTTGCCGAGGCCGAGCAGGTCGAGGCCCCAGCCCCACTGGAAGATCGCCACCAGGACGCCGAAGGAGGCGGCGGCCGCTATCAGGTTCATCAGGGCGGCCGTGAGCGGGACCACCACCGAGCGGAAGGCGATCAGGAGCAGCAGGAAGCCCAGGCCGATGATCGTGGCGATGAAGTACGGCAGCCGGTCGGCGGTCACCGACGCGAAGTCCTTGGAGACCGCCGTGACGCCGCCCACGTGCGCCTCGACGCCCGCCTCCGGGATCACCTCGTCCCGCAGGGTGTCGATGAGTTCGTCCGTCTCCTTGGCCTGCGGTGAGGTGGTCGGGACGACCTGGATGACCGTGACGCCGTTGGCAGGGGGCGCGGAGCCCGCCTGGGCCACGCCCTCCGTCTGCCGGATCGCCGTCACCAGGGACTCGCCCGCGTCGCCCTTCACGACGACCTGGAGCGGACCGTTGAAGCCGGGGCCGAAGCCCTCGGCGAGCAGGTCGTACGCCTTCCTGGTCGTCGACGAGGCCTCGTCGTTGCCCTGGTCGACGGTGCCCAGGCGCAGGGACAGGAGCGGGAGGGCGAGCACCGCCATCACGGCGACCGCGAGGACGGCCACCGTGCGCGGGCGGCGTTCCACGGTCGCGGACCAGCGGGCGGCGAGGCCGCTCGGACGGTCCGTGTCGGGTCCCTGCGCGGCCAGCTTGCGCCGCTGGCGGCGGCTGAGCACCCGGTGGCCCAGGAGGCCGAGCAGCGCGGGCAGCAGGGTCACGGCCGCGAGGACGCTCAGGACGACGGTCAGCGAGGTGCCGATGACCACGCCGTCCAGGAAGCGCAGGTTGGTCACCAGCATGCCGGCCAGCGCGATGCACACGGTGCCGCCCGCGAACAGCACGGCACGCCCGGAGGTGTTGAGGGCGGTGACCGCCGCCTCCTCGGGGTCCAGGCCGCGTTGGATGCCCTTGCGGTGCCGGGTGACGATGAACAGGGCGTAGTCGATGCCGACGCCCAGGCCGATCAGGGTGGAGAGCAGCGAGGCGAGTTCGGGCACGTTGGTGACATGGCTGATCAGCGTCGTGGAGAACAGGCCGGTGCCCACGCCGAACAGGGCGACCAGGATCGGCAGCAGCATCGCGAAGAGCGAGCCGAAGGCCAGGAACAGCACGACGGCCGCCGCGAGGATGCCGACGATCTCAGCGGTGCCGGTGGGCGGCTCCTGGACGCGTGTGATGGCCTGGCCGCCCAGTTCGACCTGGAGGCCGTCACCGCGCGCGTGCTCCGCCGTGTCGACGACGTCCTGGACCAGATCCTTCGGTACCGCGTTCGCCTGCTCGGCGAAGGTGACCTGGGCGTAGGCGATCCGCCCGTCCTTGCTGATCTGCGCCGCGCCCTGTGCCCCGTACGGATCGGTGACCTCGCCGACGCCCTTCATCGCGCCGATCTCCTTCAGCACGGGCTCGAGCCGGGACCGTACGGCCTGGTCCCGCACCGATCCCTCCTCGACCTTCCACACCACGGTGTCGGTGTCGCCCGCGCGCTCCGGGAAGGCCTTCGCCATCAGGTCGTACGCCGTCTTGGAGTCCGTGTTGGGCAGCGAGAAGACGTCCGCGTAGTTCGTGCCCGCGGACGTGCCCGCCGCGCCGAGCCCGAACAACGCCCCCACCCACAGCAACAGGACCACCAGCCGGTGCCGATAGCACCAGCGTGCCAATACCGCCACGCTCCACACTCCCCTGTCGGTAGTCGGTCGGTCCCCCAGGTCCTCGCAACAGGATTGGCGGTGGCACACGCGCGTGGACATGAGACGCCCATGACTCTCAAGGAACTCCAAAGAGCGAACCGGCCCGACTGTCAGTGGCCCGGCCGATACTGGGGGCATGACTGGGGGAGAGACGAAGAATCCGGGCACCGTGCTGGTGGTGGAGGACGAGGAGAGCATCGCCGACGTGCTCGCCATCGCCCTGCGCTACCACCGGTTCGAGGTGATGGTCGCGGGCACCGTCCGTGAGGCGCTCGCGCTCACCGACCGCACCCGCCCGGACGCGGCCCTGCTCGATGTGATGCTGCCCGACGGCGACGGCCGCGCCCTCGGCCGTGAACTGCGCGAGCGGCGGCCCGATCTGGCCCTGGTCTTCCTCACCGCGCGGGACTCCCCCGCCGAGATCGTCGGCGCCCTCGGCTTCGGCGACGACTACATCACCAAGCCGTTCAACATCGACGAGGTCGTCGCCAGGATCACCGCGGTCCTGCGCCGCACCCGCCCGGCCGACGTCCTGCCGCAGCGCCCGCCCCTGCGCTACGGCGACCTGGAGCTGGACGAGACGACATATTCGGTGCACCGCGACGGCCGCACGGTCCAGCTCACCCCCACCGAGTACGCACTCCTGCGCTTCCTGGTGCGCAACGGCGGCCGGATCGTGCCCAAGGAGCAACTCCTGCGCCACGTCTGGCAGTACGAGCACACCCCGCCCGAGTCGACCGTCGTCGAGACCTACATCAGCTATCTGCGACGCAAGCTGGACGCCCTGGGACCGCCGGTGATCACCACCCGGCGGGGTGTCGGGTACGGGCTCGCATGAAGGTCCGCCTGCCTCGTTGCCGACACGGCATCCATTCGCTGCGCGGCAAGCTGACGCTGGCCAATGTGGCGCTGCTCGCGATCGGTATCGTCGCGGCGACCGCCGTGAGCGTGATGGGCATGCGGTACTACCTGCTCGACCAGATCGACAGCGAACTCATCAAGACCCGGGACTCCCTGGGCGGTTCACAGATCACCCTGCGGGAGATCGACTCGCTGAGCATGCTTGGCTTCGTGCGCGACCGGCTCATGCCGGCACAGCAGGAATCGAGCGATGAGCGCTCGACCGAGACCGTCTTCGCGGTCGTCGACCGCCGGGGCGAGCCGATCAGGATCCTCGGCTTCGACCCGACCGATGCCCAGCAGGGCCTGGCGGAGGCGACCGGCGACCCGCGCGCGCTCGCCGCCGACTCCGAGCCGCACGACGTGACTCTGGACGGCTCCCCGTACCGCGCCACGGCGGCCCGGCTCGGCGACGGCTCCTACGCCCTGCTCGCCACGCCCACCGACGTCCTGCACCAGGGCGTCGCCAAGGCCGTCCGGCTCGACCTCGCGATCGGCAGCCTGCTGCTCGCGCTGCTGGCCTGTCTGACGATGTTCAGCGTCCGGCGCCGGATGCGGCCGCTGGAGGACATGGTGGAGACCTCGTCGGCGATCGCCGAGGGGGATCTGACCCGGCGCGTCCCCTCCAGCCGCGAGGCCACCCTGGAGGTCGAGCAGCTGCGGGTCGCCCTCAACTCCATGCTCCACCAGGTCGAGTCGGCGTACCGCACACGCGAGCAGAGCGCGGCCCAGCTGCGCAGCTTCGTCGCCGACGCCTCGCACGAGCTGCGCACCCCGCTGTCCGCGATACGCGGCTACCTCCAGCTGTACGACAAGGGCATGCTGTCCGACCCGGACGACCGCAAGCGCGCCTGGGCCCGGGTGCTCGCGGAGACCGACCGGATGGGGCGGCTCGTCGACGAGCTGCTCACCCTCGCCCGCCTCGACCAGCAGCCCGAACTGCGGTTCAGGAACGTCGACCTGAGCCGGCTGGTGCGGGACGCGGCCGATGATCTGCGGGTGCAGCAGCCCGGCCGGCCCGTCGAGGTCTCCGCCGAAGGCTCACTGCTGGTGCGGGCGGACGAGTCGGGGCTCAGACAGGTCCTGGGCAACCTGGTGGCCAACGTGCGCACGCACACGCCCGCCGAGGTGCCGGTGCGGCTGGAGGTGGAGCGTGAGGACGGGGTCGTACGGCTGTGTGTCGCGGACGAGGGTCCAGGGCTGCACGCCGACGACGCGGCACGCGTCTTCGACCGGTTCTTCCGGGTCGGGGGCGGCGCGGGCAGCGGCCTCGGTCTGGCGATCGTGCAGGGCGTGGTGCGGGCCCACGGCGGCGAGGTGGCGGTCCGCACGGCTCCGGGCGAGGGGCTGGCGGTGACGGTCAGCCTGCCGACGCGGGTGTCCGAGGGTCAGTGACCCCAGGCGTACGTCCGCTCAGTCGGCCATCACCAGGGCCCACACGGTCTTGCCGTGCCGCCCCCGGCCCCACACCCCCCACGCGGCGGCGATGTTCTCCACCAGATGCAGACCGCGGCCGGTCTCCTCCCACTCGCCGACCACCCGCAGCCGGGGTTCCAGCAGGCCCTCGTCGGAGACCTCTATCAGGCAGGAGCCGTCCGCGAGTGCGGTCACCGCGACCTCGAACTCCCGCTCCAGGAGCGGCCCGTGGCGCACCACGTTGGTGGCCAGTTCCGAGACCAGCAGAACCGCGTCGGACACCGCCGGATCGTCCGGTCCGTGGCCCCAGTCGGCCAGGTGGTCCCGGACTCGCCGCCGGGCGAGACCGACGGAAGCCGGATGCCGGGGCAGCCGGAAGGAGTTGCGTCTCAGCACGTTTGCTCCTCACCCCGCGCACACCTCCATCACATGGTGCTGCGTTGAGTGGCTGCCCGGCGTCACTCGGGCGAATGTCAGTTCCATGGGAATGCGTCGGATACGGCGCGATGACGTCGTGCCCAGATCCAGGGCGTCGGATCAGATCCAGGGCGTCGGGTTCAGATCCAGCTGAGGCGCCAGAGGCGGAAGACTCCGGTGCCGTCCGAGAGGTACTGGCCACCACCGACGTCCTCGCTGGTCACGACGTAGTCCTTGGCCTGCCACAGCGGGATGACCGGGACGTCGCGGGCGATGTCCGCCTGGAGATCGCGGAAGTCCTGCTCGGCCTCAGCGCGGTCGGCGTACCGCTGACTGTCCTGAATCAGATGGTCGACCTCGTTGCTGCTGTAGCCGGTGTTCATGGTGCCATCGGTGCCGACGAGCGGGGAGCCGTAGGTGTCCGGGTCGGGGTAGTCGGCCACCCAGCCCACCGCGTAGGCGTCCAGCTTCCCGGTCGCCCAGCGCTTTTGGAAGTCGGTCCACTTGTAGCCCTTGAGCGTCACCTTGAACAGGCCGCTCGCCTCCAGCTGCCTCTTGAGCTCCTTGGCCTCCGCGGCGGCGGAACCGCTGGTGAGGCCGTAGCCGTAGGTGAAGCTGACCGGAGTGGTGACGCCGGCCTCGGTGAGCAGGGCGCGGGCCTTCTTGACGCTCGGCTCCGAGTAGGTGTCGAAGAACGACGTGGTGTGGCCGGTGATGCCGGTCGGGATCAGCGAGTAGAGCGGGTCGACGGTCCCCTCGTACACCGAGGCGGCCAGCTGCTCGCGGTTGATCAGCCAGGCCATGGCCTGACGCACCTTGGTGTCGTGCAGGGGCCTGCCCGCGCGGGTGTTGAGGTAGAGGTTGCGGATCTCGGAGCTGTCGGCCTCCGAGACACGCTGGCTGGGGTCGCTCGGGTTCAGTCCGGCGAGGACGTCGGGCGGCAGCTGGCGGTAGGCGACGTCGATCCGCTTCGCCTTCCAGGCGCTGTTCAGCTTGTCCGAGTCGCCGTAGTAGTCGAGTTCGACGGGGCGGCCGGTGCTGTTGATCTCGCCCTTGTAGTCGCCGTTGGGCGCGAGGACCGCCTTCTTGCCCTTCGTATACGCCGTCAGTTCGTACGGCCCGGTGCCGTCGACGCCGTTGTCGGTGCGCAGCGAGCCGGCGGGGTACTTGGTGCTGTCGACGATGGCGCCGGCTCCCGTGGCCACCTTGAACGGGAAGGTGGCGTCGGACGAGGAAAGCCTGAAGGTGACGGTCCGGCCGCTGGCACTTACCGACTGGAGGGTGTCCAGCAGCGTGGCCGGGCCGACGTCGGAGTTGATCTTCTTGACCCGGTCGAAGGAGTACTTGACGTCCTTGGCGGTCATCTCGCGGCCGCTCGGGAACTTGAGACCCTCGCGCAGCACGCAGCGGTACGTGCGCAGATCACTGCCCTCGAACGCACAGCTCTCGGCCGCGTCGGGCACGGGTGTTTCACTGCCCGGTTCGAAGGCCAGCAGTGACTGGAAAACGTTGTTGAACAGCGCCCAGGAACCGGCGTCATAGGCGCCGGCCGGATCGAGTGAGGTGACTTCGTCCGTCGTCCCCACCCTGATCGTCCTGCCCGTCCCCTCGGACGGGAGCAACTGCCAGCCGCCTACTCCCACGACCCCCAGAACAAGCAGCGTCGCGAGAATCCGCACGCGAACCGACCGCATCGGTTGCCCTCCCCGGACCCCATGGGCCCCAGTGCACATGCCACCCCCTAGTGGCGCGGATCACCTAATCACAGGTGTTTCACCTGGGGGAAGAGGGATTTGTCGAGTTGGGCAAGACGTTACCGCAAGGGATTTCGGCCATGTTTCACAGCGTTCCCACAGGAGCTTGGGCCGACGATCAATGGACCATCACGTAGACGACCGCCCCGGCGCACACCATGACCGACGCGACCGCTCGCGCCATGATCGCCCGGCCCACGATCCGCCGCAGCCACGGGACCGGAACGCCTCTCAGCAGCCACGTGACCGGCAGGGAGAGCGCGGACACGCAGGCGAGGAGGAAGAACTGCCGCGCGGGCGGGTAGGCGGGCTCCCAGGGGTCGTGAGCCGCGCTCTCGAGATGCAGCAATCCCGCGACCGCGAACCAGAACAGCGCGCAGCCACCGGTGAGCAGGGTCTCGTACAGGGCGAACAGAACCGGCCTGGTGCGGGCGAGGCGCTGGAGGGACGTGTCGGACATCATGCGCGAGCCCTCCCCCGGGCGGCCCAGGGAGAGCCGTCGTGGTCAAAGTACGCCGACTCCGCACCGGGCGCAGCCGTACGACGGGCCGGGCGCAGCCGTACGACGGGCCGAGCCGCTGTTCAGGCCTGCTTCGACGCCAGTTCGATCACCGTGATGTCCGACGGGGCGCCCACGCGCGTGGGCGGGCCCCAGGCGCCGGCGCCCCGGCTGACGTAGAGCTGGGTGTCGCCGTAGCGCTCCAGGCCGGCGACGGTCGGGTTCGCGGCCTCCGCGAGGAGGTTGCCGGGCCAGAGCTGGCCGCCGTGGGTGTGGCCGGAGAGCTGGAGGTCGACGCCGTGGTCGACGGCGTCGTGGATCTGGACCGGCTGGTGGGCGAGGAGCACGCACGCGCGTGCCGTGTCCCGGTCGCCGAGGGCCTTGGCGAAGTCGGGGCCCTGGCCCTCGCTCTCGCCGGCGATGTCGTTGACGCCGGCGAGGTCGAACCACGCCAGTTCCGTACGGTCGTTCTCCAGCGGGCGCAGACCGAGCCGCCGTACCTCCTCGACCCACTGCTCGGCACCGGAGAAGTACTCGTGGTTGCCGGTGACGAAGAACGAGCCGTGCCGTGCCTCGAGCTGGGTGAGGGGGGCTGCCGCCGGGCCGAGGTCCTTCACGCTGCCGTCGACCAGGTCGCCGACGACCGCGATCAGGTCCGGCCGGGTGGAGTTGATGGTGTCGACGACCTTCTGGGCGAACCCACGGCCGAGCACCGGGCTCAGGTGGATGTCGCTGACCACCGCGATCCGGTAGCCGTGCGCCGCGCGCGGGAGCTTCGCCAGCGGCACGGTGACCCGCTTGACCCCGGGCCCGCGCAGGACGCCATATGTGCCGTAGCCGACCGTTCCCACGGCGGCCGCGGCGGCGGCTCCGGCGACGACCCGGGAGACGAAGAGGCGGCGGGAGGGGGCGGCGACGAGGGTGGAGCCGCCGGGTGACGGCGGCTCCTCGGACGCCGGTCCGCCCTGCCCGGGTTTCCGGGGCGGGCTGCCGGCCTCCTGCGGCTTGTCGGCAGGTGCTCCTGCCGGTACCCGCTCCGGGTGCGGTACGGCGGCCACGGCGGACTCGCCGCGCCTGTCCCGGCGTTCGAGGAAACGCCGCAGCAGGGGGCGTACGACCTCTCCCGCCACGACCGCGAGCAGCAGGTAGATCGACAGCGCCAGCCACAGGAAGCCCGGCCACGCGAGCACGCGCTGGAGCCAGAAGGGGGCGCCGGTGCGCTCCGCGACCAGGGCACCGACCGCCAGCACCCAGCCGCCGCCGATGAGCACCGCGCCCACGCGGCGGGCCCGGCCGGGGCCGCCGGTGGTGTCGCGGAACAGACGGCGCCACAGGTACCAGTTGGCCGTCACCAGGACGGCCAGGGCGAGCAGTGCGAAGACGATGACCACGGTCTGCTAACTCTCGAGGGACGGCTGTGAGTTCCGGCGCAGTGCGCGCACTCCACGCAACCCGATGAGCCCGACGACCGTCCCCAATACGAAGGAGACGACGGCCAGCAGCAGGTGCACCCAGAAGTACCCCGTCGGGTCGCCCGCGTCGTCGAACGCGAGCCCGCTGGCGTCCTTGACGAGGTTCTTGACGAAAGTGATCCAGATGATCCAGCTCCACACCCCGAAGGCGAGCAGGAACCAGGAGACGGGGCGGCTGAGCTTCATGGGTCCAGTATCGCGGGCCGTTGTCCGGTTCGGCGGCCGGGGTGGGGAGGGTGCCGGGACTTCACCCTCCGCGCCATGTACGTTCCTGAGCGTGTCCGCACCCCAGAAGAAGACCGCCGGGCGATCCCTGCTGGTCACCTCCGCCGCCGCCCTGTCGTCCCTCGCGCTGACCGCGCCGGTCGCTCTCGCGGCTCCCAGTCCGTCACCGAGCGCGTCCCCGAGCGCCACTCCCCCGTCGAACATGTCGACCGTGGGCGGCTCGCGGCTCGGCCGGGCGGGCACGCAGGTCAATCTCGCGAGCGGGGTCCCGGTGCTGCCCAAGGACATCACCGCGCGCTCCTGGATCGTCACGGACGCCGAGTCCGGCGATGTGCTCGCCGCACACAACGCGCACTGGCGGCTGCCCCCGGCGAGCACCATGAAGATGCTCTTCGCGGACACCGTGCTGCCGAAGTTCGCCAAGACCGAGAAGCACAAGGTCGTCCCCTCCGATCTCGCGGGCATGGGCGCCGGCTCCAGCCTGGTCGGGATAAAGGAGGGCGAGACGTACACGGTCCACGATCTGTGGCTCGGCGTCTTCCTTCGCTCCGGCAACGACGCCGTGCGCGTCCTGTCCGCGATGAACAAGGGCGTCGCCAAGACCGTCACGGAGATGAACGAGCACGCCGAGGAGCTCCAGGCCCTCGACACGCATGTGGTCAGCCCCGACGGCTACGACGCCCCCGGCCAGGTCTCCTCGGCCTACGACCTGACCCTGATCGCCCGTTCCGGCCTGCAGAAGAAGGACTTCCGCGAGTACTGCTCGACGGTCACCGCGAAGTTCCCCGGTGAGACGAAGAAGGACAAGAAAGGCAAGATCGTCCGCAAGCCCTTCGAGATCCAGAACACCAACCGACTGCTGAGCGGCGACTCCGACATCTCGCAGTACCAGGGCATCGCAGGTGTGAAGAACGGCAACACCACCAACGCCGGTGCCACCTTCACCGGTGTCGCCGAGCGCAATGGCAGGGTGCTGCTCGTCACCGTCATGAACCCGTCCAAGGACGAGCACAACGAGGTCTACAAGGAGACCGCGAAGCTCTTCGACTGGGGCTTCAAGGCGGCCGGCAAGGTGCAGCCGGTGGGTGAGTTGGTGCCGCCGAGGGGCGCCGCGCAGTCCAGCGGCCAGCCGGGGGACTCCGGCGAGGCCGGGGGTGGCTCCGGGGACTCCGCGGGCTCAGGGGCCTCGGCGAAGCCCGTCGCGTCCGCCACGGCAGACGGCGGCTCCCGCGGCATGGAGACCGCCCTCGCGATCACGGGCGGCCTCCTTGTGCTGCTCGCGGGTGCCGCGTTCCTCGTCAACCGCCGCTGGCCGCTGCCGGATCTGGTACGTCGTCGCTCGTCTCGTCCGTGAGCTCCTGCTCCTTGCTCCCCGTCGCCGTCCACGCGGCGCAGAACAGCACCAGTTTCGCCGTGAAGTTGATCCACAGCAGCAGGGCGACGGGGACGCCGAACGCGCCGTACATGCTCTTCGTCGCCACGCCCTGCATATAGCCGCTCAGCAGCAGCTTCAGCAGTTCGAAACCGATCGCGCCGGTCAGCGCGGCGACGAACAGCCGGCGGCGCCCCGGCTCGACCCCGGGCAGCAGGGTCAGGACGTACAGCAGGAGCAGGAAGTCGGCGAGTACGGCGATGACGAACGCGGCGACGCGCAGCAGGACCCGGCCCGCGCCGCCCTCCTGGAGGCCCAGTTCCCCGCCGATCCAGTCGACCAGCGCGGAGGCGACGGTGGAGATGGCGAGCGTGACCAGGACCGCGCCGCCGAACCCGACCAGGATGCCCAGGTCCTTGCCCTTGCGCAGGATGGCGTTCTCGTCCTCGTCGGGCAGCTCCCACACCGCGCGCAGACACTCGCGCATCGAGCCGGCCCAGCCGATGCCGGTGAACAGCAGGGCGGCGGCGGCGATGAGGCCGACGGTGCCGGCGTTCTGCACCAGGTCGCCGATGTTCAGTTGCTCGGAGATGCCGGGCACCTGATCGGCGATCTTGTCCTGGAGGTCGTTCTGCTGATCCGTGCTGAGCGTGGCGGCGGCGATCGCTGCGGCCACGGTGAGCAGCGGGAACAGCGCGACGAAGCTGGTGAACGTCATCGCCGCGGCCAGCCGGGTCCACTTCACCCGGTCCAGCCGTTCGTACGACCGCCACGCGTGCGTGGCCGTCAGGCGCACCCAGAGGGGCCCGACGACGGGGAGTCTCTTCAGCCAGTCCATGATCGGATCTTGCCCTCCACGTGGAAGACCGATGTGTGAGTACCCCGAAAACGCGGGACGGCGTCGAGTACCGTTAATCACCCATTTCGGGGAGATAAGCGATGTTTAAGATCGAATTGCCGCTACAGCGGCGATACGGTCACCGGCATGTCTGCCGACACCGTTCCCGTCACGGGATGGGGGCGCACCGCCCCCACCGCGGCCCGTTTGATCCGTCCACGGAGCTACGAGGAGGCCGTGACCGCCGTCCGGGGCTGCGGGGCCCGTGGCGGCATCCCGAGGGGCCTGGGACGGGCGTACGGGGACGCGGCACAGAACGCGGGCGGCGCGGTGTTCGACATGACCGGCCTGAACCGCGTTCACGCGATCGACGCCGAAGGCGGCAGCGTGCTGTGCGACGCGGGCGTCTCCCTGCACCGGCTGATGGAGGTACTGCTGCCGCTCGGCTGGTTCGTGCCGGTGACCCCCGGCACCCGGTACGTCACCGTCGGCGGTGCGATCGGCGCGGACATCCACGGCAGGAACCACCATGTGTCCGGCTCCTTCTCCCGCCATGTGCTGTCGTTCGAACTGCTCACCGCCGACGGCGAGATCCGCACCGTGCGCCGCGGCACACCTCTGTTCGACGCGACCACCGGCGGCCTGGGTCTGACCGGGATGATCCTCACCGCGACGGTCCAGCTCCAGCCGGTCGAGACGTCCCTGATGTCGGTGGACACGGAACGCGCGCGGGACCTCGACGACCTGATGGCCCGTCTGACGGCGGCCGATCACCAGTACCGCTACTCGGTCGCCCGGGTCGACCTGCTGGCCCGCGGGGCTGCGACCGGGCGGGCGGTTCTCACGCGGGGCGATCACGTGGCGCTGGAAGCGCTGGCGACACCGGGACTGCTCGCCAGGGGCACGCGCGCGCGTAGAGCCCCGTTGGCCTTCGGGACCCCGCGCTTCCCGGCCCCGCCCCCCTTCCTCCCCGAGGGACTTCTCAACCGCACGACCGTCGGGCTGTTCAACGAGCTCTGGTACCGGAAGGCGCCCCGCGCGCGTACCGGCCGGCTGCAGAGCATCTCCGCGTTCTTCCACCCCCTCGACGCCGTGCCCCACTGGAACCGGATCTACGGCCGCGGCGGCCTCGTTCAGTACCAGTTCGCCGTCGGACGGGGCCAGGAGGAGGCCCTGCGCCGGATCGTGCGGCGGGTCTCCGGGCAGCGGTGCCCGTCCTTTCCCGCCGTGCTCAAGCGGTTCGGGGACGCCGACCCCGGGTGGCTCTCCTTCCCGGTGCCCGGCTGGACCCTGGCCCTGGACCTCCCGGCCGCTCTGCCCGGTCTCGGCGCCCTCCTCGACGAACTGGACGAGGAGGTGGCCATGGCCGGCGGGCGGGTCTGTCTGGCCAAGGACTCCCGTCTGCGGCCGGAACTGCTCACCGCGATGTACCCGCGCCTCGACGACTTCCGTGCGCTGCGCGCTGAGCTGGACCCGCGCGGGGTGTTCACCTCGGACCTGTCCCGCCGTCTGACTCTCCAAGTCCTCTGAAGATCCCAGGCCCTCCAAGGAGCTGCTCGTGAAGGACGCCTTCGGCATTCCCCAGTCCCTGCTCATCCTCGGCGGTACGTCCGAGATCGCGCTGGCCACCGCCCGGCGCCTCGTCGTCCGCCGCACCCGCACGGTGTGGCTGGCGGGGCGCCCGTCCCCTGCCCTGGAGTCGGCCGCCACGCACCTGCGCTCTCTGGGGGCCGAGGTCCACACCGTCGCCTTCGACGCGCTGGACCCCGGGTCCCATGAGACCGTGCTCGGCAAGGTGTTCGCCGAGGGCGACATCGACATGGTGCTGCTCGCCTTCGGGATCCTCGGGGACCAGGCCTACGACGAGCGCGAGCCGGTAGCGGCGGTGCGGGTCGCGCAGACCAACTACACGGGCGCCGTGTCGGCGGGACTGGTGTCCGCGCGCGCGTTGCAGGCCCAGGGGCACGGCTCGCTCGTCGTGCTCTCCTCCGTAGCCGGCGAGCGTGCCCGCCGCGCCGACTTCATCTACGGCTCCAGCAAGGCCGGCCTCGACGTCTTCGCCCAGGGGCTGGGCGACGCCCTGCACGGCACGGGCGTCCACGTCATGGTCGTACGCCCCGGGTTCGTGCGGTCGAGGATGACGGCCGGTCTGGAGGAGGCACCCCTCGCGACCACTCCGGAGGCCGTCGCGACGGCGATCGAGCTGGGTCTGCGGCGCCGCTCGGAAACGGTGTGGGTGCCGGGGGCGCTGCGGGTGGTGATGGCGGCGGTGCGGCATCTGCCGCGGGCGGTGTTCCGGCTGCTGCCGCTGTAACCGTGGTTACAGCTGGCTTGTGGGCAGGGAGCCGCGGTCGACGTGGCCCGCCTGGGGCGGCACGGTCGAGCGACCGAAGGTGAACTCGCGCAGCTTGCGCCACACCCCGTCGGCGCCCTGCTCGTAGAGCGCGAATCCGGTGCACGGCCACTCGGCCTCGAACTCGGCGAGTTCCTCGAAGGCGCGGTCCATGGCCGCCTCGTCGATGCCATGGGCCACGGTGACGTGCGGGTGGTACGGGAACTGCAGTTCCCGCGCGACCGGCCCGGAGGCGTCACGGACCTGCTTCTGGAGCCAGGTGCAGGCCTCGGCACCCTGGGCGATCTGGACGTACACGACCGGTGACAGCGGCCGGAAGGTGCCGGTGCCGGACAGCTTCATCGGGAAGGGCCGGCCCGTCGCGGCGACCTCGGTGAGGTGCGCCTCGATGGCGGGCAGCGCGGTGTCCGCGACCTCGGTGGGCGGCAGCAGGGTGACATGGGTGGGGATGCCGTGAGCCGCGGCGTCGCCGAAGCCCGCGCGCCGCTCCTGGAGCAGGCTGCCGTGAGGCTCCGGGACCGCGATCGACACACCGATCGTTACGGTCCCCACGTCGTCTCCTGTTCGTCCCTGTCGTCCTGTCGGATTCGTTCCCAGCCGTCCGGCTATCGACTGTACGGCCACGGCTGTGCTGTGGGCAGGCGCAGGCGTAGTGATGTGCAGCGCTCTGCCCGGTGGTGCTGGTGTGCGGTGGTACGCCCCGGTGACCGGCGGGAGGTACCGCCGGCCGGCGGCGATCAGTGCTTCGCGGGCAGGAAGCCCACCTTCTCGTACGTCTGGGAGAGGGTCTCCGCGGCGACCGCGCGCGCCTTCTCCGCGCCCTTGGCCAGGATCGAGTCCAGCGTCTCCGGGTCGTCCAGGTACTGCTGGGTGCGCTCCCGGAACGGCGTCACGAACTCGACGACGATCTCGGCGAGGTCCGTCTTGAGCGCGCCGTAGAGCTTGCCTTCGTACTGCTGCTCCAGCTCGGGGATGCCGGTGCCGGTCAGGGTCGAGTAGATGGTGAGCAGGTTGCTGACGCCCGGCTTGTTCTCGGCGTCGTAGCGGATGACGGTGTCGGTGTCCGTGACCGCGCTCTTGACCTTCTTGGCAGTGGCCTTCGGCTCGTCGAGGAGGTTGATGAGGCCCTTCGGCGTGGACGCCGACTTGCTCATCTTGATCGACGGGTCCTGGAGGTCGTAGATCTTCGCCGTCTCCTTGAGGATGTACGGCTTCGGGATCGTGAAGGTCTCGCCGAAGCGGCCGTTGAAGCGCGTGGCGAGGTCACGGGTCAGCTCGACGTGCTGGCGCTGGTCCTCACCCACCGGGACCTCGTTGGCCTGGTAGAGCAGGATGTCCGCGACCTGGAGGATCGGGTACGTGAACAGGCCCACGCTCGCGCTGTCGGCACCCTGGCGGGCGGACTTGTCCTTGAACTGGGTCATGCGGGAGGCCTCGCCGAATCCGGTGAGGCAGTTCATCACCCAGGCGAGCTGGGCGTGCTCGGGGACGTGGCTCTGGACGAAGAGCGTGCAGCGCTCCGGGTCGAGGCCCGCGGCGAGGAGCTGCGCGGCGGCCAGGCGGGTGTTGCCCGTGAGCTCCTTCGGGTCCTGCGGAACGGTGATCGCGTGCAGGTCGACAACCATGTAGAACGCGTCGTGGGACTCCTGCAGGGCCACCCACTGGCGGACGGCGCCGAGGTAGTTGCCGAGGTGGAACGAGCCTGCGGTGGGCTGGATTCCGGAGAGCACGCGGGGTCGATCAGAGGCCATGCTCACCATTCTCTCAGGTGTCGGGGGCCGATCCGGAACCAGTCGGAAACAGATGTGCCACGGGTGGGAACCGATTCGGCCCGGGCGGTGTACCAATCGTGTGAGGACGCGGGAGGGGGGCCGCATCGTCGATGAGGCCGCGGTGATCGCACGCGTACGCGCCGGAGACCCGGAGGCGTACGCGGAGCTGGTGCGGGCCCATACGGGCCTCGCCATGCGAGCGGCCGCCGCGCTCGGGGCGGGTGCGGACGCGGAGGACGTGGTGCAGCAGGCCTTCGTCAAGGCGTACTGCGGGCTGGGCCGCTTCAAGGAGGGCTCGGCGTTCAAGCCGTGGTTCATGTCGATCGTGGCCAATGAGACGAGGAACACAGTGCGGACGGCGGCGCGCCAGCGCACGCTCGCCGGCCGCGAGGCGGCCTTCGCCGAGGCCGAGCCGCTGATACCGGAATCGGCGGACCCGGCGGTCGCGGCCGTGGAGATAGAGCGCCGCGCCGCGCTGGGATCCGCGCTGGAGAAGCTGAGCGAGGAGCACCGTCTGGTCGTCACCTACCGGTATCTGCTGGAGATGGACGAGTCCGAGACGGCCCAGGCCCTGGGCTGGCCCCGGGGGACGGTGAAGTCCCGGCTGAACCGCGCGCTGCGCAAGCTCGGCAAACTGCTGCCGGATTTCGAGCCTCGGGAAGGGGGTGATGAGCGTGAGTGAGTCCTACGGCGGTGACGGCCCGGACGGAAGCGGGCGTGAGCGTGCGTCCGGGCTGCCCGAGGAGCTGCGGGCGCTCGGGCGTTCGCTGGACGCGCCGGGTGCGGGGGGGTCCGAGTCGATGGTGGAGCGGGTGCTGGAACAGATACTCGCCGAGCGGCTGCCGGTCCCGGTGGCCCAGGCGCCGGGTCCCGGTGAGCGGCTGCGGGCGGTGCGGCGGTGGACGCGGATGCGGTGGCGTTCGCTGGCCGCGACCCTGTGCGGGCTGCTGGCGGTCCTCGCGCTCACGCCTCCGGTGCGGGCGGCGGTCCTGGACTGGTTCGAATTCGGCGGGGTCGAGGTGCGGTACGACCCGTCGGCGGTGCCCTCGCCGGGGGCCGAGGTGCCCGGCTGCGGTCGCTCGGTGTCGCTCGCGCAGGCCGAGCGGCGGGCGGGGTTCGCACCGCTGGTGCCGTCCGCGCTCGGCGCTCCGGACGTGGTGACGGTGACGGCCGAGCCGCGGGGGCGGTCTCTGGTGAGCCTGTGCTGGCGTGAGCGGGGGGACACCATACGGCTGGACGAGTACCGGGCCCGTCTGGACATCGGCTTCGCCAAGGCGGTGCGGGAACAGCCGGAGTGGCTCTCGTTGGACGGGTCCTCCTCGGAGCTCGGTGGGGCCCATGACACGGCTCTGTGGTTTCCGCGGCCCCACCTGCTGAGCTTCTGGCTGGTGGACGCGGCCGGCTCCCACTACACCCGCGAGCGGCGGACCGCCGGGCCGACGCTGCTGTGGATGCACGGGTCGGGTGTCCCGGACGTGCCGGACGTGACGCTGCGGCTGGAAGGGGTCGCGTCGAAGGCGCGCGCTGTGGAGATCGCGAAGTCCCTCGGCGAGCCGGGGCACGAGGGCGCCGAGAAGTCCTCGGATTAGTGCGCGCGGGGTGGGAACCCCGACGGGCCGGGCGGTGTACCAGAAGTGACACGCGGCTCGCGGACGGGCCGCACGGGGATCGTCTGTAGGGGGCCGGCATGAAGAGGCGTGTGGCTGGACGAAGGAGCCGCTGTCGTGAACTGGCGGCGGGATCGGGCGCGTTGGCGGTGGCGCTCGCGCTCACGGTATGGGGTGCGCCCACCGCGTCGGCGGGCGGACCGACGAGCGTGCTCGTGGTCTCGCCGGAGAGCGGGGAGACGGCGTCGCTCTACTACTCCGACGAGGAGTACGGCGAGTTGGAGCGTCTGCTCGGCCCTCCGGGTGCGGGCGCCCGCACCAAACCACCCGAGGCCAATCTGCTTGCCGCCCGGCAGATCAACGTCACTTGGATGGCGCACGACGTCTCACCGTGGCGGCTGGACCAAGTCTTCCCGCTGGCCGACACGGACGAGGTGTGGATACACACCGCAGAGCACGTCCCCGAGTCGGTGAACGGCCACTGGCACCGCACAAAGAACCCACCCCAACTGCGCGCTCTGCTGAAGGACTTGGGGGTGATGGGCAAGGTCTCCGGCGAGGGCCATGCCATCCTCCCGGCGCCCGGGCAGGAGCCGGGAAGCGATGCGGGGGCGGTGGCCACGGAGGCGGCTGTGGGCCCGTCCTCCACGACGGACGACGGCACCGAGTGGTGGTGGGCGCTTCCGGGGCTTGCGGCCGGAGCCGTACTGGCCCTGGTGCTGCGGCCGTTCGCTCTCCGGATGCGATGGGCCCGTGTGCGCCGGGAGCCGGGGCCTCGGCAAGAACTGCGTGATCTGTGACGAAAGGAGGGGCCCGCGAGCTGGAGACAGCGAGGCTCGTCGATCGAGGGGGATGGCAGTGCGGAGCAGACACACAGGGATACGGCTCGGGCCGCGCAGGGCATTGGCAGCGCTGGCACCAGCGGTGGTCGCGGTGACCGTGCTCGGGGCGCCGGCGGCAGACGCGGCGACACAGCCGACGCGGGGAGTGGGCCTCGACCGGCCCGACCTGGCCATGATCGTCACCGGCGGCTCGGGCGGGACGAAGACCGTGCGTTCCGACGAGCCGTACTTCACCCGCCTGTGGCAGCTGCTGCAGCCGACGTACTCGGGCACGGAGCGGGTGCCGGGCGCCTGGGAGGAGGGCCGGTATCCGGCGGTGCGGTTCACCGTCGTGTGGGGACTGACGGGTGTCGGCGGCTGGCCTCGGACGGATTCGGCACCCGGGGCTGATGTGGCGGTGGCGCGGCAGGACCAGCTGTTCCTGACGGGGGACGGCACGCCGTGGGTGCGCTCGGATCCGGCGCCGGAGCGGGAGGACGACGACATCCGCTGGCACCGAGCGCCGCGGGCGGTTTTCGATCAGCTGGACCGGGCGGGCCTGGTGGGCGGCGCCGGGGAGGGGCGGGATGAAGAGGGGGCCGAGACAGGCCCGGAGCACGGCGTGTGGTGGGCGGTGCCGGGGCTCGTCGCGGGATTCGCAGCGGGAGTCGGCGGCACGCGTCTGATACGCCGCGCGGCGGCCGGGCCAGGAGCCGGACCGCCGCGGGATGAGCCACGAGAGGAACTCATCGATCTCTAGGAGTCACCGGTCTTTGACAACTCAAGAGAGGACGTGTGTCAGCCGAGGTCGATCTCCGGGTACAGCGGGAAACCGGCCACGAGGTCGGTGGCCCGGTGGGAGATCTCGTCCGCCACCTTCGGGTCCAGGATGTGCTGGGCCTTGGAGGGGGCGCCCTTGGTGGTGGTGCCGGGCTCCGTGGTGGTGAGGACGCGGTCGATGAGACCGGCGACCTCGTCCATCTCGGCGGTGCCCAGGCCACGGGTGGTCAGGGCGGGGGTGCCGATGCGGATGCCGGAGGTGTACCAGGCACCGTTGGGGTCGGCCGGGATGGAGTTGCGGTTGGTGACGATGCCCGACTCGAGCAGGGCGGCCTCGGCCTGGCGGCCGGTGAGGCCGTAGGAGGAGGCGACGTCGATCAGGTTGAGGTGGTTGTCGGTGCCGCCGGTGACCAGGGTGGCGCCACGGCGCATCAGGCCCTCGGCCAGGGCGCGGGAGTTGTCGACGATCCGCTGGGCGTAGTCCTGGAAGGAGGGCTGACGTGCCTCGGCGAGGGCGACGGCCTTGGCGGCCATGACGTGCGGGAGCGGGCCGCCGAGGACCATCGGGCAGCCGCGGTCGACCTGGTCCTTGAGGGAGTCGTCGCACAGCACCATGCCGCCGCGCGGGCCGCGCAGCGACTTGTGGGTGGTGGTCGTGACGATCTGGGCGTGCGGGACCGGGTCGAAGTCGCCGGTGAGGACCTTGCCGGCGACGAGACCGGCGAAGTGCGCCATGTCGACCATGAGCGTGGCGCCTACCTCGTCAGCGATCTCGCGCATGATCCGGAAGTTCACCAGACGGGGGTAGGCCGAGTAGCCGGCGACGATGATCAGCGGCTTGAACTCACGGGCCGAGACGCGCAGCGCGTCGTAGTCGACCAGACCGGTGGAGGGGTCGGTGCCGTAGGAGCGCTGGTCGAACATCTTGCCGGAGATGTTGGGTCGGAAGCCGTGGGTGAGGTGGCCACCGGCGTCCAGGGACATACCGAGCATGCGCTGGTTGCCGAAGGCCTTGCGGAGTTCGGCCCAGTCGCCGTCGGAGAGCTCGTTGACCTGGCGGACGCCGGCCTTCTCCAGGGCGGGGACCTCGACACGCTGGGCGAGGACGGACCAGAAGGCGACGAGGTTGGCGTCGATGCCGGAGTGCGGCTGGACGTAGGCGTGCCGGGCGCCGAAGAGCTCCCTGGCGTGCTCGGCGGCCAGGGACTCGACGGTGTCGACGTTGCGACAGCCGGCGTAGAAGCGGCGGCCGACGGTGCCCTCGGCGTACTTGTCGCTGAACCAGTTGCCCATCGCAAGGAGGGTGGCCGGGGAGGCGTAGTTCTCGGAGGCGATCAGCTTGAGCATCTCGCGCTGGTCGTGGACCTCCTGGCCGATGGCGTCGGCGACGCGCGGCTCGACGGCGCGGATCACGTCGAGGGCGGCGCGGAAGGCCGTGGACTCGGTGGACAGGGGCTGCTGCTCTGACATGGCGGCCTCCGGGCTGCGTGGCTTGAAGCGGTCACGGATCACGGTTCGGCCCAGGCGCACGGCACTTGGTCACTCACAGGCCGCTCCCCGATGGTCCGTCCCATCCCAGCGCGCCAGTCACGGCCTGTCGGCCAGCCTACCGGGCACGGGGAACGGCTCCGGTGCGGCGTCCACCATGCGAGCGACGGCTTCGAGGCCGGGCCAAGGGCCGCGGGCCTCGAAGCCGGGGCGGTGCAGGACGTCAGAACAGCGCGTCGGCGAGGCGGTCGATCTGGTGGGCGTCCGAGGCCCAGCAGTAGAGCATCACCTCGTCGGCACCGATGCCGACGTAGGCGTCGGCGGCCTCGCGGATCTGCCGCGGTGTGGTGAGCAGGCCGGCCTCCATGTACTCGACGTGGCCGCTGAAGGCGTAGTAGTCGCTGAGGTTGCGGTGGGCCCGGTCCAGGGTGTCGTCCGGGCCGAGAGCGACGTTCGCCTGGGCGACCAGGCGGGGGCTGCCGGAGCGGTCGTGTTTCTGCCAGGACGTTTCGGCGGCGCGGAACAGGTCGGACATGAAGGATGGCGGCAGGGCGGCGCCGAGGAAACCGTCGCCGAAGCGGCCGACGCGTGCGAGGGCAGCGGGGGCGAAGCCGCCGAACAGCACTTCCGGGCCACCGGGGGTGGCGGGGGTGGGGCCGATGGGGCCGATGTCCTCGCCGTACGGCTCGCCGGACCAGGTGCGGCGCAGCAGGGTCATCTGTTCGTCGAGGCGGCGGCCTCGGCGGTGGAGGTCGGTGCCGGCGGCCAGGCAGTCGTCCTCGCGGCCTCCGACACCGATGCCGAGCGTGAAGCGGCCGCCGGAGAGGCAGTCGAGGGTCGCGGTCTGCTTGGCGAGCAGGGCGGTGTTGTGGAGAGGCGCGAGCAGTACCTCGGTCTGGACTCGGATGCGGGACGTGGCGCCGGCGAGGGTCGCAAGGGTGACGAGGGGCTCGGGGTTGTCGTAGACGAGGCGGTCGAGCAGACCGAGGGTGCTGAAGGGGCTCGCGTCGGCGCGCCGGGCCCAGGTGAGCAACTGGGCGGGGTCGTCGATGGGGAGGCCGAGGCCGATGTTCATGGGAGAGTCCTCCGGAGGGCATACGAGATCCGCCGGTCGGCCGGATCCGGTGCCGCCCCTCCGTGGTGCCGCGCGCTGTGCGCGGACCTGCTCCCGTTCTGCGGCGATGGTTCCAGAGAGCGTGTGCTTCAGAGTGCGCCGACCGTAACGCGATCGGACGGGGTGCGACAACGCGTTTTCGCCGACCGTTCGCGGACCCGGCCTCGGGGATGCGGCTCGTGTCCGGCGGACAGCTAGAGATCAGTGAGAGCTGGTCCGAAACCGACCCACCGTTCCTAGGGACTGAGCGGGAGTGAGTCCTGTTGCCAGGTCTCATGCTCAGCCGAACGCCCCGGACGGTGTTGGGCGTTCTGGTTGCCCGCATTCGCTCCGCATCCGGGCGCCGACGGATCGTGTCCGTGGTCCGGGGATGCGGGGGCGGGTTCCCTCACGCCCAGGAGCTCCTGGTCCGGCCTGGGCGGTCCGATGCCCCTGCTCATCACTCCGGTGAGCATGGGGCGGTGCCGTCCGTCGCCGGATCGGGTGTCCCTGGGCGCGCCTTCCGATCGTCACGGCAGCAGCATCGGCTCGAAGATCCCGTCGCCATGGGAAACGAGCACCACCCATGAAGGTCACGCATTCGATGAGGGAACGTAAGTTCCCCGCTGAAACCGACACCACCACCGAGGCGCGTGACACAACACAGACCAGCAGCACTCACTCCCGCTCACCAAAACGCTCTTGAGCGCACTCCAGCAGCAGCAGCTCCAAACCCCTCACCACCTCCCCTAAGGTCACTTCGTGCTCTTCGGAATGGTGTGTGCTCTGGGTGCCTCCGTCTGTTTCGGGACGGCCACCGTGCTGCAGGCGATGGCGGCGCGGGCGGCGGACACCGGCGGTCGCGACGGCGAGGGGACGGCGTTCGCGGTGACGCTGTTCCTGGGGGCGGTGCGGCAGTGGCGGTATCTGGCGGGGCTGGCGCTGGACGGAGTGGGGTTTCTGCTGCAGATCGCCGCGTTGCGGTCGGTCCCGATCTACGCGGTCGGCGCGGCGCTCGCGTCGAGTCTCGCGGTGACCGCGGTGGTGTCGGCACGACTGCTGCGGGTCCGGCTGAGCGGGGGCGAGTGGGGTGCCGTCGGGGTGGTGTGCGCGGGGATGGCGCTGCTGGGGATCGCGTCCGGGACGGAGGGCGACCGGGGCGGGCCGGCGGCCTTGAAGTACGCGATGCTCGGGACGGCCCTGGCCGTGCTGGGACTCGCGCTGCTGGGTGGGCGACTGCCGGAGCGGGGACGGGCGTTGGCGCTCGGGCTGGGGGCCGGGTTCGGGTTCGGAGTGGTCGAGGTGGCGGTACGCCTGATCGACTCGCTCGCGCCGTCGGCGCTGTTGGCGAACCCGGCGACGTACGCGCTCCTCGTCGGCGGTGGTGCGGCCTTTCTGTCGCTGACCTCGGCGCTGCAGCGGGGGTCGGTGACCACGGCGACCGCCGGGATGGTGATCGGGGAGACGATCGGGCCGGCGCTGGTGGGGGTGGTGTGGCTCGGGGACCGCACCCGGGAGGGGCTGGCGTGGGTGGCGGTGCTGGGTTTCGCCGTGGCCGTCGCGGGGGCGTTGGCGCTGGCCAGGTTCGGGGAGGCCCCGGAACATTCCGCCCCGCATTCACCTGCCCGAATTCCGTGAGGGGTTACTCGATTTACTTCCGGCACTGTTCGACAGAATGAGCCATGCCGACCGAAAGACCGATAAAGAGTCACGATCCGGACAGCCGAAAAAAGGTTCGTTGAATATTTGAACGCGCTGTGAAGGCTTTGCGTATACGACGGCGTGAGCAGTAATCCCGTCACCGTCACCGTGGCCTATCACGTGGTGCCGGGCCGTGAGGCCGACTTCCACTCCTGGGGGTGGGCCATGCTGGCCGCGAGTTCGCAGCAGCCGGGCTTTCTTGGAGGTGGCGTCCTTGTCGACCAAGAGGCGGAGTGGCATGTCGTCTATCGCTTCGCCAGCGAGGGAACGGCCCGGGCCTGGGAGGATTCGCCCGCCCGGACACAGTGGGACGAGCGGGCGGCGGGCTTCGCCCGGCAGACGGAGCGCAGGAGCGTGCGGGGCTCCAGGATGTGGTTCGACTCACAGACCACCACACCGAAGCCGCCCGCCCCGCCGGCGAAATGGAAACTGTGGTTCGTGAACATGAGCGCGGTATTTCCACCGGTGCTCATGTTCAATCTGATCGTTCTTCCTTATCTCGGCGGACTCAATCCGCTCGTCCGCACGCTGCTGTTGTGCCTCTGTGTGACGGCTCTCGTCACCTGGATTCTCATGCCCCGGCTTCAGCGTTTCCTCAGGAAATGGCTGTATCCGCCGCTCCAGGCCCTTCGCGGACGGCACAAAAGACGGACCGCATAGGTCCGGAACGAACCGAGGGAGGTGGGCGGGTGAAGACCCTGCTCATCGACAATTACGACTCGTACACGTACAACCTGTTCCAGCTGGTCGCCGAGGTCAACGGCGAGGAACCGGTCGTCGTCCCCAATGACGCGGTCGGCGCACTTCCCGATCTCGGGGCGTACCTCGCGGGATTCGACAATGTCGTGGTCTCGCCCGGCCCAGGGCACCCGGCCGAGCCGCGCGACTTCGGACTGAGCACCGCCGTGCTCGCCCAGTCACCGATCCCCGTGCTGGGCGTCTGTCTGGGGCACCAGGGCATCGGGCTCGGCGAGGGGGGCCGGGTGGCACCCGCCGCGGAGCCGCGGCACGGTCATCTGTCGACGGTCCGGCACGACGGACGGGACCTGTTCCGGGGGCTGCCGCAGGACTTCACCGCGGTCCGCTACCACTCGCTGGCCGTGTCCGAGCCGCTCCCCCAGACGCTGGAGGCCACGGCCTGGGCCGAGGACGGCGTGCTGATGGGGCTCAGGCACCGCAGCCGGCCGCTGTGGGGCGTGCAGTTCCATCCGGAGTCCGTGCTCACCGACTACGGCCACCGCATGCTCGTCAACTTCCGCAACCTCACAGCGGAACGGGCCCGCAGAACGCGTACGAAGAACACCGCGGTGCCCCCGCCCGAGGCGGTGATCCCCCGGCCCACGCGGGTCGTCCCGCGCCCCCGGCAGGCCGCGCCCGCCTACCGTCTGCACACCCGGCGCATCGCCGGCGCGGTCGACACCGAGGCCGCCTTCACCCGCATGTACGCGGCGTCGACGCGGGCCTTCTGGCTGGACAGCGCGCTGGTCGAGGACGGGCGTTCGCGGTTCTCGTTCTTCGGTGACGACAGCGGTCCGCTCGCGGAGTTCGTCCGGTACGACATCGAGAGCGGAAAGTGCGAGATCGAGCGGGCCGGGCGGCCGACGAGGAAGGTCGCGGCGAGCGTCTTCGACTATCTCGGACGGCAGTTGACGAGCCGCCGGGTGGACGGCGCCGGGCTGCCCTTCGACTTCACCGGCGGTTATGTCGGTTACTTCGGCTACGAGATGAAGGCCGACTGCGGCTCACCGAACCGGCACACCTCCGACGTCCCGGACGCCTGCTGGCTGTTCGCCGACCGGTTGATCGCCGTGGACCATCAGAAGAGGTTCACCTACGCGGTCTGCCTGGCCGAGGACACCCCGCAGGCCGCGCGGGAGGCCGAGGACTGGCTGGAGAGCACGCTGGCCCAGCTGACCTTCGTCGCCACCGAACCGGACCCGACGGCGACACCCGCGCTGCCGACAGACCCCGGGCCCACCGACCCCGGCCTCGACCCCGATCTCGGTGCCGCCGAGCCCTGGCTGGTGCGGGACCGGGCGACCTATCTCGCCGACATCGAGTCCTGCGGACGCGAGCTGCGGGCGGGCACCAGCTATGAGGTCTGTCTGACGAACGCGGCCCGGTTACCCGCCCCACCGGACGCGTACGAGTTCTACCGGGTACTGCGACGGGTCAACCCGGCCCCCTACGCGGCGTTCCTGAGGTTCGGGGACGTCGACGTGGCCGGTTCCTCCCCCGAGCGGTTCCTGCGGATCACCCGGGACGGCACCGCCGAGGCCCGGCCCATCAAGGGCACCGCACCGCGCGGGGCCGGGCCGGAGGAGGACGCCCGGCTGCGGGACGCACTGGCGGTGGACGCCAAGACACGCGCCGAGAACCTGATGATCGTCGACCTGCTCCGCAACGACCTGGGGCGGGTGTGCCGGACCGGGTCGGTGCGGGTGACCCGGCTGATGGCCACGGAGACGTACGCGACCGTGCATCAGCTCGTGTCCACCGTGGAGGGGCGGCTGCGGGAGGGGACCGACGCGGTGGAGTGCGTGCGGGCCTGTTTCCCCGGTGGCTCGATGACCGGGGCGCCGAAGCTGCGCACGATGGAGATCATCGACTCCCTGGAGACCGAGGCCCGCGGGGTCTACTCCGGCGCCCTCGGCTACCTGGGATGCGGCGGGGGCGCGGATCTCAACATCGTCATCCGTACGGCCGTGTTCGCCGACGGGCTGATGCAGCTGGGCGCCGGAGGGGCGATCGTCCTCGACTCCGATCCGGTCGCCGAGTACGACGAGATGCTGCTGAAGACGGCGGCGCAGATGAAGGCGCTGCACCTGCACACCGCGGAGCGGACAGCGGAGCAGCGGCGGCACACAGCCGTCCGCGCCGACGTCCGCGGAGGACACACGGCCACCGAGGAGCCGGTCCGATGACGACTGCGCAGCCCATGCTCTCTTCGGCCGGCTTCGACGCCCCCGGCAATCTCGCCGCCCAGCTCGCCGATCTCGCCGAGCGGCGCGGCTGGGTGGACCGGCCCGCCTTCCATCAGGGCCACCGGACCTGGACCCACGGCGAGGTGCACGCGCTCGCGGCCCGGGCGGCCACCGTGCTCGCCGGCCACGGCACCAGGCCGGGTGACCGGGTGGTGCTGGCGCTGCCGGACGGGATCGCCTGGGTGACGGCCTTCCTCGCCGTCGCGCGCCTCGGGGCCGTCGCCGTCCTCGTCAATCCCGAACTCCCCGCGGCCGACCACGCGTTCATAGCCGCGGACGCGGACGCCGCGCTGTGTGTGACGGGGCCGGGTCTGGAAGACCGGTTCGCCGGGCGGACCCGGCTCGGTGCCGACCAGCTGCTCGCGCTCACCGCCTCCGCCGAGCCGGCCCCCGCCCATCCGGTCGACGCGCACACGCCGTTGTACGTCCAGTACACGTCGGGAACCACGGGTCGTCCCAAGGGGGTCGTGCACACGCATGGCGACCCGAAGGCGTACCACGACCTCATCGGCCGGCGGCTGCTGCGGGTCGGCCAGGACGACGTCACCCTGTCGGTGTCGAAGCTGTACTTCGCCTACGGCTTCGGCAACGCCTTCGTCTTCCCGCTCTTCTCCGGCTCCTCCGCCGTGCTCGTGGACCGGCGCCCGACCCCGGCCGCCGTGGACGAGCTCGTCGCCCGGCACCGGGTGACCCTGCTGTACTCCGTGCCGTCCGCGTACGCCGCGCTGGTGGCCGACCGGGGCAGCGGGCACGAGGCCTGCTTCGCCTCGGTGCGGGCCGCGGTGTCGGCCGGCGAGGGCCTGCCGGAGGGGCTCGGCGGACAGGTCACCGGGTTGCTCGGTGCGCCGGTGCTGGAGCAGATCGGCTCCACCGAGGCCGGTCACGCCTTCTGCGCCAACAGCTTCGGCCACAACCGCCCGGGCACCGTCGGCCGCCCCGTGCCCGGCTTCGAGGTGGAGCTGCGCGACCGCGCAGGCCACCCGGTACCGGACGGCACGGAGGGCGAGCTGTGGGTGCGCGGCCCGACGGTGACCCCCGGCTATCTCAACCGGCCCGAGGAGACCGAGCGCACCCTGGTCGGCGGCTGGCTGGCCACCCGTGACCGGGCGGTCCGCGAAGCCGACGGCACCTACCGGCACCTCGGCCGCGCCGACGACATGGAGATGGTCGGCGGCATCACCGTCTCCCCGCTGGAGGTCGAGGCCGTACTGCGCACCCACCCGGCGGTGAAGGAGGCCGCGGTCGTGGCCGTCACCGACGGGAGGGGGGTCGGTCGGCTGCGGGCGTTCGTCGTCCCCGTCGCCCCGGTCCCCGACGGAAGCCTCCAGGAGGACCTCCTCGGCCTGGCCCGCGCACAGCTGGCCGCCTTCAAGGTGCCCAGAAGCGTGAGCCTGGTCCCGTCGCTCCCCCGCACCCCGACCGGCAAGCTCCGCCGCCACCTGGTCCGCCGGGGCGCCTGGTGACCGACCACGGCAAAAAGGCCCCACAGGCCCCACAGGCACCGCACGAGCACCGTAGCCGCACCGCAGAGAGGAACGGCCCCATGCGAGAGCAGCAACCCCCCTTCACCGACCGGGGTTTCTACCTGGGCCCGGTGTTCCGCCGGGCGGCCGACCGGCACGGCGCCGTCTTCGTGACCCTGGACCGGCCGCTGGACACCCATCCCGCACTCGGTGTCGATCTCACCTACCCGGCGTTGGCAGAGGTCGTCGAGGATCTGTCCGGACGCCTGTGGGAGGCGGGGGTGAGGCCGTCGGAGCAGGTGGTCGTGCACAAGACGGACAACGTCGACATCGTGCTGCTGACCTGCGCGGTCTCCCGTATCGGCGCGGTGCCGGTGCTGCTCTCCCCCGGGCTGGCCGGGGAGGTGGTCGGGGAGCTGATCGAGCGGCTCAGGCACCCGTGGCTGGTCACCGACCGGGCCAAGATGGAGGGACCCCTGATGGGGGTCGGACTCCGGGTGCGGCAGGTCCTCGCCGTGGACGACACGCCGGGCGCCGAGCGCCTGGAGAAGTACTCCGGTACCGAGCCCCCGCCACTCGTACGCCTCCATCCCCGCGAACCGGCGCTGATCACCCACAGTTCCGGCACCACCGGTCTCCCCAAACTCGCCGTGCACTGCGCGAACACCATGTGGAACCGGCTCGTTCCGCAGAAGGCGATGGGCTGGCCGACGCGCGGGGAGACCGCGGCGCTGCACATGTCGTTCGTGCACTCGCGCTTCTACCATCTGCTCGGCGTCCTGCTGCACTTCGGCAGCCCGCTGGTACTGATCACCGACCCGGACCCGGCCGCCGTGGGACCGCTGCTGACCAGGCACCGGCCCGGCATCGTGGAGACCCACCCCAACACCTTCGTGCTGTGGGAGGAGTTGGCCGACGCGCCCGGTGCCCCGCTGTCGCGGGTGCGGTCCTACGGCTCGACGTTCGACGCGATCCATCCACGCACGGTACGGCGGCTGCTGGGCGCCTCGAAGCGCCGTTCACCCTGGCTGATCCAGCTGTACGGGCAGAGCGAGACGGGCCCGGTCGCCTTCCAGTGCTTCACACGGCGCAGTGCCGCACGCGCGGACGGGCGGCGGGTCGGGATCGGCATTCCCGGCTTCACCCGCGTGCGCGTGACGGGGCCGGGCGGTGAGCGGGTCGCCGCCGGGACGAGCGGCCGTATCGAGGCCCGTACCAGGGGCCGCATCCTCACCTACCTCGGCATGCAGGACCGCTACGACCGTCAACTGAACGACGGCTGGTGGGAGATGGGTGACATGGGCTACCGCAGTCGCCTCGGCACCCTGCACCTCATCGACCGGGAGATCGACCGGATCGACTCGGTGCACAGCAATCTGGAGGTCGAGGACACCCTGATGGAGCGCCTGGAGGAGCTCCGGGAGGTCGTCATCGTGCCGGGTGCGGACCGGGAGCCGGTGCCGGTGGTGTGCGTGCGCGGGGAGCAGCCGCTGGACCTCGGGCGCTGGCGGGAGGCGACGGCCGATCTGCCGGCGATGGCCGAGCCGCGGCAGTGGCGGTTCGAGGAGCTGCCGATGACCGCGACCTGGAAGGTGAAGCGGGTCGAGATCACCCGGATGCTCGCGGAGGGTGCGCGCGCGTGACACCGGTCGTGGTGGTCGGCGCCGGCCCCGTGGGGTTGTCGGCGGCGCTCGCTCTGCGGGCGCGCGGGCAGGAGGTCGTGCTGCTGGAGGCGGAGCCGAAGGACCGTGAACGGCCCGGCAGCCGGGCCCTGTTCGTGCATCGCGAGACGCTCGCGCTGCTGGACGGGATGCGGCCGGGACTGGCCGGCGAGATCACCGCGTACGGGCAGACCTGGCGGACCCGGCGGACCCTCTACCGGGGGCGCGAGGTGTACTCCCGCACCTATCCGCCGAAGGAGGGCCCGCCGCCCTTCACCAGCCTGCGCCAGGTGGACACCGAGCGCTTCCTGCGGGGCGCGTGTGAGGGGGCGGGAGTGGAGTTCGTGTGGGACGCGCGGGTGCTGGACGTCCGCACATCGGCGACCGGGGTCCGGCTGAGCTGCGGCGACGGCCGGGAGTGGAGCTGCGCGTACGCCGTCGCCGCCGACGGTGCCCGGTCCGCCGTGCGGGGCGCGCTGGGCATCGCCATGGAGGGCGAGCGGGGGGAGGGCTTCCATGTGGTCGTCGACGTGGCCCACACCCCCGGTGCCGAGCCGCCGCCCGAGCGGATCTTCCACTACGAGCATCCGGGCGCCGGCGGACGCAGTGTGATGCGGGTGCCGTTCACCGGGGGCTTCCAGGTCGACCTGCAGTGCCGGGAAGACGACCCCGAGGAGGAGTTCGGGACCGAGGAGGCCGTACGGCGATGGCTTCCGTCGGTGGTGGGCGAGGGGTACGGCGAGCGGATCCTGTGGGTGTCGACGTACCGCTTCCTGCGCAAGGTGGCCGCCTCGTTCACCGATCCGCACCGGCGGGTGCTGCTCGTCGGGGAGGCGGCGCATCTGTTCCCGCCGTTCGGGGCGCGGGGCATGAACAGCGGCATCGCGGACGCGGCGGCCGCGGCCGCGGCCATCGCCGGCGGGACGGTCGAGGCCTTCGCCGATGTACGGCGGTCCGCGGCGCTGTTCAACAGTGCCGCCGCCGGGGCCGCGCTGGACCATCTGCGGCCCCGGCGCCGGATCGTCAAGGCCCGTCAGCGGGCGGCGGCGGCGCTCGCGCCGGTGCTGCCGTGGTGCGGCTCGTGGCTGGAGCACGCGCCGTACGGTCCACGGCACGGAGCGCCGGTGAACGCCGGCCGCAAGTACTGAGGAAGGAGCGGCTGTGACACAACCGGTCGTCGTGGAAGGGCTGTCGGCGTGGTCACCGGCCCGTGGGCTGACCCCGGCCGCGGAGCCGACGACACCCCTGCTCGTCGCGGACTCCTGGCTGGTGCGGGACGGCAGGGTGCGTGGGCTCGAACGCCACCGGGAGCGGTTCCTGCGGACCTGCGGCGAGGTGGGCGGGCCACCGCTGCGCCGGCTGCTGGAGTTCTGGCGGGACATGACCGACGCGCTGCCCCGTACGGGCGAGTGGTTCCCCCGCGTCGAACTCGCCGCCGGTTCCCTGGAGTTGCGGCTGTTGCTGCGGCACGCTCCCCCGCTCGGGACCGGCGTGCGGGTCTGGGCGACCGGTCAGGCCGATCCACGGACCGTGCCCCGCCGCAAGGGACCGGACCTCGGCGCCCTAGCCCGGGTGCGCGAGCGGGCCTTCGGTCAGGGCGCGGAGGAGGCGGTGCTGGTCGCGCCCTCCGGGTCCGTGTTGGAGGCGGCCACCGCCAGCGTGCTGTGGTGGGAGGACGACACGCTGTGTCTGCCTCCGCCCAGGCTGCCGGTCCTGCCCGGGGTGACCGTCGCGCTCGTCCAGGAGCGGGCCCGGCGCGAGGGCATCGCCGTCGCCCACCGCGAGCGGACCGTGGCCGGGCTGGACGGCCGTGAGGTGTGGCTGGTCAACGCGCTGCACGGAATCCGGCAGGTGACGGGGTGGACCGGAGAGCCGTTGCGGGCGGCACCGGCGCGGCGCGCCCCGGAATGGCGGGCGTGGCTGGACAGCCTCATGGAGCCGCTGCCGAGCAGGTGAATTCGCTACCGGAAAATGCGCCGGACCATTTACGGTCCGGCGCATTCAAAGGTGTCTGAATTCAATTCTTCGGCGTCGGCTGATAACCCCCCGGCACCATGCGCGTGGCAATGGCGATCCGGTTGTACGCGTTGATGACGGTCGCCGCCCAGATCAGTGCCGCGATCTGCGTCTCGTCGAAGACCTCCGCGGCCTCGGCGTAGACCGCGTCCGGCACCTGACCGTCGTGCACCAGGGTCACGGCCTCGGTCAACGCCAGTGCGGCGCGCTCGCGCCCGGTGAAGAAGGGGGTCTCCCGCCAGGCGTTCAGGGCGTAGACGCGCTGCTCGGTCTCGCCCGCCGCACGGGCGTCCTTGGTGTGCATGTCGAGGCAGAACGCACAGCCGTTGATCTGCGAGGCGCGGATCCGGATCAGTTCCAGGAGTTCCGGTTCGACCTTGGCGTCCTCGGCCGCGGAAACGGCGGCGGCGTGCAGGGAGCCCATCGCCCCTGACACCTCGGGGGTGATTTTCTTCAGGGCCACACGGGATATGGATGCATTGTTGCTCATGGGACGACTCTATCCACGCGACCGTATTCGGGAATGGGGAACAGCTGAAATGGGCGGCGTTATTCGGGCAGCACCGCGCACAGCGCCTCCAGCGCTCCCGACCAGGCGTGGTCCGGCGGTGTCCCGTAGCCCACGACGAGCGCGTCGCGCCGCTCGACGGTGGCCTCGGGGTGCTGGTAGCGGTGCAGCCCGTGGACCGCGAGGCCCTGCCAGGCCGCCGCCCGCAGCGCCGACTGCTCGGTGCCCGGCGGGAGCCGCAGCACCACGTGCAGACCGGCGGCGATCCCCGTGGCGTGGACCCTCGGGGCCCGCCGCGCGAGCTCGGCGACCAGGGCGTCACGGCGTCGCCGGTACCGCAGTCGGGCGGCGCGCACGTGACGGTCGTAGGCGCCGGAGACGAGGAACTCGGCGAGGGTCAGCTGGTCGAGGGAGCCGCAGGAGTCGATGCCGCCCTTGGCGGCCAGCACCTCCTCCATGAGGCCGGGCGGCAGCACCAGCCAGCCCAACCGGAGGCCGGGGGCGAGGGACTTGCTGGCCGTGCCCGCGTGGACGACGTGGTCGGGGTCCAGGCCCTGGAGGGCGCCGACGGGCTGGCGGTCGTAGCGGAACTCGCCGTCGTAGTCGTCCTCGACGACCAGGCCGCCGGTGCGGCGCGCCCACTCGACGACGGCCGCCCGCCGGTCGCGGTGCAGGGTGCCGCCCATCGGGAACTGGTGGGCGGGGGTGAGCAGGACCGCGGCCTCGTCGGTCAATTCGCCCGGGTCCGTGCCGCGTTCGTCGAACGGCAGGGAGACGGTCCGCAGACCGGCGGCCGCGAGCAGGTTCCAGTGCACGTCGAGGCCGTACGACTCCACGGCGACCGTCCGAGCGCCCCGGGCCCGCAGCACCGCGCCGAGGAGGCGCAGGCCGTGCGAGAACCCGGCGCAGACCAGGATGTGTTCGGGGTCGGCGCGCACCCCGCGGGCGCGGGAGAGGTAGCCCGCGAGGGCGGTGCGCAGTTCGATGCGGCCCCGTGGGTCGCCGTAGTCGAGGGCCTGGTAGGGGGCGGTGGCGAGGGCGCGACGGGCGGCCTTGAGCCACTGCGCGCGCGGGAAGGAGGCGAGGTCGGGGGTGCCGGGGACGAGGTTGTGGGTGGGGCGCCCGGGTTCGCGGGGCCGGGGCGGGGCGCCGGCCGGCGGGACGACCGTACGGTCCGAGACGCGGGTGGCCGAGCCCTGGCGGGCGGTGAGCCAGCCCTCGGCGACCAGGTCGGCGTAGGCGTCGGCGACGGTGTTGCGGGCGATGCCCAGGTCGGCGGCGAGGGCGCGGGAGGAGGGCAGCCGGGTGCCGGGCGCGAGGCGGCCGGTGCGGACGGCCTCGCGCAGGGCGTCGGTGAGGCCACGCCGGACGCCCCCTCCGGTGGGTTCCAGGTGCAGGTCGACGCCGAAAGTGGCCCGGGGTTTCGCCATGGAAGTGGACCATACCCTTGGGCTGCCTGGCTTCTAGGGTCGAGACATGACCACAGAGGCAATCGTCCCGTACGCCCCCGAGCACGCCCCCCGTCTGTCCTGGGCCCAGCACGCCCCAGAGGTCTACAAGGCGATGCTCCGCCTCGACACGGCCGCCCGGCGTGGCCTCGACCCCCGGCTGCTGGAGCTGGTGAAGATCCGCGCCTCGCAGCTCAACCACTGCGCCTTCTGCATCGACATGCACTCCAAGGACGCCCTCGCGGCCGGTGAGAGCGTCGAGCGGATCATCCAGCTCGGCGCGTGGGAGGAGTCGCGGCACTTCTACACGGAGAAGGAGGCCGCGGCCCTCGAACTGACCGACGCGGTCACGGTACTCACCGACGGATTCGTGCCGGACGAGGTGTACGAGCACGCGGCCAAGCACTTCGAGGAGGCCGAGCTGGCCCAGCTGATCGCCGCGATCACGGTGATCAACGCGTGGAACCGGTTCGGCGTGACCTGCCGTATGGTCCCGGGCCACTACGAGGCGGGGAAGCACCAGTGAGCCGTACGGAGGTCCTCGACCGCGAGGTCGGCCGGGCCCTGTCCGCGCTCAGCGCCACCGCGAAACGAGGGCTCGGCGACCCCGCCCTCGCCGAACTCGTCGTCATCCGGGCCTCACAGCTCAACCACTGCGCCTTCTGCCTGGACATGCATCTCGGGATCGCCCGCGAGCACGGGGTGAGCGAGCAGCAGCTCGATCTGCTCGCCGCCTGGGAGGAGGCGGAGGGCGTCTACGACGAGCGGGAGCGGGCCGCGCTCGCGCTGACGGAGGCGGTGACCGTGCTGACGGACGGGTTCGTGCCGGACGAGGTGTACGCCACCGCCGCCAAGCAGTTCGACGACGGGCAACTCGCCCACCTCATCGGTCTGGTCGTCGCCATCAACAACTGGAACCGGGTGATGGTCGCTCGCCGGATCCCGCCTGGGGGTTACCGGCCGTGAGGAAGGTGGAGGTCTTCCGCGCCCTGCACCGCAACCGCCTCCCGGACGATCCGCTGGTGCTGCCCGGCCCCTGGGACGCCATCAGCGCCCGGGTGTGCGAGGAGGCCGGGTTCCCCGCGCTCGCCACGCCCAGCGCGGGGATCGCGGCCGCGCTCGGGCACACGGACGGCTCCACCCCGGCCGATGAGATGTTCGCCGCGGTGGCGCGCATCTGCGGGGCCGTGGACATCCCCGTGTCGGCGGATGTCGAGGGCGGGTACGGTCTGGCGCCGAAGGAGCTGGTGGAGCGGCTGCTGGAGGCGGGTGCCGTGGGCTGCAACCTCGAGGACTCCCGCCAGGGTGTCCTCAAGGACCCGCGCGAGCACGCCGAGTGGCTCGCCGAGGTGCGGTACGCGGCCGGTGACCAGCTGTTCGTCAACGCCCGCGTGGACATTTTCTCGTACGGCGACAGCGATCCCGAACGGGCCATCGAGCGAGCCGCGTTGTACGTCGCCGCGGGCGCCGACTGCGTCTATCCGATCGGCGCCCCGGCTGGCGTGCTCCCCCTGCTGCGGTCCGGTATCCAGGGGCCGGTCAACGTGTTCGGCCGGCTGGACGGCGAGGGCCCCTCGCCCACCGAACTCGGTGAACTCGGGGCCACTCGCGTCACCTTCGGACCGGGGCTGCAGCGGAGGATGGCCCAGCAGTTGCGAGAGAGTGCCGACCGCCTCCAGCGATAGGGGCGTTCAGGACAGCCACGCCTTCCATGTCGACGTGTGGCTGTCCACCCACTTCTTCGCCGCCTCCTCCGGCGTCAGCTTCTGGTCGGCGATCATCAGGGAGACCTCGTTCTGGTCCTCGGTCGTCCACTTGAACCTCTTCAGCAGGGCCGCCGCCTTGCCGCCGGACTTGGCGAAGTCCGTGTTGAGGTACTTCTGGAGCGGGGTGTGCGGATAGGCGCAGGTGATCTTCGCCAGGTCCGCGTCGCAGCCCTCCTTGTAGGCGGGCAGCTTCACCTCCGTCATGGGGACCTTCTTGAACAGCCACTGGGGGGCGTACCAGTAGGTCAGGAAGGGCTTCTTCTCCTTGGCGAACTGTTTCATCTGGGTGATCTGCGCGGCCTCCGAACCGGCGAACACCACCTGGTAGTCCAGGTCCAGGTTCTTCACCAGTGCCTTGTCGTTGGTGACATAGGACGGGGAGCCGTCCATCAGCTGGCCCTTGCCGCCGCTCTCCGCGGTGCGCATCTGCGAGGCGTACTTGTTGAGGTTCTTCCAGTCGGTGACGTCCGGGTGCTGTTTGGCGAAGTACGTCGGGACGTACCAGCCGATGTGCCCGGTGACACCGAGCCCGCCGCCCCGCGTGATCGTCTTCTTGTCGGTGACGTACCGCTGTTCCTGCTCGGGGTGGCCCCAGTCCTCCAGGATGGCGTCGACCCGGCCCTGGCTGAGCGCGTCCCAGGCAGGGACCTCGTCGACCTGGACGGTGTCGACGCGGTAGCCGAGCTTGTGCTCGAGGAGGTACTGGGCCACGGCCACGTTGGCCTGCGCGCCGACCCAGGACTGGACGGACAGGGTCACCGACTTGGCGCCCTGCGCGTTGGCGAAGGGCGAGGCCTGCTTGGTCATGTCGGCGGCGCCGCAGCCGGTGAGCAGCAGGAGGGCGCCGCCCACCGCGATCGCACGTACTCGCATGTCAGGCTCCCTTTCCCGTGCGGCGTTCGGTCGGCTGGGTGACCCGGTCGAGCATCAGACCGAGGCAGACGATGGCGGCACCCGCGACCAGGCCGGTCGCCAGGTCGCCCTGGGCCAGGCCGAAGACGGTGTCGTAGCCGAGCGCGCCTCCGCCGACCAGGCCGCCGATGACGACGACGGCGAGGACGAGCACCACGCCCTGGTTGACGGCGAGCAGCAACGCGGGCCGGGCGAGCGGGAGCTGGACCTGCCGCAGCTGCTGCCAGCTGGTCGCGCCGAGGGACCTCGAGGACTCCATCGCGGCCGGGTCGACCTGCCGCAGGCCCTGCGTGGTGATGCGGACGACGGCGGGCAGCGCGTAGACGACGGCCGCCGCCGCGGCGGGCGCGCGGCCCACGCCGAACAGCGCGACGACCGGGATCAGGTACACGAACTGCGGCATGGTCTGGAAGACGTCCAGGACGGGCCGGAGCAGCCGCTCGACGCGGTCACTGCGGGCCGCCGCGACGGCCGTCGCGAAGCCCAGCACGAGCGTGACGGCGACGGCCGCGAGAACCTGCGACAACGTGTCCAGCGCGGGTGTCCACACACCGAGGACGCCGATCGCGGCCATGGCGAGGACCGCGGTGAGCGCGGTGCGCCAGGTGCCGATCAGCCAGGCCAGGGTGGCGACGATGAGCAGCACGGACCACCAGGGCAGCCCCTGGAGCCCGTCGCGGACCGGGTCGAGGACCCAGGTGGTGAAGTGGCCTGCCCAGTCGGCGGTGCCGCCGACGACGGGGACACCGGAGTAGAGGTGGGCCGTCATCCAGTCGACGGCCCGGTTGACCGGCTCGGCGATGTTCAGGGTCCAGCTGTCCGGCCAGTCGAGACGGCCCAGCAGACGCCCGGCCACCGCCACGACGACGGCTCCGGCGAGGGCGTACGCCCATCCCGCGCGCCCTCGTGGCTCGGTGCCGTCGCCCGCCGCGCCCGTCACCCGGTCGAGGACGACGGCGAGCAGCACGATCGGGATGCCGGCCGCGAGCGCCGCGCCCACGTCGACCGAGGCCAGCGCCTGGTAGACGCGGTCACCGAGGCCGGCGGCGCCGATCACGGAGGCGATGACGGCCATCGACAGCGCCATCATGATCGTCTGGTTGAGGCCGAGGAGGAGTTCCTTGCGGGCCAGCGGGATACGGGCGGTCAGCAGCCGCTGGCGGGCGGTGGTGCCGAGCGACTCGACCGCCTCCAGGACCTCCTTGTCCGCGCCCTGCAGGCCGAGCGCGGTGAGGCGGGCCATGGGCGGGGCGGCGTAGACGACGGTCGCGAGGACGGCGGCGGGCACCCCCATGCCGAACACCAGGACCACCGGGAGGAGGTAGGCGTAGGCGGGCATCACCTGCATGGTGTCCAGGACCGGACGCAGGATCTTGTCCATACGGCGGGACAGCCCGGCGGCGAGACCCAGCAGGACACCGACGACGACCGAGGCGAGGACGGCGACCACCATCAGGGCGAGGGTCTGCATGGTGGGGACCCACATGCCGAGCAGACCGCAGGCGAGGAACGCCGCCGTCGTGCCCACGGCGAGCCTGACGCCGGCGACCCGCCAGGCCACCAGGGCGCCGAGCGCGGTGACGCCGGCCCAGCCCGCGCCGAGCAGGACGAGATACACGGCGCGTACGGAGATCACGACGGCGTTGCTGACGTAGCCGAAGAAGTAGAGGAACAGCGGGTGGCTGTCCCGGTTGTCGATGATCCAGTCGCTCGCCTTGGAGAGCGGGCTCGTGAGGTCGACGGTGAGGGCGTGCGGCCAGCTGCCGCTGGCCCAGCGGGCGTTGGCGAGCGGCACGAGGACCGCGGCGGCGAGGGCGATGAGGAGGAGCTTGTGGACCGCCCGGTGCCTGAGCAGTCCGGTGGGCAGGGCGCGGGGCGTGGACGCGGTGACGGTTGCCATCAGACGGCCTCCTTGCGGAGCTCCGTTCCGGCGGCTCCCTTGCCGAGCTCCGTTCCGGCGACGACGCCGAGCAGGCGTTCGTGGTCGACGACGCCGAGGCACCGTCCGTTCTCCACGACGCAGGCCGGCCTGCCGCTGCCGGCGACGACCTTGATCGCGTCGGCGACGACGGAGTCCGGGGCCAGTGCGCCCGGGTGGGTCGGGCCCGCGCAGTCGCCGGGCTTCATGGCCCTGCGGACCGTCATCACCTGTTCGCGCGGCACGTCCCGGACGAACTCGCGGACGTAGCCGTCGGCCGGGGAGCCGACGATCTCCTCCGGGGTGCCCAGCTGGACGACCTTGCCGTCACGCATCAGGGCGATACGGTCGCCGAGTTTGAGGGCCTCGCTCAGGTCGTGGGTGATGAAGACCATCGTGCGGCCCTCCTCACGGTGCAGGCGGACGACCTCCTCCTGCATGTCCCGCCGGATCAGCGGGTCGAGCGCGCTGAACGGCTCGTCGAAGAGGAGGACCTGCGGGTCCACCGCCAGCGCCCGGGCCAGGCCGACGCGTTGCTGCTGGCCGCCGGACAGCTGGGAGGGCCTGCGCTGTTCCATGCCCTCCAGGCCGACCTTGGCGACGACCTCGGCGGCCCGTGCCCGGCGCTCGGCCTTCCCCATGCCCTGGATCTCCAGGCCGTACGCCACGTTGTCGAGGACCGTGCGGTGCGGCAGGAGGCCGAAGTGCTGGAAGACCATCGCGGCGCGGTGGCGGCGCAGTTCGCGCAGCCGGGACTTGTCCATCGCGCGGACGTCCTCGCCGTCGATGCAGATCGTGCCCGCGGTCGGCTCGATGAGCCGGGTCAGACAGCGCACCAGCGTGGACTTGCCGGAGCCGGACAGGCCCATGACGACGAAGACCTCGCCCTTGCGGACGTCGAAGCTCACGTTGCGGACGGCCGCCGTGCAGCCCGTGCGGGCGCGCAGCTCGGCGGGTTCGAGGGCGGACAGCTCGGCGTCCTCGGGAACACGGTCCGCCTTGGGGCCGAAGACCTTCCACAGGCCGTCGACGGAGAACACGGCCTGGTCCGTCGTCGGCGGCTTCTCCATGGTCGCGGTCGTACTCATCACGCACCACCTCCCAGCAGGTCTACGGCTTTCTCGCCGACCATGAGCACTCCGATCATCGGGTTAACGGCGGTCATGGTCGGGAACACGGACGCGTCGGCGATGCGGATGCCGTCCAGGCCCCGGATCCTCAACTCGGGGTCCACCACGGCCAGTTCGTCGTCGGCGGCACCCATACGGCAGGTGCCCGCCGGGTGGTACACGGTGTGGGCGACCTTGCGGGCGTACTCGCTCAGCTCCTCGTCACCGGTGACGTCGGGGCCCGGGCACACCTCCCGCTTCAGCCAGCCGGCGAGCGGTTCGGTCCGCGCGATCTCGCGGGCGATTCTGATCCCGTCGACGAGGGTGCGGCCGTCGTAGTCGTCCTCGTCGGTGAAGTAGCGGAAGTCGAGGGCGGGCTTGACGGCCGGGTCCGCACTCGTGAGGTACAGGCGGCCGCGGCTCTTCGGCTTGGGGATGTTCGGGGTCATCGAGACGCCGTACGCCGGGCGCTCGTAGCCGAGACGTTCCGGGTTGTCCGTGAAGGGGACCTGGTAGAAGTGGAACATCAGGTCGGGGCCCCGGTGTTCGGGGTCGCGGCGCACGAACAGGCCCGCGTCGGAGTCCATCGCGGAGTTCTCGGGGATCGGTCCGTCCGTCTCCCAGACGATCACCGACTCGGGGTGGTCGAGGAGGTTCTCGCCGACGCCCGGCAGGTCGTGCGCGACCGGGATGCCGAGTGCTTCGAGGTCCGCACGGGGGCCGATGCCGGAGTGGAGCAGCAGACGGGGCGAGTCGACGGCACCGGCGCACAGCAGGACTTCTCGGCGGGCCCTGATCAGGGTCTCCTCGCCGTCCTTCGTCCGCACGTGCACGCCTTCCGCACGGGTGCCGTCCAGCTCCAGCTTGTACGCCCAGGTCTCCAGGAAGAGGCGGAGGTTGGGCCGCTCGTCCATCACCGGGTGCAGATACGCCACCGACGCCGACGAGCGCTTGTTGTTCTCCGGGTGGTAGGCCAGGTCGAAGAAGCCGACGCCGTCGTCGAACGGCTTCTTGTTGAAGCCCTCGACGCGGGGCACGTCCAGCGCCTTCCGGGCCGCGTCGACGAAGTCACGGGCGATGGCGTTCCGGTCCTTCTCGTCGACCGGGACGATGTTGTTCTTCAGCCGGGCGTAGTACGCCTCCATCGGCACCGCGCCCCAGCCCTTGGCGCCCGCCTCCTCCCACTCGTCCCAGTCGGAGGGCAGCGGCTTGAAGGCGATCAGGGTGTTGTGGGAGGAGCAGCCGCCCAGGACCCGGGCGCGGCTGTGCCGGATGTGGGAGTTGCCGCGCGGCTGCTCGGTGGTGGGGTAGTCGTAGTCGAGCTCGCCGCCGAGCAGGCCCATCCAGCGGCGCAGGGTGAGGACGTCGTCTCTGCCGACATCGCTGGGGCCGCCCTCGATGACGGCGACGGTGACGTCGGGGTTCTCGGTGAGGCGGGAGGCTATGACGGAGCCTGCTGTTCCGCCGCCGACGACGACGTAGTCGTACTCCTGTTTGGGGTCGGACATGGGGGTACTCCAGGGAAGTCTTGAGCGAGAGGGGGGCGAGTGGTCTCAGCCGGCGAACCAGCGGACCGGCTTCGGCGCGAGGTTCTGGTAGACGTGCTTGCTCTCGCGGTACTCGGCGAGTCCGGCGGGGCCGAGCTCGCGGCCCACTCCGCTCTTTCCGAAGCCGCCCCACTCCGCCTGCGGGAGGTAGGGGTGGAAGTCGTTGATCCAGACGGTCCCGTGGCGGAGACGGCCGGCGACCCGGCGGGCACGTCCGGCGTCGGTGGTCCAGACGGCGCCGGCGAGGCCGTACTCGGTGTCGTTGGCGAGGGCGATCGCCTCGGCCTCGGTGCGGAAGGTCTCGACGGTGAGGACCGGTCCGAAGACCTCCTCCCGCACGACCCGCATCTCGCGGTGGCAGCGGTCGAGGACGGTCGGCTCGTAGAAGTAGCCGTCGGCGGGACGCTCGGCCGACGGCTCGGGGCGCTGTCCGCCGGAGCGCAGCACCGCGCCCTCGGCGAGCGCGGAGGCCACGTACGACTCGACCTTGGCGCGCTGCTGATCGGAGACCAGCGGCCCGCACTCGACACCGTCCTCGGTGCCGCGGCCGAGGCGGATCTTCGAGGCCCGGCGGGCGAGTTCGGCGACGAAGCGGTCCCGGACGGACTCCTCGACGATGAGGCGACCGCCCGCGGAGCAGACCTGACCGCTGTGGATGAAGGCGGCGTTGAGGGCCTGGTCGACCGCGGTGTCGAAGCCCTGGGGGGTGGCGCAGGCGTCGGCGAAGACGACGTTGGGGTTCTTGCCGCCGAGTTCGAGGGCGACCTTCTTCACCGAGACGGCCGCCGCCTGTGCGACCTTCGTGCCGCTGACCAGGCCACCGGTGAAGGAGACGAGGTCGACGTCGGGGTGCTCGGCGAGCCGGGCGCCGACCGTGTGGCCGGGCCCGGTGACGATGTTGGCCACACCTTCCGGCAGACCGGCCTCGACCAGCAGCTCGATGAGCGCGATCGTCGTCATCGGGGTGATCTCGCTCGGCTTGACCACGAAGGTGTTGCCGGCCGCGAGCGCGGGAGCGATCTTCCAACTGGCCTGGAGGAGCGGGTAGTTCCAGGGCGTGATCAGCGCGCACACGCCGACGGGTTCGTGGACGACGACGCTGTGGATGTCGGTCGAGCCGGCGTCCACCACCCGGCCGGGCGCCTCGCCCGCGACCAGGTCGGCGAAGTAGCGGAAGGCGTCGGCGACACAGTCGATGTCGACCCGGCCCTCCTCCACCGTCTTGCCCGCGTCACGGCTCTCCAGGAGGCCGAGCTCTTCGCGGTCGCGTACAAGAAGATCGGCGACGCGGCGCAGAAGTGCGGCGCGTTCGGCGACGGGGGTGAGCGGCCAGGGGCCTTGTCCCGAGTCGAAGGCCTGGCGGGCGGCGGCGACCGCCAGGTCGGTGTCCTTCTCGTCCCCCTCGGCGACAACGGCGAACGGCCGCGCGTCGGCGGGGTCGAGGATCTCACGAGTGGCCCCGGAGACGGCTGCGCGCCACTCGCCGCCCGCGTGGATGGTCTGCGGCTCCTGCCGCGCCTGCTGTCCGGCCATGATCGGTGTTGCCTTCCGTTCCTGTTCAGTTCCCCTGTGTCACACACGTGTCACTCACGGGGACCGTCGTCGCCTGCCCCCGCGCCTCGATTGCATGCGCAATCGGTGGCCGAAAGTGGGCTGGCTCACTGAACATGAGGGCAAAACAGGACGAAAGGTACGGCGGCGGATGCGGCCGGACGCCGGTTCAGTCGATCGACGCCGCGTCGCAGGCGTAGGGCGCGCAGAAGCCGGAGAGAGCGGTGGTCAGGAGTTCCAGTTCGTCCTGGCCGCCGTCGTTCTCCAGGCCGTACGCGGCGATCGCGTAGATGAGGCCGTCCTGGGCGACGAACCGCTCGTCGTAGACGTGCCAGGGGCCCACGTCCGGCTCACCGCTGAGGGAGTCGGCCCGGTACTCCAGGCGTTCGCCCGTGAACCCGTCCTCCTCGACGGGCTGGAGGTCCAGCTGCTCGAAGCCGTCCGGCTTGGGCGTGTCGGCGGAGAGGTAGAGCTCGAAGGACGCCTCCGGGGACTCCTCCGCGACCTGGTACACTTGGAGCCGGCGTTCGCCGTCCGCGCTGCGGTAGTTGACCACGTCGATGCCGTACTTGGACGCCACCGTGGTGCGCGACCAGCCCGCGGGCCGTGCGACACGGAAGCCCTCCTCGTCCTCGTACAGCTCGTACCCGGCGGGGAGTTCGGGCGCCGAGGCGAGCGGGGACGCGGTGTCCCCGGTCGGTGAGGGGGTCGGCGACTCGTCGGGACCGCTCTGCTGCGAGACGACCCCCGTGGGTGTCGGGCTCGCGTCACCGGCCTTGTCGTCCTCGTCCCCGCCGCCGACCAGCGTCAGCATCAGGGTCACGGCGACACCGACGGCGGCGACACCGCCGAGCACCGACCAGACGAGCCGGCGGTTCGTCCCGGTGGGCGGCGTGGTGACGGGCGTCTGGGCGGCGGTGTGATCGGCGGTCGACCAGGAAGTCCCCGACCACTCGGCCGACGGCGCGGATCCGCCACCGATCTGCTCGACGGAGGACCAGCCGCTGTCGGGGGCGCCGGGAGCGCCGGGTCCGTGCCAGGTGCTGCCGCCGCCTCCGGTTCCGGGCCAGCCGGCGGGCGGGGAGAGCGGGGGCGGCGGGGCGGGGGCGGAGCCGGACCCCGCAGCCGCGCCCACGGTTTCGTCGGGGGCTTCCTCCGTCCCGACCGATCCGGCCGCCGGCGGCCACACGGGCGCGACCGGCTCAGCCGTGGGGGTGGCGGCGGTCCCGTCAGCCGGCGGCGCGCCGTCCGCGGCCCCGGGCACCCCCGGCGGCCACGTCGGCACAGCGCCCGGCCGGGCCGGTGGCGGCGGAGTGACCGGACCGGTCGCGGTCCCGCTGCCGTCCCCGTCCTCCCACCGCTGCGTCTCCTCGTTCCAGTACCGCACGCCCCCGCTCATGGCGTCCCCTTCCCACTCACCGCGGCCCCCCGTGGACCGGCACTTACCGCATCGCGCCCTCTCACAACCCCAGCAGCCCCGCCACGGCCCCCGCCGAAGCGACCAGACCGACCAGTGCCTGCGAGTCGTCCAGCAGCGCCCGCAGGCGTTCCCGACGGGTCGGCCCCGCCTGCCCCGTCGTGACGATCTCCTCCTCCGTCTCGGCCAGCGCGCTGTCCAGTGCCGCCGTCTCGTCGGTGGCCCTGAGTCGCGTGAGGTCCTCGCGGAGTTCCCGTACGGCGGTCAGGAGCGCCTCGGCGGCCTCGTCCCGCTGGGGCGCCGTACCGTGGTGGCTCTCGGCGTGCGCGTGGCTGCCGATGGCGAAGGTGCTGCCGTGGACACCGCCACTGATGCTGACGCCTGGCTCATCCGTTGCCATTGCCGCTGGTTCCCTTCTGTGGCACAGACCCTGCGCCGCCGTTGGCGGAGGACGCGGTGGCGTTCTTGCCCACCGCGAACGTGCTGCCGTGGACACCGCCCTCGACGTTCACGCCGCCGCTGCTGATGTTCACGATCTTCTGGACGAACTCGCCGGTCTGGTAACCGGATTCGGCCAGCGCGGTCAGCACGCCGTGCGCGACCCGGTCCTGCACGCTCCTGAGGTAGCGGGAGGCGTCCATCTCCTGGAAGCGGGACCCCTCGTCCATGGAGCCCAGCTCCCGCACCGACAGCGCCGGACCGTCGGGCAGCGCGCCCGCGTGGCCGCCGGTCAGCAGCTTCCAGGCGTACCCCACGCCCCTGCCGAGGGTGACGAGGGAGCGGGCCGCGGAGCCCGGCACCCGGGCCACCGCCCAGGCCGCCTTCCCGACCACGTTGTTGTGCCGGTAGGTGTGGGCCGTGCGGTCGGCGTCCTTGAAGTCCTCGCGCACCGGCAGCAGCACATGCGGGGCGATCTCCAGCATGAGCATCCGGCCCTGGGTGTGGACCCGCACGAAGACCGTGACGACCAGCTCCTCCTCCCAGCCGCCGACCCGGATCCGCAGGAAGTGCCGCCGCTTCTCGGCGCCCTCCTCGACCGCACGCGCCCGGTGGTCCTCGAAGGCCTGCGGGTGGTACGGCGCCTCCTCGCGCCGGCGCAGTCCCTCCGCGGGCAGGAACACGCACTCGTCGATCTCCAGCCAGCGCAGCCGGTCGCGGACCGTGTGTCCGGCGAACTCGGAGGGCAGCCGCAGCTGTTCGAGCAGCGGGCGGATCTTCTCCAGGACCGCGCGGTTGTTCAGCGGCAGCTGTTCCTTCTTCGCCTCGTCGGGCCGCAGCTCGACGGCGAGCACCCAGGTCTCGTAGGCGGCCCCGGCCCCGCAGAAGGGACGCTTCTCGTGGTACATGACCAGTGGCGCGTGCTGCTCGATCCGGATGCGCTGCCTCAGCCGCTGGAACCGCTGTCCCTCGGCCCGCTCGGCGGGGTCGCCGGCCGCGTCCGGGAAGCGCTGCGGGGACAGCTCGGCGCCCATCGCCCTGGCGAACTGTCCGCGCTGTGCGGCCACGCACCCCGCGATCAGCGCGAAGACGACGATCACCAGCCAGGCCTGCAGGGGCCCGATCAGCCCGCTGACCCCGTCGAAGTCGGGGAACAGCAGATCGGACAGGCCGGGCGAGTCCCCGTAGGAGTCGCCGTAGCCGTACGAGTCGCCGAAGGACCCCGAGTCACCGTAGGAGGACGAGTCGTCGTCGCCTCCGCCGAACGCGACGACGAGGGCCAGGATCAGGAACGCGGCGTAGACGAGCCGCCCCCACCAGCGCACGAAGAAGGCGGGCACCCGCCGGTACAGCGGCGGGTTCGCGCTCCTGCCCCGGATCCATGAGGCAGCCGCGAGCATCAGGCTGGGACCGAGGAACACGAACAGGAGCCCGCCGGTCAGCGGCAGCCCGATCACCCACAGGCCCAGGATCAGCCCGGCCCACAGGAGCTCCTGGCGCCGGGCCCGCAGCGCGTGTGCGAGCACCCGGGCCGCGTCGAGGCCGAGCGAGGGCGCCACGATCCGCTGTTCGTTCAGGTGCAGCTGCTCGATGACCCGGTCGCGGTAACCGGAATCCAGATAGGTGCCCGCGCACAGCAGCCGGGTCGCCTCACTGGCGTGCGGTGGTGTGGCCGGTCCAGGTGGTGCCGACGACGGTGGTGCGCCGCCCGATGTCGGCTGCGGTTGCTGAGGCACGAATGCAGTACTCACGCCACTTCCCCCGATGCGTGCAATGGCCTTGCTCAGTGCTGTTGTTGACAACCAATCAGCATAGAGGTGCGGGTGGGGCCGGGAAACCGGAATGCCGACCTGTGGACAGCGGCAGATTCATTTGACTAGAGTCAAAGATTATGGACCCGGTGTCGGCACAGCACGTGGCGGAGTTCCGCCGGTTCAACCGCTACTTCACCCGCCGTATCGGCGCCCTGGACGACCACTACCTCGGCCAGGACCGCCCGCTCGGCGAGGCGCGGCTGCTGTTCGAGATCGGCGAGGGGGTCTCGCTGCGCGAGCTCAGGACCCGGCTCGGTCTGGACGCCGGATATCTGAGCCGGATGGTGAAGACCCTGCAGGCGCAGGGCATGGTCCGGGTCAGCGTCCACCCGGGCGACAGCCGGCTGCGCATGGTCGAGCTGACCCGCGCCGGAAGAATCGAACTCGACGAGCAGAACCGCCGGGCCGACGTCCTCGCGGCCGGTCTGCTCGACGGACTCACCGGGCCCCAGCGCGACCGGCTCACCGAGGCGATGAGCACCGCCCAGCGCCTGCTGCGCCTGGCCGGCATCACCGTGGCCCCGGTCGACGGCGCCGCCCCCGACGCCCGCGCCTGCCTCGACGCCTACGCCGCCGACATCGACGCCCGCTTCCCGGAGGGCTTCGACAAGTCCGACCTGGTGCGCCCCGAGGAGGTCTCCGGGAACGCGGGCGCGTTCTTCGTGGCGTACGAGGAGGGCCGCCCCGTGGGCTGCGGCGCGCTGCGCCGGCTGGAGCCGCGCGTCGGCGAGATCCGCCATGTGTGGGTGCACCCGGACGCCCGCCGCCTCGGCCTCGCCCGGCGGATCCTGGCGGCCCTGGAGACGGAGGCCGCCGCCCGCCGCCTGGCCGTCCTGCGGCTCGACACGCACGCCTCGCTCACCGAGGCGCGGACGATGTACCGGGCGTGCGGCTACCGGGAGATCCCGCCCTACGTGGATCACGTCTACGGCGACTACTGGTTCGAGAAGCGGCTGACCGGCTGATCGCAGGTCGGCACCGACGGACCCGAGAGCTCACTGCGCACCGGCTCAGCCGCACTCCGTGTCCGCCGGGCAGAAGGAGGCCAGTGCCCTGGTGAGAGGCTCGCGCACCAGGGCGGGCGCGAGGGCGGCGGGGCCGGAGGCGCGGATCGCGTAGAGCCTCCCGTCGGCGGACCGGAAACGGTGGTCGACGACCTGGCGGGTGCCGAGCTCCGTGTCGTCGTAGCGGTAGGCGAGCTCGGCCCAGGCGGTGCCGGAGGCCCGGTCGAGGACCTGGTAGCCGGGCAGGCGCGAGAAACCGTAGCCGGGGTCGTTCTCGGCCAGGCCGAGGGACTGGGCCGGGGTGTCCTCCGCGAGCCGGAAGACCTGGAGCCGGCGGCCGTCGGCGGGGGCGTCGTAGACGACGACCGGAGCGGACTGCCCCTGCTTCTCGGTGCGGGTCCAGCCCCGGGGAACGTCGACGGTGTAGCCGACGGGATCCTGGACCCGGCGGTACCCCGAGGCGGTGGAGACGGAAGGCGACGGGGACGGCGTGGCCGTGACGCCCTGGGCCGGACCGGCGCCCCGCCCGGAACCGGATCCGAGGGAGGTGTCGCGGATGAGCCACCAGACACCGACCCCGACCGAGACCCCGACCAGGACGGCCACCGCGAGGGCGGCGAGCACCCGTCGGACCCGGTGGGGCGCGTGCGGGGGACCCGCGGGAGCCTGCGCCACCGGTGGCCAGGGCGGGGTGGGGGAAGCCGGTGTCCCGGCCGTCGCCCAGGGAGGCGCGAGCGAGGTGTGCGTCTGGGCGGACGCCCACGGCGGGGCGGTCCCCGTGTCCCCCGAGCTCCAGGCCGCGCGGCCCCTCTCCTCGCTCGGTTCGTGTTCCGCTCCGGAACCGGAGCTGTAGCCGTTCCAGCCGTTCATCGCGAACCCCCCGCATCACCCCACCGGGTACTGCTCAGACCGTAGGGCGAAAAACGGCCACGGGCCCTGTTCCGGATGGAACCGGAACAGGGCCCGTGCAGGCTCGTGACAGAGCCGTCGAGAAGACTCAGATGAGGCCGAGCGCGCGCACCGCCTCGCGCTCCTCCTCCAGCTCCTTGACGGAGGCGTCGATGCGGGCGCGGGAGAACTCGTTGATCTCCAGGCCCTGGACGATCTCGTAGACGCCGTCCTTGGTGGTGACGGGGAAGGACGAGATCAGGCCCTCCGGGACGCCGTAGGAACCGTCCGACGGGATGCCCATGGAGGTCCAGTCGCCGTCCGCGGTGCCGTTGACCCAGGTGTGGACGTGGTCGATGGCGGCGTTGGCGGCGGAGGCGGCCGACGAGGCGCCACGGGCCTCGATGATGGCCGCACCGCGCTTGGCGACGGTCGGGATGAAGTCCTCGGCCAGCCACTTCTCGTCGTTGACGGTCTCGGCTGCGTTCTTGCCGGCCACCGTGGCGTGGAAGATGTCCGGGTACTGCGTGGCGGAGTGGTTGCCCCAGATGGTCAGCCGCTTGATGTCGGCGACCGTGGTGCCCGTCTTCTTCGCGAGCTGGGTCAGCGCGCGGTTGTGGTCGAGGCGGGTCATCGCGGTGAAGCGCGCCGCCGGTACGTCCGGGGCGGCGGCCTGGGCGATCAGCGCGTTGGTGTTGGCCGGGTTGCCGACGACCAGGATCTTCACGTCGTCCGCGGCGTGGTCGTTGATGGCCTTGCCCTGCGGCTTGAAGATGCCGCCGTTGGCCTCCAGGAGGTCACCGCGCTCCATGCCCTTGGTGCGGGGGCGGGCGCCGACGAGCAGACCGACGTTGGTGCCGTCGAAGGCGACGTTCGGGTCGTCCGTGATGTCGATGCCCTGGAGGAGCGGGAAGGCGCAGTCGTCGAGCTCCATGGCGGTGCCCTCGGCGGCCTTCAGCGCGGGGGTGATCTCCAGGAGGCGAAGCTTGACCGGCACGTCCGCGCCGAGCAGCTGGCCGGAGGCGATGCGGAAGAGCAGGGCGTAACCGATCTGGCCGGCCGCGCCGGTGACGGTGACGTTCACGGGAGTGCGGGTCATGGCGTTCTCCGTATGACAGCTGGCGGTGGGGCGTCCCTGCCCCGGACGTTTGATCGATCTCTTGGCGTCAAGAGAGATCCAGCGGTCAGGCTATCGCGCATCCGGGATGCCGGACGTCCGGCCCCGTGTGGCCCACCCCACAACGACCCCGCAACCATTCCGCGAACGACCGACAAAAGAGGCGGCCGCCCGTCCGGGAGAGGGAGGACGAAGGCGGCCGCCGTATGGGGGTACCGATTTCCGGACTCCCGTGGGGGTACGGTTCGCGTGCCCCCGATTCATCAGCCCATGCACGGTCGCTGAAGATTTACCCACCGAGGGGGCGGGAACCCCCTCAGTCGGTGCACCCCGACTGCCCGGAAGCCAGCGTCACGCAGGCCTTCGCCCCACCGGCGTCCTTCACCGCCACCATCGGCGTATAGGCGATCGTGTCCCCGGCCTCGGTGATGTTCCCGCTCTGCTCGGTCGCCTTCCCCGCGGTCACCTCGACCTTGTCCCCCTGCCCGGCCTGGGTGACCCTCCCCCAGGCCGCGCCACAGGTCTCGCTGTACCGCACCTCGACCACGGTCGCGCCCACCGTCGCGGTCTTGGCGGTCGTCACGAGATTCCCACTGCACCCCATGGCCTCGGCGTCCTTGCCGGTGCACCCCGCACCACTGCACTTCACCCCGGCGGGCAGCGAGACGGACGCGCTGGCGGACGGCGACGACGACTTGCCGGCCCCCGCGTTCTTCTTGTCGCCGCCCCCGTCGGTCAGGAAGAACACGGCGGCGACCACGACCAGCACCCCGACGACCCCCGAGAGGAACATCGTCAGCCGCCGCTTCCCCCCACCGGAGCCACCGGACTCGGCGGACCCACCGGCGCCACCGGAGGAGCCGTTCGCGGGCCGCGCGTCCTGCGGCTCGTCGTACGGCCCGGGCGCCTCCGGCGTCCACCCCGCACCGCCGGCGGGGACGGGCGCCGCCGCGGCCGTACGCCCAGAAGAGGGCTGCGAGGGCCCCTGATATCCGGCCACGCCCCAGGAGTTCCCGCCCGAGGAGCCCTGCCGTGTCTCGACGCTGTCGGCTTCCGCCGCCGTCGGCTGCGGCGGCACCGTAGGGGAGACTCCCGCAGGTCCCGCCACTCCCGGCGTCGCCGTCGCGCTGCTGCTCCTGCGGGCCGTCTTGCTGCCCTTGGCGCTGGCGGGCGGCGCCCCGAACTCGCCGAGCGCGGCTCGCGCCTGGGAGATCCGGATGGCCTCCATGGTCATGTCGTGGCGCATCTCCGAACGGCTCCAGGCCCGTTCGGCGAGCTCCCACATCGTCGTCAGGTGAATGGGATTGGTGCCGGTGACCTCGGCCAGGGCGACGATCGCGCCCTTCGGCGCGAGCAGCCGGCCGTTGAGATACCGCTCCCAGGACGTCTTGCTGTAACCCGTGCGGTCGGCGACGGCCGCGATGCTCAGGCCGCTGCGGTCCACGAGCCGCCGCAACTGGCTCGCGAACTCTCTGACCTGCGGATCCAGTTCATCCGGCAAAGCCCTCCAGCGAGGCATTGCTCCCCCTCTTTCCCCCGGTCGGTGCTGGTTGTTCCCCGCTCCCCCGTGCCCCCCACGGGAGTGCGTCCGCCAAGGATCTCAGCTCCCGGCGTGGAGACGCACGGGGGCGTCGGCAAGTTCGACACATTAGCTCCGCTGTCGAACGGTTCTGTGTCAAATGCGCGAAGTTGTCAATACATCGTCACAGGAGGAACACACCGGTAATAACGCCCGCCACGGGAGTTCCCGGCTCACCCGGACACCACGGCACCGGCCACCCCGGCCAACAGCAGGAGGACAAGCAGAAGTACGGCGAAAAGCAACAAGCGGTTCATTCCGCGGGCGCCCTCTTCGGGGCGCTCGTCCCACCAGGGCAGGGTCGGGTCGTCCTCGTACTCCTCGCCCCTGGCGGTGGGTGCGGGCGCCGCCGCCGGGCGGGGCCAGGCCTGGACCGCCAGTTCCCAGCGCACACCGAAGCGGTCGGTGTCGGCGGTGTCGAGACCCGCGATCCGGCACAGGGCGGCGACGGCCTGACGGGGTGGCGGCTGGGTGGCGTTGAGATAGCGGTGCCAGGAGGACTTGCTGTACGCGGTGCGGGCGCCGAGCGCGACCAGGCTGAGCCCCGTGCGGTCCTTGAGCTGTCTGAGCTGCTCCACGAAGTGCCGTACCTCCGGCGGCAGATCGTCGGGCAGCGCCTGCCAGCCACTCATCGCCCACCTCCACGGCGTCCTCACCTGCTTCCAGGCAATTGACGACGTCAGAGGCCTGATCGGTTCCTGGTCCGGGGGCGGTTGTGGCTGGTCGCGCACACCGTGCCGGAACGGTCACGGCTGTGCCACAGCAAACTGACAGCCGTTGAACAGGCAGTTCGCGGCACGGGAGGCTGAGCCGTGACGGCGGTCCGTCCCTCATCGGGGGTGGGGGCGGACCGCCGTCCCGTGCCTGCTTCGGGTCAGTTGCTGCTGACCGTGAAGTGCAGGGTGTCCTTGAGGAAGGGGATCACCAGCCACGGGTTCGGCTGCACCATCATCGCCAGCAGGACGATCGCGGTGCCGAGCACGCCGTAGGTGGCGATGTCGGTGAAGCGGGAGCGCACGGCGAGCATGCCGACGTCCGGCAGCAGCCAGCGCAGCACGGCGCCGGCGAGCAGGGCGAGGCCGATGAGCAGCGTGCCGTAGCGGAACTGGTCGAGGGCGGTCAGCAGCAGCCCGAGCCCCACCGTGGCCAGCACGGCGAGCACCGGCCACTGCCGGGCGGGCGCCGGAGCGTCCCGCGGCGCGGCCCGGCCACCGCCCTCGGGCCGCGCGGTGTCCCTGGTGAACAGCGGAAACCGCCGGGTCGCCCGTCGGGGCCGCCCGTCCACATCGGGCGCACTGATCGCGTCCCGCACGACGACTTCGGCCTGCGACTCGGGATCCGACGCCTTGTCCGACTCGCCGTCGAGGCCGTCCGAGGTCCCAGCGGGGGGATCCGCGGCAACCGTGGTACCGGGCTCGCGGGCCTCCCCCGCCTCGGCGGTCGTGGCTCCGGGTTCACGGACCTTCCCCGCCTCGGCGGCTCTGGCATCCGACATACGGAGCTCCCCTGTCTCGGCCGCCCTGGCACCCGGTTTCCGGGACGCGCCCGATCCGGCCGACGCCCCGCCCTGATCCTGAGAGCCCCGCGCCGCGGTCGCCCTCGTACCGGGTGTCCGGGCCGCCCGCTCGCCGACCGTCCGCTTCTCGGCCCCGGGCACCTCGGCCACCGACTCCTGGGGCCCGACGCCGGCCGCACCAGCCTTCCGATGCCCTTGCGCCTCGGCCACCGACTCCTGGGGCCCGACGCCGTCCACACCCGCCTCCCGCGACCCGCCTGCCCCGGCCGACTCCGCGCCCGCCTCCCGGGAGCCCCTCGTCCCGGCTCCCCGCTTCTCGGCCCCGGGCGCCCCGGCCACCGACTCCTGGGGCCCGACGTCGGCCGCACCCGCCTTCCGATGCCCTTGCGCCTCAGCGGCATCCGCTCCCGCCGCCCGCGACCCGCCTGCCCCGGCCGACTCCGCGCCCGCCATCCGCGACCCGCCTGCCCCGGCCGACTCCGCGCCCGCCTCCCGGGAGCCCCTCGTCCCGGCTCCCCGCTTCTCGGGGCCCCGTGCCTCAGCCGACACTGCGCTCCGCCGCCTCGACCACGTTGACGAGCAGCTGGGCGCGGGTCATCGGGCCGACGCCGCCGGGGTTCGGGGAGATGAAGCCGGCGACTTCGGCGACGCCGGGGTGGACGTCGCCGACGATCCTGCCCTCGGCGTTGCGGGAGACGCCGACGTCGAGGACGGCGGCGCCCGGCTTCACGTCCTCGGGACGGATCAGGTGGGCGGAACCGGCGGCGGCGACGATGATGTCCGCGCGCTTGAGGTGGAAGGACAGATCACGGGTGCCGGTGTGGCACTGGGTCACCGTCGCGTTCTCACTGCGCCGGGTGAGCAGCAGCGGCATCGAGCGGCCGATCGTCACGCCACGGCCGACGACCACCACCTCCGCACCCTTGATCTCGACGCCGTACCGGCGCAACAGCGTCAGCACACCGTTCGGCGTGCACGGCAGCGGCGCCGGCTCGTTGAGGACCAGCCGCCCGAGGTTCATCGGGTGCAGCCCGTCCGCGTCCTTGTCCGGGTCCATGAGTTCGAGGATGCGGTTCTCGTCGATGCCCTTGGGCAGCGGCAGCTGGACGATGTAACCGGTGCAGCCCGGGTCGTCGTTCAGCTCGCGGACGACCGCCTCGATCTCCTCCTGCGTGGCCGTCTCGGGCAGTTCACGCTGGATGGAGGCGATGCCGACCTCCGCGCAGTCCCGGTGCTTGCCGGCGACGTACTTCTGGCTGCCGGGGTCGCTCCCGACGAGGATCGTGCCGAGGCCGGGCGTGACGCCCTTCTCCTTCAGCGCCGCCACGCGGGCGGTCAGATCGGACTTGATCGCGGCTGCGGTGGCCTTGCCATCGAGAATCTGGGCGGTCATGTCCCCATCCTCGCGGATGACCCGGCCCCGGTTCCAATCCGGGTTCCACGATTGCCCCGCTCAAGATCGGCGAGGTTGCACTTGCACAACACATACCGAATGAGGCTGGACAACAACACACCTGCCTAGAACGATGTCTGGCGCAGTATCGCGGTTGATGTTCGGGGGGCAAACCGCTCAGACCGTGATGTTCCTCCGCGCAGTCCGCATTGTCCCCAGCTTGGCCCACGGAGGATCATCATGAGTTTCGGCTCGCCCAACAACCCTTACGAGAAGCCGCAGAACCCCCAGCAGCCGCCGCAGCAGCAGCCCGGTTACGGCTACCCCCAGCAGCAGCCGCCGCAGCAGCCCGGTTACGGCTACCCGCAGCAGCCGCCGCAGCAGGCCCCCCAGGGCGTACCGCCGCAGCAGGGATACCCCCAGCAGCCGGGCTACGGCTACCCGCAGGCTCCGCAGGTCCCGGCCTCCGCCTACGGCTACCCGCAGCAGCCGGGCTACGGCGCGCAGCCCCCGTACGCGAACTGGGGCCAGCGCTTCCTCGGCACCCTGGTCGACATGCTCGTGTTCGTGGTCCCGTACATCATCGTGGGCGTCGGAGCGGCCAACAAGACGGCGGCCCTGGTGATCATCGGCTACCTCGGCATCATCGGCATCGCGATCTGGCTGCTGATCATGGAGGGCCGTACCGGCCAGACGCTCGGCAAGAAGGCGCTCGGCATCCGCCTGGTGCGGGAGAGCGACGGGCAGCCCCTCGGCGTCGGCATGGCCTTCGTGCGCCGTCTCGCGCACTTCCTGGACAGCCTCGCGTGCTACCTCGGCTGGCTGTGGCCGGCCTGGGACGCCAAGCGTCAGACCTTCGCCGACAAGGTCTGCTCGACCATCGTCATCCGTACGAACTGAGCACCGCTTCACCACAATCGGCGGCGGATCGCCACGTCGCCTTCTCGCCATACTTCCCCCGGGGCCGTGTCACGTCGTGACACGGCCCCGGGGCGTCACCCACCCTGGCTCGTAGACACGCGGGGACGGGGAGACGGACCGTGTACAGCATCATCGTGGTACCTCCGCCGACCACGGAGGACCGGACCACACCACTGCAGCTGCGACTCGCCCCGGGCGAGCGGCTGACCTTCGGACGCAGCGCCGCCTGCGCGGTGCGGATCCCCCATGAGGGGGTGTCCCGAAGAGCCGGCGAGATCACCGCGCAGGGCGCGTTCTGGGCGCTGAGCAACCTGTCCGGGCGCCAGACGTACGTCGTGGAGAACCCGGAGGGCGCGGGCGAGCACATCAAGGTCGGGCCGGGGCGCCTGGAGGCGCCGGTCCCCTTCGAGTTCTCGCGGATCGTGCTGCCGGCCGCGGGCGACCTGATCGCCATCGACGTGTGGGCGCCGCGCCACGACTATCTGCGCGCCGACGGCGACATCGAGGGGACGACCACCGCGCCCGCCTTCTCCGTCGACCGGACCAAGCGGTACTTCGCGGTCCTGGCCGCCCTGTGCGAGCCCCGGCTGCGCGGCGAACCGCATGCCCCGCTGCCCACCGTGGACCAGGTGGTCGAGCGGCTGCGCCCCAACTGGGCGGCGGCCTCCCGCACTTCGGTGCAGTGGAACATCGACTACCTGGCGGTGAAGCTGCGCCTGAAGCCCGGCCCGGAGGAGGCCGACCCGGGCCCGCGGCTGAACGGCAAGAAGGAGTCCCTGGTCTCCCTGGCGCTCCGCTTCGACCTGGTCCGCGAGGAGGACCTGGTGGTGCTGACGGGTTCCGGCGGGGCGGCCCGGTGACCGAGCCGTACGCCGTGCCGGTACCCCGGGGCTACCGGGTGGGCGGCTGGGAGGTACGCGAGCCGATCGCCACGGGCGCCTTCGGGAGCGTGTACGAGGGCCGGCGGCGGGACGGGCAGCCCGCGACGGCCGCCCTGAAGTTCCTGCCCACCGGCACCGGGACGCCCCGCCGGCTCACCCATCTGCGTGAACTCGTGGAGCGCGAGGTGCGGTTGTACCGCAGCCTCAGGCGCCCCCGTCTGATCCGGATGTACGACACCCTCGTCGTCGACGACCCCGAGCGCCCGGAGTTGGACGGCGCCACCGTCCTCGTACTGGAGAAGGCGCAGACCTCCCTGTCGGCCCTGCTGGCCACCCGGCCCCGCCCGCCGTCCGGCCCCGCCCTGCTCGCCCAGATCTGCGAGGGACTGGCCCAGCTGCACCGCGCGAACTGGGTGCACGGCGATCTGAAGCCCGCCAACGTCCTGCTGATGGACAACGGTTCGGCCCGGCTCGCCGACTTCAACATGGCCGCGGAGCTGGAGGGCACCCACGCCTACACCCCCGCCTTCTCCACACCCGACTACACCCCGCCGGAACTCCTCTGGGCGGAGATCGGCGAACGCGGCCGCCGGATCCGCCCCTCCGCCGACATCTGGGCCTTCGGCGTCCTCGCGCACCTGGTCCTCACCGACACCTTCCCGCTGCCCGGCGGCACCCCGACGGCGCGCCGGGACGCGGCCGCCGCCTACGCCCGCGGCACCGACGAACTGCGGCTGTCCCCCGAACTCCCCGACGACTGGCGGGAGATCATCCACGACTGCCTCACCCGCACGCACGCCGAACGCGTCACCGTCGAGCCGCTGTTGCGCCGCGTGGAGACGGCGGCCGGAACCGCCCGCTCGCCTCGCCCGTTCCTCGCGCGCCGCCTCCGTCGTACGACGATCACGGCGGCCGCGCTCGCCGCCGGCGCGCTGGCCGCGCTGGGTTACGGCATCAGCGACTGGACCTCCGGCGACAACGGCCCCACCCGCGACGCCTCCGCACCGGCGACCTACGGCGCCGCCGAACTCCGTACGGACAAGGACGTCCCGGCCACCTACCGGGTACTGATCGTCGAGTCGGCGCACGACTGCGCGCAGGAGAACGTCACCCCCGCCCTGATCGCCGCCATGCTGAAGACGGAGAGCAACTTCGACCCGGACCTCTCCGACCCTGCCGACGACGAGTACGGCATCGCCCGTTGGACCCCGAGGGTGCTGCGGTACTGGATGAACGCGGACGGCACGCCCGCCGACACCGTGCCCGAACCCCCCTTCCCGCCCGCCGAGTCCATCCCGGCGATGGCCCGTTACCTGTGCTGGATCGCGCCCCGCCTGGACGGGGGTCTGCCGGGCGACCGCCGGGTGCTGATCGCAGCGGGGTACCGGACCTCCTACGAGACGGTGAACAAAGCGGGCGGGGTCCCCGAGAAGTACCGCGGCTACGCGTCCCGGGTCGCACGCCACCTCAAGGAGTACACGCCGCCCGGCGCGAAGTGACCCTGAGACTTCTCAGGTACCCGCGCGGGGGACGGACCGGCAGGGTGGGCGCATGCCGTTTAGGCGGCACCACCACCGAAGTTCACCTGGGGGTATCGACGTGAACATCATCAAGCCCGCCGCCCTGCTGCTCGCGGCCGGGGCACTGGTCGCCGGCTCCGCGGCGGCCGCGTCCGCGGCCGTACCGGACTCGCGCGAGGGCACCGCACCGGACGGCACCCGCGTGACCGTCGTCACGGACGCCAACCGCGACTGGGCGGCCCCGGACGACCGGGACCTCGCCGCACCGGACGGCACCCGGGTGACCGGCGGCTACCACCCGGACGGCACGCGGGTGACCGGCGGCTACCACAGCGACGGCACGCGCGTCACCGGCGTCCAGCCCGACGGCACCCGGGTGACCTGACCCGGCGCGGACCGCGCGGTCTCCGGCCCCTTCGGGGGAGGGCCGGAGACCGCGCTCACGTATGCGCGGGCCGCGTTCCCCCCGTATCCCGGCACTCCCCCGCAGCGGGGCGCTAGCCTCTCCTCAGTCAACTGGCGTGACCTGAGTGCACGTTGAGGAAAGAAAAGGCAGGTCGGGGGGACCGTGACAGACATACCGGCGGCCGGTGACGCGCTGCGGCAGGCGGGCGCGGCCCCGCTGCTGCCCGCCGATCCCGGACGTATCGGACCCTACGTCCCGCTCGGGCTGCTCGGCAGCGGCGGCATGGGCCGGGTCTATCTGGCCCGGCGCGCCGACGACGCCCCGGGACTCGCCGCCGTGAAGGTGATCCGGCCCGAGTACGCCGAAGGCCCGGACTTCCGGCGGCGCTTCGAGCGGGAGGCCTCCGTGCACGGCCGGGTGCGCACACCGCGCGCACCGCATCTGCTGGGCACCGGATTCGACGACGCGCTGCTGTGGATGGCCACCGAGTACCTGCCCGGCCTCAACCTCGCCGAGGCCGTCCGCGAGTGCGGGCTGCTGGAGCCGGCCGGGGTGTGGCGGCTGGTCGCGGAACTCGGGGAGGCCCTGTCGGCGCTGGCCGCCGCCGGGGTCGTGCACCGGGATCTCAAACCGTCCAACGTGATCCTGTCCCCCCGGGGCACGCACGTCATCGACTTCGGCATCTCCCGCGCGGCCGACAGCAGCGCGATCACCACGACCGGCAACCGGGTCGGCACGGCCGCGTACATGGCGCCCGAGTACCTGCGCGAGGGCCGCTGCGACGCCGCCTCCGACGTCTTCTCCCTCGGCTGCACCATCGTCTACGCCGCCACCGGGCACGCCCCCTTCGGCGACGGGACCGGCGTGGACGTCATGCACCGGGTCGCCTTCGAGGCACCCGACACCGAGGTCATGGCCGAACTCGCACAGGCGGACCCCGCGTTGGCCGCGCTGCTGTCCGCCTGTCTCGCCAAGGACCCCGCCGGGCGTCCCGCCCCGCGGCAGCTGATCGACGCGGCCACGGCCGCCGGACACGGCCGCGCGTCCCACTGGCACGACCCGCTGGCCGCCCGGCTCCTGGACCGGCAGCAGGGGTGTGCCGTGCTGGAGGGCGTGCCCGTCCGGCAGTCCCCCCACTTCCGCACGCCCACGGAGCCGGTGCTCTCACCGGTCCCCGCCCCGGCCACCGGTTCCGGTAAGCGGCGGAGGCCCCTCTTGGCCGCCGTCGCGGGGATCGCCGTCGGAGCCGTGGCCGTCGGTGCCTTCCTGCTCACCCGTCCGGGCCTCGACTCCCCGGCCGCCGCCGCACCGACGCGCTCCGGCAGCGTCAGCGCCTCCGCCGCACCGACCTCTTCCGGGACCGGCGCCTCCGCCTCACCCTCCGGCAAGGACGCCGGCGGGAAGAAGAAGGACAAGAGCGAGGCGCAGACGGCGGCCCCCGTGGAGGAGAGCAGCAGCGCGCCGGTCAGCACTCCGTCCGCGACGGCCACCCGGAACGGCGGCGGCACGGGCGGCGGAAACAGCACCGCCCCCACCCCCACCGCCACGGTGACCAAGACCGCGGCGCCCCCGGCCACCCCCGCCTGGATCTCCGGCTGCACCTACTACTCCGGCACCGAACTCACCGACTACGGCGACAAGGGCCAGCGGGTCGTGCAGGTGCAGTGCATGCTCACCAAGCGCGGTTACAGCGTGGGCGGTTCGGGCGTGGACGGCGAGTTCGGCAGGGACACCCAGTCGGCGGTCAAGCAGTTCCAGAGCGCCAAGGGGCTGGAGGTGGACGGGCAGGTGGGGCCCAACACGTGGGCGGCGCTGCGTAGTTCGACGTAGATGTCGATCGCGGCGCCGCCCTGTGAGGTGTTCCGTCAGTGGAAGAAGTGCCGCGTCCCCGTGAAGTACATCGTGATGCCGGCCTTCTGCGCGGCCTCGACGACGAGTTCGTCACGCATCGAGCCGCCCGGCTGGACGACCGCCTTCACACCGGCTTCCAGAAGGACCTCCAGGCCGTCCGGGAACGGGAAGAAGGCGTCCGAGGCCGCGTACGAGCCCTGCGCGCGCTCGGCGCCGGCCCGCTCGACGGCCAGCTTCGCCGAGTCCACCCGGTTGACCTGCCCCATGCCGACGCCGACCGACGCGCCGTCCTTGGCGAGGAGGATGGCGTTGGACTTGACGGCCCGGCAGGCCCGCCAGGCGAAGGCGAGCTCGCCGAGCTCGTCCGCGCTCAGGGCCTCGCCGGTCGCCAGGGTCCAGTTCGCCGGGTCGTCGCCCTCGGCCTGGAGGCGGTCGGTGACCTGGAGGAGCGCGCCGCCGTCGATGGGCTTGACCTCGGCGGGGTGCGCGGGGGCGGCCGGGGCCTTCAGGACCCGGAGGTTCTTCTTCTTGGCGAGGGCTTCGAGGGCGCCGTCCTCGTAGTCGGGCGCGACGATGACCTCGGTGAAGATCTCGGCGACCTGCTCCGCCATCTCCTTGCTGACCGGCCGGTTGACGGCGATGACCCCGCCGAAGGCCGACAGCGGGTCACACGCGTGTGCCTTGCGGTGCGCCTCGGCGACGTCCGCGCCGATCGCGATGCCGCAGGGGTTGGCGTGCTTGATGATCGCGACGGCCGGCTCGGTGTGGTCGTACGCGGCACGGCGGGCGGCGTCCGTGTCCGTGTAGTTGTTGTACGACATCTCCTTGCCGTGCAGCTGCTCGGCCTCGGCGAGGCCGACCCCCGTGCCGTCGACGTAGAGCGCGGCGGGCTGGTGCGGGTTCTCGCCGTAGCGCAGGGTGTTGCGGCGCTCCAGGGTGGCGCCGAGGAAGTCGGGGAAGAGCGACTCGTCCACGGGGGCGTAGGAGCTGGCGAACCAGCCGGCGACCGCGATGTCGTACTCGGCGGTGTGCCGGAAGGCCTCGGCGGCGAGCCGCTTGCGGGTGGTGAGGTCGAAGCCGCCGTCCTTGACCGCGGCGAGGACGTCGCCGTACCGCGCGGGGCTCGTGACGATCGCGACGGACGGGTGGTTCTTGGCGGCCGCGCGGACCATCGACGGGCCGCCGATGTCGATCTGCTCGACGCACTCGTCGGGGGTGGCACCGGAGGCGACGGTCTCGCGGAACGGGTAGAGGTTGCTGACGACCAGGTCGAACGGCTCGATGCCCAGCTCCGCCAGCTGCTGCCGGTGGTCCTCGAGCCGCAGGTCGGCGAGGATGCCGGCGTGCACGCGCGGGTGCAGGGTCTTGACGCGGCCGTCCAGGCACTCGGGGAAGCCGGTGAGCTCCTCGACCTTGGTGACGGGGACGCCGGCGGCGGCGATACGGCCCGCGGTGGACCCGGTGGAGACGAGTTCGACGCCGGCTTCGTGCAGCCCGCGGGCAAGCTCTTCGAGCCCGGTCTTGTCGTAGACGCTGACGAGCGCGCGACGGATGGCCCGCTTGCCGTTCTCGATGCTCTCGGCGGTCACTGGATAACTACCTTTCGTCCCTCAATGCGATAGCCGTTGCGGGCGAGCCGCCCCACGACCTCGACGAGCAGCCTTCGCTCGACTTCCTTGATGCGCTCGTGCAGAGCGCTCTCGTCGTCCTCGTCCCGGATCTCCACCACGCCCTGGGCGATGATCGGTCCGGTGTCGACGCCGTCGTCGACGAAGTGGACGGTGCAGCCGGTGACCCTGGCTCCGTACGCGAGCGCGTCGCGCACTCCGTGGGCCCCCGGAAAACTGGGCAGCAGCGCGGGGTGGGTGTTCACGAACCGGCCGCCGAAGCGCGCGAGGAACTCCTTGCCCACGATCTTCATGAACCCGGCGGACACCACGAGGTCGGGTTCGTACGCGGAGACGGCCTCGGCGAGGGCGGCGTCCCACTCCTCGCGGGTCTCGAAGTCCTTGACCTTGCGGACGAAGGTGGGAATCCCGACCCGCTCGGCCCGCGCGAGCCCCTCGATGTTCTCGCGGTCCGCCCCCACGGCCACGATCTCGGCACCGTAGGCCGCCGCGCCGGTCGTCTCGATGGCGTCAAGGAGCGCCTGTAGGTTCGTACCGGATCCGGAGACCAGCACGACCAGTCGCTTGACCGGCCTGGCCTGCTCGGCCACGGGCTTGGCGGCCACGGCGGGGCCCTTTCTCGGGGGGAGCGTTTGTACGGTCGTACGAATGCTTCGAGCCCCGGGATACGGGGAAGTCTACGAAGCGGCCGAACGTCAGCAACGATACCGGCACACCGGGAGGCCCCCACGGGACGGGGGCGTGGCCGGAAGGTAGCGTCTGGGAGGGACCGGTCCGGGAACGCGGGTGGTGCGCGGTGCGTTCACGGGGTGAGGCCCGCGCCGACGGGCCCACCGAACCGTTCCATCCACGCAAACCGTGCAAGTCACATCCTTCAAGGGGAAGACGCTCACTTGATGTCGGACCGCAGCCTGCGACTCCTCACGCTCCCCCAGCAGTCGGTGCAGGGAGGGGTGCGCAGCGGCATGCTGCTGCGGGAGCAGCCCGCCTCGCCGCCGGACGCTCCTTCCTCCGACAAGAAGAACGACGAGGGGCGGGGCGGTACGGCCGAGGACGACAACCCCTTCGCGCCGCCGCCGGAGGGCGCCCCGGACCGCCCGTGGCAGCCGCGCCGCCCCGAGGGCTCGGACGACGGCCAGGACGACGGCACCCGAGGACGCACCCCGTGGGGCAGTCAGTGGAGCGACCGCCAGCCGGGCCGCTCCGACGGCGGCTTCGGCAACCGCCCGGGCGCCGGCCCCGGCGGCGGCCCGGAAGGACAGGGCAACGCGGGTCCGGGCCCGCGCTGGGACCCGACGGACCCCGCTCAGCGCCGCGCCCGCTACGCCCTGCTCTCCGGCATGTGGGCCTTCTTCTTCGCCCTCTTCGGCTGGCTGTATCTGGCCCTGCTCCTGGGTGCCCTGGCCCTGTACTGGGGCATCAGCGCGTTGCGCGCCAAGCCCCGCACCCCGGACCCCGACACTCCCGTTCCGCCGCAGTCGGCCCGCCCCCAGACCACCGCCGCGGTGAGCGGCCTGGTCACCGCCTCCCTGGCCATCGCCCTGGTGGCGGGGGTCTTCACCGCGCGGCTCGTCTACGACGAGTACTACACGTGCACGAACGACGCCCTCACCAACCAGGCGGAGAAGGCGTGCGCGGACCTGCTCCCGAAGGAACTCCGGGGCCTGCTGGCCGAGAACAACTGACGCGTCAGTCGGTGGGCGGGGGCTTCTCCGGGGATTCCTCCGGCGGCGTGGCCGCCTCTTTCAGGGCCGCCCAGCGGGTCTCGTGCGACGTGTCGTCGTACCAGGGCGTCGGCGAAGGCACCGGCTCCGTCTGGGGCACGGCGGGCAGGAAGTCGTACGGCTCGTAGGTGTCGTCCCGGTAGTGGGGGGCGTAGATGCTGTCCTGGTCGTGGCGGGCGTAGGTGTCGTGCTGGTCGTGGGGGTCTTCCTGCGGGCCAGCCACCTCCACCGAGCCGACACCGGGATCGGTCCCAGGATCGGTCCCAGGGCCGATCCCCGGGGCGACCCCAAGGCCTGTCCCGGGGGAGGCCCCAGGGGCTGCCCCAAGGCCGGTCCCATGGGCTGTCCCAAGGCCGGTACCCGGGCCGGGGCCCGAGCCGACACCGGGATCGGTCCCAGAGCCGATCCCCGGGGCGACCCCAAGGCCCGTCCCAGGGGAGGCCCCGGGGGAGGCCCCAGGGGCTGTCCCAAGGCCGGTCCCAGGGCCGGGGCCGAGACTGCCCCCGGGGGCTGTCCCAAGGCCGGTACCCGGGCCGGGGCCGAGACTGGCGCCGGGGGCGGTCCCAGCCGCGCCCGTCGCCTCGCGACGCGAGGGCCTGGGCACCGACGGCACCCACTGCCGCGGCCCGCCTCGCGAGCGGCCCCGCCAGGCCCGTACCGCCAGCGCCACCGGAAGTCCCACCCCCGCGATCCAGCCCACCACCGCTCCACCCACCTGCCACCACACCGGCCCGAACCGGGCCAGCGCCCCCACCCCCAGCGGCCCGCCGGCCAGCCCGGCCAGCACGGCGACCGCCCCGGCGCACAGCACCGCCGCCCAGCACACCGCACCCGCCGTCCGCCCCCGTGACCACCCCGTGGCCGCGGCCCGCCCCACGAACCACCCCACCACCGCCCCGGCCACCACCGGCACCACCCCCGCCGCCCAGTGCGCCGGCCCCCCGGGCCCCGCCTCCGGCACCCCGGCCAGCAGCGGAAACTGCGGCAGCATCGGTGCGGGATCCGAGGACAGCGGCCCCACCACATGCCCCGTGCCGAGGACGAACCCGGGTCCGACGGCGTATCCCGCCGCCCACACCGCGGCGTTCGGCACCAACGTCACACACAGCAGCAGGACGGCGAACCGTCCCGACCAGCCCTCCGTCAGCTGCAGAAAGGAGACCCGCGTCGCCGCGCCGTGCGCCACCAGCGACACCCCCAGCAGCACCGCCCCGCCCCCGACGAGCACGGAGATCCCGGCCGCCGCGGCTCGTGCCGCCACAGAGAACCGGGCCCGGGCGTCCGCTCCGGGAACGAGCCGTCGCATCCCGCGGGGCAGCACCACCCAGTACGCCGTCCACGGCGTCGGAGGGACGGCCGTACGCCGTCCACACCCCCACGCCGGCCGCGCCCATGACGAGCACCGGCAGGCACACGCAGGTCCACACCCAGGAAGGCCGCAGTGCCCCGCCGGACGCGTAGAGCGCGGCGGCCGCGGCGACCGGAAGGTACCCGAGCACGACCCCCGCCCACGCGGTCCGCCCGGAAGCCGTCGGCGAGTCCTCGTCCTCCGAGGCCGCGTCCCGCGCCGCCCGGTGCACCAGCCACAACGGCAGCGCCAGCAACAGCAACGGGGTGACGCCCACGGGCGCCGGAACCCCGGAGAGCGTGTCCGTCCGGACCAGCTCGACCCCGTGCGCGAGCAGCCACAGCGCCGCGGCCACGTGCAGCGCGCCACCCGGACCGCTGTCGGGATACGGCGAGCTGATCCACAGCATGATCACGAGCACGGCGAACGAACCGAGCCCCAGCCCGGCGGCCACCGCGCCACCCAGGAGGCCGGCGGCCAAGCCGGGCCTCCGGTCGCGCAGGCGGGCGCGCAGGGGGGACAACGGGGTGCGGCGAGCGGTCATCTGGATCACGACCGCCATGCTCCCAACGACACGCGCTTTCCCGTCGTAACAGGCGAAGCTCCGATGTGTCGCTCAATATACATCTATGTACTTTTTCGTACGAAGGGGCGCCTTGTGACGGTTCCTCAGCAGGAGCACGAGGAGCTCCCGGCCACCCCCCTGACACCCGCTCAGGCCTTCGACGCGCTGTACGCGTTCTGCGCCCCCGCGCTCGTCCGGCAGGCCTACCTGCTCACCGGCCGCCGCGAGCTCGCCCGCGAGTCGGTCGAGCGGGCCTTCCAACTCGCCTGGCAGCGCTGGCCCGAGGTGGCGGTGGACCGGGACCCGGCGGGCTGGGTACGGGTCATGACGTACGAGTACGCCCTCTCCCCCTGGCACCGTTTCCGGCCCCGCTACCGCAGCCCCGAGGCACCCGTCGCCGACCCGTCCGACCGCGCGCTGATGGCCGTGCTCCTGGAACTCCCGCCGTCACAGCGGCGCACACTCCTGCTGTACGACGGCGTAGGGCTCGATCTTCCGGAGATGGCGGCGGAGACGGAGGCGAGCACCCGGGCGACGGCGAACCGGCTGATGAACGCGCGCTCGGCGATCGCGGCACGGCTTCCCGACCTGGCCGACCCCTCCGCCCTGCACGAGCGCCTGGTCTCGCTGGCCTCCAGGGAGCGGTTGCGTGCCGCGCAGCCGCCCGCGGTGCGGGCGGACAGTGAGCGCCGGGCCCGCCTCTGGACCAGGGCCGCGATCGCGTTCACGGTCGCGCTGATCGGCACGACGGCGCTCACGATCCGAACGGCTCCGACGCACTACGAGCCGCCGATCGCGCCCGGGGCGGAGGTGCAGGGGGTGCCGGCGCGGGTGGCGCCGGGGTCGCTGTCGGGGGCGGAGACGAAACTGCGCGAGAAGCTGCGGGAGGAGACGACGAGCGGTCCGCAGAGGCTGGTACCGGTCGGTCGTTGACCGCGCGACCGGCCACGACGCACCCGCACCCGTCCGACAACCGGACCGGCACCCCGGGACGCGCCGATGGGCCCGCTCCAACCCACGGAGCGAGCCCATCGACGTACAGCCGGCTGGGTGATTCAGCCGGCCAGGATCTCCCGCGCCAGCTTCGCCGTCTCGGTCGGCGTCTTGCCGACCTTGACACCGGCGGCCTCGAGGGCCTCCTTCTTCGCGGCGGCCGTGCCGGAGGAACCGGAGACGATGGCGCCGGCGTGGCCCATCGTCTTGCCCTCGGGCGCGGTGAAGCCCGCGACGTAGCCGACGACCGGCTTCTTCACGTTCTCCGCGATGAACGCGGCCGCACGCTCCTCGGCGTCGCCGCCGATCTCACCGATCATCACGATCAGGTCGGTGTCGGGGTCGGCCTCGAACGCGGCGAGCGCGTCGATGTGCGTCGTACCGATGATCGGGTCGCCACCGATGCCGACGGCGGACGAGAAGCCGATGTCCCGCAGCTCGTACATCATCTGGTACGTCAGCGTGCCGGACTTCGAGACCAGGCCGATGCGGCCCGGCTTGGTGATGTCGCCCGGGATGATGCCGGCGTTGGACTGGCCCGGCGTGATGAGACCGGGGCAGTTCGGGCCGATGATCCGGGTCTTGTTGCCCTGCGACACGGCGTACGCGTAGAACGCGGCCGAGTCGTGGACCGCGATGCCCTCGGTGATGACGACCGCGAGCGGGATCTCGGCGTCGATGGCCTCGACGACGGCGGCCTTGGCGAAGGCCGGCGGCACGAAGAGGACGGACACGTTGGCGCCCGTCTTCTCGATCGCCTCGGCGACCGTGCCGAAGACCGGGATCTCGTTGCCGTCGATGTCGACGGACGTGCCGGCCTTACGGGGGTTCACGCCACCGACGATGTTGGTGCCGTCGGCCAGCATGAGCTTGGTGTGCTTCATGCCCGTGGCACCGGTCATGCCCTGGACGATGACCTTGCTGTCCTTGTTGAGGAAGATAGCCATGGCTGTATCTGTCCCTCTTCCTTACTTCGCAGCCGCGAGCTCGGCGGCCTTGTCGGCCGCGCCGTCCATGGTGTCCACGCGCTGCACCAGCGGGTGGTTGGCGTCGGAGAGGATCTTGCGACCCAGCTCGGCGTTGTTGCCGTCGAGGCGGACGACGAGGGGCTTGGTGACGTCCTCGCCCTTGTCCTTGAGCAGCTGCAGCGCCTGCACGATGCCGTTGGCGACCTCGTCGCACGCGGTGATGCCGCCGAAGACGTTGACGAAGACCGACTTGACGTCGGGGTCGCCCAGGATGATCTCCAGGCCGTTCGCCATCACGGCCGCGGACGCGCCGCCGCCGATGTCGAGGAAGTTGGCGGGCTTGACGCCACCGTGCGCCTCACCGGCGTACGCGACGACGTCCAGGGTGCTCATGACGAGACCCGCGCCGTTGCCGATGATGCCGACCTCGCCGTCGAGCTTGACGTAGTTGAGGTTCTTCTCCTTGGCGGCGGCCTCGAGCGGGTTGGCCGCGTCCTTGTCCTGGAGGGCCTCGTGTCCCGGCTGACGGAACTCGGCGTTCTCGTCGAGGGAGACCTTGCCGTCCAGGGCGATGACGTCACCGGAGGCGACCTTCGCCAGCGGGTTGACCTCGACGAGGAGGGCGTCCTCCTTGATGAAGGTGTCCCACAGCTTGACGAGGACGTTCTCGACCTTGTCGGCGACCTCGGCCGGGAAGTTCGCGGCCTGGACGATCTGGCGGGCGACCTCGGGGGTCACACCCACGTTGGCGTCGATCGGCGTCTTGGCGACGGCCTCGGGGCGGGTCTCCGCCACCTCCTCGATCTCCATGCCGCCCTCGACGGACGCGATGGAGAGGAAGGTGCGGTTGGCGCGGTCCAGGAGGAAGGAGACGTAGTACTCCTCCACGATCTCCGGAGCCGTCTCGGCCATCATCACCTTGTGGACCGTGTGGCCCTTGATGTCCATGCCGAGGATGTTGGTCGCGTGCTCGACCGCCTCGTCGGGGGTCGCCGCCAGCTTCACGCCGCCGGCCTTGCCGCGGCCACCGACCTTCACCTGAGCCTTGACGACGGACTTGCCACCGAGGCGCTCGGTGGCTGCGCGGGCCGCCTCAGGCGTGTCGATGACTTCACCGGCCAGCACCGGTACATCGTGCTTGGCGAAGAGGTCCCTCGCCTGGTACTCGAACAGGTCCACGCGCTTCCGTCCCTATCAGTGATCTCGCGGTTCGTTGTCTGCGTGGGCGTGCCGCGAGGGCAACGTGACGTCCGACCGTGTCTGTCACAAGGGAGGCGCACACGGTGTCCGAGCGCGCGGCATGTCCGTCTCGCAGGTTATCGCTGCTTGCGGGAGGCCCCTAAATCGAGGGTCACACCTGAGCGGTGATACCTGTCACATGATGCCGCGCTCACTGGCACGGCGTGCCGTGTGTGAGGGCGCCGGGACGCTTCGACGGGGCATGGGGAAGAGCCTCACCGGGTTGGGGTCGACCCGGTGAGGCCCCTTGTGCGGCCTCTTCTTCAAGGGGCCCGGGCGGTCGATCCCCACCCCAATGGGGACCTCTTCGCCCCGTCCGTGAGGTTCCGGCAGGACAGACCGACGGCTTTCGGCCGTCCGGGGCCCGTCACCTCACGGAGTCGTTCGGCGGGTGACGCTCAGGCGCGGTACTGGATGTCCTGCGCGTAACCCGGCGTGAGGGACTCGGCCACGCCCTGGACACCGGTGACGGCGTGCCCGGCGAGCGGTCCGGCGGTGTCCTGGACGGTCCCGGTCAGATCCCCGGCGAAGGGGCCGACCTGCCCGACGACGGGAGCGGCCTCGCCGACGACGCCGTACGCGAAGGGCGTGACGTCGCCCGTGACGCCGTACGCCAGCGTCGTGGCACTGCCGGCGACCGGCTCGACCGTCCGGGTCACGGTGTCGACGACAGGCTGGACAGCCTCGGTGACACCGTGCGCGAAGGCCGGGACCTCACCCGCGACGCCGTACGCCAGGTCGGTGGTGTGTCCGGCGACGCCGTAGGCGAGCGGCGTCACGTCGCCGACGACTCCGTACGCGAAGGGGTGGACGTCCCCCGTGACGCCGTACGCCAGGGTGGTCGCGTCCGCGACGGCCTGCCCGGCGACCGGCACCACGCCGTGCACGGCGGTGTTCACGACCGGGGGCAGCACGGCGTCGGTGGTGTCCTGGGCGACCTGCCCGACGAGACCGGTGGCGTAGGGCGGCACGCCGGCGACGACACCGTCGACGACCGGGAGCACGCCGGCGACCGTGCCGGTGGCGTACGCGGCCACGCCGTGCTGGATCCCCCCGACTCCGGCGACCGCGCCATCGGCGACGGGCCGCACGCCCTGGACGGTGCCGCCCACGACCGGGGACACGTCCCCGACGACTCCGTACGCCAGCGCGGTCGCGGCACCCACGGCGTGTCCGGCGATCTGCGCGACCCCGCCCACGGCCCCTTCGGCGACGGGCGTCACGCCGCCCACCGCGCCGGTGGCGACCGGGGTCACTCCGCCCACGGTCCGCCCGACGGCGGGTACCACCCCTTCGGCGACCGGCGCGACACCGTCCACCGCCTGCGCGGCGACCGGCACCACTCCGTCCACGGTGGCGGTCACGACGGGCGGCACGACCGCGGCGACCGTCTGGTCGACGACGGGGGTGACGGTCCCGGGGACGCCCGCGACGGTGCCGAGAGCCTGTCCATGGACACCGCTCACCGTGCCCGTGATGTGGCTCGGGACGGAGGAGACCGTGGCCCCGGCGGCGGCCGTGACGGCGGTGGCCTCGGCCCCGGCCGCGTCGGAGACGCCGGCGATCCGGCTCTGCGCTCCGGCGAACGTGGCGTGCGCGGCGCCGGTCGCGCCCGCGACGGTGTGCTGCTTCTTCGTCCGTACGACACCGTCGACGCCCTGCGCCTGCGAACGGGCCGCCGACTGGGCGCCCTGCAGCTTCGTCTGGGCGCCGGCCAGGGCCCGCTCCACCTCGGGGGCGAAGGCCGCGAGGGGGCCGAAGAGGTAGTCGACGCCGTGCTCGGGAGCGGTGGGTGTGCTCGGTGCGGTGGGCGCGGCGACGTCGGAGGCCTTGACGGCCGCGGCCTGCGCGGCGTTGGCCTTCGCCTCGGCCTGCGCGGCCCGGGCCGCCTTCGCGCCCTGGATGGCCGCGGCGCCCTTCACCTTGGACGCCTTGGCCTCGGCGGCCTGGGACACCCGCGGGACCGTGGCCTTCGTGTCCGCGTGACGGTGGGCCTCCTCGGTGGTGTCGGCGGTCGCCTTCTGCGCGGTGCCGGTGGTGTCGGCGACGGTGGTGGTGAGGTCGGAGACGACGCCGTCGACCGTGCCGTCGAGTGTGTCGGTGACCGTGCCGAGAGTGTCGGTGACCGTGGTGTTCGTGTCGGTCACGGTGTCGGACGCGGTGTCCGTCGCCGTGTCGGTCGCCGTGTCGGTCGCGGAGAGGGAGGTGGCCGGGAGCTCGTCCGCGCTGGCCACGGCGGAACCGAGTGCCCACGCACCGGTGACACCGGCGGCTATGACGATGGAACGGCGGATGTTCTTGTTCATGAGTGCGTCAGATCCCTGGATCTTGGGGTGCCTGGAGAGGCATGGGGACATCTGGAGCCACGAGGCTCCTGGGGGCAGGGGGATCCGTCCGGAGATCTGAAGAGATCTGGGGGGTGTCCGAACGGCCGGGGCAGACCTGTTCCGCCCCCGCGCGGCAGGTCAGCTGCGGGGGAAGGTCTGCCCTAGCCGGGGAAGACGGGGATGTCCCGGTGCCTGTCCCGGGTCCCGGCCGCGTCGACGCTCGCGGCAGCACCGGGCACGAGCCGCAGCGGCGCCCGGTTCTCGAGGGTGACGGCGTGCGCGTCGCCGTGTCGCGGCGAGCCGTTGTCCACTGCCGACTTGCCGCCCAGGGCTCCGCCCTGGTTGTCGGAGGGCGCCTGGTGCGCGGGCGCGTGGGCGGTGGAGGTCGTGGTGCGGTGGGCGGAGTCGTGCGCGGCGGCCCCGGTCACGGTGCCGTGACCGGCGAACCGCGGCCCGTAGACGGCGCCGTCGCCCGCGGAGCCCTCGTCGTCGGTCGGCTTCGTCGCCGCGTGATCACCCGGCTGGGGCTGCGGCGCCGAGGTGACCGGCGCGGGCGCGGGCAGAGTCCCGACCGGGATCCCGGGCAGGCCCGGCACCGTAGGGGGACCCGGCACCGTGGGCAGGGTCGGCCACGACGGGGCCTCCGGGAACGACGGCAGCGTCGGCCACCCCGGCAGGGTGGAACCCGCCGGTATTCCGACCGTCTCGGTCAACCCCGTGGTCACCGTCTCGACCAGATCACCGACCGGCCGCACGACACCGCCGGCCACGGCCCCGACGACGTCCTCGGTCACCGGGCGGAGAACCTTGTCGTCGGCCGGGTGGGTGAGGGCGTCGGCGCCGGGCTTGGGGGCAACCGGCGCGGGAGAGCTGCCCTTTGCCGTGGCCGTGGCCGTGTCCGTGAACGTGGGTGTGGCGGTTGCGGTGGCGGTGGGTGTGGCGGTGGTCGTGTGCTTCGCCATCGGCTCGGCCGACGGTTTCACCAGTTGCCCAGCCGCCTGGCCCGGCAACGCCCCGATGCCGTCGGCCGCCTGTGCCTGCTCCCCGCAGAGGAAACCGAGCACGAACAACCCACCCACCAGCAGCCCCACTTGCAGCGCACGCCGCCCAACCGCCGCGCGCAGCACGCGCACCGCGGCACCGGGAAAGGCTGCTGACCAGGTCAAGAGGGGGCGGGTCCTTCCGTGCGACGGAACAAAGCGAAGCGAAACGGAATGGAACGGAATGGAGGGGAACGGAGGGGAACGGAGGCGAAAGGGAAACGGTGGGGAAGGGTGAAGACTGTGGAGACGCCGATCCTTGCACGGGGTGCCCGAGGTCGCGCAAGTCCCCTGTTACCGATGCGTAGGCATGTCCGTTTTGCTGGGCGAAGCCGCAGGTCACCGGGTCGACAAATCACCACGAGCGACCGGGGTTCACACCGGGTCGGGTATCGGAAGCGGCCGCTTCTCGATGGCCGCCGCCATCACCTCCGGGAACAGGTCGGGAGTGCAGGCGAAGGCCGGTGCGCCCAGCGCGGCGAGCGCGGCCGCGTGCTCCCGGTCGTAGGCGGGCGCCCCCTCGTCCGACAGCGCGAGCAACGTGACGAACTGCACCCCGGACGCCTTCATCGCCGCGACCCGCTTCAGCATCTCGTTGCGTATGCCGCCCTCGTAGAGGTCGCTGATCAGCACCATCACCGTCTCCGCGGGCCGGGTGATCTGCGACTGGCAGTACGCCAGCGCCCGGTTGATGTCCGTGCCGCCGCCGAGCTGGGTACCGAACAGCACGTCCACCGGGTCGTCGAGTTGATCGGTGAGATCGACGACCGCCGTGTCGAAGACGACGAGCCGCGTGTCGATCGACCGCATGGAGGCCAGGACCGCACCGAACACGGATGCGTAGACGACGGACGCCGCCATGGACCCCGACTGGTCGATGCAGAGAACGACCTCCTTCTTCACCGACCGGGAGGCCCGGCCGTATCCGATCAGCCGCTCCGGCACGATCGTCCGGTACTCCGGGAGGTAGTGCTTGAGATTGGCCGAGATCGTGCGGTTCCAGTCGATGTCGTGGTGGCGCGGCCGGCTGATCCGGGCGCTGCGGTCGAGGGCACCGGTGAGCGTGGCGCGGGTGCGAGTGGCGAGCCGCTTCTCCAGGTCCTCGACGACCTTGCGCACGACGGCCCGTGCCGTCTCCTTCGTCGTCTCCGGCATCGCCTTGTTGAGCGACAGCAGCGTGCCGACCAGGTGCACGTCGGCCTCCACCGCCTCCAGCATCTCCGGCTCGAGGAGCAAGGTGGACAACCCGAGCCGGTCGATGGCGTCCCGCTGCATGACCTGGACGACGGAGGAGGGGAAGTACGTCCGGATGTCCCCGAGCCACCGCGCCACGGACGGCGCCGAGGCCCCGAGTCCCGCCGAACGGTCCTTCCCCGCCTGTCCCTTCCCGTCCCCCCTGCCGTAGAGCGCGGTCAACGCCCCGTCCATCGCGGCATCCTGCCCATTGAGCGTGCACCCGGTCCCATCGGCCGCCTCCCCACCCAGCACAAGCCGCCAACGCCGCAACCGCTCGTCCGCGGGGGCTGTGGTGGAAGAGGCGGGGGCGGAGGAGGCCGGCGAGGAAGAGGCGGAGGAGGCAGGGGCGGAGGAGGAGGCAGTGAAGGAGGTGGCGGTGAGGGCGTTGACCGGAACCAGCGCCGGGGCCGACGCCGGGCCCTTGCTCGGATGCCGCGCTGGATTCATCCGCGGGCGCGGGCTCCTGGCCGGATCCGTCGTCTCCGGCGTCGTCAGGTCGTTCGGCTCGGTCGTCATCCCCGTGCTCCCGTCCGGAACCGGTCCCAGAGCGGGACCACGGCCACGCCGGTCACCGGGCCGTGTTTCGCCCGGGACCCGGCCCTGTGCCCGGACGACTCTCCGCGCCCGCCCTCGACAGCGGTGGCTGTCCTGTCGCCCCCGCCTCCCGGAGTCCGCGATACCTCGGTCATCATCCCGCCACCCCCGCAAGGTCGTTGTCGTCGGCGTTCGCCACATCGTCGTCGTGGTCGTCGTCCAGGCCGAGCAGCAGCCGCAGCACCGGCAGCACTGCGTCCGCCCGGTCAACGTCGAGGTCGGCCCCGAAACCCGGTATACCGGCCCCCGCCCCGGCCGCAGTCCCCCGCTGCCCCGGCCCTCGCCGGACCAGTTCGCCCAGGGTCCGGCGTACTCCCGGCTCGTACGCCGAGAACGTGCGCCGCAGCAGCGGCAGCACATCGGTGAACGCCTCCGCCGGAACCCCGGTCAGCCAGGCGTCGACCAGTCCGAGCAGCCGCTCGTCGTGCACGAGAAGCATCCCGCCGCCGGACCCACCACCGACGAAACCCTCGATCCACGCGGCCGCGTCCCCCGGCGCCGTCCCCGGCGAGAGCACGAGACCCATGAGCCGCGCCGCCTCGTCCTGCGCCAGCTCCCCGTCGTCCAGCAGCAGCCGCACAGCCCGCCCCCGAATGACACCGGGCACGGTGTCCCGCAGGGACAGCACCTTGAGCACGGCCTGCCAACGGCCACGGAGGCCGCGGTGAGCCGGAGCCGGGGCATCTCCCGTGTCGTCCGGCCCGGCCACGGCGGTGGCAGCCGGAAGATCCTGTCCCGGTACGGCCGTTGCCGGGCCCGGGCCGTCCTTCCCCCTTACGGTCGCGGACGGGCCACTCGCATCGCCGCCACCCTGCCCCGAACCCCCGGGCGGGTCCTGTCCCGGGGGCGCCACCTCGCCCAGCAGTCCCACCGCCCCATGGACGGCGTCCACATGACGCCGCATCTCCTCCGCCGCCTCCGCGTCCAGCGCGGCACAGGCCGGGGGCAGGCCGACGAAGACCCGCTCGGCGAGGCCCGCGGCGACCTCCGTCAGCGCACCGGTGTCGGTGCCGCGCACATCGCCGTAGCGCAGGGAACGGACGAGGGCCGGCAGTGCCTGGGCGAGATGGCCGACGTCCGCGTCCAGCGCGGCGCGGTCGGCGAGGATCTGCATCACCGTGGGCAGGGCGTCCGGGAGTTCGGCCAGCAGACAGCGCTCGGCGAGAGCGGTGACGTCGGCGAGTCCCGACGCGGAGACGGCGTCCGCCTCCGCCTTGGCCGTCGCGGCGGCGAGCACGGTCGTGCCCCACACCCCCGCCTCGGCGACCCGCACAGACAGCTCCGGCTCCCACCGCAGCCGCCATGTCTCCCGGAACGTGCCCGTGCTCCCCCGCGAGGCCGCCGGTTCACCCCACGCCACGCCCAGCAGCCGCAGCCGGTGCAGCAGCCTGCTGCGCTCGGCGTCGTTCTCCTTGCGCAGGTCGAGCTCCAACTCCCGCTCCAGCGCCTCCGGTTTGAGCCGAAGCCGCCGCTGGATCCGGTCGAGGTCACGCTGCAACGGCACCGCGGGCGCCGCCCGCGGCACCTCCCCCAGGACGTCCCCCACCACCAGCCGGTCGTGCACCAGCGCCAACGGCACGTCCGAGCCCTCGCACATCACCGCCCGCACCGCGTCGGTCGTCTCGCTCAGGCCGGGCAGGGGACGGCCGCGCATCGCCGCCAGCGTCTCGGCCAGCCGTACGGCCTCGATGACGTGTGCCGAGGACACGATCCGGTCCTCGTCCCGCAGCAGCCCCGCCACCTTGGTCAGCCACCGCTCGACGGGCCGGTCCGGCGCGCCGAACAGATGCCCGTACCAGCCGGGCGAGTCGATCCCCGCGCCGTAGCCGCTGTGCCGCGAGAGCCTGCGGTACGTCCACGGCACCCACGTCATGTCCGCCTTGACCTTGGGGAGCCCCTTCAGCAGCGCCTTGTCGCCGGCGACCGTGCTCTTCCGCCGCAGCGCGGGCACGTGCCAGGCCCCGCACACCACGGCCACGTCGTCCCCGAACTCCCGCTGCGCCGCCCGCACCTGGAGCCGCATGTACGCCTCCCGCACGAGGTCCCGGTCATGTCCGCCGGTTCCGTACGTCTCCCGCAGCACCCCCATCGCTTCTTCCAGCACGGTGAACGGCTCGAAGACGTCCCCCTGCCCCGTCCCCCGGTGCTCCACGACGTCCTCCCACCACCGCTCGGGATCGTCGTATCCGGCGGCCTCGGCGAGCACACCGAGCGGATCGACACGGACGGCGGCATGAGCGGCGGGCCCGTCCTCCGCAGCGTCCTCGCCGGACGGGCCGGTGCCCTGAGCGTCCTGGGGCGCCTCGGACCGACTCGCCTCCGGCATCTCGCCGGCGGGGTCGTCCGGTCGGCCCGCCGGGCCTTCGTCCCCCTCGTCCCTCCGCCACGCCAAGGTGTGCGTCGCCGGCAGGTCGATGAAACGGGCCGGGACGTCGTGGTCCAGCGCCCAGCGGATCGCCACCCATTCCGGGGAGAACTCGGCAAGCGGCCAGAACGCCGAACGGCCGGGCTCGTCCACGGCGTGGGCGAGGAGGGCCACGGGCGGTCGCATGTCCTCCTCGGCGGCCAGCGGGATCAACGCGTCGGCCTCGGGCGGCCCCTCGATCAGTACGACCCGGGGCCGGGCCGCGTCCAACGCCGCCCGCACGGACCGCGCCGACCCGGGCCCGTGATGCCGCACCCCGAGCAGCAACGGCCCCGCACCGGCCCCCCGGCTCCCGTGAACACCGACGCCGGTCACTCCCCCGCTCCTGGACACACCGCCTCCGTCCATTCCCTCTGCAGCCGACGCGCGGGAGTCCCTCCCTCCGTCGCGCGCACCCCCGCTTCCCGGGCCGCCGGCACCAGACGTCCCCGCACTCCCGAACCCCCCGGAGCCGCCAGTCCTCCCGCTCCCGACCTCACCTACGCCCGTCACACCGTCCCCCTCCCCTCCGGGGCCACTTGGAGTCGTCCTCGACGACCGTCCCGATCCCGCCCTTGCCGCCGTCCCGCTCAAGCCCTGCCACACCCGTCCCCCTTGCCTCCGCGACCCCGGCCATCCGAATCGAAGCCCTCGCGGCCCTCCCCGCAGTCCGAACCGAGCCCCTGCGACCGTCCCCGGCCCTCCGCATCAAAGCCCCGCCCCCGTCCCCGCCACCCCGTACGCCCACGACCGACGAGTCACCCCCCGCCCACATGCCCCCGCGCCACCCGCCTGGATTCCCGCCCGTGCGGCCCATCCCCAGGTCTTCGTTCACGCGCTCACCTCCCGGCAAGCCCGGTAGAAGTCCTTCCAGCCGTCCCGCTCGCGGACGACCGCCTCCAGGTACTCCTGCCAGATGACCCGGTCGGCCGCCGGATCGCGGACGACGGCGCCGAGGATGCCCGCGGCGACGTCCCCGGCCCGCAGGACGCCGTCGCCGAAGTGGGCGGCGAGGGCGAGGCCGTTGGTGACGACGGAGATGACCTCGGCCGTCGACAGCGTGCCGCTGGGCGACTTGAGCTTCGTACGGCCGTCGGACGTCATCCCGTCGCGCAGCTCGCGGAAGACCGTCACGACACGACGGATCTCCGCGACGCCGTCGGGCGCGGCCGGCAGATCGAGCGAGCGGCCGATCTGGTCGACGCGGCGCGAGACGATGTCGACCTCGGCCTCGACGCTCTCCGGCAGCGGCAGCACGACCGTGTTGAAACGGCGGCGCAGAGCGCTGGAGAGGTCGTTGACCCCACGGTCGCGGTCGTTGGCCGTGGCGATGAGGTTGAAGCCGCGGACCGCCTGCACCTCCTGGCCCAGCTCCGGTATCGGCAGCGTCTTCTCGGACAGGATGGTGATCAGCGAGTCCTGCACGTCGGCCGGGATACGGGTCAGCTCCTCGACCCGGGCCGTCATCCCCTCCGCCATGGCCCGCATCACGGGGCTGGACACGAGGGCGTCGCGGCTCGGGCCGTTGGCGAGCAGCTGGGCGTAGTTCCAGCCGTAGCGGATCGCCTCCTCCGGGGTGCCCGCGGTGCCCTGCACGAGCAGCGTCGAGTCGCCGCTGACCGCCGCGGCCAGGTGCTCGGAGACCCAGGTCTTCGCGGTGCCGGGCACGCCCAGCAGGAGCAGGGCGCGGTCGGTGGCGAGGGTGGTGACGGCGACCTCGACGAGCCGGCGCGGCCCCACGTACTTCGGAGTGATCACCGTGCCGTCCGGCAGGGTGCCGCCGAGCAGGTACGTCGCCACCGCCCACGGCGACAGCTTCCAGCGGACCGGGCGCGGGCGGTCGTCCTGAGCGGCCAGCGCGGCGAGTTCACCGGCGAAGGCGTCCTCGGCATGCGGCCGCAACGCCTCGTCCGGCTCCCCCTGCTTCGGTTCCACGGACGTCGGTTCAACAGACACAGTCATGGCTGAGGCCCCCTCCAGCTCGGCCGGTTCGGATCTGTCACCAACCGTGCACCACGCCACTGACAATGCGATCCGACCTGCGGAAACGTGCTCACGAGGGTCGGCTCGGGGCCGATTGTCAGTGGGGGGATCTACCTTCGATGTCATGACTCAGCAGGGGGTGCGCTGGACGGCGGATCAGGTGCTGGCACTGGCGCCTGACGCCTCGTCACGCAAAGCGGGAAGCAAACTCGGCGCGGCCGGGCCATGGTCCGAGGCGGGGAGTTCCGACGAGGGGACGGTGTGGGGACTGTGCAAGGGCAGTGGCAGCAAGCCGTATCAGACGGTCATCGACATCGCGGACGCGGCAGGGCCCGCGTACAAGTGCAGTTGCCCGAGCCGCAAGTTCCCGTGCAAGCACGCGCTCGGGCTGCTGCTGCTCTGGGCGGGCGGGGAGGGAGCGGTGCCGCCGGGGCCGACGCCGGACTGGGCGGACCAGTGGATAGAGGGGAGAAGGCAGCGCGCGCAGGAGAAGCGGGAGGCGGGCGCCGGAGGCGCAGCCGCCGGGTCCGGTGATCCGGAGGCGGCGCGGCGCAGGGCGGAGCGCCGGGCCGTGCGGATCACGGCGGGTGCGACGGAGCTGGAGCAGCGGCTGGCGGACCTGCTGCGCGGCGGCCTGGCGGGGGCGGAGCAGGCGGGGTACGGCATGTGGGAGGAGACGGCGGCCCGCATGGTCGACGCGCAGGCACCGGGACTCGCCGCCCGGGTGCGGGAGTTGGGCGCTATCCCCTCGTCCGGTCCGGGCTGGCCGGTGCGGCTGCTGGAGGAGTGCGCCCTCATCCACCTCCTCGACCAGGGCTGGCTGCGCCGCGAGCGGCTGCCGGACGGTCTCGCGTCGACGGTGCGTTCCCGGATCGGCCTGCCCGCCTCGGCGGACGGCCCCGCGATACGGGACCGCTGGCTGGTCCTCGCCCAGTACGACACGGCGGACGCCCGTCTGACGACCCGCCGGATCTGGCTGCACGGCACGGACTCGAGCCGTACGGCACTGCTCCTCTCCTACGGCGCCGCCGGCCGCGCCCCCGAACTGGCGCTGCCGGTGGGGCTGGAGCTGGAGGCGGAGGTGTCCGCCTATCCCGGTACCGGTCAGTTGCGGGCAGCGCTCGGCGAGCAGTTCGCACCGCCCTCCCCCACGGCGACCCGCCCACCGGGAGTGACGACCGAGCAGGCGGCCGCCCGCTACGGCGAGGCACTGCGGGACGACCCGTGGCTGGATTCCGTCCCCGTCACCCTGGACCGGGTGATACCGGCCCCGGACGGTGACTCCTGGCAACTGGCGGACACCGAGGGCGACTCGGCCCTGCCGCTCACCGCCTCCGCCCGTTCCCGCCCGGGCCTGTGGCGTCTGGTCGCGCTCTCGGGCGGCGCCCCGGTCAAGGTCTTCGGCGAGTGCGGCCACCGCGGCTTCACCCCGCTGACGGCCTGGCCGGAGGGGGCGGGCGAGGCGGTGCCGCTGTGCTGAACGGAACTGACCGAGCCCCCGACCGGACGGAAAGGAACCCCGTGGACAAGATCGCCGCTCCCGCCCCGGACGCCTGGGAGGAGCTCGTCACCTCGGCGCTGCTCGGCACCGCACGCCGTACGCCGCCCGGCGTCGCGCCCGGTCCCGAGGCACCGGTGGCGTTGCTTGACGCGGCGGCCGTGGAGACCGTACGGCGGCGGGCCGGGCTGCGGCCCACGCGCGCGTCCCAGCGGCCGCAGCCGGCGCCCGAGGACACGCGCCCTCCGCTGCCCGCGGCGGCGGCCCGCAGACTCGCGATGCTGCTCGCCGACCGGCCGGGCACGGGCGGCGGCGGCCGCAGGGGTACGGCGCCGGACCTGATGGAGCTGCTGCCGCAGTGGCTCGCGACGGCGAACGCCCGCGGTTACGCGGCGCCTCCGCAGGTGCTGCCCGCCCTGCTGGACGCGGCCCGGGGGCGTACGGATCTGCGGCCGGCGGCGCTGGCGTTCGCGGGTTCGCGTGCCACCTGGCTCGCCCGGCTGAACCCGGACTGGCGGTTCGCCCTGCGAGCGACACCCGGCGGCGGAGCAGCCCTGCCGTCGCCGCAGGACACCGCGGGCGTCCGACTGCTGTGGGAGGAAGGGCTGTTCGCCGAGCGGGTGGCCCTCCTTTCCGCGATACGCGCCCGGGAGCCCGCCACGGCACGCGAGTTGCTCGCGACGACCTGGGCGACCGAGCGGGCCGAGGACCGGCTGATGTTCCTCGACTCGTTGCGGACCGGCCTGGAGGCGGACGACGAGCCGTTCCTTGAGCAGGCACTGGCCGACCGGAGCCGCAACGTACGGGCCACGGCCGCGGAGTTGCTGTCGGCGCTGCCGGGATCGGCGCTGGCGGCGCGGATGGCGGTCAGGGCCGGGGCGTGCGTGGCCGTCGACCACACCCAGGACAGGCCGACGGTCGTCGTCGAGGCGCCGCACGAGTGCGACTCGGGCATGGAGCGCGACGGCGTCGTAGCGAAGGCGCCCTCGGGGCGGGGGGAGCGTTCGTGGTGGTTCGGGCAGTTGGTGGAGGCGGCGCCGCTGGTGGTGTGGCCGGGGCGGCTCGGTGGGCGGACGCCCGAGGAGATCGTGGCGCTGCCGGTGGCGGACGACTGGCGGAACGAACTGCATGCGGCATGGTGCCGGGCTGCCGTACGGCAGCGCGACGCCGGGTGGGCTCGGGCGCTGCTCGGGACACCCGCGGCGCCGGAGGCCGGGGGCCCGGGGGCGGTGTCACTGGCGGAGCGGGCCAGGCTGCTGAGCACGTTGGACTCCGCCGAACGGGCCGAGTGGGTCGCGGCGTTCATCGCGACCCACGGATTGTCCGAGGCGTTTCAGCTGCTCGGGGTGTGTGAGGTGCCGTGGGCCGCGCCGCTCGGGCGGGCGGTGGTCGACGCGCTCAACATCGCACGGGACGCGGGGAGTTATCCGTGGAGTTTCAGCGGGGTGATGGGGCTGGCGGAGCGGTGTCTCGATCCGGCCGAGGCGGGGCGGCTGGAGGGGCTGATGGCGGTGCCGGACGAGGGCGAGGACGCGAGTCCCGGGGCGGGGGGCTACTGGGCGGAGGCGTTCCAGCGACTGGTGACGACCTTGCGGCTGCGGGCGACGATGGCGGACGAGCTGGAGGCGGCGGAGGAGCGGGGGATGGCGTAGCTCGTGTGCGGGGGCGGGTTGTCGCCCACCCGCACCGGCGGTCAGCGAGCAGCAGACAGCGGCCGAGACCTACCTAGGGGCGCGGGGCTGTGACATCAGCGGCTCCGCCGCGGGGCGCGACCAGCCACAACACACCCGCACCCGCCAACGCACCTCGACCCACTCGACCCACTCGACCCGCTGAGGCCGAGCGCAGCGGCTACGCCCCCGCAGGCTGCCGGACGTTCTCCCGGACCCAGTCCACGATCGAGCGAGTCGTCGCCCCCGGCGTGAAGATCTCGGCGACGCCCTTCTCCTTCAACAAGGGGATGTCAGCCTCCGGGATGATCCCGCCGCCGAACACCAGGATGTCCTCGGCCTCCCGCTCCTTGAGCAGGTCGATCACCGCGGCGAACAACGTGTTGTGGGCCCCGGAGAGGATGGAGAGACCGATCGCGTCGGCGTCCTCCTGGATCGCGGTGTCGACGATCTGCTCGGGGGTCTGGTGGAGGCCGGTGTAGATGACCTCCATGCCCGCGTCGCGCAGCGCCCTCGCGATCACCTTGGCTCCGCGATCGTGACCGTCGAGCCCCGGCTTGGCCACCACCACGCGGATCGGACCGGCTGTCACACCCATCACTGCCTCCATGAAGCGACTGCGTCCATTCCTACGCCCATTCCTACCGACTAGTACCGCACGGACCGGAATGTGAACGAACGTTATCGCCACCTTCACGCACCACGCAGTTTCACGGCGGACGCCGAGGGGGAAATCACACGTGGGACACGTTCGGGAGCCGCAACGAGGTCGCCGCACCGCCGCGCCGCAGGCCGCGCGCCACGGTGGTGCGGCGCGCCGGCGACGGCACGAAGGGCACGTAGGACAGGTAAGGCACGACAGCGGGGAGCCTCGTCGCCACACCGACGGGGCTCGTCACGTCACCGGCGCAGCACCAGCACCACTCACATCAGTGGCATCACCAGCACTACCGGTTCCATCCGTTCCACCCGTTCCGTCGGCTTGGCCAGCAGCCGCAGCCGCCCCGGAACTCCGCGCCGCCGCACCCACATCCCGCGCCCCTCTCGCGCCGCGCCGACGACGACCTCCGCCGCGACTTCCCATGAGCGCACACGGGGGACGGAGCTGTCCTCCGTGTGCCGACAGGAGGTCGGCCATGAAGGTCACCAAGGCGGCGCTGCCGTTTCTCCCACTCTGTCAGCGTCTGCTTCCCGGCAGGCTGGCGGGACTCTCCCTGGCCCTTCTGAAGGCGACCGCGCTCGAGCTGGCGATCCTTGCGGGGCATCTCCTCCTCTATCCCTCCGGCATCACCCAGGAGCGCCGCTCCCCCCTTCCCGCGCTCCCCTCGCCCGAGAACGGCGCAGCACAGCTGCCGACGGAGGCGAAGCCCCCGGTCGTGCTGCTGCACGGCTTCATCGACAACCGCTCGGTCTTCGTGCTCCTGCGCCGCAGCCTCGCCCAGCACGGCAGGCAGCAGATCGAGTCGCTCAACTACTCCCCCCTGACCTGCGACATCCGTGCCGCGGCGGAGCTGCTCGGCCGGCACATAGAGGGGATCTGCGAGCGCACGGGCAGCGAGCGGGTCGACATCGTGGGGCACAGCCTCGGCGGCCTGATCGCCCGGTACTACGTGCAGCGCCTCGGCGGCGACACCCGGGTCCGCACGCTGGTGACGCTCGGCACCCCGCACTCCGGCACCCGTGTGGTGCCGCTCGCGAACGCGCACCCGATCGTGCGTCAGATGCGCCCCGGCTCGGATCTGCTCGAGGAGCTCACCCGGCCGGCCCCGGGCTGCCGTACGCACTTCGTCAGTTTCTGGAGCGACCTCGACCACCTGATGGACCCGCTGGAGACCGCCTGCATCGACCATGCGGACCTGATGGCGCAGAACGTCCGGGTGAGCGGGATCGGACATCTCGCCCTGCCCGTGCACCCCGCCGTCGCGAGCGGCATACGGCAGGTGCTCGACACCGCGCGGGCCGGGGAGGAGACGGCCGGCCGGGCCGGGGGACTGACTGTGGCGTAACGGTCGTATCGACCACTGGACACAGGCCGCCAACAGCTCCTCGACAGCCGTCGGACCGCGAACCGACATCGAACAACCATCGAACACAGAGCCAAAGTCACGCCCACAGTCCCCCGAATCACGGTCGAATGCCCGTTTCCTGCGCGACCGAAACCAGTTGAAGATTGTCGCGCCCGCATACCGCCGGGTACAGTCGCCGCACTGCTCTGGCAGCCCCTGTTGTCGAGGCGAAAGAGAAGTTGGTGAACGACCGTCACCCGTCGGGGACCATGACCACCCCGACTCCGGCTTCCGACGCCGACTCGTCGCACTACGCGTCGTACGGCACCCAGGAAGCCCAGTACGGCGACTTCACCACGTACGGCGCCTATGACGCCACTGGTTTCGACGCCACAGGCACCACTGGCACCGCCGACGCGCACGCCACCGGCACCTTCGAGACGGACCCGCTCTTCGGCAACATGCCGGGCGACGGCACCGGTTCGTACGACGCCTCGACGTGGGCCACGGGCGGTCATCAGACCCTGAACTACGACATGTACGCGGCCCAGCACCACGCCGCCTACGACACCGGCGCGTACGACGCCACGCAGTGGGGCGGCGCAGAGCACCAGCTGCTCTCCGTGGTCCCTCCGCAGTCGGGCAGCACCGACCACAGCGGCCAGTGGGACGCGAGCACCTGGAGCCAGCCGGACCACTCCGCCGGCCCGGCCGACCAGACCCAGCAATGGGAATGGGGCACGCAGTCCTTCGACACCGGTACGTACGACGCCACGCAGTGGAACTCCGACGGCACGGCGGCCGACCCGCAGGCGACGGCCACCTTCGAGCAGGTCGGGTACGGCGAGACCCCCACTTACGACGAGAACCACGCATACGACGAGAACCACGCGTACGACGAGGCGAATCCGCACGGCGACGCCTACGCCGAACACGCCCCGCACGACAGCGAGTCGACCGCCACCACGGCCACCGGCGAGATGCCCGCCGTCCACGAGGCCGACGCCCCGCTCCTCGACGACCAGGAAGAGGCCGGTCCGGCGCCGATCCCCGCCCAGGGCTCCCGCGTGGCCGCGCGCAACGCCAACCGCTCCCGCCGCCGTATGCCCGCCAAGCGCTCCGCGCTGCTGACGATCGCCGTCCCCTCGGCGTGCGTCATGGGTGTCGCCGGGATCGCCGCCGCCTCGGTCGGCACGCTGACCGGCGACGGCCAGGAGACCTCGACGACCCTGGCGGACCCGACCGCCGTCAAGCCGGCCGTCGCGAACAACAAGCTGGACACCCAGCTCGAGAGCCTCTCGGCCGGTGCCGACGACTTCGCCGACCGGGCCAGCCGCACGCAGGAACGCATCGACCTCAAGGCCCAGCAGGTGGCCGAGAAGAGGAAGGCGGCGGAGGAGGCGGCCCGCAAGGAGCGGCTGCGCCCGAAGTTCGCGCTTCCGGTCGCACAGCGGGGCCTCAGCGCCTACTTCGGCCAGGCCGGCATCAACTGGATGTCCGTCCACACCGGCATCGACTTCCCGGTGTCGTACGGCACGACGGTGATGGCCGCGACCGACGGCACCGTCCGGACGCAGTGGAACAGCGCGTACGGCAACATGATGGTCGTGACGGCGAAGGACGGCACCGAGACGTGGTACTGCCACCTCTCCAGCTACCGCGTCGCCTCCGGTACGACGGTCAAGGCCGGCGACCCGATCGCGTACTCCGGCAACTCCGGCAACTCGACCGGCCCCCACCTGCACTTCGAGGTGCACCCGGCGGGCGGTTCGGCCATAGACCCGCTGCCGTGGCTGCGCAGCCACGGGCTGGACCCGACGTAGAACCTCGGGCCCAGCCCCCGCGGTTACAGCTTCTCGACCGGCGCGTACCTCAGCAGCAGCCGCTTCGGCTTCGCTTCCCCGAAGTCGATCGTCGCCTCGGCGTTCGCCCCCGTGCCCTTCACCCCGACCACCGTGCCGAGCCCGAACTGGTCGTGGGTGACACGGTCGCCGACGGCCAGTGACACCACCGGCTTCTCCGAGGTCCTGCGCGTCGCGAAGCCGGACGCGCCCGAAGCCGAGGAGCGGGAACGGGAGGACGACAGCGAGGCGGCGACACCTGAGACCGGTCCCGCGGGAGCGGCTGTCGGACCCGTGCGCTTCCAGTCCACGTGCTGCGCCGGGATTTCCTCCAGGAAGCGGGAGGGCGGGTTGTACGACGGCTGCCCCCACGCGCTGCGCAGGGCGGACCGGGTCAGATACAGCCGCTCACGCGCACGCGTGATGCCGACGTAGGCCAGCCGCCGCTCCTCCTCCAGTTCCTTGGTCTGGCCGAGAGCGCGCATGTGCGGGAAGACGCCGTCCTCCATGCCGGTGAGGAAGACGACCGGGAACTCCAGGCCCTTGGCGGTGTGCAGGGTCATCAGGGTGATGACGCCGGAGCCGTCCTCGTCCTCGTCGGGGATCTGGTCGGAGTCGGCGACCAGGGCGACCCGCTCGAGGAACGCCGCGAGCCCGACCGGGGCCGGCGCCTCGCCTTCCGCGGGCTCCCCGGCCGCACCGGACTCCTGCTCGAACTCCAGGGCCACGGCGGCGAGTTCCTGGAGGTTCTCGATGCGGGTCTCGTCCTGGGGGTCGGTGGAGGCCTGCAACTCGGCGAGATAACCGGTGCGTTCGAGGACCGCCTCCAGGACGGTCGCGGGGCCCGCGCCGGACTCGACGATGGTCCGGAGCTCCTCCATCAGCACGTTGAACCGCTTCACGGCGTTGGTGGAGCGCGCGGCCATGCCGTACGCCTCGTCGACGCGCTTGAGGGCCTGCGGGAAGCTGATCTTCTCGCGCTGGGAGAGGGCGTCGATCATCGCCTCGGCACGGTCGCCGATGCCGCGCTTGGGGACGTTGAGGATCCGGCGCAGCGGCACGGAGTCCTCCGGGTTGGCGAGGACGCGCAGGTAGGCCAGGACGTCCCGGACCTCCTTGCGCTCGTAGAAGCGGACGCCGCCGACGACCTTGTAGGGCAGGCCGACGCGGATGAAGACCTCTTCGAAGACGCGGGACTGGGCGTTCGTACGGTAGAAGACGGCCACGTCGCCGGCCTTCGCGTCGCCCGCGTCGGTGAGACGGTCTATCTCGTCGGCGACGAACTGCGCCTCGTCGTGCTCGGTGTCGGCGACATAGCCGGTGATGCGCGCGCCCGCGCCCGCGTTGGTCCACAGGTTCTTGGGGCGGCGGGACTCGTTGCGCTCGATGACGGCGTTGGCGGCGGTGAGGATCGTCTGCGTGGAGCGGTAGTTCTGCTCCAGGAGGATCGTCGTCGCGTCCGGGTAGTCCTCCTCGAACTGGAGGATGTTGCGGATCGTCGCGCCGCGGAAGGCGTAGATCGACTGGTCGGCGTCGCCCACGACGCAGAGCTCGGCGGGCGGCAGGTCGTACTCGCCCGGCGGTACGTCGACGGGGTGCTCGCCGGTACCGACCAGCTCGCGCACGAGCGCGTACTGCGCGTGGTTGGTGTCCTGGTACTCGTCGACGAGGACGTGCCGGAAGCGGCGGCGGTAGTGCTCGGCGACATCGGGGAACGCCCGGAGGAGGTTGACCGTGGTCATGATCAGGTCGTCGAAGTCGAGGGCGTTCGCCTCGCGCAGCCGCGACTGGTACATGGCGTAGGCCTGGGCGAGGGTCTTCTCGAAGCCGTCGGCGGCCTGGGCGGCGAAGTCCTCCTCGTCGATCAGCTCGTTCTTCAGGTTGCTGATCTTGGCGCTGAAGGACTTCGGCGGGAACCGCTTGGGGTCGAGGTCCAGGTCGCGGCAGACCAGGGCCATCAGCCGCTTGGAGTCGGCGGCGTCGTAGATCGAGAAGGAGGAGGTGAACCCGAGCTTCTTCGACTCCCTCCGCAGGATCCGCACGCACGCGCTGTGGAAGGTCATCACCCACATCGCGTTCGCGCGCGGCCCGACGAGGTGCTCGACGCGCTCCTTCATCTCGCCCGCGGCCTTGTTGGTGAAGGTGATCGCGAGGATCTGGCCCGGGTGGACGTTGCGCTCGCCGAGGAGATGGGCGATGCGGTGGGTGAGTACCCGGGTCTTGCCGGAGCCGGCGCCGGCCACGATGAGCAGCGGGGTGCCGGAGTGCACCACGGCCGCGCGCTGGTTCTCGTTCAGCCCGTCCAGGAGCGCGGCCGGGTCCACCACCGGGCGGGGGGCGCCGTCGCGGTAGTACGCGTCCCGGTCCGGGGGCACGTCGAACTTCCCACCGAACAGATCGTCCGGAACGGGTTCCGGCACGTGCTCGTCCTCGGGCGGCGGCGGTTCTTCCCCATGGGCCCGAGGGGCTTGGAGGTCCGCCAGGAAGCTGTCGTCAAAGAGGCTGCTCATCGCTCTCCGAGTCTAGGGTGCCCCACTGACACACCGCCGCCGCCCCGAGAACATCCACTCGGATCAGAAGCCGATGATCTTCCAGACCTGGCCGCCCGGCGTCTTCCTGCCCTCCAGAACCGTCCCGTCACGGTCCGCGATCGACCAGGCCGAGACGTAGACCTTGCCGTCGTACGAGTCGACGGCGACGCCCGCCGGGAACGGCACCTTCACGTTCGTGCGCTTGCCGTGCGAGACCTTGGTCACGACGCCGGCGAAGAGCTGGCTGACGTACATCCCGCCGTCGTCGCTGAAGGCGAGGCCCGTGATCGAGCCGAAGCCGGACTTCCAGCCGAGGATCTTGCCGGTCCAGGGGTCGACGCGCCACACGCGCGCGGTGGGCTTCGCCGCCTCGCCGTTCAGTTCGCCGACGTAGAGCTTGCCGTCGGGGCCGAGCGCCAGGGACGTCGGGACGGACTGGTTCCCGTCGTGGTCCGGGAAGACCGTGAAGGGCCGCGCCTTGCCGTGCGGCGAGACGACGACCAGGTCGTTCCCGGCCGCGTCCGCGACGATCCGGCGGCCGTCGGGGAGGGCGAGGACGGCGTACGGATTGGACTCCACCGACGCCTTGTGCGGGTTGTACTTCAGTTCCACGGCGGTGATGTCCGCGGCGATCCGCGCCGTGCCGTGGCCGACGCGCAGCAGCTTGCCGAGCGCGTTCCACGGCGGCTTCGTCGGCACCCCGGCCTCCGGCGGGGCGTAGGTCTCGACGCCCCAGACCTCGCCGTGGAGCGCGGAGACGCCGTCCACGCCGGTCGCGAAGCCGCCGTCGGGGGCGGCGCCCGAGGGAAGCCCCTGCACCACCCGGCGGTGCTTCCACGCGCCCCCGTCCCAGTAGATCTTGGTGACGGCGGAGCTGAGTCCGACGCAGGTCGGCCCCTCGGGGCCCTCGCCGACGCACTTCCTGCCGCCCCGGCCCGCCTCGGCGACGTACAGATGCCCGTCGTCGTAGGAGAGCTGGCGCGGGTTGTCGAGGCCCTTGGCGATCACGCGGATCACCGGCTTGCCTCCGCCGTGCCCCGCTGTCGCTGTCGCGGGCGCGATTCCCGCGGCGGCGGCGAGCGCGACCGACGTGGCGACGACGAGTCCTGTGCGCATCCTCATGGCCGTACCCCTCCCACCGGCCGCGGCACCCCACCGCGGTTGGCTGGAAGTTAGACCCACGAAGCGGGCGGACGCCGTCACTCCGGCGAAAATACGCACAAGTCGTTGCAGATCACTCCGGATTGACCACGTGGAGCTATGCACGAGGCCAAGGTCACGAAAATGTATCGGGCATATCGAACATCAACCTTCACAGGGGCCACACCCGTTGGCTACCGTTCGGGCAGGCCGTACGACCCCCACCGGCGAACGTCGCCGGGCCGCACGGCCTCCGCCGAGTCCGCAGCGCCGCCGCGCGCCCGGAGCCGGGGACCCACCGATACCTGGGGTGAATCGGCCGACTCCCGCGCAGGGAGCGCCGTAGGGCAAACCTTCCGAAGCATGCCGCCCGAACCCGACAGCTAACTCGGCAGGCGGAGCACGGAAGGAGTCGCCTCCCTTGGCGTCGCACCGCAAGTCGCGTCCTGTGGGTACGCGCGTAGCAGGCATACGGACCCCGGCCCTCGCGACGGCCGCCCTCACCTCCGTGGCCCTGCTGTCCCAGTCGGCGAACGCCGCGCCGGCCGATGACAGGCCGAGTCTCGAAGAGGTGGAGAAGAAGGTCGACGACCTCTACCGCCAGGCCGAGTCGGCGACCGACAACTACAACGCGGCCAAGGAGAAGACGGCCAAGCAGCGCAAGCAGGTCGACACGCTCCTCGACGACGTCGCCCAGCGCACCCAGAAGCTCAACCAGGCGCGGGAGGAGCTCGGTTCCTTCGCCGCCGCCCAGTACCGCACCGGCGCCGGGGCCTCCGGCACGGCGACCTTCCTGCTCGCCGACACTCCGCAGGACTACTTCGACGAGACGCAGTTGATGGCGCGTCTGACGGACCGCCAGAAGGGCGCGGTCGACGACTACGTCTCCGAGCAGTCCGCGACGATGAAGAAGCGTCAGGAGGCCTCCCAGAGCCTTCAGACGCTCACCGAGACGCAGAGCGACCTGAAGACGGCCAAGGCGACCGTCCAGAAGAAGCTCTCCGACGCGCGCGAGATCCTGTCGGAGCTGACGGCCCAGGAGAAGGCGCGCCTCGCGGCGATCGAGAAGCAGAAGCAGGAGGAGGCGGCCCGCAAGGCGGCGGAGCTGGCGCAGCAGCAGGCAGCGGCGGCGGAGGCCGCGCAGGAGGCCACCGCCCCGCAGGAGAGCACGTCGACGCCGACCGACTCCTCGTATGCCACCAAGGCCGCCAAGGCCCTCGCCTTCGCCCGCGCGCAGATCGGCAAGCCGTACGTCTGGGGCGCCACCGGGCCCGACTCCTACGACTGCTCAGGCCTCACCCAGGCCGCCTGGAAGGCCGCCGGCGTCGACCTCCCCCGCGTCACCTACGACCAGGTCAACGCCGGCACCACGGTCTCCCTCGCCGACGCTCAGCCCGGTGACCTGGTCTTCTTCTACGACGACATCAGCCACGTCGGCCTCTACATCGGCAACGGCATGATGATCCACGCCCCCAAGCCGGGCGCGTACGTCCGCGAGGAGTCGATCTACTACGACGGCGAGTCGGCGATCCACAGCGTGGTGCGCCCGGCCTGAGGCACGCCGGTCACGACAAGCGCGCGGGCGTATTTCGGCTCTTTCCGCCCGCGCGCGTGCGCGTCCCGCCGGCACGGCACGCTGAGCTTCCTAGCATCGGCACATGTCCGGCACCTCTCCGCACTCTCCCCTGCGCGTCCGGTGGACGCAGCGCCCGCCCGCGGCCGGGGCCGCCGTGATGGCGACCGGCATCGTGTCGGTCGGGCTGCATCTGACCGGCTACGAGACGCTGTCCCGGATCGCCCTGGTGCTCGGTTGCGCGGCCTGGCTGGGGCTGGCCGCCGATTTCGCCCTACGACTGCTGCGGGAGCGCGCGCGATGGTTCGCGGACGCCGGGACACCGGGCGCCCTGACGGCCGTGGCGGCGACCACCGTGCTCGGCACCCGTTTCTCCGCGCTCGGCCGGCAGACCCTCGCCGAGGCACTGCTGGCACTGTCCGCGCTGCTGTGGCCGGTGCTGATCGTGCTCGTCGTCGGGAACTGGAAGCGGCGGATGCCCGGCGGGGTGTTCCTCGGCTGTGTGGCCACCCAGGGCCTCGCGGTCCTCGGCGCCACGCTCGCCGCTGCCGAGTCGGCGGCATGGCTTGCGCACTCGGCGCTCGTACTGTTCTGGCTCGGCCTGGTCCTCTACGGCGTCGCGCTCTTCCGCTTCGACCCGCGCCAGGTGCTGGAGGGGCCGGGCGACCAGTGGATCGCGGGCGGCGCGCTCGCCCTCTCGGCGCTCGCCGGCGCGCAGCTGATCGCCGCCGACAGCGCGCGCCTGTACCTGTGGAACGACGACGACCGCGGCGTCCTGCGTGCGGTGACCGTGGCGCTGCTGGTGCTCGGCCTGGCCTGGTACGCCGTACTGCTGGTGGCCGAGTTCGTACGCCCGCGCCCGCGCTACGACGCGCGCCGCTGGGCCACCGTGTTCCCCATGGGCATGACCGCGGTGGCGACCCTGTCGGTCGCCGCCGACGTGGATGTCCCGTGGCTCGGGACTCCGGGTGAGGTGCTGCTGTGGATCTCGGTGGCGGCCTGGTCGGCCGTCGCCGCGGGGGCGGTCGACGCCGCCCGTGCCGCCGTCAGGTCCACAGCACCGCGATGAAGATGTTGGCCGTGGTCAGCGCGCCGACCAGGCCGAACAGGCTTTTGTCCACTTTCTCGTCGTCCCGCTTCACATAGACGAGGCCGAGGATCACGATCAGCAGGGCGAGCTTCACGCCGATCTTGATGTTGTTGACGTGCTGGTCGTCGGCCTGGTTGAGGCCGACCAGGATCACCCCGGTGACCAGCATCGTCGCGGCACCGTGCAGCATCGCGGGGACGAACCGGGCGGTGCCCCGGCCCATCGCCTTCATCTGCGTGAGGAAGCCGCCGAGCAGCGCGGCGATGCCGATGATGTGCAGGCCGACGAAGAGATGGATGAGTACGTCCATGAGGCCGGAGCCTATGCCGGGCCCCGAGGAGCACCCGCACCGGCCCCTCGAGAGACCTTGCATATATGCGGCCCATAGCACTCGGCACCCGCCACGTGTCCCGGAATCCCGACTTCGGTCAGCGCACCGCGCGAAGTCGACGGAGCCGGCCCGCGATCACGGTCACCTTCGGTCACCCCGCGGTCCCCTGGCGGCAGTTCCGCACAACGCGTTACCTCCCCGTCACGGTCAGGTTTAGCGTCCTCCACCAGGTGACCGGCTCCCCACCGCCGCCCGGGCCAGGGGCGGCAGTCGGCCACCACCGCCGAGAAGGTCCGGCGGCGGCCCGCTCCCCCTGTGCAGGCCGTCGCCGGACGCGCACACCGCCCCGGGCGGTCGTACGGCCGCTCCCCCTGGCGTTCGTACGTCCCTGAAGCCCGGGGCGGGCGGGCGGTCGAGGAAAGGACGTGCAAGTCCACGTGGCAGAGCACCGCAAGTCCCGCAGGCGCTCAACCGGCGGCCATACGGTCCGTACGGCGGCGACGATCGCCCTCGCGGGGGCGGCGACGGCGACGGGCTTCGACGGGACCGGACACGCCGAGCCGCAGCTCACACCGACGCAGGTCAAGGCGAAGGTGGACCAGCTGTACCAGGAGGCCGAGGCCGCCACCGAGAAGTACAACGGCGCGAAGGAGAAGGCGGAGGCGGCCGAGACCCGGCTGGGCACCCTGCGGGACGAGGCGGCCCGCCGGACGGAGCAGCTCAACGAGGAGCGGGAGGCGCTGGGCACCATCGCCGCGGCGCAGTACCGCGGCGGCGGCCTCGACCCCGCGATGCAGCTCGCGTTCACCGACGACCCCGACCGGTACCTGGACAGCGCCGAGTTCGTCGAACGGGCAGGTGCCCGCCAGGCCGCCTCCGTCGCGAACGTACGCCGGCAGCTGCGGGAGATCGAGCGGTTGCGCGGGGCCGCGCACATCGAGCTGGCCTCGCTGCAGTCGCGTCAGGCGGAGCTGAAGCGCCACAAGAAGACGATCACCGGCAAACTGGGCGCGGCCCGCAGGCTGATGTCCCAGCTGACGGCCGAGGAACAGGCGGGGTTGCCATCAGGCGGGGATCGCGCCTCCCGGGCCACGGCGGGCGGGCGCGAGGAACTGGCGGCCCCCGGCGCGGCCACCGATGCAGCCCCCAACTCCCGTGCCGCGGCGGCCGTTTCCTACGCCTACTCCAAACTGGGCAGCCCCTATGTGTGGGGCGCCACCGGCCCGGACGCCTTCGACTGCTCGGGCCTCATCCAGGCCGCCTACCGCTCCGCGGGCATCTCCCTGCCCCGCACGACCTACGCCCAGATCGATGCGGGACAGCGCGTCTCCCGCTCCGAACTCCTCCCGGGCGACCTGGTGTTCTTCTACTCGGGCATCACTCACGTCGGTCTCTACATCGGCGACGGCCGGATGATCCACGCCCCGAACCCGTCGGCGCCGGTGCGGGTGGCACCGATCGACGAGATGCCGTTCGCGGGCGCCACGCGCGCGGTGTGAGCGTGGGGCAGACGTCAGACCAGCCGCCGTGCCGTCGCCCACCGGGTCAGCTCGTGACGGTTGGACAACTGCAGCTTGCGCAGCACCGCCGAGACATGGGACTCGACCGTCTTCACCGAGATGAACAGCTGCTTGGCGATCTCCTTGTAGGCGTAACCGCGCGCGATGAGCCTCAGGACCTCCCGCTCGCGCTGGGTGAGGCGGTCCATGTCCTCGTCGACCGGCGGGGCGTCGGTGGAGGCGAAGGCGTCCAGGACGAACCCGGCCAGGCGCGGCGAGAAGACGGCGTCGCCCTCCTGGACGCGGAAGACGGAGTCGACGAGGTCCGTGCCGGTGATCGTCTTCGTCACATAGCCGCGCGCACCGCCCCGGATCACTCCGATCACGTCCTCGGCCGCGTCCGAGACGGACAGGGCGAGGAAGCGGACGGGCTGTTCGGCGTCGGCCATCAACGGGGCGCAGCGACGCAGCACTTCGACCCCGCCGCCGCCCGGGAGGTGGACGTCCAGGAGGACGACCTCGGGGCGGGTCGCGGTGATGACGGTGACTGCCTGGTCGACGTCCGCGGCCTCGCCGACCACCTCGACGCCGGTCTCCTCGGTCCGGCCGATCTCGGCCTGGACGCCCGTTCGGAACATGCGGTGGTCGTCGACGAGGACCACGCGCACGTGCCGCTCGCCCGCGACGCCGGCCGGCGTCGGCTCTGCGGGGTCCGTGTTCGCCCCGGTGGGGTCGCTCATGACGTCTTCTCCGCCCTCTCCATCTCCAGCTCGACCTCCGTGCCGCCGCCCGGCACCGCACGCAGCCGGGCCGTGCCGCCATGGCGCTCCATGCGGCCGATGATCGATTCTCTGACACCCATCCGGTCGGCGGGTATCGAGTCGAGGTCGAAGCCGGGGCCCCGGTCCCGGACGGACACGAAGACCGTCCGGCCCTCGACTTCGGCGTAGACCTGTACGGCGCCGCCCTCGCCACCGTACTTGGCGGCGTTGACCATCGCCTCGCGCGCGGCCTGCATCTGCGCGCCGGTTCTCTCGTCGAGCGGGCAGTCACCGACGACCACGACCTCGATGGGGACGCCGTGCTTGTCCTCGACCTCGGCGGCATTGCGCCGCACGGCGTCGGCGAGGTCGGTGGGTTCGTCGGCCTCGTCCTTGCCGGTGCCCTCGGGTTTGTACAGCCAGGTGCGCAGGTCGCGCTCCTGGGCGCGGGCGAGGCGGCGCACCTCGTTCGCGTTCTCCGCGTTGCGCTGGATCAGGGTCAGGGTGTGCAGCACCGAGTCGTGCACGTGGGCCGCGACCTCCGCGCGCTCCTGGGCGCGGATGCGCATCAGGCGCTCCTCGGAGAGGTCCTGGGTCATGCGGACGAGATACGGCCCCGCGAGGAGTGTTATCCCGACGAGGACGGCGAGGGCCGCCTGCAGGACGGAGCCGAGGTGGGCGGCGGAGCCCTGCAGGACGAAGACCCCGGAGACACCGGCGGTGACGAGGAGGACACCGCCCGCGGCACGCAGCAGCGTCAGGGTGCGGCGGCGGCGGCCGACCTCCATCCAGCGGGCCCGGCGGGCGTTGTCCGCCTGGCGCCAGACGAGGGCCACCCCCGCGCCGACGAGGACGACCGGCCAGAGGTAGGCCTTGGCGCCATTGCCCACGTTGACGTTGCCGACGAAGACCATGGCCACCACGACCATGAGGAGCAGGGCCACGATCTGGCCCTTGTCGGGGCGGCGGGCGACGAGTCTGCGGCGGCCGTCCGGCGAGGTCTCGGTGGACACCAGGGACGGGGGCCGCTGGCCGCCGACGCCGCCCACGCCGAGCGGCACGAAGAACCAGAACGCGGCATACAGCAGCGCACCCAGCCCGTCCGCCATGAACAGGCCCACGAAGACGAGCCGCACCCAGATCACGGGCAGCCCGAGATGCCCGGCGAGCCCCCGCGCCACACCACCCAGCCAGCGTCCGTCACTGCTGCGGTAGAGCTTGCGCGGCGGCCGCGGTTCGACGAGTGGCGCTGTGGCGGCTTCCGGCATGCCATCGATGGTCACACGGCCGGGGTGCGGGGGCATCAGGGTTGGCCCCCGAGACTCCCCTGATCTTCGATCGGCGTGCCGCCCGAACGCTTCCCTCCCCCCTTCTCGGGGCCGATATCAGGGTCCGGCCAGGGTCGTTCCGACTCCCGCCACGCCCCCGCGACCGTCACCATGGACACATGACAGATCACCAGCACGCCGCGGGCGCCGGATCCGGCGGAGGTCCGGACCCGGGCACCGGCCCCGGCGCGGGCATGCGGAAGGAAGAAGAAGGAGGCACACCGGCGGGCAGGCACACCGAGACCCTCGGGGGCCGGACACCGGCAGACGCCCCCGCCCCGCCCACCACCGCCCAGGACACGGCCCCCGCCGAGGACGCGCCCTCCGCCCCCCTCCGCTTCCGGCGGGACCGACGGCACAAGTTGCTCGCCGGGGTGTGTGCCGGGCTCGGGCGGCAGTGCGACATGGATCCGGTGATCTTCCGGATCACGCTCGCCGTGCTGTCGGCGACCGGCGGCATCGGCCTCATCTTCTACGGCTTCGCCTGGCTCCTCGTCCCCTATGACGACGAGGACGAGAACGAGGTGCGCAAGCTGCTCACCGGCCGGGTGGACGGCCAGGCCCTGACCGGCGTGCTGTTCGCCCTGGTCGGCTGCGGGGTGTTCCTCACCATGCTGAGCAACACCGGCGTGCTGACCTTCGCCGTGGTCCTCTCCCTGCTGCTCGCGGGCGCCGGGTACTGGTCGCGCAACCGCGGCACCCCCGACCCCGACCCGCTCTCCGCACAGGCCGTCGCCGACGCTCCGCCGGAGGCCCAGGCCCCGCCGGTGCCCGCCGGCTACCCGTCCTGGTGGCGCGACCCCATCGTCAAGGACGGCACACACGTCGGCGGCACGGGCTATCTGTGGGGGCCGGGGGACTCCCGGGACCGCGACATCGCGGCGGCCGTCAACATCGGCCTGGGCGCCTCCTGGAGCCGACGCGAGGACGTCCGCGCGGCCCACACCCGCGGGCCGAAGCCGCGCGGTCCCCGCTGGATCGGCGGCTGGGTCTTCCTCCTCGCCCTGCTGGCGGGCGGCCTCGGCACCGGAGCGACCTGGGAGAACCACGCCCTGGGCACCAGCCTGCAGACCGGTCTGTCCTGCGCGCTGATCGTCCTGGGCCTGGGCATAGCGATCAGTTCGTTCCTGGGCCGCACAGGAGCGGGCTCGATCTTCCTGGGAATCGTCACGGCCGGCCTGCTGGCCACCGCGGCCGCTCTCCCGAAGGACATCACCACCCACTGGGTCCGCACGAACTGGACACCGGCAGCCGTGCAGGACATCCGCCCGGAGTACGAACTCGGCACCGGCGTGGGCACCCTGGACCTGTCCCACCTCGATTTCACGAAGGGCCGGACAGTGACGACCCAGGCCGACGTAGGAGTGGGCCGGCTGGTGGTGATCGTGCCGGCCGACGTGACCGTGCAGGCGGTCATCGACGTGGGCGTGGGCGACATTCAATTGCCGGGCGACGACCAGGAGGACGTGGACGTGGCACCGGGCAAGCGCAAGGAGGTCACCCTGACACCGGTCTCGGGCGCCAAGAACAGCGCCACCCTCGACCTCGATCTGCGGGTCGGCATCGGCCAGGCGGAGGTGAGCCGTGCTGCGTCATGAGTTCCGGCCGGGAAAGCTGGTCGCCGGGTTCTTCCTGACCATCGCGGGCATCACCTACGCCGGTGACGCGGGCGACGCCTGGGACACTCCGTGGTTCGCGGTGATCCCCATGGTCGTGGGCGGCCTGTGCCTGGCAGGCGTGGTGGGCCTGCTGACCCGCGCCGTCCGCAACCGACGCGACAGCCGCCGTACGAGCACGCCACCGGAGGTCGACCAGACGCCCCAGCCGCCCGTACCCCACTGATCACGAGCAGGACGGCTGGTCAGGACGCCTCCCCGGTACGGAGACGACCCGCACCGGGCCACCGACCCTCCCCGCCACCGGTGGCTCCGCCGACCGGAGCTACCGGTAACTTCCCGCCCGCTGCCGTCGTCGGGCGCGCAAGGCGGCGTCCACGGAGAACACGGAGGCGCCCGCGAGGACGAGGGGCAGCCAGGCCATCAGGTAGGCGAGGTCGTTGCCGTAGTAGTAGGGGTCGGAGGCCCAGCTCACGGTCAGCCACAGGCTGAGCGAGATCAGCGCGCCGCCCAGAGCGGCCAGGCGGGCGAGGATGCCGAGCAGGGTGCCGATACCGACGGCGAGCTCGCCGAAGGCGATGGCATAGCCGAAGCCGACGGGGTTCTTCAGGGACAGGTCGACCAGTGCGGGGATGGCCGAGGAGTCCCGGACGCTGCGCATCATGTCGCCGACGGAGCCCGAGCCGGAGCTCTTCATGAAGGCACTGTCGGTCAGCTTGTCCAGGCCCGCGTAGATGAAGGTGACACCGAGGAAAATGCGCAGTGGCACCAGGGCGTACTGGCTGATGCTGTCCCGCCAGGACCGTTCTTCGCCGTAGTAGGGGGCGTGCGTGTCCGTACGAAAACTGTGAGTCATCGCTCCGAGCCGCCTCTCACCAGCATGCCGAGACCCCTCACCAGACGATACGCACGAAGGGGCCCCGGTGCTCAATGCGATGTCGAGTTTGTGCGCGCAGTTCTCACCTCGGACGACGCGAACCCTCGCCGCTCAGTCCGTCACATCGATCGCGTACCGGTTCGTCTCCGCCCCCGCGGCCGTCACCACCTGCACCTCCACCCGCCCCGGCTCCACATCCGCCGGCACCGGCACGGTGAGCACCTCGTCCGTGGGGTTGCTGAAGCCCCCGGCCACCGGCACCAGCGGCACATGCACGTTCACCGGCCCGATCCGTACCACCATCCGGGACAGCCGATCCGCCCGCTGCGCCCCCGGCGGCACGAACCCGGCGCCGCGGATCTCGATGTCGTCGCCGGTACGGATCGGCCCGTCCAGATCTCCGGCCTCACGCGAGCGCACCACGGACAGGATCACCGGCCGCCCGCCCTCCGCGTACTTCCCCGCCACATAGGTGGCCGCGGACACCAGCACCACCACCGCCAGCCCCCACGGCAGATCCGGCAACTGATCCGGCCGCCGGGCCAGCCGTACACCCGCGAACAGCAGAGCGACCGCGCCGATCACGACGTACTGGATGTCGGCGAAGGTCCCCCGCCCGGAGTCGTCCGTCAGCAGGTCGGCGGCGCGGGGACGATCCGCCCGCACCTTCTGCAACCGCTGCCCGAGCACCCGCAGCCCGACCACCCGCCGCACCAGCACGGCGATCCCGCAGACCACGGCCAGCACGGTCACGACGCCCGCGCCGCGGGCCAGTTCGAGCCCGGAGAGCAGCGCGTCCCGCTCACGACCGTCGGAGGCCGCGGCCAGCCGGCCCACCAGCAGCAGCACCGCGTAGGCGACGAACAGCGTCCACGCCACCGCGACGGCCCGCGAGGTGGACAGCCGGTTGTCCTCACCGATGACCGGCGCGAGCACCCCGCCCCGCGCCCGGTGGAACCAGGACGCCGCGGTCAGCGACCCCGCCACCACGAGCGCCGCGACCAGCCCGGCCGTGCGCGCCGCGGTCCACCCCGCCCCGATGGCCGTCAGCGCCTGGACGAGGAGCAGCACCACGACGGAGGCCCACACCGCATACGCGGTCCGCCGCCACAGCCGCGCGAGCCAGGCGGCACCCTCCGCCCGCCCCCGCTCGGCCACGGCCTCCGCGGACTGCGTCAGTTCCTCCGAGACCCACTGCCGGGAGGCCGACGCGGAGTGCGCCACGGCCGCGGGCAGCCCCTGCCCGGCCGCGAACCCGTCCCTCATCAGGAGGAATTCGGCCACCGCGCGCCGATGCCCGGCCCGTGCCCCGTGCGGACAGTCCCCGCAGGTGCAGCCGCCTTCGTGCGCACCCCGGGGCTCGCCCCCGTCCGCGCCCTGTCTCGCTTCCTGCACCGCCACGCCCGACGCCTGCCTTCCCACGACCCTCGTGACCCTCTGACCCCACATGACCTCGCGGCCGGACCGACCGCACGATCCACAAACCCTCACGAAGAACCCCGGACAACTCCCCGGCGACAGCGAATTGTGCCCTACGGCACACCGTCCCCGTCCGGCAGGTCTGGTCAGCGCGGGTGAAGCGGGGCCCGCCGTGTTGACCCTGCTGCGAGAATTTCCGTATGGCCGAGATCATCCAGCGTGACGGGACCTGGGCCTTCGACGGCACAACGGTCAGAATCACGCCGGGACTCCACCGCTCCGTGCCGCTGTTCCGGCAGACGTACGGCGAGGTCGCCGTGCCCCTGGAGGCCATTTCGGGCGTGGCGTTCGAACCGGAACGCAAGCGCGGCCGGTTGCGGATGCGGCTGCGCGAGGGCGCGGATCCGCTGCTGCACGCGACCGGCGGACGCCTGCCGGACCCGGCGGATCCCTATCGGCTGATCGTGGACGTCGACCGCGCCGGGGTCGCCGAGTACGTGGCCGAGGAGATCCGCCGCGCCCTCCTCCTCGACCAGATCCCCAAGGAGCCGACGAAGACGTATCTGCTGCCCGGCCCACCGGTCCCGGTCTCGGTGCGGTCCTCCGACGGCACGGTCTCCTTCGACGGCACCCAGGTCCGCATCGACTGGGCCGACACCTCCGACCGCGTCAAGCGCGCGACCGGCCCGCGGATCATCGACGTCGGGGACCTCGTCCAGGTCGAGTGGCTGCCCAACTCCGGTTACGAGGACGGTTTCATGCGGTTCGTGACCCGCGAGACGTCCTTCTCGAAACTGCCGCCGGAGAAGGACCCCTACGCCCTCGACCTGTGGGGCAGCACCCGCCGCGATCTGCTCACCGCCCTCGTCGCGACGGCGGTCACGGCCCGGCTGCCGCACCCGTCCACCCGCGGCGACCTCGCGTACGACGACGAAGGCGCCCACCGTCCCCGGCTCGCCGCGGCCGCCGTTCCCCCGCAGGCCGACCATCACGACGTACTCCTGCGCAGACTGCGGGAGTTGGGTGAGCTGCACCGGGACGGGGTGCTCACGGACGAGGAGTTCGCGATGACGAAGGCCGCCGTGCTGCGAGGCTTCTAGCTCAGCAGGTCCGGCTCGCTGCGACTGATGTCCTGCCACGTCGGCTGATAGTTGATCCACGCCACCAGATCTCCGCCCAGTTGCTCCCGGGTCGCCACCGCCGCCCGGTGGTCGATGAGCACCGGCCGTCCCGCCGCCCGGGCCAGCAGCTGCACCTGGCTGGACCGTTCCATCGACAGGAACCACCAGGCCGCCGCGTCCACCGAGTCCCCGACGGTCAGCAGCCCGTGGTTGCGCAGCACCAGCGCCTTCCGGGACCCGAGCGCGGCGGCGATCCGGCGGCCCTCGTCGGCGTCGACGGCGACCCCGGTGTAGGCCTCGTACAGCGCGTGGTCCTCGTAGAAGGCGCAGCTCTCCTGGGTGAGGGGGTCCAGGAGCTCACCGAGCGTGGACAGCGCCCGCCCGTGCACGGAGTGGCAGTGGGCGACGGCGACGACGTCGGGGCGGGCGGCGTGCACCTGGGAGTGCACGGTGAAGGCCGCCTGGTTGACGTGGTAGCGGCCGTCGAGCACCTGCCCGTCGGAGTTGGCGAGCACGAGGTCGCTCACGGTGACGTGCTTGAACGGCATGCCGAAGGGGTTGACCCAGAAGCAGTCGGTGAACTCCGGGTCGCGTGCGGTGATGTGCCCGGAGACGCCGTCCTCGAAGCCGAGCCGGCCGAAGATCCGCAGCGCGCCGGCGAGCCGCTCTTTGCGGTGCCGGCGTTCCTCCTCGAGGGAGTCGTGCATCGGCGGCATCGCGAACTGCAGCTTCTCGGTGGGCAGCGGCATCGGCGGAGTGGGCCCGAGGGGCGTCTCGTGCATGTGCTCCTCCAGCACTGGGTTGCTTTACGGGGCGGAAGTTACCGTCGGTCAGCGCAAGAGAACAGGGGTGGTTTGTAAAGATGGCGCACACAGCTGATACCTGACAGCAGATGTCGGGTATCGACGGAACACTGACCGGTATGAACTGGGCTGCTTTCACTTCCGCGGAACCCGATCTGGCCGAGACCGTCGAAGAACGCTTCGGTGCGTTCACCCACCATGTCCTCGCCACCCTCCGCAAGGACGGCTCCCCCCGCACCACCGGGCTGGAGGTCCGCTTCCTGCACGGCGAACTCTGGCTCGGCATGATGCCGGACTCGCTGAAGGCGCGGGACCTGCACCGCGACCCCCGCTTCTGTCTCCAGGCGAACCCCGGCAAGGGCCAGAGCATGGGCGGCGGTGATGTCCGGATCAGCGGTCACGCGAGAGAGGTCACCGACCCCGGGACCAAGGCCGCATACGGCGAAGAGGTGAAACCGCCGGAGCCGTTCCACCTCTTCCGCACCGAGCTGACGGAGGTCGTGCGGACCTACGTCGAGGACGAGAAGTACCTGGTCCTCCAGGTCTGGAAGCCCGGTCAGCCCTTGCGCACGATCAAGCGCACCTAGGGCTTACTCCCACTCGATCGTCCCCGGCGGCTTCGACGTCACGTCGAGCACCACACGGTTGACGTCGGCCACCTCGTTGGTGATCCGCGTCGAGATCTTCGCGAGGACGTCGTACGGCAGCCTCGACCAGTCGGCGGTCATGGCGTCCTCGCTCGACACCGGGCGAAGGACGATCGGGTGGCCGTAGGTCCGGCCGTCGCCCTGGACGCCGACGGAGCGGACGTCGGCGAGCAGGACCACCGGGCACTGCCAGATGTCGCGGTCGAGGCCGGCCGCGGTCAGCTCCTCGCGGGCGATGGCGTCGGCGTCGCGCAGCAGGTCCAGGCGCTCCTTGGTGACCTCGCCGACGATCCGGATGCCGAGGCCGGGACCCGGGAACGGCTGGCGCTGGACGATCTCGTCCGGGAGCCCGAGCTCCTGGCCGACCATCCGCACCTCGTCCTTGAACAGCTTGCGCAGCGGCTCGACGAGCTGGAACTCGAGGTCCTCGGGGAGGCCGCCCACGTTGTGGTGGGACTTGATGTTGGCGGTGCCGGTGCCGCCACCGGACTCGACCACGTCCGGGTAGAGCGTGCCCTGGACCAGGAAGGCGACCTCGGGACCCGCGTCCGCGATGATCTCGGCCTGGGCCTGCTCGAAGACCCGGATGAACTCCCGGCCGATGATCTTCCGCTTCTCCTCGGGGTCGGAGACCCCCTTGAGCGCGGTCAGGAAGCGCTCCTCCGCGTCGACGACGACCAGCTTCACGCCGGTCGCGGCCACGAAGTCCTTCTCGACCTGCTCGGTCTCGCCCTTGCGCATCAGACCGTGGTCGACGTACACACAGGTCAGCTGGTCGCCGATGGCGCGCGCGACCAGGGCCGCGGCCACCGCGGAGTCCACACCGCCGGACAGACCGCAGATCGCGCGCTTGTCGCCGACCTGCTCGCGGATCGCGGCGACCTGCTCCTCGATGACGTTGCCGGTGGTCCAGTCCGGCTTGAGGCCCGCGCCCCGGTACAGGAAGTGCTCGAGGACCTGCTGGCCGTGCGTGGAGTGCATGACCTCGGGGTGGTACTGGACGCCGTAGAGCTTCTTCTCGTCGTTCTCGAAGGCGGCGACCGGGACGACGTCCGTGGACGCGGTCACGGTGAAGCCCTCGGGGGCGGCGGAGCAGGCGTCGCCGTGGGACATCCACACCGACTGCTCGTCCGGGGTGCCCTCGAAGAGGGTCGAGCCGGACTTCGAGACGTGCAGCGGCGTACGGCCGTACTCGCGCGCGCCGGTGTTGTCGACGGTGCCGCCGAGGGTGGTGGCCATCAGCTGGAAGCCGTAGCACATGCCGAAGACCGGGACGCCGGCCTCGAACAGCTCGCGGTCCAGGCGCGGGGCGCCCTGCGCGTACACCGACGAGGGACCGCCGGAGAGGATGATCGCCGCCGGGTTCTTGGCGAGCATCTCCGCGACCGGCATGGTGCTCGGCACGATCTCGCTGTAGACCCGGGCCTCGCGGACACGACGGGCGATGAGCTGGGCGTACTGCGCACCGAAGTCGACGACCAGGACGGTGTCGGGGGCGGCGGCGGGGTTCGCTGATGACACGGGTTGCCTTCCGGCGGTGAGCGAGGTGTGTGTGGGGCCGAGTCTACCGGGAGCCGGGGGCCCGGACCGGGGCCGAGCTCCGTCTCAGGATGCGAACCGGGTTGGACGCTCCCGAAGGGCCCGGCATACTGCTCCCATGCTCACGCAGACGACCTTCCTGTTTACCTATGGCACCCGGCCCGCCGGCTGCCATGGTCGTGCTGCTTGAGCAACTGACAAGCGACTTCCCAGGCGCCCCGGGCCGACAAGGTCCGGGGCGCCTGGTGTTTTCCGGACCTTGCCGCTCCGGGGCACCCACCCCACCCAGGAGCCCACGTGACCACCACACCGGAAGCGACCATCGCGGACGCCCGTGAGCGCGTCGACGCCCTCGACGACCGGATCATCGGTCTGATCCAGGAACGGATGGCCGTCTCGTCCGTCGTCCAGCAGACCCGTATCGCCTCCGGCGGCCGACGGGTCCACCTCGCCCGCGAGATGGAGATCCTCGGCCGCTACCGCGAGGCGCTCGGCAAGCCGGGGACCTCCCTCGCCATGACGCTGCTCGAACTGTGCAGGGGTCGCATCTGAGTTCGGGTCCGGTCTCACCCGTACGGCGCGTGACCGAGCCCCGGGGCGCTTCGTTGGTGGTGGTGTCCGTGCCAGCCAGGGGCGGGCCCGCCAGAACCACGCGTGGCTCGCTGGAGCGATGAGACGTACGGATCTTGCCGTGCGTCGTGGGACCTCGCTCCAGGAAGTGACCGGACGGCAGGGGACAGCAGCCCGGTCACCCAAGAGAACGGCCGGCTCCGGGGACGCCCGGGGCCGACCGGCGGGACAAGTACCGGCACAAGGCTGGGCCAAACGGTTGCGGAGGCCGCGTCCATCCAGCACGATGCCTAGAAAGCCCCCAAGTCCCTCCGCAGACAACTGCATTCGCATTGCGTCCACGTACTGCCAGAGGTCCAGACCATTCGCGCGCCCCTTGTGCGCCGGGGCGCCGACCGGGAGCACGGCAGGCGGCAGGGACGCAGCGCACAACAGCATCGTGAGCAAGCGGCGCAACCCCCCGGCGCCGCTCCCAGGCACCGGCGCAGCCCTGACGTCGGTGCTGACGAAAGAAGGGCCCCACGGATCCGTCCCGTGGGGCCCTTCGCCTGCGTGGACTCAGACTCGGGACACCGTTCCGCAGCTTTCGTCACGGTTCGGGCCGAGGGGTTGGCTGCGGTCGTACGGGTCCTTCGTCGGTCCCGAGGGGGCAGGCCCGGTCGGCTCGGACGACGCGAAGTCCGGGTGCAGGAAGCCGTCGTAGACCTCGCAGGCGGAGTTGTTGATGTCCTGGTCCCATTTCACGACCGTGAGCTTGCCCGGGGTCACCTGATACCTGGCCGGGTCGGAGATCTCGACGTCGAGGACACGGCGGATGATCGTGCGGGTGACCTCCGTGGAACCGTTGGTCTGGACGACCGGGTAGACGAAGGTGTAGTCGGCGTGCACGGCGACCGAAGCGTGGTCACCGGCCTTGAACGTCATCCGGCCGCGCGTCTTCACGACGTCGCCGACCAGCCGGACCTCCTTGGGGTCGAAGCGGCTGAACATCCACAGCGGGTCGTGTTTCCGGTCCGGCTTGCCCAGGGCGGTCTCCATGAGCCCACGGACCTCCTTCTGCACCGGGTCCAGGACGTCGAGCGCCGCCTTCGGGTGTTCGCCGCGCAGGGTGCCCGGGTCGAGGTTGGACTCGACCAGGAGCTTCCTGGTCAGCTCCAGTGCCTGCTCGGTCGTCGCCTTGGACCGGCCGCCGACGGCCTTCGCCTCCGGTACGGCGATCCCCGCGGCACCGTCGGCCCAGCGCTTGGCGGGCGAGCCGGCGAACGGGTCGTCCAGGGTGGGGATCGCGGAGGCCTCCGCGGAGGGCGCGGCGGTGGGCGCCGCCGTCTCCTCGGGCAGCGGGGAGGACGCGGCCTCAAAGGAGGTTCCCCGGCCGAAGGGGTCGCCCGGCACCAGCGAGGGCTTCACCGCCACGACGGCCACCACGACCGCGACGGCGACACCGAGGACGCCCCACAGGCCGCGCCGGCTCTTCTTCTGCTGCCCGGCAGGTCCGGTCCGCCAGCCTTCCGGCAGTTCGCCGCGCGCTTCCTGTCGCCGCAGTCGCTCCGTCACCTCACGGGCCCGCGCGGACGGTTCCTTGGGGGCGGAGTCTCGGATGTCCCGCTCTGAGTCACGGGCGAACCGTTCCCAGACGTCGTCGGGGATCTTGGGGTCTTCTGACACGTGGGTCAGTTCTAGAGCCTGGGAAAGCCCGTTCACAAGAACAACTCATGTGTGACTCAGCCCACATAAGTTTCCTGTGAATGCCCGCACAACCATTCACAGGTCTCGTGGATCAAACCTCACGAACCACGGGCCCCACCCGCGCCCCACACGCGGAGGCCTCTCCCTGACGCGTGCTGCGGGAAACGCGGCACACCTGACTTCCGAGGTCTTCATGAAGCTTCGCCGTGCACTGGCCGCCGCGGCCGCGACCGCCGCGATAGCACCGCTGGCCCTGTTCGCCGCGCCGACCGCGTTCGCGGACGAGTCCGAGTCCCCCGCTCCGACCGCGACGGAGAGCACGCCCGCCGACGCCACCACGACGGCCCCCGAGAGCACTCCGACGGACCCGGCGACGACCCCGGCGGACCCGGCGAGCACGCCCGCCACCGGCTCGCCCTCCACGACTGCCTCCAGCTCGGCCACCACCAGCAGCAGCCCTTCGACGAGCCCGTCCGGCTCTGCCTCCGCCAGCGCCAGCCCCTCGCCGAGCGAGAGCGGCGAGCCCATCGACGAGTGCGAGGTCGACGAGGACGGCGGCCCGGTCATCAACGACAGCGACGCGCTGCACAGCTCGCTGACCGGCCTGCCCGAGAGCATCGTGGCGGGCAGCGGCTGGACGAACTTCAAGTTCAACGTGAAGAACTCCGGTGACGACACGATCAAGGACATCCAGCCCTTCGTCGGTGTCGGGGCGGTCGACTGGGACTTCGAGGAGGACTACAGCGACCTGGTCACCGTGCAGGTGAAGCAGGGCGGCTCCTGGGTCGACGTGTCCACGCAGTTCGGCGAGGGCGGCTCGTTCAACGCCTTCACCCTCGACGGCGGCGACTCCCTCAGCTACCAGCTGCGGGTGAAGGTCGACCGCAAGGTCCCGAGCGCGATCGGCATCGCCATCGGTCTCGCCGAGTACTCGGACGAGAAGGGCTGCTGGGTCTCCAGCGACGAGAACTACGGCATCTACTACTTCGAGGTCCTGCCGGCCGGCTCCGACCCCGGCAAGCCGAACGACGCCAAGCCGCAGACCGGCGGCAAGGGCGCCATCTCCGACGTCAACAACGTCGACGTGGACGGTCAGCTCGCCGAGACCGGTTCCAGCTCGGCCCTGCCGGTCCTCGGCCTCGTCGGCGGCTTCGCCGTCGTCGCCGGTACCGGTGTGGTCTTCGCGGTGAAGCGGCGCAAGGGTGCGACCGGCGCCCACGCCTGAGTCGTAGGGCCGTGAAAGCCGTACACACAGCTTGACGCGAGAAAAAGAGAAGGACCTGCGCTCGGAGGGGGGTGCAGGTCCTTCTCTTTGGCGTTTTCGGGCTCTACGACTTCTTCGGCACCGCCGGCATCCCCAGGAACGGCAGCTTCAGCGCGCCGAAGGCCTCCGCCGGGACCGCCGGTGACGTGGGCTCGACGGGGTTCAGCCGCTCGTACGCCTCGCCCTGCTCCGGACGCGGGTCCTGCTCGCCGTTGTTGGGCCAGTACGACATCGCCCGCTCCGCCTGCGCGGTGATCGTCAGCGAGGGATTCACGCCGAGGTTGGCGGAGACCGCGGCGCCGTCCACGACCGAGATCCCGGGGTGCCCGTAGAGCCGGTGGTACGGGTCGATGACGCCGGTGTCGCGGGAGGAGCCGATCGGGCAGCCGCCGAGGAAGTGCGCGGTGAGCGGGGCGCCCATCAGCTCGCCGACGTTGGAGCCGGCGAAGCCGTTGATGTCGGCGGCGATCGCGGAAGCGGCCTCGGAAGCGGCCCTGATCTGCTTGGGGTTGGGGGCGCCGTGGCCCTGCCGGGCGGTGAGCAGGCCCTTGCCGACGCCGTCCGGTTTCAGGTACGTCGACAGGGAGTTGTCCAGTGACTGCATGACCAGGCCGATGATGGTCTTCTCCGACCAGCGGCGGTTGGAGAGGGAGCGCAGGACGAGGAGCGGGTGCCTCGCGGCGTTCGCCAGCCAGGCCATGACCCTCGACGAGCCCTCGGCGTACGGCACCTGGAGGATCGACAGGCCGCCCATCGAGTTGGAGCCCTTGCCGTAGCGGACCGGCTCGATGTGGGTGTTGTCGTCCGGGTGGATGGACGAGGTGATGGCGACACCCTGGGTGAAGTCGACCTTGGGCGCACCCGTGGCCCTGCGGTAGCGGCGGTTGTCTGTCTGGGCGCCGACCAGGGCCTCGGAGTTGGTGCGGGTGAGCTCGCCCAACCGGTCCGAGATGTACGGCAGTTGGCCGCCCGCCTTCATACGGTGCAGGAGGGTCTGGGTGCCGTAGGTGCCGGCGGCGATGACGACATGGCGGGCCTTGAAGGTGCGGCCCTTCGCGCGGCGCTCGTCGGTGGGGAGGGTCGCGACCGCGTAGCCGCCCTGGGAGTCGTCGGTGACCGACACGACGGAGGTGAGGGGGTGCACGACCGCGCCCGCCTTCTCGGCGAGGTAGAGGTAGTTCTCGTTCAGGGTGTTCTTGGCGCCGTGCCGGCAGCCGGTCATGCACTCGCCGCACTCGGTGCAGGCCCTGCGGGCGGGGCCCGCGCCGCCGAAGTAGGGGTCGTCCACCTGCTCACCGGGTTCGGCCTTGGCGGCGCCGTCCGCGTCCTCGCCGTCGCCGAAGAACACGCCGACCGGGGCCATGTGGAAGGTGTCGCCGACGCCCATCCGCTCCGCGGCCGCCTTGAGGTGCACGTCGGAGGGGGTCATCGTCGGGTTGAGCCGTACCCCGAGCATGCGGCGGGCCTGGTCGTAGAACGGCTTCAGCTCCTCCTGCCAGTCCGTGATGTCACGCCACTGGGGGTCCTCGAAGAACGGCTTCGGGGGGACGTAGAGGGTGTTGGCGTAGTTGAGCGAGCCGCCGCCGACACCCGCCCCCGCGAGGACCATGACGTTGCCCAGGAGATGGATGCGCTGGATGCCGAACATGCCGAGTTTCGGCGCCCAGAGGTAGTTCTTCAGGTCCCAGGAGTTCCTGGGGAGGGTCTCGCGGGTGAAACGGCGGCCGGCTTCCAGGACACCTACGCGGTAGCCCTTCTCGGTGAGGCGAAGGGCGGTGACGCTGCCGCCGAAGCCTGATCCGACGACGATGACGTCGTAGTCGTAGGTGTCCTGTGGCACGTGCTCTCCTCGTTGAGAACGTCGTTGAGAACGGGTGTTTCTACTTGAAGCGGAAGGCCTTCATCAGCCTCAGGCTCCGGCTCATGAACTGCGCGTACTTCTCGTCGTCCATCCCCAGCGAGGGCGCCATCGGCAGCAGCCGCTGCTGGGCGACCGTCTGGGCCTCGGTGTACTTGAGGATGCCCTCGGAGCCATGGCGGCGGCCGAGGCCGGAGTCCTTCATGCCGCCCATCGGGGACTGGACGCTGCCGTAGGCGGAGGCGTACCCCTCGTTGACGTTGACCGTGCCGGCCCGGACCCGTGAGGCGATCTCGCGGCCGCGCCTGCCGTCCTTCGTCCACACCGAGGAATTCAGGCCGTACGGCGTGGAGTTGGCGAGCTCGACCGCCTCGTCCTCGGTCTTGAAACGGTAGAGGGAGACGACCGGGCCGAAGGTCTCCTCGGTGCACACGGCCATCGGTTCGGTGACGCCGTCGAGGATGGTCGGCTCGAAGAAGTAGGGGCCGATGTCCGGGCGGGCGACGCCACCGGCGACGACCTTGGCCCCCTTCGACACGGCCTCCTCGACATGGCGGGTGACCGTCTCCAGCTGCCGCTCCCCCACCAGCGAGCCCATGTCGGCACCGTAGGCGAGGGACTTGCCGAGCCGCATGGCCTTGGTGCGGGCGGCGAAGCGCTCGAGGAAGACGTCCGCGATCGACTCGTGGACGTACAACCGCTCGATGGAGATGCAGAGTTGGCCGGCCGAGGAGAAGCAGGCGCGGACGGCACCGGCGGCGGCCTTCTCGATGTCGGCGTCCTCCAGGACCAGCATGGCGTTCTTGCCGCCGAGCTCGAGGGAGACGCCGATCAGCCGGGCGGCGGCGCCCTGGGCGACCTCGCGGCCGGTGCGGGTGGAGCCGGTGAAGGAGACGTAGTCGGCGTGCCGGACGACCTCGGGGCCGACGACGGGACCGTCGCCGAGCACGACCTGGAAGACCTCGGCGGGCAGGCCGGCCTCGACGAGCAGGTCGCGGGCCCACAGGGCGGTCAGGCAGGTCTCGGTGTCCGGCTTCATGACGACGGCGTTGCCCGCGACGAAGGCGGGGAGCGCGTCGCCGACGGACAGCTCCAGCGGGTAGTTCCAGGGGGCGATCTGGCCGACGACCCCGCGCGGGTGGCGCAGCTCGGTGACCTTGGTGAGGGTCGGCACGGCGCCGGTGTGCCGCTTCGGCTTGAGGTAGGCGGGCGCTTTACGGCCGTAGTGCCGCGCCGCCACGGCGACCGCCTGCACCTCCTCGTGGGCGTGCAGACGGGCCTTGCCGGTCTCCAGCTGGATGAGGTCGAGGACCTCGGCCTGGCGTTCGAGGATCAGATCGTGGAAGCGGAGCAGGACGGCGGCGCGCTGCCGTACCGGGGTCCGCTCCCACACGGCCTGCGCCTTGCGGGCCGCCTCGAAGGCCTTCTCCACGTCCTCGGGCGTCGACTCGGGCAGGTCGGCCAGCTTCTCGCCGGTGAACGGCGTGTGGTTGGCGGTACGACCGGACCCGGTCACGCCCTTGGTGAGCTGGGCGACCAGCTCCGGGGTGACCACGTCGGCCGCGGTACGGGCGCCCTCCGGGGCGGGGGCGAGGGGGTTCGTGCCGGTCTTGGCCTGGGCCTGCGCGTCCGTCATGGCCGCAGGGTATTCGGGAGCGGGGGCTTTGGGTACCCGTCGGTAACGGGCGTTCACGGAGTACACACACCTTGCCAGTGATGACTGGCGGTGAATGTGCTGATCAGGGCGTTGGACGAGGATGATCAGCCGCGTTCGGGTTTTTTCTGGAGCAGGAGGCCCAGCGCGGAGAGGGCCGTGAGACGGCGGGGCTCGTGGGTCGCGGTGGTCGGCTCGGTGGCGTCGGCCGGGGGCCGCACGGGGGTGGGTGCCGGGGCTTCCACGGCCGGAGGGGAAGCGAGTGCTTCCGCGGCCCACTTCGGCAGGCTCGTACCGGCAACCTCGGCCAGTACCTCGGCGGCCTCCGCCGCCGCCGGCCGCGACTCCGGTTCGGCGGCGAGGAGCCGCTCCAGCAGCCGGCCGAGGGAACCGCTCTCCGCGACCTCGCCGCCCGCCACGGCCGAGCGGAGCAGGGCGCCCAGCGACCACAGGTCGGAGGCGGGACCCGCGCCCCGCCCCGAGACGCACTCCGGGGCGACGAAACCGACGGCGGCCTCCTCGGCATTGCCCTGCCCGGCGGCTCCGATGCCGAAGTCGGTGACGACGACACGGTCGCCGGCGGCTTCGAGGAGGACGTTGGACGGTTTCAGGTCGCGGTGGACGATGCCGACGCGGTGGGCGGCGTGCAGCGCGCCGAGGACGGCGAGCCCGATCCGGGCGGCCTCGGCGTCCGCCAGTGGCCCCCGTCCGGCCAGGGCGGCGTCCAGCGACTCCCCTTCCACCCACTCCATGACGATCCAGGGAAGTTCGTCCTCGAGGAGTACGTCGTGGATGGCGACGGCCGCCGGGTGGTCGACCCGCGCGGCGGCACGGGCCTCGTGCGGCAGCCGGTGCGCGGCCCGCTGCCGCTCCTCGTCCTCCGGATCCCCGGTCAGAAGGGGTTCCTTGACGGCGACATAGCGCTCGTCCTGCTCGTCGCGAGCCCGCCACACCGTGCCGTTCGGCCCGGAGCCGACCCGTTCGACCAGTCGGTAACGCCCACCGATCAGACGCCCGTCGGACGAGTGTTCGCCGTCTTCGCTCATGGCACATGAGTACCGTGCGCATCGTGCCGTTGTCGAAGTGACGGGGTCAGAGGCCCGTCAGCCCATGACCCGGGCTCAGGCGTCCAGTTGTGGCGGCCTCAGGACGATCAGCGTGTCGGTGCGCCGGGGAGCGGAGGACATGCGTACGACGGTCCCCTGGAAGGTGTCGTAGGGCCACTCCTCCTCGCTGTCGGGCGCTGCCCCGACTCCCGACACGAAACCGCGGAGAAGCCAGCCCGGGCCGTCGGAGCCGAGGGCCCGCACGGTCTGCCGGTCCTTGCCGGGAGGGCCCTGGATCCGCACGACGGCCTGGAGTTCGGTTCCCGCGCGGCCGACGCGTTCCTCGACGGAACCGCCGTACCTGCGTATCGACCGGGCCAGCTGCTCACGGACGGTCGCCCAGGAGGTGTCCGGGAGCATGCGGAATGCCTGGAGCTGGATCGCCGTCCGGCCACGGAGGACGGTGACGGCCACGAGGGAGCCGTCGCCACGGGATGTCATCAACTCCATCCTCACTCCGGGCCCGGTCGGCACCAACAGACCCCCGAGGTCAACCAAAGACACCATCAGTCCCCCCAGCCGATCCCGTCAGAGCCTGTCCACGCCCAGATTCGCGAGCGCCGTCCGCGCCACCTCCCGCCCCCGCCCGGTGAAGTCCCCCTTGCCGGGATAGCTGACGGTGAGTTTGTACATGTCGCCGGTGGAGGTCCGGTAGTAGAAGATCTGGAGTTCGCGCGGGCGGGAATTCTGCGTGTCCGTGGTCTTGTACGTGACGGTGTTCTTGGCGGCCTTGCGGCCCTGGTAGGTCTGGTCCTCCGGCCGGGTCTTCGCGGTGTCCGGCATGCTGAGGTCGTACTCGCCGCTCTCCTTGAACCGACTGTCGTCGTCGTACATCTCGGCGGCCGCGGACCCCGCGATGTTGTTCGCGGTGTCCTCGGCCTTCCGGTCCAGGGTCAGTTCGATCCAGATGCTGCCGCTGTAGTCGGCGTACGTGATCCAGTGGGTCTTGTCCGTCTTCCGGTCGGGCGTGGTGGGCTGGTAGTCCGCGGGCACGGCAAGCGTCGCGGCGACGTCCTTGGTGTGCTTCTTGGTCCAGCCGTCCGGCAGCGGTCCCGCGAACGGGTCCGCGATCACCAGATACGCCGCCACCGCGGCCGCGACGACCGCCGCGCCGAGCCCGAGCCACGCCTTGCGGCCCAGCCGGAGGCCGCCGCCCGCGGGGACCTCCACGGTCCGCACGATCTGCGTGGGCTCGGGGACGGGCGGGTGGGCGGTGGCCTCCAGGAGCGCCCTGACCTGCGCGGCGTTCGGGCGGCGCGCCGGGTCCTTCTGGAGGAGGCCGTTGATGGCCTCGGCGAGCGGGCCGTGCGCGGCGGCGGGCGGCGCGGGCGTGGCGTTGAGGACGGACTGGAGGGTCGCGGGGGTGTTGCTGCGGCGGAACGGCGAGACGCCCTCCGTCGCCGCGTACAGGACCACGCCGAGGGACCAGAGGTCGGAGGCGGGGCCGGGTCGCTGGCCCAGCACCCGCTCGGGGGCGATGAACTCCGGCGAGCCGACGAAGCCGCCGGTGTCGGTCAGGTTGGTCTCGCCCTCGATCTGGGCGATGCCGAAGTCGGTGAGGACGACCCGGTCGTACCGGCCGAGCAGGACGTTGTCCGGTTTCACATCCCTGTGCAGGATGCCCCCCGCGTGCGCCGCCTCCAGCGCGCCGAGCACCTCGAGGCCGATTCTCGCCGCTTCCCGCGCCCCGAGGGTGCCCTCCTGCAACGCGTCGCCCAGCGAACGGCCCTGCACCAGCTCCATCACGATCCACGGCCGGCCGTCCACGACCGCCACGTCATGCACGTTCACGACGGAGGGATGGTCCAGCCGGGCGGCTGCGCGTGCCTCACGACGCATCCGCTCGAAGGCGTTTGCTCGTTCGCGTTCGGGAAGATGGTCCGGGACGCGGGGTTCCTTGACGGCCACCTCGCGGTCCACCGTCTCGTCCTTGGCCCGCCACACCGTGCCCATGCCACCGTGCCCGAGCTTGGCGAGCAGCCGGTATCGGCCCCCGATGAGCCGGCCGACGCCCGGCTCCGGCTGAGGGGCCCTGGGAGGTTGCAGTACATAACTCGTCGTCTCGTCGGACTCGTGGCCGACTCCCCCGCTGCTGCTCATGGGTTCATCCATATCGCGCCAGACCCACAGGCATCCAGAGGTGACGCGTTCCGGTCACACACCCGTGACGTATCTCTACGGCAGAGTGAACGTGTCGACCGCCACGTCGAAGTACTCCTTGGCCTCCCGCACCTTCCCGGCCGGCGCCGACACCCAGACGTCGTACAGCCGGCCGTCCTCCTCCCAGCACACGTCGTAGGTGTGCCGGGCGCCCTCGGCCGCGCTGAAGCCGTCCCAGGTGAACTCCCAGAACGCGGCGGGCTGTCCGCGGTGCGTGACCGAGGTGACCCGGCCGTCACGGTAACCGGGGTTGGTCTCCGGGCCCTTGGCGGCCGCGCGCCGCATCACGCCCATGGGGCCACCGGGTTGGGGATCGGTCACCTTGATGCCCAGCCGGAAGGTCTCCCCGGCCGACAGGTAGAAGACCCGCTCCCCCTGCGGCTCACGGATGAACCCGTCGGGCACGGCGAGCGCGAACCCGGCGGGGTCCTGAGCGACGCGGTAACCGGAGGGGGCGGAGGGGAGGCTCACGGTGGGTGCCGGCTTCGCCGTTCCGGTCCGGCTGCCGGTGGGTGTCCCGGGCACCGGACTACCGGCGGTCGTACGGCCGTCATCCCCGCCCCGGTCCATCAGCAGCACCGCCGCCGACACCCCCGCTCCCGCCGTCACGGCGACCAGCAGCACCGCCACGAGCACGCCCCGCCGCCACCGCACCGGTGCCATGAGCCCACCGCGCCCGGCCCGCTCCGGCGCCGGGGACCGCCGTAGCGGAAGATCCCGCTGGGTCGGCGTGTACGCCCGCTCGGGTGCCCGGCGCGGCGGCGTGCGGCCCGTCTCCCGGAAAGCCCGCAGCATCCGCTCCGCCTCCACCGCGTCCAGCCGCCGCTCGGGGTCCCGCTCCAGCAGTCCCCGTACGACGGGAAGGAGCGGCTCGGCCTGCGCGGGCGGCCGGATCTCGTCGATGACGACGGCGTGCAGAATGCCGCCCAACGAGTCCCGCCTGAACGGCGACTCACCGCTCAGGGCCGTGCACAGCAACGCTCCCAGGGACCACAGGTCGGCCTCCGGGCCGGTCCTGACCCCCGACATCCGCTCGGGCGCGGTGTACTCGGGCGAGCCGACGAAGGAGCCGGTCTCGGTGAGGGTGGTGGCGCCCGCGACCTGTGCGATGCCGAAGTCGGTGAGCACGACCCGGCCGGTGCCGGACTCGACGAGCACGTTGGCGGGCTTGATGTCCCGGTGCAGCACACCGGCCGTGTGTGCCGCGCGCAACGCGCTCAGCAGGTCGGCGCCGATCCGGGCGGCCTCGGCGGCGTCGACCGGGCCGTGCGCGGAGATCCGGTCGGCGAGGGAGCCGCCGTCGATCAACTCCATGACGATGTACGGCCGTTCGTCCTGCTCGACGACGTCGTGGACCACGATGATGTGCGGGTGGGACAGCCTGGCCACCGCGCCGGCCTCGCGCAGGGTCCGGTCGCGCTGGAGCCGGGCGTCCTCGGCGGAGAGTGTCTCGTCGAGGGGGATCTCCTTGACGGCCACCTGCCGGCCGAGCAGTTGGTCGGTCGCCCGCCACACCACGCCCATGCCGCCGCGCCCGATCCTCGCCTCCAGGCGATAACGGCCCGCGATCACACGGAAGGTTTCCCCCTCGGTCCCCATGCGCCCCATCATGCCGCAGCGGACGGATGCCCTCCGGGACGGTGACCGGCCAACTCCGTCAGCTGTTCGGCTCTTTCCAGCCCTGGAGCACCTTCGTGAACTGCTTGCTGGTGGTCGGCCAGTCCTTCGCGGGCGCCGACATGTAGATCACGTACTCGACGCCGTCCCGGGACATGTACGTCTCCTCCACGGCCCGGCGCGGCCCGGGGAAGGCGATGTCCTTGGGCAGCGCGGTCCAGGTGTACTCCCACCGGGCGCCCGGCCGGTCACGGTAGGTGTTTTCGACCATGCCCACGCGGTGGTAGTCCTTGAGCCCGTCGATCTGCAGTTCCAGGTTGCGCTGGTGGGCGAGGGGATCCAAGAAGTCCGGCGAGGTGTCCACGGCGATCCGGACGAAGTGCTTGCCCTCGTCCGGCGAGTAGTCGATCTGGGTCAGCCCGTCGGCGGGGGTCCCGAAGACCGACCGCTCCCAGCCCCTGGGCAGATACACGCTGAAGCCCACGGGATCGGGGTACTGCTTCCAGCCGTCCGTGGCGCCTCCCCCGGTCCGCGGGCTCGGTGTGGGACTGGGCGACGCACTCGACGTACCGCCCGAGTCCCGCCCCTCGTCCCACTTCTGCAGGCCGAACGCGGTTCCGGCACTCACGAGCGCCGCGAGCGCGACCACGAGCGCGAAGGACCGCAGGCGGCGCCGCCTGGGCGGGGCGGCGGGAGTCATGGGGCCGGTGCCGGTGTGGGAGGGGTGACCGACGGCCGTGGGTCCGGTCGCCTGGGGATACGGCGCCCCGGTGCCCGGGGGGTACGTCCCGCCCGAGCCCGAGGCGTACGACGGTCCCGTGGCCGAGACATACGACGTACCGCTGACCGGTGTGCCCGTCGTCGGTGTGCCGAGCCCACTGTGGGACCCGCTGTGCACCCCCGGCTCATGGCGGGAACGCACATGTTGCGTCGGCACATACGCCTGTGCCGCGCTCGGCCGCCGTCCCTCAGCCGCCTCGGCGAGCATCTGCTCGGCCTCGGCCGCCTCGGGCCGCACGGCGGGATCCTTGTGCAGCAGGGCGGCGATGACGGGCCCGAGCGGGCCGGCGTGGCGCGGCTCGGCGGGTTCCTCGTCCACGACGGCCTGCATGGTGGTCAGCGGGGTCGTACGGCGGAACGGCGAGCGTCCCTCGACCGCCGTGTACAGCGTGGCGCCCAGCGCCCACAGGTCGGCGGACGGGCCGGGGTCGGCGCCGCGCACCCGCTTGGGGGCGAGGTAGTCGACCGAGCCGACGACCTCTCCGGTGCGGGTGATGGTGGTGTCGCCCTCGATCTGGGCGATGCCGAAGTCGGTGAGCAGGACGCGGCCGTCCTGCGCGAGAAGGACGTTGCCGGGCTTGATGTCCCGGTGCAGCACCCCGGCGGAGTGCGCGGCACGCAGGGCCCGCAGCACCCACAGCCCGATCCGGGCCGCCTCGCGCGCCTCGATACGGCCGTCCTCCTTGACGGCGTCCGCCAGCGAGCGGCCCTCGACCAGCTCCATCACGATCCAGGGCCGGCCGTCGTGGTCGAGCACGTCGTGCACGGTGACGACGGCCGAGTGGTTGATCCGGGCGGCCGCGCGCGCCTCGGCGCGGGTCCGGGCGAGCAGCACGGCCTGGTCGCTCTCGGAAACGTAGAGCGCGGCGGTCAACTCCTTGATCGCCACGGCCCGGTGCAGCACCTCGTCATGGGCACGCCAGACGCGGCCCATGCCGCCCTTGCCTATCGGGTCGGCGAGCCGGTAGCGCCCCGCAAGGAGCAGGCCCTGCATCTGATTCACGTTTCCCCGCAATGCTCTTGACGCAGTCAGACTAAGGACCGGCCCGCGCCGAGGGGAACCAGGGGGGCGTCAAGGAGACCTCACTGTGACGGTTGTCGCTTCCGCGAAGTACGAGTGAACCTGCGCCGCCGGTACGGCGTCCGTCAACGCCGTCCAACCGGGCCTTCGGAGCGGTCCCTTCAGCCGGTCACCTGGTACGTGGCCGACGCCTGCTCGTACAGCCGGGTGACCTCGTCCCGCTCCGCCTCCGGGCCGCGTACCTGCACCACGTGGTACTTCCCGCCGATCAGGATCGCGAGATTGCGCACGTACAGCTCGCGCCCGTCGTCGCCGGTCCAGGTGAACTGCCCCTCGGCCATGCTCCGCGTGCCCACCTGGATCGACTTCAGCCCGGTGGCGGTGGCCCAGCTGGAGTCGCGGTAGGGCTGGAGCTCGGGCTCCTTCTCCCGCTGATAGACCATGGGGTCGCTGCCGTTCGCGGCCGCGGTGTCCCGCCCGGGGACGACGATCAGCTCGAAGTTGCCCTGGGAGTAGACCACCTGACCGCGGCCGTTCCTCGGGGTGCGGTCCCAGCCGCCCGCCACCGCGACCTTGAAGCCCTCGGCGTCCGTGCGCAGGGTGAAGCCGTCGGCGACCTCGGGCCCGGCGGTCTGGGTCTCGGCGGCACCGCTGGACTGCGACGGCTCGGGGGTGGTCGGCTCGGGCCGGGGCTCACTTCCGGCCTCCGGGGACTGCGCCGGACCGGCCTGACTGGTGGAACCCGTCCGCTGGTCGGCGCCCTCGTCGCCGGGGTCCGCCTTCGGCATGAAGTACATGGCGTACACGATCGCCGCGGCCATCACCAGCAGGATGAGCAGCAGCAGATTGCGGCCCAGCCGGCGCGGTGAGGGGACGGCCTCCTCCCGGGCCCGCTTGTGCCGTCCGTGCGTCGCCGGCAGCCCGGCGCGCCGCCTGCGCACCAACTCGCCCCGGCGCCGCACGATCGGCAGCCTGCTCGTGTCCACCGGGGGCGCGGCGACGACATGAGCGCCGGCCTCCGGCTCGGGCGCGGACCGCACCAGCGACCGCAGCCAGCCGCGCAGTTCCTCGAAGTCCAGCCGCTCGGTCGGGTCCTGCCGCAGCAGCGACTCCACGACCGGCCTGAGCGGACCGCACTCCTCGGCGAAGGCGGGCGGCTCGGCGCACACCAACTGCACCAGCTCGGCCGTCGACTCCTCGGGATAGGGCGCATGCCCCTGAACGGCCCGGAACAGCAACGCTCCCAGAGCCCACAGATCGGTCGCGGGCCCGATGGGCGCGGCGAGCTGCCAGTTCTCATGCACCGGCCCGGCCTGCTCCGGCGCCCAGCGCTCGGTGACGGGTCCCACCACGGCCATCCGGGCCTGCCGCGCCCGCTCGGCGGCGAGCGCGGTGGCGGGACCACGGCGGGCGGGGGCATCGGCAGGTGGGGCATCGGCAGGGGAGAGGTCCTCCCAGCGGGTGGACGCGGACACCCGCTCAACGGCAGGCACAGCGTCAAGAGGGGGAACGTCACCCACGGGCGCCGCACCCCCGCCGCGCGGCACGGCACCGTGCCAGGGGGCCGGGCGCGCTCCGTAGGGATCGGCGATCTGCCCCGGAGCCCCGGCCCCGGGCGCCTGCTCGATGCCGTTCGCAGTCGGCTGCGGGGGCTGTGCAACGCCGTTGGCCGAGGGATACGGCGGCTGCGGCACGCCATTCCCCGACGGATAGGGCGGCGGCGCCAACCCGTCGGCCGCTACGCCGGGTTCGTCGCCGTACGTTCGTGCGGCGGGGTCGGCCTCCGGTGCCGGGCGGGCTCCTGGCAGGGCGGCCCTGCTGTTCTGAGCCTCCTGGACCCGGGCCGCGGCCCGTGCCCCCGCGCGATACGCGGCGATCGCGCCGGCCCGCGCCGCGCGGATGTCCGTACCGCCGTCGGGCTCCCTGCGGACGAGCTCGGCCGAAGCCCCGGTCCCGTTCGCCGCCTCCACCCCGGCACTGGGCAGCCCACGGGCCTCCCGTGCCTCGATCGCGGCCCGCCTGGCGGCCTCGGGGTCACCGCCACCGAAGGTGAGCGCACCACCCGGGCCAGGGCCGGCGCTCCGCGCGTCCAGCCCGAAGGCCGCACCGGGGCCACCGTTTCCGAGGGCCGTACGAGCACCACCCGCCGCGCCTGGTGCCCCGGCACCACCGCTCCTGCCCGCAGCGCCGAACCCACCGGCCGGACCCGTCGACTGCCCGGGAACCCCGTATCCACCAGGTCCCCCACGCCCGTCGGCGCCACCGATCCCAGCACCCGGGCCCACGGCGGACTCACGCGGTCCCGCACCCGCACGTCCACCGGCCGGACCGTCAGAAGTCCCGGCCCCGGACTCCCCGTCTCCGGCGCCCCACTCACCCGCCTCGACCGGCACCGGGTCGTACCCGCACAGTGCCTCCTCGGCCGCGCCGACCGCGAGGCCGGTCAGCATGACTCGGCCGTCGTCGCAGACGAGCACCGTACGGGCGGTGATGTTGCGGTGCACCCAGCCGTGCGCGTGCAGCACCCGCAGCGCCATGAGCACGTCCGAGGCGACCTCGGCCGCCCGGTACGGCGTCAGCGGCTTCTCCGCGAGCAGTGCCGCAAGGGGCCGCGCGGGCACCAACTCGCTGACGATCCACAGCGAACCGCCCTCGGCGAACACGTCGAAGACCTGGTCGAGCCGTGGATGGTCGGGTATCCGGGCGGCGGCCTGCGCCGCCTCGACGGCCCGCCGCACGGCAGGTTCCGTGGGCCGGCGGGTACCGCCCCGGCCCGAAGTCCGGCGCGCACCCCGGGGATCCCGGGCCGTGAACCCGTCGGGCAGCCCCTCCGCGTCGAGCACCTCCGCCTCGACGACCTCGGGCAACGGCACCTGCCTGACCAGGACTTCCTGTCCGCTGTAGGTGTCGAAGGCGCGCGTCTCGGTGAGTTCGTACTCGTCGGACGGAGGCAGCGGCAGGCGGTAGCGGTCGGCGAGCACCCGACCCGCATAGTCGTCCACGTTGCCTCCCCCGGCCGCCCGGTTGGTCAATTCCGTTCGCCTTGCGGCTCGTTCCGTACCCAGACCTGGATGCGGACGGTCCACAAACACTCACGATACGTGCCGGAGGCAACCCGCAAAGAGGGGATTCCAGATCTCAGGGCCCAAACACATGACCGTTTACCGCACAGCGCGTCACGACTTCGGTTCGAAGGTGCGAGCGAGCGTCTGCCATGTGTCCTTGCGCAGCTCAGTGCCCCAGTTCGCGGCTTTCGCGGTGTACATCAACGCATATCCGAGATGGTCGTTCACGACGAATCCACGGTCTATCGTCCGGTACTTCGTCCCGCTGTCCACATAGGTGAACTCCCAGTCGGCCGTGTTCCAGCCCCGGTAGTTCACCTGCTCTATTCGGATCTTGGTGTACTGAGAGCGGCGCATGCTCCGCTCCTGGTTCTCCCAGTCCGCCACCGGGTCGCCCTTGGGCGTGGTGGTCCAGGCGACGAGCAGCTTCTGCCCGTCGGGCCCGGCGAACCGGTCGCCCGCGGAACTGCTGGTCTGGAACTTCCACCCCTCGGGCAGCCCGATCGAGTACCCCTGGCTCCCCTTGTGCGTCGAGGCCACCGCGCCGTCGCCGGCGGAACCCCCCGAACCGGAGGACCCTTCCGAACTCTGGCCGCTCTCCTCGGTACTCGGCGTGTTCCCGGCACCCGCACCGCCCTCGGGCGAGGCGGACCCGGTGGTGGCCCCGTCGGTCCGGGTGCCCCCGCTCTCGTCCTCCTTGGTGTCGGCACTGGCGCTCGCGCCCGCCGTCACCTTGGAGCCGCCGCCCTTCGCCCCGTCGCTGTCGTCCCCGCCGAGCGTGAGGGCCAGCACGGTACCGATGACCGCGAGTGCCACGACCACCGCGATGATCACCAGGGTCCGCCGCGGCACCACATCGGTCAGCGGCGCCCTGGGCACCGGCCTCGGCGCCATGTCCGGCGGTGGCGTCATCACGGGCCACCCCGAACTCCGCCCGTCCGAGACCGCGTTGGCCTGCTGTGTCTTCCCGTCCCGGACCCCCGCCGCCGCACTCGATGCCGACGTCACAGCCGACTCGGACGGCGCACTCGCCGCGCCCTTCGCGCCCTTCTCCTGCGACGCGGCAGGAGCCGAGGGGGCCGGAGAGGTCGAGGCAGCGGGAGCCGCCGAGGCAGCCGGAGCCGCCGACGCAGCCTCGGAAGCCTGGGCCGGCACCTTTCCGCCACCCGAACCCGCAGTACCGCTCCCGGACTTGGTACGCGTCGCGGCCGCGGACGTCGCCGCGGCCCCGGCGGCCTTGCGCACGGAACGCAGTGCTCCGCGCAGCCCCTCCCCGCCCGCACGCTCCTCCGGCTGCGCCGGCAACGGCACCACCCGGGTCGCGTCCGCCGCGGGCTCCGGCTCGGCCGGCTTCTGCTCGGGCGCGTGGATCACCGCGGTGAGCATGGTCCGGGCACGGCCGTCGTCGAGCCGCTGGGCGGGGTCCTTGGTGAGCAGGCCGTAGATGACGTCCTTGAGCGGTCCGGCGTTCTTCGGCTCCTCCAGCGGTTCGGTCATCACCGCCGTGAGCGTCGCGATCGCGGACCCCTTGTCGTACGGCGGGGCGCCCTCGACCGCTGCGTACAGCAGCCCGCCGAGCGACCACAGGTCGGCCGCGGGCCCCGGCTTGTGCCCACGGGCCCGCTCCGGGGAGATGTAGGAGGGGGCGCCGACGAGCATGCCGGTGGAGGTGATGGACGGGTCGCCCTCGACCTGGGCGATGCCGAAGTCGGTGAGCACGACCCGGCCGTCCTCGGAGATCAGCACGTTGGACGGCTTCACGTCCCGGTGCAGAATGCCCTCGCGGTGCGCGGACCTGAGCACGTCGAGTATCGCGAGGCCCACCTCCGCCGCACGCTTCGGCTCCAGCAGGCCGTCCTCCCGGATGACCTCGGCGAGCGACTTGCCCTCGACGAGCTCCATCACGATCCAGGGCCGGTCGTCCTCGTCGACCACGTCGTACACGGTCACCGCGCTGGTGTTGCGGATCCGCGCGATCGCCTTGGCCTCACGCAGCGTGCGCGTGATCAGCCGGCGCTTCTCGTCCTCGTCGATGCTGGACGGGAACCGCAGTTCCTTGACGGCCACCGTCCTGCCCAGGGTCTCGTCCTCGGCACGCCACACCGTGCCCATGCCTCCGCGGCCGAGAACTCCTCCCAGCCGGTACCGTCCGGCGAGGAGACGGCCGTTCTCGTCCTGCCGGGATGCTCCCGCCCGCTCCGCGTCCGACATGCGTCCCCTCATGAACCCGCCCTGACAGAGCCTCCATTGTCCCTCACCCGACAAGTGCCCGACGCCCAGGGTGCCCCTGGCTCCACCTCGCCCGCGGCACGGCCCGGCGATGACGGCACAGAGGCCCCGTCGGCCCACGGCACCCCTCGGCCCACAGCTCCTCAGGGCCTCCTCCGCCGCACCGGCCCCGCACACCGGTCGCACCCGTCGGCGCCCAGCTGCCACCCGGCCTCCGGCACCCCTCCGGCCTGGACCGGGTGCAGCCCCTGTACCGCGACCCTGCATGATGGCTCCGACAAGGAAGGACCCGCCATGCCGCCGCTTCGGACACTACTGGTCGTTCCTGTGTCCCTGGCGCTGCTCGCCCTGGCCCCGGCGGCCTCCTCCGCACCCTCGGCCCCGCCCACGGACGCGACGCTCCCGCTGCTGGTCGCGCGGGGCGGCGCTCCCGCCGCGGCGCTCCTGGCCCGGGAGCAGAGCGGGAACCGTTACGCCGAGGCGGGCCCGGGAATCGCCCGCTCCGACCACTTCCGCGCCGGCAGCATCACCAAGACCTTCATCGCGACGGTCGTCCTCCAACTGGCGGCGGAGCACCGGCTGAAGCTGTCCGACACCGTGGAACGGCACCTGCCCGGCCTGGTGCGCGGAGCGGGCAACGACGGCCGCGCGCTGACCCTGCGCGCCCTGCTCACCCACACCAGCGGCCTGAACGACTTCACCGCGGACACCCGGGGCCTGATCCCCCTCACTCCTGTCCAAGCCGTCCGTATCGCCCTCACCCACCCTCCGGCCGACCCCGGCCGCTACTCCTACTCGAACACCAACTACGTCCTGCTCGGCATGGTGATCCGTCAGGTCACCGGCGACTCCTACGCGGTCGAGGCCGACCGGCGGATCATCGCCCCGCTGCGCCTGACCGGCACCTCCTTTCCTGGTTCGCGCACGTCTCTCCCCTCTCCGCACGGCCGTGCCTACACCGCCGACGGGTCCGACATCACCGCGCTCGACCCGCGGGTGGCCGGGGCCGCGGGCGAGCTGGTGAGCACCCTCGCCGATCTGGACCGCTTCTACGCGGCGCTGCTCGGCGGACGGCTGCTGTCCCCGCACTGGCTGCACGAGATGACGGACACCCGCACCGCACACGGCCTGTACGGCATGGGGCTGTTCCCGGTGAAGCTGCCGTGCGGCACGACGGTGTGGGGGCACAACGGCCGCATCACCGGCAGCTACGTGCGCACCGCAGCCACGGTCGGCGGCCGTCGCGTCCTCACCTTCCGCGTGAACACGACGTCGATGGCAGACCCCGACCTCGAACCGGCCCTGCTCGCCGCCGAGTTCTGCCCCCGCACCTCGTAGAACGACCGGGTTCCGAACGAAGATCCCGGCTCACGACACTCGTTCGAGTGATGCGCGGAGCAGTGACACTCGGTCGAGCCGCAGCCGAACTCACCCGGGCTTCAGAGCGGCGCGATGTCCGGCGCCCCCAACCGCGCCGCGTCCGCGGTCAGGTCGTCCGGCTGCCGCTGCGACTCGCGCTCCGCCTCCACCCGCTTCTCGTAGTGCTCGACCTCGCGCTCGATCTGGTCCTTGTCCCAGCCGAGCACCGGCGCCATCAGCTCGGCGGCCTCGCGGGCGGAGCGCACACCCCGGTCGAAGGTCTCGATGGAGATCCGGGTGCGCCGGGTCAGCACGTCGTCCAGGTGCCGCGCGCCCTCGTGCGAGGCGGCGTAGACGACCTCGGCGCGCAGATAGTCGTCGGCGGCCTGAAGCGGCTCGCCCAGCGTGGCGTCCGAGGCGATGAGGTCGAGGACCTCCTCGGCAAGGGCGCCGTACCGATTCAGCAGATGCTCCACGCGGACGACATGGAGCCCGGTGCGCGCCGCGATCCGCGCCCGCGCGTTCCACAGCGCCCGGTAGCCCTCGGCGCCCAGCAGCGGCACGTCCTCCGTGACGCATTCGGCGACCCGGGTGTCGAGTCCGTGCACCGCCTCGTCGACGGCGTCCTTGGCCATGACCCGGTAGGTCGTGTACTTGCCGCCCGCCACCACGACGAGTCCCGGCACCGGATGCGCCACGGTGTGCTCGCGCGAGAGTTTGCTGGTGGCGTCCGACTCCCCGGCGAGCAGGGGCCTGAGGCCGGCGTACACGCCCTGGACGTCGTCCCGGGTCAGGGGCACCGCGAGTACCGAGTTCACGTGCTCCAGCAGGTAGTCGATGTCCGCGCTGGAGGCGGCCGGGTGGGCCTTGTCCAGGTCCCAGTCGGTGTCGGTGGTGCCGATGATCCAGTGCCGGCCCCAGGGGATGACGAACAGCACGGACTTCTCGGTGCGCAGGATCAGCCCGGTCGAGGAGTGGATGCGGTCCTTGGGCACGACGAGGTGGATGCCCTTGGAGGCGCGGACGTGGAACTGTCCCCGCTCGCCGACCATCGCCTGGGTGTCGTCGGTCCACACCCCAGTCGCGTTGACCACCTGCTTGGCGCGGATCTCGTACTCCCCGCCCGCCTCGACGTCCTGCACCCGGGCCCCCACCACACGCTCGCCCTCGCGCAGGAACCCGGTCACCCGGGCGCGGTTGGCGGTCTTGGCGCCGTAGGCGGTCGCCGTGCGCACGAGGGTGGCGACGAAGCGGGCGTCGTCCATCTGGGCGTCGTAGTACTGAAGCGCCCCGACCAGCGCGTCCTTCCTCAAGGCGGGTGCCACGCGCAGGGCGTGACGGTGGCTCAGGTGCCGATGCGCGGGCAGACCCCGGCCGTGCCCGCGGGCCATCGACATGGCGTCGTAGAGCGCGACGCCCGAGCCGGCGTACAGGCGCTCCCAGCCCTTGTGCTGCAAGGGGTACAGGAAGGCCACGGGCTTCACGAGATGCGGGGCGAGCCGCTTGAGGAGCAGTCCGCGCTCCTTCAACGCCTCGCGGACGAGGGCGAAGTCGAGCATCTCCAGATAGCGCAGACCGCCGTGGATCAGCTTGCTGGAGCGGCTGGAGGTGCCCGACGCCCAGTCACGCGCCTCGACCAGCCCCACGGACAGGCCCCGGGTCACCGCGTCGAGCGCGGTACCCGCACCGACCACGCCGGCTCCCACCACCAGGATGTCCAGTTCGCGCTCGGCCATTGATGCGAGTGACTCGGCACGCTGTGCCGGCCCCAGTGTCGCTGTCCTCACCACTGCCTCCCGCTGTCGATCGCGCTGGTCTCACACGTACCCGCCCGTGCCCAAAGTCTGACCGGCTTGCCCGACTTCGGCCACCAGTCGCCCTCAGCCTGTGGATAACTTTCACCGCCGCGTACCCCGAAGGCCACTCGGGCTCACAACCCTGCAGGAAGACACACGGAATCAATGGCGTATTTCGGTCATATTTACTCCTAGTCTGACATTGCGCTCGCTCGTCCAGTCCACAGGGCTTGCGCACCTGTCCCGCTTCGGTTACTGGGAAGGACGGCCCACGCCATGCCCGCAGATCTCGCCGTGATCGGCCTCGGCCCCTACGGACTGCCCCTGGCCCAGGCCGCTGTCGCCGCCGGCATCTCCACCCTCGGCTACCGCACCGGCCCCGAGGCCGGCTCCCTCAGCCCCGCAGAACTGCGCCGGATGCTCTCGGGGGGCTTCCGGACGGCCGCGGGGCCGGCCGAGCTCGGCCGTGTCCGTACGGCGGTCATCTGCGCACCGACCCCACCGGCCCCGGACGGCGGCCTGGACCTGAGCCAGGTGGAGGGGGCCGCCCGCACGCTGAGCACACACCTGCGCCCGCACACCACCGTCATCCTGGAGTCCCCCGTGCCCCCGGGCACCACCGAGGAGTTCCTGCGCCCGCTCCTGGAGAAGGGCTCGGGTCTGCGCGCGGGCCGCGACTTCCACCTCGCCTACTCCCCCAGCCGCGTCGACCCAGGCAACCGCGACTTCACGCCCGCCAACACCCCCAAGGTGATCGGCGGCCTCACGCCCGCGTGCACGGAGTCGGCCGCCGCCTTCTACTCGCGCCTCACCGACAAGGTGGTACGCGCGCGTGGCCCGCGGGAGGCGGAGACGGTCCAGCTCCTGGAGACCAACTTCCGGCACGTCAACATCGCCCTCGTCAACGAGATGGCCGTCCTCTGCCACGACCTCGGCGTCGACCTCTGGGACGTCATCCGCTGCGCGGAGACCAAGCCGTTCGGCTTCCAGGCCTTCCGCCCCGGCCCGGGCGTCGGCGGTCACGCGGTCCCCCGCGACCTGACCGGCGGCAGCCTCGGCGGCGGCCGCACCCTGCGCATGGTCGAACTCGCCCGGCAGGTCAACGACCAGATGCCCCGTTACGTCGTCCAGCGCGCCGCCGCTCTCCTCAACGAGCACGGCAAGTCCGCGCGGGGTGCCCGCGTCCTCCTGCTGGGCGTCACCTACAAGCCCGACCTCGCCGACCAGCAGGGCACCCCCGCCCAGGAGGTCGCCGTACGCCTGATGGAACTCGGCGCCGCCGTCAGCTACCACGACCCCCACATCCCGTCCTGGAGCGTCCTGGACCGCCCGGTCCCGCGCGCGGACTCCCTCTACGAGGCGGCGGCCGACGCGGACCTGACGATCCTGCTCCAGCAGCACCGGACGTACGACCTGCAAGGCCTGTCGGTGAAGGCCCAGCTGCTGCTGGACACACGGGGGGCCACGCCTACGGGGGCGGCGCATCGGTTGTGAAGGGGGGCGCACGGGTGGACCCGGCTCCGGAGCCGGTGGCATGCGGGGCGGGGCGCGGGTACCTTACGGAGACAGGTGGGGTCGGCCGTAGAGGCCACTGCGGCAGACTCGTGGATGGTTCACGGAGTGTCCGCCCCTAGGTTTCGTGGGGGCGGCCGCTCACCATCACACCAACAAGGTGGAGCCCACCGCAGAGGGCACTGCGGCAGGCTCCTGATGGTTCACGGAGTGTCCGCCCCTAGTTCTCCTGGGGGCGGCCGCTCGCCATCCGAAAATCCGCAAGATCCACCTCCTCCGGCACTTCACCATCCGGAGACGGAGTCGGTCCCAGCGAGTGGGCTTGCGGTGACGTCCCATGGACGCCCCCTTCCACGACACCGCCCAGTAGCCCGGTGGACGGTCCGTCGGAAATCGGGCCGGGCCCCGAGGAGCGGGGTCCGGAACCAAATCCTTGGAAGGGGGCGCTCCAGGAACCTGCGCGCCCCCGCACCACCCCACGCGCCGCCCGCCTCGCAAAGCCCCGGGCACACGAAAGGGGGCCGGTCACCACCAGGTGACCGGCCCCCTTCCCGCCGTAGGCCCTACCGCTTGTGCTGCGAGTCGGCCACCGTGACCTCGACCCGCTGGAACTCCTTCAGCTCGCTGTACCCGGTCGTGGCCATGGCCCGCCGCAGCGCACCGAAGAAGTTCATCGAGCCGTCCGGGATGTGCGACGGGCCCGCCAGCACCTCCTCGATCGTGCCGACCGTGCCGAGGTCGACCTTCTTACCGCGCGGCAGCTCCTCGTTGACGGCCTCCATGCCCCAGTGGTGGCCGCGGCCGGGCGCGTCCGTGGCACGGGCCAGCGGGGAACCCATCATCACGGCGTCCGCGCCACAGGCGATCGCCTTGGGCAGGTCGCCGGACCAGCCCACACCACCGTCCGCGATGACGTGCACGTACCGGCCGCCGGACTCGTCCATGTAGTCCCGGCGGGCGGCGGCCACGTCGGCCACGGCCGTCGCCATCGGGACCTGGATGCCCAGTACGTTCCGCGTGGTGTGCGCGGCGCCGCCGCCGAAGCCGACCAGGACGCCCGCCGCGCCGGTGCGCATCAGGTGCAGGGCGGCGGTGTACGTGGCGCAGCCGCCGACGATCACCGGGACGTCGAGCTCGTAGATGAACTGCTTCAGGTTCAGCGGCTCGTGCGAACCGGAGACGTGCTCCGCCGAGACCGTCGTGCCGCGGATGACGAAGATGTCCACGCCCGCGTCCACCACTGCCTTGGAGAACTGCGCCGTGCGCTGCGGGGAGAGCGCGGCCGCGGTGACCACACCCGAGTCGCGCACCTCCTTGATGCGCGCGCCGATCAGCTCCTCCTTGATGGGGGCGGAGTAAATCTCCTGCAGGCGCCGGGTCGCGGCCTCCACGTCCAGCTCGGCGATCTCGTCGAGCAGCGGCTGCGGGTCCTCGTACCGGGTCCAGAGGCCTTCGAGGTTCAGGACGCCGAGGCCGCCGAGTTCTCCTATGCGGATCGCGGTGGCCGGGGAGACGACCGAGTCCATGGGGGCGGCCAGGAAGGGCAGCTCGAAGCGGTAGGCGTCGATCTGCCAGGCGATCGAGACCTCCTTCGGGTCGCGCGTACGACGGCTGGGGACAACGGCGATGTCGTCGAATGCGTACGCCCGGCGGCCGCGCTTGCCGCGCCCGATCTCGATCTCAGTCACGATGTGTGGCCTTTCCCTGATGCGTTCAGCGTCTTCCAGTATCGCCGACGGGTACGACAAGGGCGGCCCCGGATGCTCCGGGACCGCCCTCACGCGCGCGTGGCGACTACTTACGGCTGTAGTTCGGCGCCTCGACCGTCATCTGGATGTCGTGCGGGTGGCTCTCCTTGAGGCCCGCCGAGGTGATCCGCACGAAGCGGCCCTTGGACTCCATCTCGTCGATGGTGGCCGCGCCCACGTAGCCCATGGTCTGACGCAGCCCGCCGACGAGCTGGTGCAGGACGCTGGACAGCGGGCCGCGGTAGGGCACCTGGCCCTCGATGCCCTCGGGCACGAGCTTGTCGTCGGCGGCGACCTCGGCCTGGAAGTAGCGGTCCTTCGAGTACGACTTGCCCTGGCCCCGGGACTGCATGGCACCGAGCGAGCCCATGCCGCGGTACGACTTGAACTGCTTGCCGTTGATGAACTGCAGTTCGCCGGGCGACTCCTCGCAGCCCGCGAGCAGCGAGCCCAGCATCACGGTGTCGGCGCCGGCGGCGAGCGCCTTGCCAATGTCGCCGGAGTACTGCAGGCCGCCGTCGCCGATGAGCGGGATGCCCGCGGGGCGGGCGGCGAGGGAGGCCTCGTAGATGGCGGTGACCTGCGGGACGCCGATGCCGGCGACCACGCGCGTGGTGCAGATGGAGCCCGGTCCGACACCGACCTTGATGCCGTCGACACCGGCGTCGATCAGCGCCTGGGCGCCGTCACGCGTGGCGACGTTGCCGCCGATCACGTCGACGCCGACGCTCGACTTGATCTTCGCCATCCAGCTGAGGGCGTTGCTGTTGTGGCCGTGCGAGGTGTCCACGACCAGGAAGTCCACACCGGCCTCGGCGAGCGCCTGGGCGCGCTCCAGGGCCTCGGGGCTGGCGCCGACGGCGGCGCCGACGAGGAGGCGGCCTTCGGAGTCCTTGGCGGCGTTGGGGTACTTCTCCGCCTTGACGAAGTCCTTGACGGTGATCAGGCCCTTGAGGACACCGGAGTCGTCGACGAGCGGCAGCTTCTCGATCTTGTGCTTGCGCAGCAGGTCCATGGCGTCGGTGCCGGAGATGCCGACCTGGCCGGTGACCAGCGGCATCGGCGTCATGACCTCGCGCACCTGGCGGCTGCGGTCCGACTCGAAGGCCATGTCACGGTTGGTGACGATGCCGAGGAGCTTGCCGGCCGGGTCGGTGACCGGGACACCGCTGATGCGGAACTTGGCGCACAGGGCGTCGGCGTCGGCGAGGGTCGCCTCCGGGTGCACGGTGATCGGGTCGGTGACCATGCCGGACTCGGACCGCTTCACCAGGTCGACCTGGTTGACCTGGTCCTCGACGGAGAGGTTGCGGTGCAGCACCCCGACGCCACCGAGGCGGGCCATCGCGATGGCCATGCGGGACTCGGTCACCTTGTCCATGGCCGCCGAGAGCAGCGGGATGTTGACCCGGACGTTGCGGGAGATGCGGGACGAGGTGTCGACCGCGTTCGGGAGCACCGCGGACGCTCCCGGCAGCAGCAGCACGTCGTCGTAGGTCAGCCCGAGCGTCGCGAATTTGTCGGGCACTCCGTCGACGTTTGCAGTCATGACACCTTCCCCAAATGGCCTTGATCGGTGCGGATGTCCATGCTAACGGGAAGCAAGGGTGGCAAATTCCACGGATTCCACGGTTCGGACCCGCTCCGGGCTTCGTATGTTCGTACGGAAACGGCGCGCCGCCCGTTCAGGAGCGCGCCCTACTGCTCGGCCAGCGCTCGCAACCTGCTCAGCGCCCGGTGCTGCGCCACACGGACCGCACCGGGTGACATTCCCAACATCTGGCCCGTCTCCTCCGCCGTCAACCCCACGGCGATCCGCAGCAGCAGCAGTTCGCGCTGGTTCTCGGGGAGGTTGGCCAGCAGTTTCTTGGCCCATTCGGCGTCGCTGCTGAGCAGCGCCCGCTCCTCGGGGCCGAGCGAGTCGTCGGGCCGCTCCGGCATCTCGTCGGAGGGAACCGCCGTCGAACCGGGGTGGCGCATGGCCGCGCGCTGCAGGTCGGCGACCTTGTGCGCGGCGATGGCGAAGACGAACGCCTCGAAGGGGCGGCCGGTGTCGCGATAGCGCGGCAGGGCGAGGAGGACGGCTACGCAGACCTCCTGCGCGAGATCCTCCACGAAGTGCCTGGCGTCACCCGGGAGACGGGACAACCGGGTGCGGCAGTAGCGCAGGGCCAGCGGGTGGACATGGGCGAGCAGGTCGTGCGTGGCCTGCTCGTCTCCCTCCACGGCACTGTGGACGAGCGCACCGATCGCCCCATGGGGATGAGCCGCCTCGTCGTCGCGCATCGGTCCATGGTGCCCTGGCGTCGTTGGATCCGTGGCATCGCGCTGGTTGTTGTGCACCGAAGCGTTATGAGCAGGTGCGCCGGAACCCATACCCTGCGCCCTCCCCTTCCGCTCGACCGACTCGTCCCCGAGAGACTCCACATCTCCAAGGATGCGGCATCCGCCACGAAACAAGCAGCGGGGCATTGAAGGGGCCGCTCGTCCGCGCCCCGTCAGGGGCGCGGGGCGGCACCGATCTGCGGCTCCCGCCGCGTGGGCGCGACCAGCCACAACGGGCCCGCACCAATACGACGACCGATCCGACCGAGTTCCTAGCGAACCAGGCCCCACCGGAATCCGAGCGCCACGGCGTGCGCCCGGTCCGAAGCCCCGAGCTTCTTGAACAGCCGCCGGGCGTGTGTCTTGACGGTGTCCTCGGAGAGAAAAAGCTCACGCCCGATCTCCGCATTGGAGCGACCGTGACTCATGCCTTCGAGCACCTGGATCTCACGCGCGGTGAGAGTGGGCGCCGCACCCATCTCCGCCGACCGCAGCCGACGCGGGGCGAGCCGCCAGGTCGGGTCGGCGAGCGCCTGCGTCACCGTGGCGCGCAACTCCGCGCGGGAGGCGTCCTTGTGGAGGTAGCCCCGGGCGCCCGCGGCCACCGCGAGAGCGACCCCGTCGAGGTCCTCCGCGACGGTGAGCATGATGATGCGCGCACCGGGGTCCGCGGACAGCAGCCGCCGCACGGTCTCGACGCCGCCCAGACCGGGCATGCGTACGTCCATCAGAATCAGGTCCGAACGGTCCGCGCCCCAGCGGCGGAGGACTTCCTCGCCGTTGGCCGCGGTCGTCACGCGCTCGACGCCGGGCACGGTCGCGACCGCGCGGCGGAGCGCCTCTCGGGCAAGCGGGGAGTCGTCGCAGACGAGGACGGATGTCATGGCCGTCCTCCGCAGCTGATGCACGTCACCTTGAGCCTCCAGGCTGGTACGAAATCGTCACCTGTGCGGTCGACCGACTCGGACGCCTGTCCGAGCGCTTGTGTTTTCAACCGCCTCCGCACTCTCAACGACGGTCACCCGAAAGAGTTACGGGGCTGTGCGCTGTCTTCGGCACTCTACGTGAGGGCCCGGACACGGTGCAGACATGCACGGCGGACCCACAACGTTTCATCACAACCCATGCCCCATTCAGACCCTTTTCTTCCCATTTCCTGGTGTCTGAGGCTAGATTCGCAATGAGTCATATTTTCATCTCCTTAGATCGTAGATGTACGGTCGTGGACACCGTATCCGCCCAGAACGGCTACAAGGGGTCACGCAATGGCAGATTTCTCCCGCCTTCCCGGACCGAACGCGGACCTGTGGGACTGGCAGCTCCTGGCCGCCTGTCGCGGGGTGGACAGCTCGCTTTTCTTCCATCCGGAGGGCGAGCGCGGTGCGGCCCGGAGCGCTCGCGAGAACTCGGCCAAGGAGGTCTGCATGAGGTGCCCGGTGCGCGCGCAGTGCGCGGCGCACGCGCTCGCGGTGAGAGAGCCGTACGGCGTATGGGGCGGGCTGACCGAGGACGAGCGCGAGGAGCTCATGGGGCGGGCGCGGCACCGGCTGGTGTCCGCGTCGTCCGTGGGAAGCGGTGCATCGAACAACTGAAGGAACGTTTCTCCTAGAAGGGCACGCACGCGCGTGCCCTTCCCTGTTTTTTCGGCCTACCGGTCGGCCGCACGCGCCAGTTGCTCCAGCGTCGCCGCCACCGCCGGCACCTGGGCCAGATCGGGCAGCGTGAGCGCGACGATCTCCCGCCGGACCGCCGGTTCCAGCGTCACCGTGCGTGCACCTCGCGGCCGTACGGACTCGACCGCGAGCTGGGGCAGGACGGCGACGCCGAGGCCCGCGCCCACCAGGCCGACGACCGCCGGGTAGTCGTCGGTCGCGAAGTCGATGCGGGGCGTGAAGCCTGCGCCCTCGCACACCTCGACCAACTGGCCGCGGCAGCGCGGGCATCCGGCGATCCACGACTCCCCGGCGAGCTCCCCGATGGACACGGACCCCGCGCTCGCGAGCCGGTGCCGCTCCGGTACGAGGGCGACGAGCCGGTCGGTCAGCAGGTGCCGCACGACGAGGTCGTCCCACTCGTCCCCGCCGCCGGCCCCCTCGTACCGGAAGGCGAGCGCGATGTCGCAGTCGCCCTCCCGCAGCAGGCCGACGGACTGCGGGGGTTCGGCCTCCTCCAGAAAGACGCGGGTGCCGGGGTGGGCGGCGCGCAGGGCCGCGAGGGCGGTGGGGACGAGGGTGGAACTGCCGCTGGGGAAGGAGACGAGCCGGACGCGCCCGGCCCGCAGGCCGGCGATGGCGGCGACCTCCTCCTCCGCCGCCGTCAGCCCCGCCAGGATCCCGGCGGCGTGCCGCACCAGCGCCTGGCCCGCCTGCGTCAGCCGCATCTCGCGTCCGCTGCGGATGAGCAACGGCGTGCCCACGGACGTCTCCAGGGCCTTCATCTGCTGGCTGACGGCGGGCTGGGTGCAGCCCAGTTCACGTCCCGCGGCGGAGAAGGAGCCGGTCGCGGCGACGGCACGCAGAACACGGAGATGTCGGGCCTCGATCACCTTTCGAGGATAAGCCCTCCTTTGGTACGGAGCCGAATAATGTATGGCGTCTTTGGGTTCTGGTCCCCTACCGTGCCGCCATGGAGCTTCTGTCGGTGAATCTGGGCCGCGCCAAGGCCGTTGCGTACACGGACAACCCGGAGGGCGTCACCGGTATCGACAAGCGACCGGTCGACGGACCGGTGCGGGTGGCCGCGCCCGGTCCCAAGGGCATCGGCGGGAGCGGGCTCGCCGGGGACGCGGTGTGCAAGAAGCAGCACCACGGCGGCGACGACCAGGCCGTGTACGCGATGGCGCGCGAGGACCTGGACGAGTGGGAGGGCGAGCTGGGCCGCTCGCCGGCCAACGGCGCCTTCGGCGAGAACCTCACGACGCGGGGCATCGACGTCTCCGGCGCGCTGATCGGCGAGCGCTGGCGCATCGGCCCCGAGGTGGTGCTCGAGGTCACGAGCGCGCGCATCCCGTGCGGCACTTTCCAGGGCCACATGGACGAGAAGCGGTGGGTGAAGCGGTTCACGCAGAAGGGCGCGCCCGGGGCGTATCTACGGGTGATCCAGCCGGGCGAGATCCGGGCCGGGGACCCGATCGAGATCGTGCACCGGCCGGACCACGACGTGACGGTCGCCCTGGCGTTCCGGGCGATGACCACCGAACGGCCGCTCCAGCCACGGCTGCTGGCGGCGGGTGACGCACTCCATCCGGAGGTGCGGAAGTGGGCGCTCGAGTATGTGGAGAAATACGGCGCCTGACAGCGTCCTCCGCAAGCGGACGCTGTCCGTCCCGGTCATTAACCTTGCGCCATGACAACGGCATTGATTACGGGATCGACCGCGGGCATCGGTGCCGCGTTCGCACGACGGCTGGCGGCTGACGGGCACAACCTGGTGCTGGTGGCCCGCGACACCAAGCGGCTCCAGGAACAGGCGACCGAACTCCACGACCGCCACGGCATCGAGGCCGAGGTCCTCACCGCCGACCTCGCCACGGACCCCGGCATCGAGGCGGTCGCCGCCCGCCTCTCCGACCGCAGGTCCCCCGTCGACCTCCTCGTCAACAACGCCGGCTTCGGCAACAAGGGCCGCTATCTCGACGTCTCCATGGCCGACGAGCTGAAGATGCTCAAGGTGCACTGCGAGGCGGTGCTGCGACTGACGTCGGCGGCGACGGAGGCGATGCGGGAGCGGGGGCGCGGGGGTGTCGTGAACGTCGCGTCGGTGGCCGCGTTCGTGCCTCGTGGGACGTACGGCGCCTCGAAGGCGTGGGTCGTGCAGTTCACGCAGGGCGCGGCGAGGGATCTGGCGGGGAGCGGGGTCCGTCTGATGGCCCTGTGCCCGGGCTTCGTGCGGACCGAGTTCCACGAGCGGGCCGGGATGGGCACGGACAACATCCCCGGCTGGATGTGGCTCGACGCGGACAAACTGGTCGCCGCGGCCCTCACCGACCTGTCCCGCGGCAAGACCCTGTCGATCCCGGACCCGCGTTACAAGGCGCTCATGGGCTTGGTGAAGGTGGCGCCCCGGGGGTTGCTGGGCGGGATCACGTCCAGGACGGGGCGGAAGTACGGGCCGCAGTAGGGGCCCGGAGGGCCTCGCCGATCCACGGGACGGCCCGGGGTTCGACATGGGCCACAGCCCACCGAGTTCCACCGCGACGAAGAACGGCACGATCCACCGCGGGTGCAGCCCGCCCACGCCTCCGCTCGCCGGTGACGGCCAGCGCATGCCGACATGACGCCCAAGGGCGGACAATGGTGATGTTCGAGCCGGACCCAGGGGGGTCGGAGGCGATGGCGAGATGACGTTCGTACAGCTCATCGACTGCAGGACCAGCCGTTTCGACGAGATGGACCGGCTGATGGACACGTGGGTCGAGCAGACCAAGGGAAAGCGGACCGCGACGCATGCGGTGGTCGGCAAGGACCGGTCCGACGCGTCGCACTTCGTCGAGATCGTGGAGTTTCCGTCGTACGAGGAGGCGATGCGGAATTCCGGGCTGCCGGAGACGGAGCGGATCTTCCAGGGGATGCTCGCGCTGTGTGACGAGGCGCCGACCTTCACCGATCTGGACGTGGTGCGGGACGAGCAGCTCAACCCGGCCGTCGCGCGGGAGTTCTTCGAGCAGGCCGGGCGGGCCGGGACCGCGGAGCTGTTCACGCGGTTCACCGAGGACTACATGGACCACGATCCGGCCAATGCGGACGATCTGGGGCTCGCGGGCGCGCGCGAGGAGTACGAGGGGTGGCGGCGGGCCTTCGCCTTCACCTTCCGCGTGGACGACCAGATCGCCCAGGACGACCGGGTGTGCACCCGCTGGACCTGGGCCGGCAAGCACACCGGCGAGTTCGTGGGGATCCCGGCGAGCGGGCAGAACGTGACCATGACCGGGACCACCTGGCACCGGTTCCGGGACGGGCGGATCTGCGAGGGCTGGTGGCAGTACGACCGTGCGGGGCTGATGGAACAGCTGGGGGTGCTCGGCGAATGACGGCCCGATCCCTGTGACCCGCGAAGGGGAAAGCCCCCGTTCCCTCAGAGGGAACGGGGGCCTCCTTGCGAGCGCTGGGCTCAGTGGGAGTGGCCGTGGCCGTGACCACCGGCGGCCGGCTCCTCCTCTTCCTTCTTCTCGACGACCAGGGTCTCGGTCGTCAGAAGGAGGGAGGCGATGGAGGCGGCGTTCTCCAGGGCGGAGCGGGTGACCTTGACCGGGTCGATGACGCCGGCCTTGACCAGGTCGCCGTACTCACCGGTCGCGGCGTTGAAGCCCTGGCCCTTGTCGAGCTCGGCGACCTTGGCGGTGATGACGTAGCCCTCGAGGCCGGCGTTCTCCGCGATCCAGCGCAGCGGCTCGACGACGGCCTTGCGGACGACGGCGACACCGGTGGCCTCGTCGCCGGTCTTGCCGAGGCCGCCCTCGAGCACCTTGGCGGCGTGGACCAGAGCGGAGCCACCACCGGAGACGATGCCCTCCTCGACCGCGGCGCGGGTCGCGGAGATGGCGTCCTCCAGACGGTGCTTCTTCTCCTTCAGCTCCACCTCGGTGGCGGCGCCGACCTTGATCACGCACACGCCGCCGGCCAGCTTCGCGAGGCGCTCCTGGAGCTTCTCGCGGTCCCAGTCGGAGTCGGTGTTCTCGATCTCGGCCTTGATCTGGGCGACGCGGCCCGCGACCTCGGAGGAGTCGCCGGCACCGTCGACGACCGTGGTGTCGTCCTTGGTGACGGTGACGCGGCGCGCGGTGCCGAGCACGTCCAGGCCGACCTGGTCGAGCTTGAGGCCGACCTCCTCGGAGATGACCGTGGCGCCGGTGAGGACCGCCAGGTCCTGGAGCATCGCCTTGCGGCGGTCACCGAAGCCGGGGGCCTTGACGGCGACCGCGTTGAAGGTGCCGCGGATCTTGTTGACGACCAGGGTCGACAGGGCCTCGCCGTCGACGTCCTCGGCGATGATCAGCAGCGGCTTGGAGGCACCCGACTGGATGACCTTCTCGAGCAGCGGCAGCAGGTCCTGGATCGAGGAGATCTTGCCCTGGTTGATCAGGATGTACGGGTCGTCGAGGACGGCCTCCATACGCTCCTGGTCGGAGACCATGTAGGGCGACAGGTAGCCCTTGTCGAAGGCCATGCCCTCGGTGAAGTCCAGCTCCAGACCGAAGGTGTTGGACTCCTCGACGGTGATGACACCGTCCTTGCCGACCTTGTCCATCGCCTCGGCGATGAGCTCGCCGACCTGGCTGTCCTGGGCGGACAGACCGGCGACGGCGGCGATGTCGGACTTCTCGTCGATCGGGCGGGCGGTCGCGAGGAGCTCCTCGGACACGGCCTTGACCGCGGCGTCGATGCCCTTCTTCAGGGCGGCCGGGGAGGCACCCGCGGCGACGTTCTTCAGGCCTTCGCGGACCAGCGCCTGGGCCAGCACGGTGGCGGTGGTGGTGCCGTCACCCGCGATGTCGTTGGTCTTGGTCGCCACCTCCTTCACCAGCTGGGCGCCGAGGTTCTCGTACGGGTCCTCGATCTCGACCTCACGGGCGATCGTGACACCGTCGTTGGTGATGGTGGGAGCGCCGAACTTCTTGTCGATGACGACGTTGCGGCCCTTGGGGCCGATCGTCACCTTGACCGTGTCGGCAAGCTTGTTGACGCCGCGCTCGAGGGCGCGACGGGCGTCCTCGTCGAACTTCAGGATCTTCGCCATGGGAGCGTGAGCCCTCTCGGAAATCTAGGTGAAAAGAGACTGCGCCCCGGGCGCCCGGCTTGTTAGTGGTCGCGGGGGCCAGGGGCGCAGCTCAAAGAAATGCTGGGGTGAATTACTTCTCGATGATCGCGAGCACGTCGCGAGCCGAGAGGACGAGGTACTCCTCGCCGTTGTACTTCACCTCGGTGCCGCCGTACTTGCTGTACAGCACGATGTCGCCGGTCTGGACGTCGAGCGGCAGGCGCTCGCCGTTCTCGAAGCGGCCCGGGCCCACGGCCAGGACGACGCCCTCCTGGGGCTTCTCCTTGGCGGTGTCCGGGATGACCAGGCCAGAGGCGGTGGTCTGCTCGGCGTCGAGCGGCTGGACCACAATGCGGTCCTCGAGCGGCTTGATGGCAACCTTGGAGCTGGTGGTCGTCACGATCCGACCTCCCCCTTCGGAGATCACGGGGTTGACTGTCTGAGGTGGCGACCAGGTGGATCCGTCGTCGCGGGTGCCGGACCTGCCCGTCGCTGTGTTGGCACTCTCCAGGGGGGAGTGCCAGACCCGAGACTATGACCGTGATTAGCACTCGGTCAAGCGGAGTGCCAATCGCGTCTCCGGCCACGCCGCCGGAGCGCCTACAGATAGTCCTCCAGCCGTCCCACCGTCAGCCCGCGCCGCTCGATCTCCCGCAGCACCGTCGTCGTCCGTTCCGTCAGCGTCGGTCCCGAGGCCTCCCCCGATGCCACCGAGACGATGTCACCCGCCCGCAGCGGCCGCTGCGGCGCGCCACCCTCCACCGACACGCTCCACAGCACCACGGCCGAGAGTCCGCAGTCGGCCGCCGCGCGCAGGGTCGTGCGGTCGTACGTGCCATAGGGCGGCCGGAGCAGCCGCGGCCGGATCCCGAAGCGGGACCGCACCTTCTCCTGCTGGCCGCAGATCTCGGCGCGCTGGCCGGGGTACGGCAGACCGCGCAGGGCGGGGTGGTCGAGGGTGTGGTTCTGGATGCCGGCGCCGACCGACTGGAGACGCGCGAAGTGGCCGTACCCGGGGCCGACGACACTGTCCGTGAGGAACAGGCTGACCGGCAGCCGCAGTTCACGGACCATGTCGACGAACCGCGGATCCCTCTCGGCACCGTCGTCGTAGGTCAGGAAGACGACCTTGTCGGACGTCCCGACGCGCCTCACGACCGGCGGCAGGCCGTCCCGGCGCGCCGCCGCGCGCGCCGCCACCCGCGGGGGCGCCTTCAGCGGGGCCAGGAGACCCCAATGGCGGTACGGCCGCCCGTCCGCCCTGCTCTCCCCGCCGGGTCCGTCCGGTCCGTACGACCCCGCCCGCTGCGCCGCCTTCCTGCCCAGCCGTTCGATGGGATCGACGGACTGGGCACAGCCGGTGAGCAGTACGGCCGCCAGCCCCCCGGCGACCAGTGCCCGCGCTCTCACAGGTAGTCCTCGAGGCGGGCCACCGCGTACCCCTCGGCCGTGATCCTGTTCAGGAAGCGGCGGACCATGTCGGGCATCGTGCCCTTCCAGTCCTTCCGCCCCCGGAAGTGGCTGAGCACGATGTCGCCGGGGTGGATGTCCTGGTCCCACTCGCGGTACTCCCAGCGGTCGACGAAGACCTCTTCGTTCCAGATGGGCGCGTACTTGACGCCGCAGGACCTGGCCGCGCGCAGGGTGTCCTCGTTGTAGTTGCCGTAGGGCGGGCGGAAGAGCGTGGGCCGCTTGCCGAACCGCTTCTCGATGACGTCCTGCATCCCGCAGATCTCGCGCCGCTGGCGGGCGTACGACAGCGCGGGCAGGTAGGGGTGGTGGAGCGTGTGGTTGTTCAGTACGACCCCTGCGTCCCGCATCCTCGCGAAGTAGCCGTAGTCGTCCTTGACCAGGTAGTCGCTGAGGAAGGCGGTGTACGGGATCTTCAACTCGCTCATCATCCGAAGGAACGCGGGGTCCTTCTCGGCGCCGTCGTCGATGGTGAGGAAGACGATCTTCTGCTCGGTGGGGACCGTGGTGAAGACCGGCGGCAGCCCCTTCTCCTCGTGGCCGTCGACCTCGAAGCCGTGGCGGGTGGTGATGCGGGGCTTGGTCACGGGCGCCGGCGGGGCCGTCAGCGGGACCTCCTTCAGGCCCCAATGCCTGGCGGCGGCGATCCGGGTCTGCTCGGCGCGGAGCCGGGCGGCCCGGATACGGGTCTTGTCGGCCTGGAGGTCGGCGGCGGGTGCCGGGGGTGCCTTGAGGGGCCGCTGCGGCCGTACGCCGGTTCCGGCCGGGTCGGCACAGCCGGAGACCAGGGCGGCCACCGCCAGGAGGACGAGGCCGCCACGGATGGACACCGACGCCACCAACGCACCCTTTTTATACTTTTGTCCTACTGTTCCCATGAGGCCGGATCCTCGCAGGTCACGGCATCGCACCTGGGCCGACACCGCCGCCGGAAGCGGACCGTCCACCGACTGGCCCACAATGACCCGGTGAACGACCTCGCCCCCCTCCTCACCCCCGAGGGCCGTGCCCTCCTCGACGAAGTGCGCGGCACCGCCCCCGCCGACGAACTCGCCGTCGCCACCCGGCTGCGCCGCGGGCATCCCGCAGAACTCGTCTCCGCGGCGCTCGGCCAGGCCCGGTTGCGGCAGCGGGCAGCGGCCAAGTTCGGGGCCGAGGACGCGGAGCGGATGTTCTTCACGCCGAACGGCGTCGAGCAGTCGACCCGGGCGAGCGTGGCGGCCCACCGCGCCGAGCGCCTGCGGGCACTGGGCGTCACCTCCGTCGCCGACCTGTGCTGCGGGATCGGCGGGGACGCGATCGCGCTGGCCCGGGCCGGCATCCGGGTCCTCGCGGTGGACCGGGATCCGCTGACTTCGGCGGCCGCGCGGGCGAACGCGGACGCGCTGGGACTCGCCGGCCTGATCGACGTACGGGAGGCGGACGTCACGGAGGTCGACACGGCCTCGTACGACGCCGTGTTCGTGGATCCGGCGAGGCGGGGCGGGCGTGGCCGCATCTTCGATCCGGAGGCCTACTCGCCGCCCCTGTCGTGGGCGGTCCGGGCGGCTCTCAAGGCCCCGCACGCCGCGCTGAAGGTCGCGCCCGGCATCCCGCACGAGGCGGTTCCGGCGGAGGCCGAGGCGGAGTGGATCTCCGACGGCGGGGACGTGAAGGAGGCGGTGCTGTGGTTCGGCACGGCGCCGGGGGCCGTCCGGGCCACGCTGCTGCCGGGACCGCGGAGCCTGCTCGGCCGGGGGCTCCCCGACCCCGAAGTCCGTTCCGTGGGGAGGTACTTGTACGAGCCGGACGGCGCCGTCATCCGGGCCCATCTGGTGGCCGAGGCGGCCGAGGAGCTCGACGGCGGGCTGATCGACCCCACCATCGCCTACGTCACCGCGGACGCGCTGCGCGAGACCCCGTATGCCACGGCGTACGAGATCACCGACCGACTCCCCTTCAACGTGAAGAAGTTGAAGGCGCTGCTGCGGGAGCGGGAGGTCGGGATCCTGACCGTGAAGAAGCGCGGGTCGGCCGTCGAGCCGGAGGAGCTGCGGCGCAAGGCCCTTCCGAAGCCGCAGGGACCGCACTCCGTGACCGTGTTCCTGACCCGGGTCGCGGGGGCGCCGACCATGCTGATCGGCGCCCCCGCGAGGGCCGTCACCGGCGCCGGATCGTCCTGAGCGGCTTCAGGTGCGGGTCGGCGCCCACCGGCCCCAGCCTTGCCGCGGTGGCGGACCGGCCGTCGTCGGCGCGCAGGGCCTGGCTGCTCATCCGGGTGCTCGCGGGCTCGTCGCCGTTGTGGTGCGCCGTGCACGGCCCGCCGTTCGCGGCGATCGAGGCGCTCGCGGAGTGCCGCCGCGGCGCTCGCGACCGCGGTGGTGCTCGCCGCGTTCGGCAACGGATCACCGACCGCACTCCCGCGCCCTGTCCAGCAGCAGTTCCCGCTCCCGTTCGTTGCGGGTCAGCGCGGCCGCCCGCTCGAACTCGGCCCGTGCCTGCGTCGTACGTCCGAGGCGGGCCAGGAGGTCGCCGCGCACGCTCGGCAGCAAGTGGTAGTCGGCCAGGGCGGGTTCGCCGGTGAGGGCGTCGACGATCTCCAGGCCCGGGCCCGGCCCCTCGGCCATCGAGACGGCGACCGCGCGGTTGAGTTCGACGACCGGGGAGGGGGCGCGGGCGGCGAGCAGGGCGTAGAGGGTGGCGATGGCCGGCCAGTCGGTCTCGTCGTAGGAGTACGCGTGCGCGTGGCAGGCGGCGATGGCGGCCTGGAGGACGTAGGGGCCGGGGGCGCCCGCGGCCGTGGCGTCCGCGCGGCCCAGGGCCTTGATGCCGCGGGCGATGAGCATGCGGTTCCAGCGGCTGCGGTTCTGGTCCTTGAGGAGGACCGGCTCGCCCCGCGGTCCGGTGCGGGCGGCCGTGCGTGAGGCCTGGAACTCCAGCAGGGCCGCGAGGCCGTGCACTTCGGGTTCCTTGGGCATGAGGGCGGACAGCAGGCGGGCCAGCCGCAGGGCGTCCTCACACAGGGAGGGGCGCAGCCAGTCGTCGCCTGCCGTGGCCGCGTACCCCTCGTTGAAGATCAGGTAGATGACGTCCAGGACGGAACCGAGGCGGGCCTCGCGGTCGGGGCCGTAGGGCACCTCGAAGGCGATGTTCTTCGTGGCGAGGGTCCGCTTGGCGCGCACGATGCGCTGGGCGACCGTCGCCTCCGGGACGAGGAAGGCGCGGGCGATCTCGGGAGTGGTCAGGCCGCCGAGCAACCGCAGGGTGAGAGCGGTGCGGGCCTCGGCGGACAGCACCGGGTGACAGGTGGTGAAGACGAGCCTGAGCAGGTCGTCGTCGATGTCCTCGGGGTCGGACGGCTCCTCCGGCGGCGCGGTCTCCGACAGGTCCCGGCCGATCTCGGCCAGCTTGCGGGCGTAGTTCTCCCGGCGGCGGACCAGGTCCACGGCCCGTCGGCGCGCGATGGCCATGAGCCAGGCGCCCGGGTTGTCGGGGACGCCGTCGCGCGGCCACTGCTCCAGCGCGGCGACCAGGGCGTCCTGGGCGAGCTCCTCGGCGATGCCGACGTCCCTGACGACACGGGTGACACCGGCGATGATGCGCGGCGACTCCATGCGGAAGACGGTCTCGACGGAGGCACGGGCGTCGGCTTCGGGGGGCTGTGTGGTCACAGCCCCCCATTCGACACCCGTACGGCCCCGCAGCCAAGGAAGAGGGCTCAGCCCTCCGCGATCTCCCGCACCTCGCAGGTGACCGTCCAGTGCTCCTCGTGCACCTTCAGGAAGCGCTTGGTCCACTCGATCGCCTCGGCCATGTCCTTGGCCTGGACGATGGCGTACCCCCCGACGACCTCCTTGGCCTCGGTGAAGGGCCCGTCGGTCACCGACAGCTGCCCCTTCTCCCACCGCACCCGCGCCCCCTGCGCGGTCGGCGTCAGCCCGGCGGTGTCCAGCAGCACCCCGGCCTTCGTCATCTCCTCGATCAGCTCGCCCATCCGCTGCATCAGCGCGTCGCTGGGGCCCTCGGCGGGGGCGGTCTTCTCGTCGATCTGGACCATCGACAGGTAACGCGGCATGGTGACTCCTCGGTCACTACGGGGCCGGTCCTTCCCGGCCTCTCACCAGAGCGTCGATCGGGAGAGGCCGGGATCGACAGACTCCGCGGATTTCTCCGGAGATTTTTTCCCAGGGCCCTGACCTGCTACGACAGCGACCCGCCGAACCACGCCTTCGCGTACGGCGCCCCGATCGTCCGCCCGCCGAAGGTGAACGCCGCGTCCGTCACGATGCCCGTCGGACGCCCCCGCAGCGACCAGACCGCGCCGTCACCGGAGTTCTCGTGGGGCGCCGCCGCCGCGAGGTCCGCGTAGCCGTTGCGGTTGATGTCGAGGAGGCTGACCGTGCCGCCGAAGCTGTCGCTCGGCTCCACGGCACCGGGGACGCCCTTGGTGTTCTGGGTGAAGCCCTGGGCGCCCTTGCCGGTCAGGCCGCCACGGCTGCCGTACAGGATGCTGACCATGCCCGCCCCGTCGTCGTAGCCGAGCTCCTCACCGGGCGCGCCCACGGCCACGTCGTCGTAGCCGTCGCCGTTGACGTCACCGGCCGCCACCGCGGCGCCGAAGTAGTCCTCGCTCTCCTTGCCGCCGGGGACGCCGTCCGTGTTCTGGCTGTACGTCTTCCAGGTGGACGCGGCCGAGAGGCCGGACGCCGAGCCGGCGGCCACGGTGATCGTCGACCGGTCCTCGTCGCCCCGGACGAGGTCGTCGTAGCCGTCGCCGTTGACGTCACCGAAGGTCACCCCGCCGAAGCCCCGGGGAGCCTCGGCGGACGTGAAGGTGTCTCCGGAGGCGGAGGCCAGGTAGAAGCTCGAGCCGAAGCCGCCGTCGCCGGTGTAGAGGTTCAGCGCGAGGTCGTCGCGGCCGTCGCCGTTGACGTCCCCGGCCGCGGTGTCCAGCACGTCGGCGAACTGGAAGTCCTTCGGGCCGAAGGCCTTCGTGGCGGCCGGCTTGCCGGTCCGGGAGAGCGGGCCCCTCCATACGGTGGCCGTGGTGCCGAACGGGTCGTCCACCTGGGAGCGGCCCCCGCGGAACAGGACGAGGTCCTGCTTGCCGTCGCCGTCGAAGTCGCCGGCCTGGGTGACCGCGGCGGGTACGGACACACCGCCGGACAGGCCGCTCTTGCCGCCCCAGACGACGACGGCGTCCCGGACGGGGGAGCTCTGCCCGATGACCAGGTCGGTGCGTCCGTCACCGTCCAGGTCGCCCTTGGACAGCTGGATGCCGAAGTCCTCGCCCGCTGCGGGGCTGCCCGGTATGCCGCTGGTGGCGCGGCTGATGATCGTCCGGTGGTCCTTGGTCAGGCCGTGCGGGCCGCCGTACATGACGGCGACGTAGCCCGCCCCCTTCTGGCCGCCGACCGTGGCGGTGGGGGCGCCGACGGCGAGGTCCTTGTAGCCGTCGCCGTTGAAGTCGTCCTGGACGGAGTTCGGGGCGGCCGCCGCGGCACTGGCCGTCAGGGCGGGGATACCGCCGAGCGCCAGCGCACCGGCGACGAGCGGCACGGACAAGGCTTTGTACGAACGCGACATGGACATCGGAAATCCCCCTGGTTACGGCAGTGCGATCACCGCAAGAGACCGTCCGGGGCGCCCGATGGTTGCATCCATCGGTTCACTTCAGCGCAGGGACTCCCACAGCTCACTCGCCGCCGGTTCCTTCGCCACCACCCGGTTGGGGTTCGAGGGCGCGGTCACGACCGGCATGGTCACCGTCTTCACCTCGTCGCTCGACAGGCCCTTCAGGCTTTCGCCGAGGCTCATCAGCTCTGTCAGGGAGTCGAGGCCCGTGTCGGTGGTGAGACTGCCGGTGATCGCGTCGGCGACGGAGTACAGCTTGGTGGGGCTGGTCAGCAGGTTCGTCGAGGAGATCTGCTCCAGCAGCGCCCTCACCAGCTTCTGCTGGAGGCCTATGCGGCCCAGGTCGCTGCCGTCGCCGATGCCGTGCCGGGTGCGGGCGAACGCGAGGGCCCGCTTGCCGTTCAGGTGGTGGGTGCCCGCCTTCAGGGTGAGGTGGCTGTCGTCGTCGTCGATGTCCTCGTCCGTGGTCACCGTGACCCCGCCGAGCGCGTCGACCAGCTTCGCGAAGCCCGAGAAGTCGATCTCGATGTAGTGGTCCATGCGGACGTCCGTGATCGACTCGACCGTCTTGACCGCGCACACCGGACCGCCCACCGAGTAGGCGCTGTTGAACATCGCGCCGTACGCCATCGAGGTGGAGCCCCCGCTCTCCAGGGGGCACGACGGACGGGTGACGAGGGTGTCGCGCGGGATGCTGACGACCGTCGCCGCGGTGCGGCCCGCGTCGATGTGCACGACCATCGCGGTGTCGGACCGGGCGCCGGTGCTGCTGCCGCCCCCGAGTGCCTGGTTCTCCTTGCCGCTGCGCGAGTCGGAGCCCAGGACCAGGATGTTCACCGCCTCCGTGGGCAGCGGTGCCTCCTGCGAGGCCGACGGGGTCGGGGTCGGCTTCACGGGGCGGTCGTCGCCGAGCGCGCTGTTGATGTCGACGCTCTTGATGTTGCTGTTGAGGTGCCAGTACGCCCAGCCCGCCGCGGCGCATCCCAGGACAAGCGTGCCCGCGAGCGTGAGGCCGACGGCCTTCAGTACCCTCGGCCGCCGACCCACTCGTCTGTCCTCGTCGTCTCCCGTCACAGGGAGGAACGTACGTCCGAATTATTACGAGGAAGGCCTCCTGGGCGGCTTTCTTCGGAAAATCTCAGACTTCTCATTCCAGCGTCACGGCCGGTACCGGATTGCCGCCGCTCCACGAGGCGTTGAATCCGAAGGTCACCGAACCGCCGTCCGGCACGGTCCCGTTGTAGGCGGCGTTCGCGCAACTGACCGCGGTCCCCGACTGGGTGCAGGCCGCGTTCCAGGCCTGGGTGATCCGCTGCCCGGCGCCGTAGGTCCAGCCGACCTTCCACGACGAGAGTGCGGCACCCGAGCAGGAGATCTTCACCTGTCCCGTGAAGCCGGTGTTCCACTGACTGGTCACGCTGTAGGCCGCGGTGCACGCGCCGGTCGGCGGAGGCGTGGTCGTGCCGCCGAGCGCCTCCGCGATCGCGTGGTACGCCGGTTTCGGCGCGTAGTTCTCGTCGTACGGCGTCGCCGCGCCCTCCCCCGGGAAGGTGCTCGGGATCCAGGAGTCGGAGTCGGTGAAGCCCCAGACGGTGACGCCGGCGCAGCGCGCGACCGCCACGCACGCGTTCATGACGGCCTTGTAGTCGGCGGCCTGCTGCGCGAGCTTCGTGCTGTCGGAGGGCAGCGCCATCCGGATGTCCAGCTCGGTGATCGCCACGTCGACTCCGAGGTCGGCGAAGCGCTGGATGTTCTGCTGGAGGGTGGAGGGGACCTGGCCGACGATCAGATGGGCCTGGAGCCCGACCCCGTCGATCGGGACGCCCTGCTCCTTCAGCGACTTGACCAGGTTGTAGAGGGCCGTGGACTTCGCGTTGACGCCCTCGACGTTGTAGTCGTTGATGTACAGCTCGGCGGCCGGGTCGGCGGCGCGGGCGGCGGTGAGGGCCTGGGCGATGTAACCGGTGCCGAGGCCGTTGTACCAGAGGGTCTGGCGGTAGGAGCCGTCCTCGTTGAAGGGCTCGTTGACGACGTCCCAGGCGGCAAGGCGGCCCTTGTAGCGGCCGACCTCCAGCGCGATGTGGTCGTTCATCAGCCGGCCCAGCTGGGCCGCGGTCCAGGTGCCGTTCGTCAGCCAGCCCGGGTTCTGGCTGTGCCAGACCAGGGTGTGGCCCCGCACCTGCTGACCGTGGGCCTCGGCGAAGTTCACGATCTGGTCGGCCTCGGCCCAGTCGTAGCTGCCCCGGGCCGGCTCGACCGAGCCCCATTTCATGGCGTTGCCGGGAGTCAGCGAGTTGAACTGCGCCCCGGCGAGGTCGCCGTAGGTGCCGGTGAGCTTGGAGCCGGTGACGGCCGTGCCCATGACCTTGCCCTTGGCGGCGGCGAGGTCGCGCAGGGGTACGTCGGCGGCGCTCGCCGTGGGGGCCGGGGCGAGCAGCACTAGGCCGCTCAAGAGGGACACAAGGGATAAGCCGGTTCTCAGAGATCTCATTGCGGGTGCCTCCGAAAGTTTCGGTCGTGCAACCGATTGGCTTCGGAGGAGTGTGGGTGCACGCACCCCACCCGTCAATGGCTCACCCCTCGGCCTCAGCCGTACTGCTGCGCACCACCAGGCTCGTCGCCAGCTCCACGCGGGTCGCCGCCGGGCTCCCGCCGTCCCGCCCCAGGTCCAGCACCAGCTTCGCCGCGGCCTCGGCCATCTCGGTCAGCGGCTGCCGTACGGTCGTGAGCGGCGGCCCCACCCAGGGCGCCACGGGAAGATCGTCGAACCCGACCACGCTCAGGTCCTCCGGGATGCGCAGCCCCAGCTCGCGGGCCGCCTCGTACAGACCGAGCGCCTGGAGGTCGTTTCCGGCGAAGACCGCGGTGGGCCGGTCGGGGCGGCGCAGGAGGTCCAGGCCCTGGCGGTAGCCGGTCTCGTGGTGGAAGTCGCCGGCCATGATCAGCCCGGGGTCGACGGGCAGCCCAGCTGTCTCCAGGGCGGCCCGGTAGCCGTCGATGCGGGCACGGCTGCACATCATGCGGGAGGGGCCGGTGATCGCCCCGATCCTGCGGTGCCCGAGCTCGACGAGGTGCCGGGTCGCGGCGAGCCCGCCCTGCCAGTTGGTCGCGCCGATGGAGGGCACGTCGGCGCCCGGATCGCCGGCCGGGTCCATCACCACGAACGGGATCGACCTGCTGCTCAGCAGCGCGCGCTGGGACTCGTCGAGCCCGGACAGCACGAGGATCACGCCGTAGGGGCGGCGGGCGGCGACCTGGTCGGCCCAGGTGCGCCCGGGGGTGAGCCGTCCCGCGCTCTCGCTCAGCACGACGCTGAGCCCGGCGTCACGGGCCACGTTCTCCACGCCCCGGATGACCTCCATCGCCCACGCGCTCTCCAGCTCGTGGAAGACCAGGTCGATCAGGGGCGAACGGCTCGCCTCGGCGCGCCGGCGCCGGTAGCCGTGCGCGCGCAGCAGGCCTTCGACGCGGGCGCGGGTCGCGGGCGCGACGTCGGCCCGGCCATTGAGGACCTTCGAAACTGTCGGCGCCGAAACGCCGGCCTCCCGGGCGATCTCGGCGAGCGTGGCGGTCTGCGGCGACCGGCCGGCCGTCGAGGATGTCGGGGAAGTCGTCCGGGTTTCTGCGGGCTCCGGGGGTGTCATGGCGGCGATCGTATCCCTGCGCGACCTCTTGACGAACCCTCCTGGCGGCCCTAGGTTCCCAAAACATTCGGATTACATATCGAAACATTCGTGAAGTCGGCCCGACAGTCGAGCCCGACAGGAGTTACATGACCACCGCGCCCTGGCGTGACCCCGCCCTGACCGCCTCCGCCCGCGTCGACGACCTCCTCTCCCGGATGACCCTTCAGGAGAAGACCGCCCAGCTCTACGGCGTGTGGGTGGGCGCCAGCACGGACGGGGACGGAGTCGCCCCCCTCCAGCGCGAGATGACCGCCGACTACGACTGGGACGAGCTGATCACCCGGGGCCTGGGCCAGCTCACCCGCCCCTTCGGCACCGCCCCCGTGGACCCGGCGCTGGGCGCGCAGGCACTGGCCCGCGCCCAGCGCCGTATCACCGAAGCGGGCCGTTTCGGCATCCCGGCACTGGCCCACGAGGAGTGCCTGGCCGGCTTCACCACCTGGCGGGCCACCGCCTATCCGGTCCCGCTCGCCTGGGGCGCGAGCTGGGACGCCGGCCTGGTCGAGGAGATGGCCGGTGCCATCGGCCGCGACCTGCGCGCGGTCGGTGTCCACCAGGGTCTGGCCCCCGTTCTGGACGTCGTCCGCGACCCGCGCTGGGGACGGGTCGAGGAGACGATCGGCGAGGACCCGTATCTCGTGGGCACGATCGGCGCCGCGTACGTGCGGGGTCTGGAGTCGGCGGGCATCGTCGCCACACTCAAGCACTTCGCCGGGTACGCCTCCTCGGCCGGCGCCCGCAACCTCGCGCCCGTGCGCGCGGGCGTACGGGAGTTCGCCGACATCACCCTGCCGCCCTTCGAGTTCGCCCTGCGCGAGGGCGGGGCCCGTTCGGTGATGGCCGCGTACACCGACACGGACGGCGTCCCGGCCTCCGCCGACCCCGGCCTGCTGACCGAACTCCTGCGCGAGGAATGGGGGTTCACCGGCACGGTGGTCGCCGACTACTTCGGCGTCGGCTTCCTCCAGAGCCAGCACCGGATCGCCGGCACCGAGGCGGGCGCGGCCCACGCGGCCCTCGCGGCGGGCCTCGACGTCGAACTGCCCACCCTCAAGTGCTACGGCACCCCCCTGATCGATGCCGTCCGCGCGGGCGAGATCCCCGAGTCCCTGATCGACCGGGCGGCCCGCCGGGTCCTGCTGCAGAAGTGCGAGCTGGGCCTCCTGGACGAGGACTGGAACCCGGAACCCACCGAGCGGATCGACCTGGACTCGACGGCGAACCGCGCCCTGGCCCGCCGCCTCGCCGAGGAGTCGGTGGTGCTGCTGGACAACCCGGACGGCCTGCTCCCGCTGGCCCCCGACACCCGGATCGCGGTCGTCGGCCCCCGCGCCGCCGACGCCCTCGCCATGCTGGGCTGCTACTCCTTTCCCTCCCACGTCCTCACCCACCACACCGACGTCCCGATGGGCATCGAGATCCCCACGGTCCTGGAGGCCCTGCGCACCGAACTCCCCGACGCCAAGGTGACGTTCACCGAGGGCTGCGGGGTCGACGAGCCGGACACCGGGGGCTTCGAGGAGGCGGTGGCCCGGACCGCGGAGGCGGACGTCTGCGTGGCGGTGCTCGGCGACCGGGCGGGCCTCTTCGGCCGGGGCACGTCGGGCGAGGGCTGCGATGTGACGGACCTGAGCCTGCCGGGCGTCCAGGGGGAGTTGCTGGACTCACTGGTCGCGACCGGTGTCCCGGTCGTGCTGGTCCTGCTGACCGGCCGTCCCTACGCGCTCGGCCGCTGGCAGGGCCGGCTCGGCGCGGTCGTCCAGGCGTTCTTCCCCGGCGAGGAGGGCGGCCCGGCCGTCGCCGGAGTGCTGTCGGGCCGGGTCAACCCTTCGGGCCGCCTCCCGGTGAGCGTCCCGCAGGTGCCCGGCGGCCAGCCGTGGACCTACCTGCAGCCGCCGCTCGGCCTCGCGGGCGAGGTCAGCAACCTGGACCCGACCCCGCTGTACGCGTTCGGACACGGGCGCTCCTACACGGAGTTCGTGTGGGAGGACTTCACGGGCGGCGGGGCACGGGAGGAGATCGGCACGGACGGCACCCACGAGGTGTCGCTGACCGTGCGCAACGCGGGGGAACGGGCGGGCGCCGAGGTCGTCCAGCTGTATCTGCACGACCCGGTCGCCTCGGTGACCCGCCCGGACGTCCGTCTGATCGGCTATCAGCGGCTGGAGCTGGAGCCGGGCGAGTCCCGTCGTGTGACCTTCCGCTTCCACGCCGAACTGTCGGCGTTCACCGACCGCAAGGGCCGCCGCGTCGTCGAACCGGGCGACCTGGAACTGCGGCTGGCGGCGTCGAGCGCGGAGGTCCGGCACACGGCACTGCTGCATCTGACGGGCCCGGTACGGGAGTTGGGCCCGGACCGCCGGCTGCGCTGCGAGACGGAGGTGTCGCCGACGGAGTGAGCTCCGACCAACTCGTCGCCGGGCACGGGCAGTTCGGGGAGCTGGGCGTCATGGACCGCGTCACCGCAGTGGGGACCGGACCGTCGGCTGCGTTGCCTGACGGACTGAGCTCAGTCCGTGCCCAGCGACTCGAACCGCCACCGGTGCACCGGCCGGGCGGCCAACCCGCCATCGGGCTCGGGCAGTTCGGGGAGCTGGGCGTCGTGGGCCGCGTCCCACCACGTGACGACCAGGACGCGGTCCTGCGGCGCCCGGAAGGTCTCGCGCCGCAACGGCCGTAGGGGAAGCTCCTGTCGGCGGGCCCAGGCGAGCAGTTCCTCGCCCCGCCCCTCGGCAGCCCGGGCCTCCCACATCAGCGCGACCGTCACGAGTAGAGGTTCTCCTTGCTGACCTCGTGCACATGGTCGTGGCCCGGCACGTGCGGGTCGGTCACCGGGAGGGAGGAGTCGGCGGAGAGGTCCCAGCTGGACGCGGACCGCCCCCGGGCGACCATCTCCGCACCCAGCGCCGCCACCATCGCGCCGTTGTCCGTGCACAGCTTGGGCCGCGGTACCCGCAGCCGGATCCCGGCGGCCTCGCAGCGCTCCAGGGCCAGGGCCCGCAGCCGCGAGTTGGCGGCCACACCGCCGCCGATCATCAGGTGGTCGACGCCCTCGTCCTTGCAGGCCCGCACGGCCTTGCGGGTCAGCACGTCCACGACCGCCTCCTGGAAGGAGGCCGCCACGTCACGCACCGGCACCTCCTCGCCCGCGGCCCGCTTCGCCTCGATCCAGCGGGCGACCGCCGTCTTGAGGCCGGAGAAGGAGAAGTCGTACGCCGGGTCGCGCGGCCCGGTCAGACCGCGCGGGAACGCGATCGCCGACGGGTCGCCCTCGCGCGCGTACCGGTCGATGACCGGACCGCCGGGAAAGCCGAGGTTCAGCACCCGGGCGATCTTGTCGAAGGCCTCGCCGGCCGCGTCGTCGATGGTCGCGCCCATCGGCCGTACGTCGGAGGTGATGTCGCTCGACAGCAGCAGCGAGGAGTGCCCGCCGGAGACGAGCAGCGCCATCGTCGGCTCGGGCAGCGCGCCGTGCTCCAGCTGGTCCACGCAGATGTGGGAGGCGAGGTGGTTGACGCCGTAGAGGGGCTTGCCGAGAGCGTAGGCGTACGCCTTCGCCGCGGAGACCCCGACGAGCAGCGCGCCGGCGAGTCCGGGACCCGCGGTGACGGCGATCCCGTCGAGGTCACGCGCGCTCACCCCGGCCTCCTTCAGGGCGCGCTCGATGGTCGGCACCATCGCCTCGAGGTGCGCCCTGCTGGCCACCTCCGGCACCACGCCGCCGAACCGGGCGTGCTCGTCGACGCTGGACGCGATGGCGTCGGCCAGCAGGGTGGTCCCCCGGACGATGCCGACGCCGGTCTCGTCACAGGAGGTCTCGATGCCCAGGACAAGCGGTTCGTCAGCCATTGATCTCGGTTCCTCGTTCGGATGTCGACACCGCGGCGGAGCCGCTGTCGGATGCTGTGGTCAGTCGCATGACCAGGGCGTCCACGTTGCCCGGCTGGTAGTAGCCGCGGCGGAACCCGATGGCCTCGAAGCCGAAGCGCTCGTAGAGCTTCTGGGCGCGGATGTTGTCGATCCGGCACTCCAGCATCACTTCGGCGCACTCGAAGGCGGTCGCGGCCCGCAGCAGCTCGGTCAGCAGCACCGAGCCGAGTCCGGTGCCCCAGTGGTCGCGGGCGACGGCGATCGTCTGGACGTCGGCCCCCGCGGCGGAGCCGCTATCGGATGCAGTGCCGGCGGAGGCGAGTCCGGCGTATCCGACGAGCCGTTCCCCCTCCTCGGCCACCACGTACCGCCGGGTGGCCTCGGGGCCCCGGGAGTGCGCGAGTTCGGACCAGAACATGCCCCGGGACCAGGCGTCCTCCGGGAAGAGGTCCTTCTCCAGCTCCAGGACGGAATCGATGTCCCACCACCGCATCTCGCGCAGCACGGGAGTCACAGGTGTGGTCACTTGGGGGTGACCACCTTGTAGTTCTTGGGAACCTGGGCGTCGGGCCGCCGCAGATACAGCGGCCGCGGCGCGGGCAGTTCCTCCCCGGCCTCGATCCGCTCGGCGGCGAGGGAGGCGAGGGCGGCCGCGGAGACGTGCTCGGGCTCGCGGGCGTCGGGGAAGGTGTCGGGGTAGAGCAGCGCCCCGGCGCCGACGGCGGGCAGCCCCTTGACCTGCTCGGCGATGTCGGCGGGCCGGTCGACGGAGGGTTCACCGGTCCGGGTACGGGAGTTCTCGTACCGCGCCCAGTAGACCTCCTTGCGCCGCGCGTCGGTCGCCACGACGAAGGGGCCCTCGCCGGGGTCGGCCGCATAAGCGAGTCCGTCCAGGGTGCACATCCCGTGCACGGGGATCCCGAGGGCGAGCCCGAAGGTGTCGGCGGTCATGAGCCCGACGCGCAGCCCGGTGTAGGGCCCGGGCCCGGTCCCCACGACGATCGCGGTGACCGCGTCCAGCTTCACCCCCGCGTCCGCGAGCACCCGGTCTACGGCCGGCAACAACAGCTCCCCGTGCCGACGCGCGTCCACCTGGCGGAACGAGGCGACGACATCACGCCCGTCGTGCAGGGCGACGGTCACGGCGGGGGTGGCGGTATCCAGAGCGAGCAAGAGCACGCAAACAGCCTACGGCTCCGGGGAGCCCGAGGCGGCCGCAGGCCGCACAGGGACGGGCGCGGGGCGGTATCGACATGCGGCTCTGCCGCGCGGGCGCGACCGGCCGCAGCGGCGGTGCACCCGGCCCACAACCTGCTACCGTCACCACAAATTAGGACTAAATACTCAAGAGGTAACCGGTGGCATCCAGCAGCGCAGGCTTCGTAACCGCCCTCACCACAGCGGCCCTCGCGACGGTCGGCTTCCTCGGATACCAGGCCTACGCAGCGACCCCCGCCCACCTCACCAAGGCCCGCGCGAACGGCACCCCGGCGATCACCGCCCCGAAGGCCCCGGGGGGCGGGAAGAACGCCGCCCTCCTGCCGCCGGGCTCCGGCACGGGCGCCCGCGTCGTGTACTCCCTGAGGGGCCACCGCGTCTGGCTGGTCGGACTCGGCGACAAGGTGATCCGCACCTTCAAGGTCACCCCGGGAAACATCGCCCCCGCCCCCGGCGTCTACGCGGTCACCTCCCGCTCCAACGCCGTGACCGGCACCGACGGCACCCCCATCGAACACGTGGTCCGCTTCACCAGCGTCGACGGCGTGGCGATCGGCTTCAGCGCGGCCGTGCGGGACGCGGCGCCTCCCGCCGACTTCACCCCGACCACCGTGCGCACGGGCGGCATCCGGGAGTCGCGTGCGGACGGCGACGTGATGTGGACCTTCGCGACGATCGGCGCGACGGTCGCGGTGATCCCGTAAGCCTTCAGGCTGCTTTCGGACGCTCCGCGGCCGCCCGCACGGTCTCCGGATCGGGCATCCGCGGCGGTGTCGAGACGGCTTCCGCCGCCGCACAGGACGCCAGCAGATCACGCATGGACACGCCGCCGACGAGCGCGTACGGCTGCGGACGGGGCCGGTTCTCGGTGGCCGACATGGACGCCTCCTGAAGTTCGGGGGCGGGCGTAGTTAGGCACACCTAACTACGGGCTGGGTATCATGTGACCACGCACAGGACGGCAAACGCAATATCTTGCCGACGGTTTGTCGGAACGTTCACACAAAAGGTCCGGGGGAGCCTGCGGCGGGCTGTCAGGCCGTGAGCACGCTGAGGTCGGCCGCGGTCCACCGCTCCCCGACCGGGGTCAGCGTCACGTGCCGCACCTCGTCGGTCGTGTCACCGACCGCGCGGTGGATCTGCACCTGGAGCCGGTCGTCGGTCAGTTCCTCGACCTTGCCCTCGCCCCACTCCACGACGATCACCGATTCCGGCAGCGACACGTCGAGATCGAGGTCCTCCATCTCGTCGAGCCCGCCCCCCAGGCGGTACGCGTCGACGTGGACGAGCGGCGGCCCGTCCCCCAGGGACGGATGCACGCGGGCGATCACGAAGGTCGGCGAGGTCACGGCCCCCCGCACCCCGAGCCCCTCGCCGAGACCCCGGGTCAGCGTCGTCTTGCCCGCGCCGAGCTCTCCGCTGAGCATCACCAGGTCGCCGGCGCGCAGCAGTTTGGCGAGCTTCAGGCCCAGCTCGCGCATCTGCTCGGGGGAGGTGACGGTCAGCTCGGTCTCAACCGGGTTGCGCGGTGCTTCCATAACCGCCAACGGTAGCCCCTGCGGGCACCGCACCCGCGCGGGTGAGCAGGTCGGCGAGGCGGTCGGTGACCACTTCCGGGTGCTCCAGCATGACCAGGTGCCCGGCGTCCGGGACCAGCACCAGCTCCGCCTCCGGCAGCAGGGAGGCGATCGCCTCGCTGTGCTCGCTGGGCGTGACCATGTCCCCGACCCCGGCCAGTACGAGGACCGGCTTGTCCGCGAAGTGGGCGAGGGCGGCGGTCTTGTCGTGGTTGTCGAACGCCGGGTAGTACTCGGCGACCACATCGATCGGGGTGCCCTCGATCATCCGCTCGGCGAACCGCACGACGGCCGGGTCGACGTCCCGGGACGCGAAGGAGTAGCGCTTGATGATCCCGGCGAACAGGTCGGCGGTGGCCCGCCGCCCCTTCTCCACCAGGTCGGCACGCTGTCCCAGCGCCTTGAGGACGCCCGGCAGCACTCGTCGTACGACGTTGACGCCGGCGACGGGCAGCCCGAAGTTGACCTCCCCGAGCCGTCCGGACGACGTGCCGACCAGGGCCACGGCCACCACCCGGTCGCGGATCAGCTCGGGGTACTGGTCGGCCAGCGCCATGACGGTCATCCCGCCCATGGAGTGTCCGACGAGCACGATCGGCCCCTCGGGGACGGTCGCGTCGATGACGGCTTTCAGGTCGCGCCCGAGCTGCTCGATGTCGACGGGCACCCCGTCCCGCACCTGCCGCGTGCCCCGCCCGGACCGCCCGTGGCTGCGCTGGTCCCAGTGCACGGTCCGTACGACGCCCCTGAGCGCCGCGCGCTGGAAGTGCCAGGAGTCCTGGCTGAGGCAGTAGCCGTGACTGAAGACGACGGTGACGGGGGCGGGGGCCTTGCGCCCGAACAGCCGGCGCCGGCGCGGCGACAGCGCGGGCACGGCTTCCGGGTCGACGTCGTCGACCTCGTAGTACAGCTCGGTGCCGTCGTCGGCCTGCGCCTTGCCGGGGGTGCCGCGCAGCGAGCCGTACGGCCCGGTCGAGTCGAGGGCGAGCCGCGCCTTCTGCCGCATCCCGCGCCCGACGGTGAGCCGCTCGACGGCTACACCGGCCGCGGCGCCCGCGGCGATCACGCCTATCGCGGCGCCGGCGATCCCGGTCGCCCGGCGCCATCCGGCGCCCGCCCCCGTCGCGGAGGCGAGGGCCACCGAAGCGGCGGCGTCGACGACGGCCTCCGCACTGCTCTCGCTCACGTACCGCTCCTGTTCGCTGGGTCGGGTGATACCGGTGTGGCCGGACTCGCTGTTCTCGCGCGCACTGTTGCGCTTACCCCGCTTGTTCCTCATTCACATAGACGCGGGGGACGCGCGTTCCGATGCGGGTCACGATTTCGTACGCGATGGTGCCCGAGGCCTGCGCCCAGTCCTCGGCGGTGGGCTCGCCCCGGTCGCCGGGACCGAAGAGCACGGCCCGGGTGCCGGTGGCGGGCTCGTCGCCGCCGAGGTCGACGACGAACTGGTCCATGGCGATCCGCCCGGCGACCGTCCGCCACTTGCCCTCGACCAGTACCGGTCCGGCGCCGGAGGCATGCCGCGGGATGCCGTCCGCGTAACCGACGGGCACCAGGCCGAGGGTCGTGGCGCCCGGGGTGACGTAGCGATGGCCGTAACTGACGCCATGGCCGCCCGGAACATGCTTGACCAGCGCGATCGACGCGGACAGCGTCATCACCGGGCGCAGTCCGAAGTCGGCGGGGCCGCCGAGCTCGGGGCTGGGCGAGATGCCGTAGACCGCGATCCCGGTCCGGACGAGGTCGAAGTGGCTCTCCGGAAGCGTGAGCGTGGCGGGCGAGTTGGCGATGTGCCGCACCTCGGGGCGCACGCCCTGCCCTTCGGCGTACGCCAGCATCTCCCGGAAGAGGGTGAGCTGGGCGGCGATGGAGGGATGCCCGGGCTCGTCGGCGCAGGCGAAGTGCGACCAGACGCCGGTGACGCGCAGGAGGCCTTCGGACTGGGCGCGCAGGGCCTCGGCGACCAGCTCGGCCCAGTCCTCGCCCGGCTGGCAGCCGCTCCGCCCGAGTCCGGTGTCGGCCTTGAGCTGCACGCGCGCGGGAAGGCCGGCCTCGCGGGCCGCGGCGACGAGCTCCCGCAGCGCCCACATTCCGCTGACGGACACGTCGAGGTCGGCCTCGATCGCTTCCCGCCAGGGCCCGCCGGGAGTCCACAGCCAGCACATGATCCGCCCCGGCAGTCCCGCCTTCCGCAGCGCGAGAGCCTCCTCCGGCGTGGCGGTCCCGAGCCAGCTCGCGCCCGCCTCGACCGCGGCGCGGGCGCACGGCACCGCGCCGTGGCCGTAGGCGTCGGACTTGACCACGGCCATGACGGCGGCTCCCGACGCGCGGGCGCGCAGGGCCCGCACGTTGGCCCGCAGCGCGGCCAGGTCGATCTCGGCGCGGGCGCGCAGCGGTGCGGTCGGGGCAGTTGCTGTCTCGTTCATGGCGCCCCCAGTGTCTCAGAGGCGACTGACACCGCCGATGAGCACGTCCCCCTCGGGACGCGCACACGCACGCGGGTCAGAGGCTCAGACCGTGCCGGGCCAGGTATTTCACCGGGTCGATGTCCGAGCCGTACGGGCGGCGGGAGCGGACCTCGAAGTGCAGATGCGGGCCGGTGGCGCGCCCGGTGGCGCCGCTGCTGCCTATGCGGGTGCCGGCCTTGACCTTGGCGCCGCGCGCGACCGAGATGCGCGAGAGATGTGCGTAGAGCACATATCGGGAGTCGCTCATCTTGATCGTCACGGCCTTTCCGTACGACCCGGACCAACTGGCCAGGACGACGACGCCGGTGCCCACCGCGTAGACCGGGGTTCCCTTCGACACGGCGAGGTCCACTCCGGTGTGATAGCCGGCCAGCCAGCTCCCCCGCACCCGGTAACGCATCGTCACCCTGGCCCGCTTCCGGATGGGGCGGCTCCACTTGGCGGCTGCGAGGGAGCGGTCGTCGACCTCGAGGTCCTCGGCGGCCTCGAACAGCTCCTCGTATTCCGCGTCGTAGTCGCTGCCGCAGTTACCGCCGGGCTCTTCCTCTAACGGTTCCGGGGCGTCCTCGCGGAAACCGAGAACGGGACTCCCCAGAACGACTGCCGCACCTCCCAGCAACTCGCGCCGGGTGGTGCCTCGTATATTTGGCTCATCCATGCGGCCAGCGAAACATCGCCCTTTCGGCTCCGCATATTTGACCGACCGGTATTGGTCCCATCAGGTACTAGTTCGCGGTTACGCGCCGGTATACCGGCTCGCCGTCACCCGTCCGCCCGCCCTCACGCGTCCCTGACGTCCCGCCAGGCCGCCGGTACGGCCTCGGCCACGTCGTGCGCCCCCACCGGTGCTCCGTCCGCCGCGAACCGTCCGGCCAGCCCGTGCAGATAGGCGCCCACGCTGCCGGCGTCAAGAGCGCTCAGCCCGGACGCGAGCAGGGACCCGGCGAGACCGGACAGGACGTCCCCGCTGCCGGCGGTGGCCAGCCATGCCGTCCCGGTCGGGTTCACGCGTACGGCCCCGCCGCCGGCGTCGGCGACGAGCGTGGTCGAGCCCTTGAGCAGCACGGTCGCGTCGTAGCGCCCGGAGAGTTCCCGCGCCGACGCCAGCCGGGCCCCCTCGACCTCCTCGCGCGGCACCCCGAGGAGCGCGGCGGCCTCTCCGGCGTGCGGGGTCATGAGGGTCGGCGCGGTACGCGCGCGTACGGCGTCCCGGTCGGCGAGCCGCAGTCCGTCCGCGTCGATGAGGACCGGCACGTCGGACGCCAGCACCTCTCCGACGGCCGAGGCGTCGTCCCCGGCCCCCGGCCCGACGACCCACGCCTGCACACGTCCGGCGTGCTCGGGCCCCCGGTCGGAGACGAGCGTCTCGGGGAAGCGGGCGATCACGGCGTCCCCGGCGGGCCCGACGTACCGCACGGCCCCGGCGCCGCCCCGCAGCGCCCCGTACACGGCGAGCACGGCGGCCCCCGGGTACCGCGCTGATCCGGCGGCGATCCCGACGACACCTCGCCGGTACTTGTCGCTCTCTCCGGTCGGCACGGGCAGCAGCCGCCGTACATCGGCGTGTTGGAGGGCTTCCAGTTCGGCCTCGTCGGGAAGGGCGAGCCCGATGTCGACGAGCCGCACCGACCCGGCGTACTCCCGCGCGGGATCGATCAGCAGGCCCGGCTTGTGCGTCCCGAACGTGACGGTGAGGTCGGCCCGCACGGCTGCCCCGCGCACCTCACCGGTGTCGGCGTCGACGCCACTGGGCAGGTCCACGGCGACGACGGCGGCGCGGGACCGTTCGGCGACCTCGGCCAGCCGGGCCGCGTCGGGGCGGAGCCCGCCCTTGCCGCCGATCCCGACGATGCCGTCGAGGAGGAGGTCGGCCCGTTCGATGAGTTCCTCGGCGCCGCCCGGAGCCACCGTCCGGCCCCCCGCGCGCCGCAGCGCCGTGAGCCCACCGCCATGGGCCCGCTCGGGCGCGAGCAGCACGGCGGTGACACCGGCCCCGCGCCTCGCGAGCCGCGCGCCCGCGAAGAGGGCGTCTCCGCCGTTGTCCCCGCTGCCGACGAGCAGCACGACCCGACGGCCGTACACCCGCCCCAGCAGGTCCGCGCAGGCGGCGGCCAGCCCGGCCGCGGCCCGCTGCATCAACGCCCCCTCCGGAAGCCGCGCCATCAGCTCCCGCTCGGCGGCCCTCACCGTCTCCACGCTGTACGCAGTACGCATGTGATCGAGTCTGCCGCAGAGCTGCCGTGAAACGCGAAGGGTGGAAAACGGTCAGCTCCCGCGTCACCGCTCGACGGTCTCAACGTTGAGGAGGAAGGCCTTTACCGCCGACCCCCTTGAAGCGCCAAACGACAAGAGCCCAGAGTGCGCCCAGGATGACCAGACCGACCCAAGCTTCGGTAATCCCTTGTGCCGCTATCAGGTAGATCAGGAACAAGGCGCAGGGGACACTGGCAATGGTCGCCCACCTCAGGTTTCTACGGGTTCTGTCGGCGTGGGTGAAGCTCCCCGGCCCCATGCTCATTCCTCCGTTTCCGTAGTACCGGTGAGAGGGGGCTGCACCCCCTCTCACCAGCAGATCAGTCGCCCTTGATGGCACCTGAGACGATTTCACCGGCGTAGTAGCCGACGCCCGCGCACACGGCCGGAGCTGCTGCCGCTCCCACTCCTGTCCCGGCAGTCAGCGCTCCGCACGTAAGTCCGGCTGCGGTGCCGACGGCCCAGCCGGCCACGCTCGCCCAAGCCGCACGGGTGTCGCCCTGAAAAGCAGCGATGCCTGTATTGATCAGGTCGCTTCCCTTGCCGAGTCCTTCAAGGACGCCTCCGATGCTGAGAAGTCCTGACGGGTCGGCATTGTTGATGAAGTCGCCGCCCGCGTACAGGTACGGGTTCTTCTCCTGACCGGAGGGGTCGGGCTGGTTGAAGCGGCCGAGTTGGGGGTCGTAGTAGCGGGCGCCCATCTTGTACAGGCCCGTGGGGTCCAGGTAGGCGCCGGTGTAGCGGAACGGCTGGGGCACCGCCTCCGTCGGGGTCGTGCGCGGCAGGCCCGTCGGACCGTAGGCGTACGTGTGCGTGCGCTTGCCCGCGTCGTCGACCAGGCCGAGCACGTTGCCGGTGGCGTCGGTGAGGTAGTAGTAGGACTTCCCCCCAGTCGTCATGGAATTCAACGTGCCCGCCGGTTCCCGGATGAATCCGGTGTCGACGCCGTTCGTCGTCGTGGACGCGAGCCCCAGCGCCGTGTGGTGGAACCACGTCGAACCCAGCTTCGTACGCTCGGAGTTGTCGGTTCCCGCGTGCACCAGGTCGTGGTTCGTGCCGCCCTGCGTGATGCCGGACAGCTGGCTGTAGTCCGTCCACGTCTCGTTCGTGCGCGCGGTCGCTGCTGTGCGCCCGCCCGCGGTCTCGTTGCCGGTCTTGTCGTACGACCCACGGCGTCGCCGAGCCGGTCTGCGCGGTCAGCTCACTGGCGTCGTTGTAGGTGAAGGCCGCGCTGCCGGGGCAGGTGGCGGCGGTGCCGTCCTGGGAGGTGAGGTTGCCGGCCTTGTCCCAGCAGTACAGCCACGACGCCGTACGGGTGCCGGCGGAGTCGGCCTCCAGCGCGTAGGACAGCCGCTCCTGGCTGTCGTACGTGTACGTCGTCTTGCGGCCGGTGGCGTTGTCGGTGCGGGTGCGGATCTTGGTGGTGTCCTTGCCCGCACTGGCGTAGCTGTAGGTGAGGTCGACCAGGGTCGTCGTGCCCGAGGTCGTCGTGACGGCCGACGGGCGGCCGTTCTTGTCGATGGTGAACGACTGTGTGGTGCCGCCGGGGTAAATGGTCTTGGTGCGCTTGTCGTTGTAGTCGTGGTCGAAGTCGGTCTTCTTGCCGTCCGGGGCGGTCAGGTGGTCCAGGCGGCCCGCGGCGTCCCAGGTGTAGTCCGTCTTGCCGGTCGGGTCGGTGTAGTGGTCGACGTCCCCGCCCGGGGTGTACGCGAGGGCGGTCTGGGCGCCGTTCTGCAGCGTGCGCACCCTCTCCCGGTTGAGCTCGTCGTAGTCCCACTTCGTGGTGCCGGAGACGTCCGTGCGGGACCTGACGTTGCCGTCGCCGTCGTAGGAGTAGGTGACCGTGGAGTTGGTGGAGGAGACCGTCTTGACGCGGTCGCGGGTGTCGTAGACGTACACGGTTTTGATGCCGCGGCCGTCGGTGGCCGTCTCCACCCGGCCGAGCGCGTCGTAGGTGTACGTCGTGGGGCCCAGCGGGGCAGGCGGGGTGACCTTGGACAGGTTGCCCTTGCCGTCGTAACTGAACGAGGTGACCTTGCCGTTGCCGTCCTTGGCGGTGCAGCGCTGGCCCTCGAAACCGCCGCAGGTCGGGGTCGCCTTGTTGTACGTGTACTCGCGGGTGGCGCCCGCGGTGCCGGACGTGGTCACCGACATCGTGTTGCCGTTGGTGTCGTACTTGAAGGTGTCCTTGCGGCCGTCCGCGCTGGTGAAGTCGTTGGGCAGGTCGGTGCCCGCGATGGTCTGGTACGCGGTCACCGAGGCGGTGGCTCCCATCGGGAGCGTGGCGGACTTGGGGTTGTTGCGGCTGTCCCAGCCGTAGGTGGTGGTGTTGCCGCCGGTGCCGTCCGCCCCGGTGCCCATCGCGTCCGTGGATGTCTGGGTCAGGTGATTGGTGTACTTGGCGTGGCGGGAGTGCTGGAGCGGGTCGGTGACCTTGGTGACCTCGCCGTCCGCGTTGTGGATGTAGAGCGTCTTGTCGCCGTCGGGGTCGGTGACCGTGGTCGTGCCCGCGTCCTCCGGGGTGGCGGCCGAGTAGTCGTAACGCCAGGTCGGCCCGGTGTGGCCGCTGCCCGTGGACTCGGTCGCGCGCAGCATGGAAGTGACGCGGTTCTGGTCGTCGTAGGTGAAGACGGTGACCGTGCCCTCCGGCGTGGTCACCTTCGTCACCCGGCCGTCGCCGTCGTACTCGTAGCCCGTGGCCTTGCCCGCGGTGTCGGTCACCTTGGCCAGGTTGCCGTCCGCGTCCAGGTCGAAGACGGCTGTGCGGCCCGTGTGGTCCTTGGCCTGCCACTGGTTCGGGTACGTCTTGACCAGGTCGATCCATCGCCCGGAGCGGGTCCCGGTCAGCTTGAAGCCCTTGTGCTCGTCGCCCTCGTCGTGCTGGTCGACGGTGATCGTGCCCTTGTTCTTGTCGGTGACCTTGGTCAGGGTTCCGTTCGCGTCGTAGGTGTCCCGGCTGCCGGACTTGCGGTCGGTGAGGGTGTAAGTGCCGTCCGCGTTCTTCGTCAGGTCCTTGGAGTAGCCGGTCGGGGTCGTGAAGCCGCCGGTGCTGGGCTCCTTGAACCGCAGCCCGGCGCCGGTGGCGTCGAGGACGTCGACCTCGGTGTCGCTGATCTGGAGGTAGCGCTCGTACCCCTGCCACCAGCGCTGCGAGACCTTGCCCCAGGGGGCTTCCAGGCTGTTGTACGTCCGTGCCAGCTGGAGTTTCTGGCCGACGCCGGCGATGTCGAAGTCGGTGGCGGCGAGCATCAGGTTGCCGTCGGAGAGATTCACCCGCGCGACGAGGGCGTCGTCGAGGCGGGTGTCGAGGATGCGGTGCCAGGGCACGTCACCCTGGCCCTCGGGCACGTACGGGGGGATGTCGGCGGCGGCAGCGGTGCCGGCCGTCCCGGCCGTGGTCGTCCCCGCCGTGGCCGTCCCGCCTCTGGTACGGGCTTTCTGCGCCGTCCGCCAGGCGGCGACCTCGGACGGCGGCTCGGTCTCGGCTCTCGAAGCCGGGGCCTTGGTCACGCCCGCCGGGGTGGCCGGGACGTCGACCTTCGTCGGCTTCGTCCACGGGCTTTCCGGCTTGGGCAGGGGCGGTTCGGCAGGGGCCGCCAGACCGGGTGCGGCGGCCACCACTAACGCCGCTGTGGTGATGGCGGCGGTGAGAACGATTCTGGTTGATCTCCGTGCACGCCGAGACGGCGTGCGCGCGGCACGCGAATGCATCAGCTTCCCCCCACAGGAAGTCAGAAACAGGAAGTCAGAACCAGTGACCCCAGCGGTCACAAGTGCCGCACAAGTTGCCACAGGAAGCGCACAAATCGGCGCGCCGTGCCCCCGAACCCGTTCCGCATGCGAGCCGGAATCGGCCCTACCCCTTTAAGGCCCCCTGCGCCCGGATAACGTGACAAATGGGCACCTTCACCCCCTACAGGAGGAGGGAATGATCAATTCCGGCCAGGGAGCGAACTGTCCGGATGGCCGGAAGTGCACGACATCCCAGGTCAAGCCTTCACCCACCGACCCAAGGCGATCACTTCCGGCCAAGTTCGACACCCTTCCTCACGTGCGAAGGAAGCGCTTACCAGGCACGATCAGGCACTTTTTGGCATATGCCCAAACCTGAGGATGACTCAGATATCCCGTCCGCCACAGAACCCCCCTGTGCACGACCCTTCACAAATCGCACACTGAGGGCGTTCGGCGAGCGCCGCCGCGTCCGCGGCCGTCGCCCATCCCGTGGAGGACCTTCCCGCGATGACCGATCCGGACAGATCCGTCTGGCCCCTTGCCCTGGCCGTCCGCTGGGCCGCGCGCCTGTTGTGCTGGAGCCTGGGCGCCGGCATGGCCACGGCCGCCGTCGACCTCACCGTCGCCCCGCGCACCTCCTGGTGGCAGACCCTGTGGCCGCTGCCCTGGTACACCACGGTCGCCTCCGCCCTGCTCTGGGCCGTGCTGCGCGCCCGCGAGAAGTACGTCTTGAGCGGCGGTGCCGACGACCCACAGACCGACGAGGAGGTCCACGCGGAGTGGGACCAGGCCGCCTGAACACGAGCGCCCGTGCCCGCCACGACAACGCGGCCCGAGCAAACGCCCGCCACCCCGCGCCCGTTCGTCACCCCTCCGCGATCACCACCGCCGACGCCACCCCCGCGTCGTGACTGAGCGACACATGCCAGGACCGCACCCCGAGTTCCGCCGCCCGCGCCGCGACCGTCCCGGTCACCCGCAGCCGGGGCCGCCCGCTGTCCTCGACGTAGACCTCGGCATCCGTCCAGTGCAGGCCCGCGGGGGCCCCGAGCGCCTTCGCCAGCGCCTCCTTGGCGGCGAACCGCGCCGCCAGCGAGGCGACACCCCGCCGCTCCCCGCCCGGCAGCAGCAACTCGTCGTCCCGGAAAAGCCGTTGGGCCAGGCCGGGCGTTCGCTCCAGGGACGCCGCGAACCGGTCGATCTCCGCCACGTCGATACCGACGCCGATGATGCTCATCCGGGCACTTTACGATCCGCCCGGCGCCGGTCACGAGATCGTTTCTGAAGGGCGCGCCGTGATGTGCAGGCGCATGCCGCAGTCGAAGGGACCGGCTGCGACCCGAGATCGCTCACAGAGGAGCCTGCGATGACCGGCACAGCCACCCGTTACCTCTACCTCACCCGGCACGGCGAGGCGTTGCCGGACGAGAGCGGGCTGACCCGGGCCGGCCGGCAGCAGGCCACACTGCTCGGCCGACGGCTCCAGGACATCCCCTTCACGGCCGTTCACCATGGCCCGCTGCCGCGGGCAGCACAGACAGCCCGCCTGATCCACGACCAGCTGAAGGACGTCCCCCTGCGCGCCTCGGAGGTCGCGGGGGACTACGTGCCCTACGTTCCCCGGAAGGACGAACTCCCGCCCGAAGCAGCCGACTACTACCTCCGCTTCCTCGCCGACACCACCGACGACGAACGGGAGCAGGGCGCCGCGCTGGCCCGCCAGGCACTCGACCTGTTCACCGGACCGGTGGACGGCGAAGCGGACCGGCACGAACTGGTCGTCACCCACAACTTCCTCGTCGCCTGGCTCGTCCGGGACGCCATGCACGCCCCGAAGTGGCGCTGGCTCGGCCTCAACCACGGGAACGCGGCGCTCACGGTCATCCGTTACGCACCCGGCCGAGCCGCCTCCGTCCTCGTCTCCAACGACATGCGGCACCTGCCCACCGAGCTGCGCTGGACCGGCTTCCCTGCCGAGTCGCACATCTGACCGCGCCGGTCAGGCCGCGGCCAGCTCGCACCACACGTACTTCCCCCGGTTGCCGTGCCTGGCCAACGGCTGCAACCCCCACAGATCCGCGCAGGCCCGCACCAACGCCAGCCCCCTCCCCTCCTCCCCCAGCACCCCCAACTCACCCGGCGGCTCAGGAGGTTCGGGGTCCGCGTCCCACGCCCCGATCCGCAGTACCCCCGCCGTCCAGCGCACCCGTAGCGCGGCCGGTCCTTTCGTATGGCGTACGGCGTTCGAGACCAGCTCGGCCGCGAGCAGCTCCGCGGTGTCCGTCAGGCGGATCAGGCCGTGCAGGGTGAGGATCAAGCGGAGGGTGCGGCGGGCCACGGTGACGGCTCGGACGTCGTTCGGGATGTACAGCGTGTACTCCCAGGGTTCGTTTTCGGGCATACGTCAACTCCGGTTCTTTGATGGGTGGTTGGGCGCGGTGGCAGTGCCGCGGCCGTCACGGCAGGACGGAGCGGTGCGCTTCCGCAGAGTGTGCGCTATGTCACCGACGGTAGGGCTTTCATGTAATACAGAGCAAGCGGATCGCGTAATCTGCCCCCGAACGAGCCACGTCGGCGGGCATGTTGATCCAAGGAGCAACCGATGGTCCTGAGGCGCGAACCAACTGCGCGTCAAATGCGCCTGGGGGTCGAGCTACGACGGCTCCGCGAGGGGGCGGGACTCACCACCATCGAGGCAGCAGCGCTGCTTGGGGCGAATCGAGTCCAGATCACCCAGATCGAATCCGGACTCGCAGGCGTGAGTGACGAACGGCTGCGCCGCCTCGCATCCCACTACGACTGCACGGACCAGGAGTTCATCGACGCCCTGGTCGCGATGGCCACCGACCGGACACGCGGCTGGTGGGAGGATTACCGGGGGCGGCTGCCCACCTCGTTCCTGGACCTCGCCGAGCTGGAACACCACGCCGCGTTCCTGCACGAGGTGGCGATCCTGTACGTGCCGGGGCTGCTCCAGACGGACGACTACGCCCGTGCCGTCTTCTCGGCCAGGGTTCCCGAACTCACCCAAAACGAGCTCGCGTTGCGCGTACAGCACCGCATGAGGCGCCAGCAGATCACCCTCGCGTACAAGTCGGTGATCCACGAGTCGGCCCTGCGGATCAGAGTCAGTGACCGCGCCGCCTCCCGGGCCCAACTCCTCCAACTCCTCGAAATCTCCGAAGCGGACAACATCACCATTCGCGTCATCCCCTTCGACCTGGACGGCTTCGCCTCAGCCGCCAGCACCATGACCTACGCCGGTGGCCCCCTTCCCAGACTGGACACCGTGGTGCGTGACGTACCCCATGGGTCGGCCTTCATCGACTCCGAGGCTCAACTCACTGCCTTTCGAACGCGCTTCCGTAAGGTGGAAGCCGCATCACTCGACCCCGGACAGTCGCGCGACTTCATCAACCGGCTGGCGAAAGAGCTGTGAGGCCCCCCATGGAGAACTGGCGGAAGTCGTCCTACTCAGGCCCGGACGACGGCAACAACTGCGTCGAGATCGCAACCCACCCCACCCACATATCCATCCGCGACTCCAAGACCCCCACCACCGCCACCCTCACCTTCCCGCCCGCCCCCTTCTCCGCCTTCATCGACGCCCTCAAGACAGCCCCCGAATCTCAGTAACCCCCCGTAACCCCTCCTGCTAGCCTGCGCAGCACCGCGTATCGACCAGGCCAGGGGGACCGTCGTATGGGCGAAAGTACTGTCGGCGGGTCCAGACCACCGGTGACCGACCCGTTCGACGCCGTGCCCGAACTCGCCCCGCTCCGCGCCGCCGCCTGGGACGGCGACTGGGAAGCCACGCAGGCCTTCTTCAAGAAGATCCCCTCCACCGTCGACGTCTCCTTCGCGGCAGCGCTCCTCGCCGGTGTCGAGCGGACCGAGTGGTTCCTGGAGAAAGCCGCGAAGGCACAGCCCACCGAGCCACTCCCCCGCACCCTGCTCGCCGAGCGGTACATCCACCTCGGCTGGCGTGCCCGCGGCCACGCCCGCGGCGAGGACGTCCCGTGGGACCGGGCCGAGCAGTTCCACGACTGGCTGCGCAAGGCGGAACTGCTGCTGATCGAGGTGTGTGCCGAGCATCCGGCGTACGCCCCGGCGTGGACCGCCCGACTGGCGACCGCCCGCGGGCTGGTGCTGGGGCAGTCCGAGGCCCGGCGGCGCTACGACCGGCTCGCGGAGCACCACCCGGACCACGTCCGCGCGCAGTCGCACCTGCTGCAGCAGCTGTGCCCCAAGTGGGGCGGTTCGTGGGAGGCAGCGCACGGCTTCGCCCAGCAGTGCGCGAGCGCCGCGCCGGACGGCTCGCACGCCGGCGTCCTGGTCGCCGAGGCCCACATCGAGCAGTGCACCGAGCTGGAAGGCGCCCAGGCCGCGGAGTACCTGCGGAACGTATCGGTCCGCGACGAACTGCGCCGCGCCGCCCGCGCGTCCGTCCTGCACCCCGACCACCGCCGCGACTGGCACTGGGCCGGCACCCACAGCACCTTCGCCCTGGCCTTCTCCCTCGGCGGCCATCTCGAGGACGCCGCCCGGCACTTCACCGCCCTGGGCGACACCGCCTCCGAGTCCTTCTGGCGGTACCTGCCCGACTGGAAGACCCGGTTCACGCAGCAGCGCACCGCCGCGCTGGCGACACTCTGAGGGAGGAGACGCCCATGACCACCCACGACACTTCCGCGACCGCCCTCGACACCCTCCACGTTCTCGACGGCATCGTCGGCCACACCACCGTCCACGGCATCCCCACCCTCTTCGCCCCGCGCCCCGGCGAGATCACCGCCGGTCTCGTCTTCCGGGTGGGCCACGCCGACGAGACCCTGCCCACCTCCGGCATCACCCACCTCGTCGAGCACCTCGCCCTGTACCGCCTGGGCCTGTCCGACCTGCACTACAACGGCGCCACGGCCAGCACGTACACCCTTTTCCACGTCACCGGCGACGAGGACGAGGTGGTCACGTACCTCAACAGCGTCTGCGAGGCGCTGCGCGACCTGCCGATGGACCGTCTGGAGACGGAGAAGGAGATCCTGCGCACGGAGGCGGGCAGCCGCGGGAAGGGCGCGCTGTCCCAGATGCCGCTGTGGCGGTACGGCGCCCAGGGCCACGGCCTGTCCAGTTACGACGAGCTCGGCACCCGGACCCTGACGCCCGACCAGGTGCGCCACTGGGCCGAGACCCGCTTCACCCGGGACAACGCCGTGCTGTTCCTCACCGCGGACCGCATACCCGACGGCCTGGACCTCACCCTGCCCACCGGCCGCCGTTTCCCCACCCCGGCCGCGTCCAGCGCGCTCCCCGTCACGCCCGCCTACCTCCGCGGCGAGGACGGCCACCTCGTCTTCACCTCCGTCCTGCGCCGCTCCACCGCGGCCGCCGTGTTCGCCGAGGTGCTGGGCCGCGCTCTCTTCCAGGACCTGCGCCAGAAGGGCGGCTACTCGTACTCGGCGGAGGCCGACTACTCCCCTCGTGACGCCGACTTCGCCACCCTGACCGCGTACGCCGACGCGCTGCCGCAGAAGCAGGACGCCGCGGTCGGCGGCTTCGTCGACGTCTTCGCCCGGCTGCGCGCGGGCCGTATCGAGCAGGCCGAACTGAACTCCGCGCGCGGGAAGGTGCTCAAGCGCTACGACGCCCCCGATCTCGGCGCGGCCCTGTTGCCGTCGTACGCGCTCAGCCTGCTGACCGGCCACCGGATCCTGACTCCTGAGGAGCACAGGGCCGAGCTCGAGGCGGTCGGCGTCGCCGATCTGCGCGAGGTCGCCCGTGAGGCGTGGGACGGCGGGCTGCTCCAGGTACCGACCCGGGGCGCCGACTGGGCGGGCCTCACCCCGGCCCCCCGATTCTCGCCGTCCGGGGTCTCCGGCACCCTGCACCCGTCCCTGGAGGACGAGGACGTCACGCTGATCATCGGGGAAGCGGGCGTGACGCTGTCGACGCCGGGCGGCCTGGTCACCGTGCGGTACGACGGCTGTGCCGCGATGACCACCCGCCCCGACGGGGCCCGGTGCCTGACCGGCCTCGACGGTTTCCGCGTGGACGTGGAGCCGACCCTGTACGGGGATGTCACGGCCGAGCGGATCGCCGTACTGGACAAGGCTGTTCCGGCCGCCGCGGTCGTGCCCCTTCCGGCCCGCCCGGCAGGGGAGATCCCTCAGCCGCGTGAACGGACGGCCCCCGCCCCGCGGACCCCGGCGGACGAGTCCAAGCGGGCCGAAGGCCGGAGAACGGCCGGGCGGGTGACGGGCCACTTCGTCTTCGTGACCGCGCTGGCCACGCTGTGGCCCGTGCTCCTCGTCACCCTCCTCGTCAACGGGATCCACGAACCCGGGATCGGCATCGCCGCGCTCGCCGGGTTCGCGCTGGAGTTCTGGCTGCTCCACGCCGCCCGCAACCTCTACCGGACCGGGCAGCCGACTGCTCCACAGTGACTACTCCACGGTGACCGACTTCGCCAGGTTCCTCGGCTGGTCCACGTCGTTGCCCCGGGCCGTGGCCAGCTCACAGGCGAAGACCTGCAGCGGCACGGTCGCCACCAGCGGCTGCAGCAGGGTCGGCGTGGCCGGAATCCGGATCAGGTGATCGGCGTACGGCACCACCGCCTCGTCCCCCTCCTCCGCGATGACGATCGTGCGCGCACCCCGGGCCCGGATCTCCTGGATGTTGGACACGATCTTGTCGTGAAGCACCGACCGCCCCCGGGGCGAGGGCACGACCACCACGACCGGCAGGTCCTCCTCGATCAGCGCGATCGGCCCGTGCTTCAGCTCCCCCGCCGCGAAACCCTCGGCGTGCATGTAGGCGAGTTCCTTGAGCTTCAGCGCGCCCTCCAGGGCGACCGGATATCCGACATGGCGCCCGAGGAACAGCACGGTCTTCTTGCCGGCCAGTGACCGCGCCAGCGCCCGCACCGGCTCCATCGTCTCCAGCACGCGCTCGACCTCACCGGAGATGTGCGACAGGTCCCGGACGACGGCGGAGATCTCGTCGCCCCACTTGGTCCCCCGCACCTGCCCCAGGTACAGCGCCACCAGGTAACACGCCACGAGCTGCGTCATGAACGCCTTCGTCGAGGCCACGGCGACCTCGGGCCCCGCGTGCGTGTACAGCACCGCGTCCGACTCCCGGGGGATCGTCGACCCGTTGGTGTTGCAGATCGCCAGCACCTTGGAACCCTGCTCGCGGGCGTGCCGTAGCGCCATGAGCGTGTCCATGGTCTCCCCGGACTGGGAGATCGCGATCACGAGGGACCGCGGGCCCAGGATCGGGTCCCGGTAGCGGAACTCGCTCGCCAGCTCCACCTCGCAGGGGATACGGGTCCAGTGCTCGATGGCGTACTTGGCGATGAGCCCCGCGTGGAAGGCCGTACCGCACGCCACGATGACGACCTTGTCCACCTCCCGCAGCTCGGCGGCGGAGATCCGGACCTCGTCCAGCGTCAGGGACCCGGCCGCGTCGATACGGCCGAGCAGCGTGTCGGCGACCGCCTTCGGCTGCTCGGCGATCTCCTTGAGCATGAAGTAGTCGTAGCCGCCCTTTTCCGCCGCGGAGGCGTCCCAGTCGACGTGGTACGGCTGGACGTCGGCGGGGCGGCCGTCGAAGCCCGTCACCGTCACGCCGTCGCGCCGCAGTTCGACGACCTGGTCCTGGCCGAGCTCGATCGCGGAGCGGGTGTGGGTGATGAAGGCCGCCACATCGGACGCCAGGAACGCCTCGCCCTCGCCGACGCCGACCACCAGCGGCGAGTTCCGCCGGGCGCCCACGACGACGTCCGGTTCATCGGCGTGTACGGCCACCAGCGTGAACGCCCCCTCCAGGCGCCGGCACACCAGCCGCATCGCCTCCGCGAGGTCGGCCGTCACCGAGAACTCCTCGGCGAGCAGGTGCGCGACCACCTCGGTGTCCGTCTCGGAGGCCAGCTCGTGTCCCCGGTCCTCCAACTCGGCCCGCAACACGGCGAAGTTCTCGATGATGCCGTTGTGGACGACGGACACCCGGCCCGCGTTGTCCAGATGAGGATGCGCGTTGGCATCCGTCGGCCCGCCGTGTGTGGCCCACCGCGTGTGCCCGATACCGGTGAGCCCCGTCGGCAACGGCCGGTCCACCAGCTCCTTCTCCAGATTGACCAGCTTCCCGGCCTTCTTCGCCGCCGCCAGCCCGCCGTCCGCCAGCACGGCGACGCCTGCCGAGTCGTACCCCCGGTACTCCAGTCGCTTCAGCCCGGCCATCACGACATCGAGCGCCGACTGCGACCCCACGTATCCCACGATTCCGCACATGCGCGGCAGCCTAGGGGTCATCGGACGTCGAAACACGGCACTTCGTGCCCGATTCCGGATATCGCGGCAGGGGCTGAATCGAGCCAACTCGATCCACTCTGCCCCTAAAGCCCTCACCAACTCGCCACAGAAAGGACACATCATTCCCTTGCGCGCACGGGGTTCGCACCCTCCGCATGACCGCTCCAGACTTGGGGTGGCTTTACGCCAGGCAGCGGAAAGCCCTTGCACACACCGAAGGGACCCTGCCTAGAGTGACCCGCGCTTGACCGGATCATGACCACTCCGGGAGTGCGTGCACGTCAGTCAGCGACCAGGGGAACGGTGTCGCTACGGGGGAGGGACCTTCTGTGCCGCAGTACCTGCAATCCGCGTGTCCCACGCCCGCCTGGCCCAGGCGTCCCTGACGCCTGGGCCAGGCCAACTCGCCAGTCTCCACGCCCCTGAGCCGCCATCGGCAGGCTCCCGGTCGGTTCCTTGCGACGAAAGGGATGCGCTCTTGCGTTCCAGACCACCCGCCTTCCTGACACCCACGTCGGGAAGGCAAGGGCTCTTCGCCCGTGTCGTACTTCTCCTGCCCGCGGTCGCGGTGCTGGCCACACTCGCCGTGCGGCCCGAGCTCGCGGGACTCTTCGCGGGTGATACCTCGACCAGTTCCAGTGACAGGCCGGACGACTGGTTCGAGACCACGACCGACGAACAGCTGCGGTTCGACCAGTGCCTGATGGCCGACGCCGTGCGCCTGGGCGGACCGGGCATGTACGGCTTGGCCCAGGACGCCCTGAACCAGACGCCGCAGAAGCTGCGCGAACTCGCCAGCATGGACGGCGCGTTCGACGGGCCCCTGCGTCAGGCCCACGAGAAGGACGAGAGCGCCTGGAAGGCCAACTGGGAACGCCTCTACGCGAAAAGGAACGCCTGGGAGAAGCCCCTCGACGGTCTGGAGACCCCGGGCGGGTTCAGCGACACCGAGTTCCAGTGGGTGCCCGGCGTCCACGACGGCGAGGACTTCTACGACCAGACCGGCCTGGGCAAGTGGGCCGGCGGCCCCGACTGGAACGAAGAGTTCAACTTCTACGACCCGACCCCCGAGGCCGACGATCTGACCGTCAAAGCCCTCAAGGACCTGGGTACTCCGCTCTACGGCGAGAAGCCCTACGACCCCTCCCTCCCTGGTGAGGAGCGGGCTCGGCAATATGACGAACAGCGGGCGTTCGAGGCACTGTTCGACACCTTCCACGGCAAGGGCGCCGACGACGCCCGGCTCTTCCTGGCCTCCGGCGGCTTCCCTCGTACCGCCCCTCAGCCGGGCACTGTCGAGTACCGCATCGCCGTCGAGGACATGAAGACCCGCTTCGCGTCCTGCGGGTGGCGGGACCCGATCGACCCGAACAAGACGCTTCGCCAGGTGGAGGACACCGCCGCGGGGGAGTGGCAGCAGGAGATCGCCTCCCAGGCCACCCAGCGCAACCAGATCCTCACCGCCAACCGCGACGCCACGACAGCGCTGACCAAGGGCGCCGAGTCGATGGCCGATCTGCTCGGCCAGTCGTGGATCGCCGATCACCTGGCCCGCTGGCAGGACTACTGGTCCCCCGGTGGCCTCGGCTGGATCGGTGACTCCCCGGCGGTCATCCAGGTCGAGGCGGCTCAGGGCAAGTGCCTCGACGTGGCCGGTGCGAAGAAGACCGACGGCACCCCCGTTCAGCTGTACACCTGCAACAACACCGCGGGACAGCAGTGGCAGTGGGAAGCGTCGGGTGACGCCTACGCCCTGGTCAACGTCAACTCCCAGAAGTGCCTCGACGTCCAGAGCAGCAACCCCGCCAACGGCACGAAGATCCAGATCTGGACCTGCAACGGCAGTAAGGCCCAGCAGTGGAACTTCGACGTCCGCGCGGCAGACGAGCTCCGCAACGTCGTCACCGGCAAGTGCCTGGACCTGCACACCTTCGACAACAGCCAGGATTCGTGGCTGTGGACGTGCAACGGCACCAATCCGCAGAAGTTCCGGATCGTCCCCAAGGGCCACAACGGCACGGACAGCCTGAGCTACCCGGACAAGGCCCAGTTCGACAAGGCCAAGGCGGGCATCACCGCGGCGCAGACCCAGGCAAAGAAACAACTCGACGCCATCAAGGCACAGTTGGCCGCGGCGAAGAAGGCCGCCACCGCGAGTGACACCGCAGAGCAGGCCGCCTACCGGATCGCGGACGCGGGCGGTGCCCCGCGCGGCCGAGGACTGCTGGCGGGTCAGCAGAAGGCCCAGGTCACGAAGGGGGCCGTGGCCGGACTGGAGGCCCTGGCGAAGGCCGCTGAGACCGCCGAGGCGGCCACCCGGGCCTCCGCCGGGGACAGCAAGACGATTACCCAGCGGGCGCTGGCACAGGCGGCGCAGTCGAAGGCCGAGTTCCGCAAGGCCGCCGCCGCGGTGGCCGAGGCGCAGGCGAAGGCCGCGGCAGACGCGGCCAGACTCCACCGAGACAACGCCAAGAAGGACAAGGAGACGGCGGAGGCCAAGCTCGCCGAGACCCTCAAGGCCGAGGGCGACGCCAAGGCGGCCGCCGCCGACGCCCACGCCAAGCGGCTGGCCGCGGAGGCCGAAGAGAAGACGGCCAAGGCGGAGAAGGAGAAGGCCGCGGCCAAGCAGGCCGAGGCCAACCAGCACAAGCAGAACGCGCAAACGGAGGCGGCCAACGCTCAGACCGCCAAGGAGAAGGCCGAAGCCGCCGAGCAGACGGCAATCGCACGCAAGAACGACGCCGTCACAGCCCGAGACAACGCCAAGGCCAAACGCGACGACGCATGGGAGGCCGAGCAGAAGGCCGACGCCCAGCGCGCCAAGGCCGACGCCAAGGAGGCCTACGCCCAGTCGCTGGACGCCGGCGACGCGGCGACCGCGGCGCGCGCCGCCGCCGACGAGGCCGACCGGCACGCGAGCGACGCCGAGGCGGCGGCCGGCCGGGCCCGCTCCGAAGCCGACGCGGCCACCCGGGCAGCGGCCGAGGCGGACGCGGCCGCCACCCGTGCCGAGGCCGCCGCCGAGCGGGCTCGCGCGAACTCGGACGCCGCCCAGGCCGCCAAGCTGAAGGCCGACGCCGCAGTGCGGACCGCGACCGCCGCCGTGGCGGAGTCGATCGCCGCCGCCCAGCACGCCGCCTCCGAAGCGAAGACGGCGGTCCAGCTCGCTGCCGAGGCCGAAGCCCATGCGAGGACCGCCAAGTCCCAGGCGAACGCGGCGCGGGCCGAGGTCGCCAAAGCCATGGCCGCCTCGGCGAAGGCCGTGGGCTTCGCCCACGTCACCGCGCAGGCGGCCGTGGACGCGGGGAAGGCGGCCGCGCAGGTCGCCAACCCGGCCAATGACGCGATCCAGCTCGGTTCCCCCTATGTGGACACCGACTCCGCCGCGAGCCTCGTCGTCCTGACAGGGCAGGCGTCGAAGTCGATCGCCGAGCAGCAGAAGGCCGTCGCCGACGCCCACGCCAAGAACGCCCAGGCGGAGGCCGACGCGGCCAAATCCCTCGCCGACCAGGCGAAGGACGACACCAAGGCCGCCTACCAGCACGCTGCCAACGCCGCCGGTTACGCCAGGGACGCCCGCGGTTACGCCAAGGAGGCCCTGGGCTACGCGGCCGACGCGGCGAGTACCGCAGCCAAGGCCACGCAGTCGCTGGCCCGCACGGTCGAGTACGACCGCCAGGCCACCGTGGACGCGGCCGCCGCCGACGCGGCAGCCGGCCGCGCCGAGGGCTACGCCACCTCCGCCCGCGCGGCGGCCGACCAGGCCGCCCTCGACGCGGAAGCGGCCCACGCGGCAGCGGCAGAGGCCGAACAGGCGGCGAAGGACGCCCGAGCGGCGGCCGACCGCGCGGACGCGGCGGCGACGGAGGCGGAGGAGGCGGCGAAGGACGCCGACAAGTACGCGAAGGAGGCCCAGGAGGCCGCCTCCCGCACCGAGACGGCGGACAAGAACAGCAGCATCCAGAAGGGCACGTCAGCCGGTGGCATCGGCAACGTCTTCTACGTCGACCGCATCGAGGCGATCGGTGACCCGAAGGACGTCAAGAGGGACAACTGCAACGTCATCATCCACTTTGGGGACTGCACGGTCACGGCCACCATCACGTACAAGGTCGAGATCGACGTCTACCTCTGCACGGCTCTCGACCTGCCCGCCACGCAGGCCGGATGCCCGGACTGGGAGACCCTGTTCCTCGGAACGCAGCCGGTCGATCCCCAAACGGAGAGGGTCACCAAGACCCTCTCAATGACCGAGTTCAACTCGGGCATCGACCCGGTGGACATCCTGGTCGGGCACTGGATCGACTGCGCCGAGAAGGTGGCCCCGGGCGGCGCGAGCGGAAGCCTCGGCGGGTGCGGCTGGGCCGCCTTCGACGTCGCGGCCTTCCTCTTCGGCGGCAAGATCACCCAGGCCGTGGTCGAGGGCATCCGTGCCCTCGACGCCTCACTGCGCACCGGGGTAGGCATCGCCGACGCCTTCAAGGCGCTGCGGGCGCTGGACATGGACCCCGGCGCCGTCGCCAACATCAGCCGTACTGTGGCCGCGTTCGAGGACGACGTCGCGGAGGCCTGCCGGGCCTTCGATGGTGTCGCCCGGATGACCAGGGCGCTGGCCGCGGCGGCACCGAACGGGCTGCCGTGCAAGTTCTGGAAGCTCACCGACTTCGAAGGTCAGCGTGTCTACCAGCGGGACGATCTGATCGACCCCAATTACACGTCGCCCAAGCAGAAGGACGGACTGAGCAACCTGGAACTGATGAAGAAGGGCAGGCCGCCGTATGCTGCCGACGACAAACAGATGCAGCTTCACCACATGTTGCAGACACAGGAAGGTCCGATCGCCGAAGTGACCGGTTCGTTCCACTCGGCGAACAGTAAGATCATCCATTGGAAATCCGGGACGAAGATTCCCAGCGGGATCGACCGCCCGGCCTTCAAAAAGTGGCGGGAACGCTACTGGGAAAACCGAGCGAAGGGCTTCGGCGGATGACGGGGATGGAAGCGAGTCGGCAGGTCATCGACCTGGTGCGCGCCAACGAGGACACCGCACAGCACGGCCGGGGCTGTTCCCCAGAGATCATCGCCCGAGCCGAGCGGGAGCTCGGACTCACGTTCCCGCCCTCGTACCGGCTTCTGATCGAGGAGTTCGGCTCGTGGGACGTGTCGTCCAGTGAATTTCTAGGCATTTACCAGACCGAAGCCGCCGGAGACGTGCTTCTGGGATCCGTGGCCGAGACCCTCGACGCCCGGGCCGAGGTCGGCATGCCTCAGGAACTGATGGTGGTCATGCTCGACGACGTGTGGCTGTTTGCCGTACTCGACACGTCCCAGCCAGACGAGGACGGCGAGTATCCCGTGTTTGCGTGGAACCCGGGTGTCCTCGACGGCGGGCTCATGGAAAAGATCGCGGACAGCTTCGGAGAGTTCGTACTCAAGGAGTGTCAGCAGAACCTGACCTAACCGTCTCCATAGATGGAGACACCGGTCAGGGGGGCGCACGCTGAGCGTGCGCCCCCAGAGCGAGAGACCCATGGCCGAAGCAGAATTCAACCTGCCCGACCTACGCCCGAGGGCCAGCAAAAGGCGGAACGACCTCACCGGCGGCTCGCACCAGCAGCCTGGCGCGGAGGCGCACGTAGATCCCTTCATCGGGGACGGGGCGTTCGTGGACTGGGAAACCGGCGCGGAGTTGCGGAATGCCGTCCTCGATCTCTTCGAAAAGAGCATCGCTGATTCGAAGAACCGGACGGGCGCGCGTACGGATTTCTGGTCCAGGTGAGAGGTCTTCGCCGCTCCTGACCCACAGGCCTTTCAGGCCCCGCCGAAGTCAGGCCACACCGGCTCCGGCGGGCCGGCCGCATTCAAAGGAACCACATGAGTTACAGCCTGTACCTCTGCCGTTTCGCCGACGGACACCCCGCCCCCATGGACGAGCCCGCGATACGCGACGTCCTAGGCCCCGTCACCGTCGGCGGCATGCCGCCGACCGGTCTCCCGGACTCCTGGGATCTCGAAGCCGAGGACGGCGGGTCCGAGGTCTACGGCGACGCCCTCGGCCTCACCTTCAACCGCTTCTCTCCCGGGCAGATCCTGGACCGCGTGGCCGAACTCGCCCGCCGCACCGGTGCCGCCGTCCTACCGCTCGACTGCCCGGTGATCCTCACGAGCGAGGCCGACCGGAGACACCTCCCGGAGAGCCTCCGCGCGGAGGCGATCGTGCTCGCGCCCGCCGCTCTCACCGGAAGCGCGATCCAGTTGCTGATCTCCCCGCAGCCGGAGCCCCGCCGACGCCCGGCCCTCCCCCGGTTCCCGTACCACCCGAACCCCGTCGCCACCGGCTCCGTCACCACCTCCGACGTCCCCTGCGTGTGCTGCGGACAGGAACGCGGCTGGGTGTACACCGGCCCTGTCCGCTCCGTCGGCGGCCCGGACAGCGGCATCTGCCCGTACTGCATCGCGTTCGGCAAGGCCGCCGAGCGCTACGACGCCACCTTCGCCGAGGCCATCGAGGGGGACGTACAGAAAGACGTCGTGACGGCCGTCCTCAGGCACACCCCGGGGTTCCTCGCATGGCAGTCCCCGACGTGGCTCACGCACTGCGGCGACGGCGCCGAGTTCCTCGGCCTCGCCGGGGCGAAGGAACTCGAAAGGTACCCGGACGCCGTCGACGACCTCCGCCGGCGATGCGCCGAGTGGGCCTGGCCGGCGGACGAGGTCGAGGACTTCCTCGGCTCGCTCGACAAGGACGACCAGCCCACCGCGTACCTCTTCCGCTGCCGGGCCTGCGCGACCCACCTCGCCTACGCGGACTTCACCTGACCACCCCGCCAAGGGCGGCCGGGGCCCGACGTGACCCACCCCACCCCCCACCCCGTTCAAACTCCGTTAACAATGGACTGTGATCTCTCCGGTCTCCCCGATGCCCCGGAGCGCCCACCGGCACAAGCCGGAGGCGACTCCTTACGTCGACCTCACCCGCGCCGAGTGGAGCGCGCTGCGCGAGAAGACGCCGCTCCCGCTGAACGCCGAAGAGGTCGAGAAGTTGCGCGGCCTCGGTGACGTCATCGACCTCGACGAGGTGCGGGACATCTACCTCCCGCTGTCCCGGCTCCTCAACCTCTACGTCGGCGCCACGGACGGCCTCCGAGGCGCCCTGAACACCTTCCTGGGCGAACAGGGCTCCCAGTCGGGCACCCCGTTCGTCATAGGCGTCGCGGGATCGGTCGCCGTCGGGAAGTCGACCGTCGCCCGCCTCCTCCAGGCCCTGCTCTCCCGCTGGCCCGAGCACCCCCGCGTCGAGCTGGTCACGACCGACGGCTTCCTGCTCCCCACCCGCGAGCTGGAGGCCCGCGGGCTCATGTCGCGCAAGGGCTTCCCGGAGTCGTACGACCGCCGCGCGCTGACCCGTTTCGTCGCCGACATCAAGGCGGGCAAGGACGAGGTCACCGCCCCCGTCTACTCCCACCTGATCTACGACATCGTCCCGGACCAGCGGCTCACCGTCCGCCGCCCCGACATCCTGATCGTCGAGGGCCTCAACGTCCTGCAGCCCGCCCTCCCCGGCACGGACGGCCGCACCCGTGTCGGTCTCGCCGACTACTTCGACTTCAGCGTGTACGTCGACGCGAGCGCCGAGGACATCGAGCGCTGGTATCTCAGCCGGTTCAAGAAGCTCCGCCGGACCGCCTTCCAGAACCCCGACTCGTACTTCAGGAAGTACACCCAGGTCTCGGAAGAGGAGGCGGTCGACTACGCCCGCACCCTCTGGCGCACCATCAACAAGCCCAACCTGGTGGAGAACATCGCCCCCACCCGCGGCCGCGCCACCCTCGTCATCCGCAAGGGCCAGGACCACAAGGTGCGCAAGCTCAGCCTCCGCAAGCTGTGACCACGTGACGAAGGCCTGTTAGATAGGCGCCATGCTGCACCTGCGCCTGATCGCCCCGGCCGAGAAAACCGACGACGTGGTCCGCCTGATCGAGAACACGGTCGGCGCCACGCACCTCGTCGTGATGCCGGGCGCCGCCCGCAACCCCGCCGGCGACGTCGTGATGTGCGACGTGGCCCGCGAGGCGGGCGACGAACTCATCGGCGCCCTGCGGGAGTTGGACCTCGACAAGTCCGGCTCCATCGCCGTCGAGAACATCGACCTGTCGCTCTCCGAGCGCGCGGACAAGGCCGAGGACGACGCACCCGGCGAAGGCGTCGACGCGGTCATCTGGGAGCACCTGACCGACGCGACGCACGAGGAGTCGACGCTCTCCATCACCTACCTCGCCTTCCTCACACTGGCCACGATGATCGCTGCCTGCGGTGTGGTGCTGGACAACGCGATCCTGATCGTGGGCGCGATGGCGGTGGGCCCGGAGTTCGGCCCCCTGGCCGCCCTCAGCACGGCGATCGTCCAGCGTCACCCGCGCCTGGCGGTGCGCTCGCTGATCGCCCTGCTGGTGGGCTTCGCGGTGGCGATGGCGGTGACGGTCGGCTTCACCTGGTTCATGGACGCCGCGGACCTCTTCCACAAGTCCGACCTGGAGGGCGACCGCCCCAACACCGCCTTCGTCTACGCCCCCGACGCCTTCTCGTTCGTGGTGGCGGTCCTGGCGGGAATCGCCGGCACCCTCAGCCTGACCTCGGCGAAGTCGGGGGCCCTGGTGGGAGTGGCCATCTCGGTCACCACGGTCCCGGCGGCGGCCAACGCGGCGGTGGCCCTGGCCTACGGCGACATGGGTCAGACGGTCGGCTCCACGAACCAACTCCTGCTGAACCTGCTGGGCATCGTTCTGGCAGGCACTCTTACGCTGCTTTTCCAGAAGTGGCTCTGGAAACGTAGTTAGGGGCGCGGGGCTCTGTCCGATATGCGGCTCCGCCGCGTGGGCGCGACAAGCCACGACGGACCCGCGGCCCGCAAGGCACAGAACCCCCTGCCCCTACCCGCCAGTTCAGCCCAGCGCCGACTTCACCGCATCGGCAAGCCGCCCGGCAACAGATCTCGCCTGATCGATATCAGCCGCCTCGACCATCACCCGAACCAACGGCTCGGTACCCGACGGCCGCAACAACACCCGCCCCGTCGCCCCGAGTTCACGCTCGGCCTCGGCCACCGCCGCCGCCAGCTCCCCGGACGTCGACACCTTCGACCGGTCCACATCGGGCACATTGATCAGCACCTGCGGCAGCCGCTCCATCACGGAAGCCAGCTCCTTGAGCGACCGCCCGCTCTCCGCGACGCGAGCCGCCAGCATCAGCCCGGTCAGCGTGCCGTCGCCGGTCGTGGCGTGATCCAGGATGATGACGTGCCCGGACTGCTCGCCCCCGAGGGCGTACCCGTGCTCCTTCATCTCCTCGAGCACATACCGGTCCCCCACGGCGGTCTGGACGAGCCGGAGCCCCTCCCGTTCCAGCGCCAGTTTGAACCCCAGGTTCGACATGACCGTCGCGACGACGGTGTCGGACCGCAGCGCCGACCGGTCCCTCATCGCCAGCGCGAGCACGGCCATGATCTGGTCGCCGTCCACTTCCTCACCGGTGTGGTCGACGGCGAGGCACCGGTCCGCGTCCCCGTCGTGCGCGATGCCGAAGTTCGCCCCGTGCTCGACGACGGCGGCCTTCAGCAGTCCGAGATGCGTGGAGCCGCAACCGTCGTTGATGTTGAGCCC